>CAZCZI010000120.1:0-2531 GCA_964503045.1 uncultured Candidatus Obscuribacterales bacterium
TTCTTCATCACGACCTAATCAGCTTTGGAGCCATGCCAGTACCCTGTCTTTCCAGTCGATGACACCCAATCAGCTCTAAACAAGTAGGATTTGCCCTCCCTGAACCTGATCGTTAGTCGCCCTGACATTTTCTCGCCGAAGTAGTCCATGTTGTAGACGCCATTGAAAACGCCATCGGCAGCATATCCGTCAAAGTAACCTTTTGCATTTGCCCCAGGCTGGAAAATACCTCGACAGCGTCCACCACCTTCGGTAAATGTGATTGCGCCGAAAGTTTCGCAATACCAGGTGCCAGCGAAACCTGAGGGTTTGTTGGCAGGCGGTGGTGTGTGTGCCTGCTCACCGGGGGTGGTGCCAGGCGGACAGGTGGACGTGGGAGGCGTGGTTGAAGTCGGCTGTGGATGCGTCATTGGTGCCGGTGCAGGCATATTGGGGTATGTCGGCGCTGTTGGAACGGTTGGAACGGTTGGAAATGTTGGAATACCCGGCTGCGTTAGGCGCGGCGCAGAAATGTTCACTCGCGGCGGTTGGGAGACTGGAGTCGAGCTAGGCACCGTTCCTCTGAACCGCACAAAGTCCGCACTGCCCATGGTCTCAGTTCCAGCAACCCACTGAGTCGAATTGTGTTTCAAGGTCCAGTAGGTAAGAGTCAATCGATCGCATGTGGCATTTATTTTGCCTTCCATGCGAATTTGTGCGCTTCTGGGCTGAACGTTATCCCCAATCCACGGATAGCAGTACCCTTTGCTTGTTGCAAACGTTGTTCTACCCGTTGGCTGCGCGTTGAGGAAGGTTGGATCACCAGGATAAATTTGAAACTTTGGATCTTTACCAGAATAGACACAGACTGCACTTAGCGTGTTGCCTGATATCGTGACGTTAATGACCATGCCGTCGTCGTTGTGCCATCTGCCTGCTGCACATCTCCAATCAACCTCTTCAGAAGGTGGTGTTGTTTGCGTCGGTGTGTGCGTTGGCATTGGCGTCGGCGTCGGCGCAGGTTGTGTATGCGTCATTGGCGGCGTCGGTTGCGTGTAAGTTGGCACATGCGTCATTGGCGGCGTCGGTTGCGTGTAAGTCGGCACATGCGTCATTGGCTGAGTCGGCGCCGGTGGCGTGTAGGGTGGGGTGTGCGTCATTGGTGGCGTGTATGGAGTATGCGTCATCGGCGGCGTCGAATTGGCATTCGTGATTGGCTGCCCCCATGGACTCGGCGTCGTTGTTGAAGCTGCTGGAGTCGCTTGATTTGTGCGATTCTGCAACATCGTGAGAGTGCCAGAAGGGCTTCTGCTTGGAACAATCTTGATGTTTTGCAACAGCTGCACGCTGCCGGCGCCTTCTTGCTTGATTATGATGAGAACTTGATAGGTACCGGGCTTGGCCTGCATCTTAGCGTCGTACGATTCTATCCACGTATACTCGCCATTGTCGGAAGCACCTCGATTCATCACATCAGGACCTTGCCTTCCAGAACCGCTAAAGACATGAAGCTCGTTGGGCAAGCTGTTCATGAAACCAAGACCGGGATAGAGCACCTCGATCGGTTTGGAAGTTGTTCTGTCCCAACCGCTGATGATGATGGCGCTTCTAGTAGATGGAAGGAAGCCCGACTCTACGGTAATTTCGTCATGTTCAAGCTTCGCTTGCAGTTGAGCTTTTGGTTTTTCTGTGTCGTCCGGATTTTGTTCACCGTTGGGTTGTGAGTTGGAAGAATCGGATCCAGGTTTGGCAGATTCAGGTTTGGCTCCAGGCTTATGTACGTAAAACGGCGTGGCAGCAATCCCATGCGGGAGCACTGCGGGCTTGTCAAAATGGAAACCGAAATAGTCAGGAGTAAACTCGACTAGTGGTTCATTGTGTTTGGTTGGCTTACTCTTTGTGCTGCTTGTTGTAAGGTCATAGGAGGGAGTTTCCCAAACTTTGACGCGATAGGAGGCACTGCCGGTGGGGTTATAATTGCCATCTCCCTGAAGAGTGGTTTCGCTCAAGGTATTAGTAGCGGTATAGATACCGAACGTTCGGGGATCCTTGTGCTCTCCAGCCTTGGTGACTGAGACACCAAACCGCGCATCTTGCGTGGTGTCAAATGTGGTGGTGTACTTCCCTGCTCCATCGCTTCTAAGAGTTATCTGCTTCGGGAAGTTCCACGTAATCGTGCCAGTTGCTTTGACCGTGCCAATGCTTCCTTGATCGTCTTCCCAGCTAACCGTGTGCTCGCCTTTAGCATCGGTGACTTTCTTGTCGTTCACGATATGAGGACTGCTCACCATCACAAATGCGAGCTCGTATACGACTGCTTCTTCATCATCGGAAAGACTGGGAGTTCCGGAGTCATCCGGACTGGTGGAGCTGGAGCCTGGACCGTTTGTGTTGGAGCCCGGTCCGTTTGTGTTGGAGCCCGGTCCGTTTGTGTTGGAGCCTGGTCCGTTTGTTCCCGGACCATTGGTGTTCGAGCCTGGTCCGTTTGTTCCCGGACCATTGGTGTTCGAGCCTGGTCCGTTTGTTCCCGGACCATTGGTGTTCGAGCCTGG
>CAZCZI010000120.1:2631-15352 GCA_964503045.1 uncultured Candidatus Obscuribacterales bacterium
CATTGGTGTTCGAGCCTGGTCCGTTTGTTCCCGGACCATTGGTGTTCGAGCCTGGACCGTTTGTTCCCGGACCATTGGTGTTCGAGCCTGGACCGTTTGTTCCCGGACCATTTGTGTTGGAGCCTGGACCGTTGGTGTTGGAGCCTGGTCCGTTTGATTCATCAATGGGATTGCCCGACGGATCGGTTCGAACTGTTGTAGGAATATCAGGTTCACCCGTGTCCGGAATTTGAGGACCGCCAGGAGGTCTTGTGCGATTAGTGTAAGTTCCTGGCAATCTGGGCGTGTTTTGTTCTGTGCCCATGGTGTTTTCGCCCTTCTTCACGACCTTGACGAAGAGTGTCAGCGTGACTTGTCCGGCTCCTTTTTGCCGCACGATAATCTGAACCGGTGTCACTCCCGGTGGTGCCGTTTCTCTTGCTCGATAGCTCTGACTGGCTGCGTATTCCTTTGTGTAATCACCTGCACCTCGCATGCTCCAGGGTTCTGCCGAAAACGAACCAGGAAATACTTGAATCTGTCCAGGCAATGAGCCCCAGTTGTCTACGACTTGTGGGTAGATGATCTCGACGCGATCTCCGGTGTTGCCCCTGTATCCGCTTATGTAAGTGGAACAAAGTTTGGTCTCGCCCGGCGCCAAAGTGAGCATGGGGAAATCAAGACGGGCATTGAGTTGCGGTTTGACCTCTTCCTCGACAACATCAAATGACACACCGCCATATAAGGTTCTGAATCCATCGGCATCAATGATGAAGTTCCATCGATGTTTGCCTGAGTACTTGGAGACAAACCCTGCCACTTTCATTCCGAAGACCTTAGGCTCTTCAACTATTTTGGTGACAGTTGCATGAGCTTCTTGCTTGGAGAATTCAACGTAGTCGTTTTCGTGAACCTCGACCTTTTCTTTTGGTTTGAGTCCGACTAGTTTGAAGCGCACTGTCAACGTGTGGGTAGTTCCAACAGGACCCTTCACCGGTGTCACCGTTGCCGACAGCAGGTCGATCGATCGTTCGGTGGTGTCCAGCACCCTAAACGTGACAGCACGCCTGTCACGACCAAATGGGCCTGCATCGATATCGTACGTCCAAAGGTAGTCACCGGGTTTGGTGGCGGTATAGGGTCCGTGTTCCGTCGATACGGTAGGGTCTGAGCTGTTGACATTGCGAGGTGCTGGGCGGAAACTGGCGGTGGCGGTTCTCGTTATGTCGCTGATTTCCACAACTTTCTGGTAGGTGGACGCGCCCATACCTCGAAGGTGATACTTCACTTTCAGCCTGAATGCCGAGCCCGCCGCCGCCTCAGCCGGCTCAACCGTCTCGGAGTCAATTACTAGATTTTTGTCGACTCTGACGACAAATCTGATGCTATCGGTCAGCTTGCCATATCCAGGTACTTCAATCTCATAGCGCCACTCGAATATTCCGGCTTTCGTGGCTGTATATACAAATGTTGTCTGTCGTTTGATAGGTTCGCATTTTGAGGTGAGCTGGGGTGGTGGCGCTCGTGGTGCAACGGACTCGAGATTTCCGTCAATTTGTTGAACCTGTGAAGTTTCGCTTGGAATGAAAGTCACATTTCGCTTGGCACCGGACACAACGTAGTTGACGGTCAATGTGAAGTTATCACCGATTTTTCCCTCGATCTCGTTGATTCTGCCGTTACCAGACACGCCCTTTTCACCAGGCGTGTTCACATTTATCACGACCTCTGCTGTCTTTGGCGGCTCGTTTTGCTTAGTGCTTAGTTTTATGCGCCAAATATATTTCCCAGCAACTGTGGGTTTCCATGTTTCCTTGAACGGTGCCAACTCCATCGCCTCACCGCTGCGTGTCAGAGGCAACTCCCGTTTGTTAATGAGGTGAATCTGGCTCCTGTCAGCGTTTTCAATCGTTCCTTCACCATAGACTTTTCCTCCAGAGGACTCGTCATACTCATAACGAACTGTGAGATCTGCGGTCTCACCAAGGCACAATGGATTTGGATCGCAAGTTGCAGACTTGATTTCCAAATCATTTTCGTCTAGAGGTACTCTCTGTTTGTTTGGCTTAAAGTCGGGATCACACTCGTAGCTTGCAATGGCAACGAGGTCATACTTTCCCGTGCGATCGCCAATCATCAAATTGAACGGTTCGAGCGAGAAGCTCTGCTCTCTTTCCTCCGAAAACTCGAGCACTTTTAGTTTCGCGTTGCCACCGCGCGAGTCTGGGTCGTTCGACGGCTCGAGATAGAATTTCACTTCAACTCGAATCGGCTTTTTCATCGGCTTCGGCAGGTTGGTGACTTTGACTGCGATAGAACCGCGAATTGGCATGTTTCGCGCTTGTTGATTGCGATCGATGGTCACCCGCATTTTGATTTCAGGAATTGGCGTTCCTTTGAATGCAGGAATAATCAATCCCGCGCAGCCGCCATACTTTTCAAAAGCCAAGCGCTCTATGTGCGCCCTCCAATGCCTCTGGGTGTCGGTTGCGGCAAGTTCGGCCGCGACATCGTAAAGTGTCTTGCCGCCTGGCGTGCGAACGCTTCCTTCCATGGTGCTTGGATTATCTTTATTCAGATCGAAGTGAAGCAGCGACTTGGTTGGATCTTGCGTGGCATATTCAATCACCTTGGGGAAGTTGGCTTGTTGATTTACTCGCTCCTTATAGTCGCTGTTATAAGGAAAAGTTCTGCGCAATCTCGGATTTTGTGTGTTCTGAAAATCCTGGTCTTGAAATTCCTTGACTATCTGCGCGCGCGTGCCGACATCTTCACTAGCGCTTGATTTGCGCTGAGTGACTACAGGACCCACTCGCCACTCCGCCCGTGCCATGTAGCCGGTCCTCAAACCTTCAGGCAGACTCCCAGTCCATGTTCTTTTCCATCGACTATAACCAGAATCCCAATTCCAGGGCGAGAACATGTCCCAGCGAAATGCAATCGGATTGCCACCCTCAGCGTACTCCTTCTCAATCCAATTCGACCTCGAGTAAAAATCTTGCAGTGCGTGAATACCCTCTCCGAATGAGTATCGAGCACCTTGCAAACTTCCTTCGTTCTTGTAGCAATCGCGCGCTAGGTCGAGTGCTTCCTCTGCTTTCGAGCGAAAAAAGTCGTAACCTGCGCCCAATGCATTGTCGTTGAAATGCCGGTTGGCCTCAAACAGATTGGGCAAGTTGGTGCCCCTGGTTTCATTTTGGGCTTTCGATGCCTGGTTGATTGTTGCAAGCGCACTTGGGCTGAATGATATTGGAGTGAGGGCATTCTCCGTAATCTTCTTGTGAGTCTCGTCGTCGAAGCCAAGGGCCGACGGAAATGCGATGAATGCTGTTAGGCCAACCAAAACAAACAATACAATTGAACGCCAATGATGTCGCACACGGCGATTCAGGTCGCGCATTTCCGCACGGTTTCCATATAGCTGAGCCCTTACATAGAGGCTCTATTTTACTGTGTATTTTTTTCTTTCCAGAATTCAAGTGGTTGCTGGTCGTGCTTTTTTGGGAACTTGACGGTTGTCGATTTTTTGTCGTTTGAGGCTCCGGATTGTGGTTCCCCCGTGCTCACCCCCCCTACCGTGAGTCCTTGTGCCACAAGCCTTCTTAGATAACACTGCATGCACGGAGTAACCATAATCCGGAAGAATCCGAAACAAAATTCCAAGGACTCGGATGTCAAAAAATCGCCAAATACCCCCCCAAATACACTTATGCCAGGAGCCTGCAGGTGCTCCCGGCATCGGTGTTTACTCGTCGCGAAAACTTTTATTGTTTCTTGAGTGCGCGCAGGCGGTCGAATGTTTGGCGACCTTCTTTGGCGCGGCGGGCACGGCGTTCTTGTTCGGCTTCTTTCTTGCCCTTGATGAAAGAGCCGGAGCAGAAGAGGAATCCACCGAACACCGAGCCTGCGAGAATCACTGTGTACGAGCGAAACTCGGTTGGGATAAAGCTGTTAGCAACTGCCAAAACCACACTCATTACGATCGCTGTAAGAAGCAGTGCGCGTCCTTCTTCACCTTTGAGTTTGGAGATGAGAGTGTCGAAGGAGAAGGCTTTGCATTTTTTGATTTCGCCATTTGGCGCAACCTTGACACCAAAACCAAGATCGGTAAGCGTGGCTTCGATTGACGTACGGTTTCTGGAGGCAAACTGTAGTGCTTGAGTTGCTTGGAATTGGTTGAGGGTTTTGTTGTCTACGAGTTCGCACAAACCCCGTGCGACTTCGTAGGTGTGAGGGGCAATCATTCGTCCGGCGATCAGGCGCTTGCACAGACCAGCTTCGAATTCTCTCAAATGAGTCATCGCTGCTGCTTTGTGGTCGTCGCAAATGAATCCGCCGATTTGAAGCAACTCGATAACTGCGTTGTCTGTTGCGTCGTCAGCCAGGATTTTTGTGGAGGAAAGAACTTGGCAGAGGGTTGAGTTTTCTTGATGTACGATGCGAAGAACGCTGCATGCTTGCTCGTGAGTAATCACGGAGCGTTCGACCAACTTTTGCAATTTAACCGCTGCAGAGACGCTTTCGGCGCTAATGATGTTGGCTTCCACCAGGAGACTGCCAATCGGTTTGCTGTCTGCAACGCTGTGTTCGGCTGCCAGTACAGCTTCGCGTTCGGAGATGAGCTTGCAACTACTGAGCAACTGCCCTAGGCGTGGGGGTCGGGGTTGCTTTGGCGTGGATATGACCTCATCAAGCTCTACATTGCGAACGCGAACCTTTTTTAGCGCCGCTACAGCGGTTTCCTTGCTAACCTTGCCGGACCGAACTAAAGAAGCAGCGACCACCACTTGATCCAGCACTGGAATAGTAACTTGGCGTTTGGCCAGAAGAACCGAACCGGGAAGCATGTCCATCTCGTCGCCTTCCAAGCAAGCTGCTGAGAAGTGGACGTGGGAGACATAACCTGTTCCGACCAGGAGGGTGCCCAACAATTGTTGGTATTCCGCTCTTTCGGAGTAAAATCTTTCGACGGCTGCAGAGTTCATCATTGCCAAGTTGCCTCTGATTTTTAGTAAGCGAACCTATCCGCCTGGCAGACCTCTGGATCTTCCGGGGGGACTTTCAATAGGAGTGCGACCTCGTACTTAAATGGTACGAAAACATCCACCTGTGGTAAATCCTCAAAAGCGTATCAACGATTTCGTTGATAGCGATAACTTACCGCAACTGTGGGGCGAAACAGGGGCGAAAACAAAAGCCGCATACCTTAAATCTATGTCTGACCGCAAACATTCCGTACTTATAGTCGAAGACCACTACGCCACGCTTGACGGGCTTTCTTTGGGTTTGTCGACGGCTACCGATATTGAGGTAGTCGGGCAAGCTGAGACTTGCGAAAACGGGCTGCGGCTTGCTCGCGAGCTCAGACCGGACGTGATTGTATTGGACCTGCACCTGCCGGGAGGTCCCAGCCCCAGGTTAATGGTGTCGGCTTTCATCGACGCCAGCACATCGTCCAAGGTCATAATATTCTCTGCAGAAGCGCGCATGGCATACATTCAGGCGATTCTCTCAATGGGAGTTGCTGCCTACCTATTAAAGACAGAACGCGTCAGCGCAGTCGCAGATGCAATCAGGCGCGTAATGGCAGGAGAAACCGGCATAACCTCGGCGCAGTTGGCGGGGGCGACCAAGAAAATTACAGCCGCCGAGCAGGAAGTGCTGCACCTTTTGGCAAAAGGCATGAAGTACCAGGATATTGCAGACCATAGAGTGACCTCCATTGCCACGACTCGTCGGCAATGCGAAAACCTGCTTTTGAAGCTGGGGCTGGAAACCAGAGAGCAGCTGATCGCGTGGGCAGTGGAAAACGGTTATGGTCCGGCGCTGGAGTCATGAAAAGAAGTCATAGATAAATGGAAGATCTTTTCGGCGTACTTATATATCGTGATCTCTTAGTCACTCCAGGAATTTTAGACATCCAGGAATACGGGCGCATAGCCACGATTGCGCAGAAGACCGGGCTTGCGGTTGATCGCGTGCTCAAAGAAGAAAAGACCTTGCCTGACACGATTTTGCAAGCGGCGGTTTCTTCGCGCCGCATGGTGAATGAGTATTCGCTGCCTCTGCAGATGGCGATTGAAGCGATGAAGATCGTCTGGGCCGACGGTATGCCTCTCGATTTCGCGCTGGACAAATTGGGGTGGCAACCGCAGCGTTCTTATATAGTGCGCAACTTGGGGCAACTCTTGTTGGATTCGGGTTGTTTGTCGCAGAAAGAGTTTCTCGACGCATTGGAGATTTGTTTTTCGCAGGGGCAGCCGTTTAGCAAGGTGCTCATTTTACGAAAGACGATTCCGGAGTCGCTTTTGTATTCGGCGCTTACATTGGAAGTTTTGATGCGCGAAAACAAAATCGATCTGCAGAGTGCCGTGCAGTCGATGCGAACCTTTCGCCAAGTCTTGACCAACACACCTGAAGGTGAGGCACCGCCCAAGCCACCACCGCAAGGAACCGGCGATCGTCTCGGCGAACTGCTTCTCAAATCCGAAGTAATCTCGGTCACAGACTTGATTCAGGCTTTGGAAATCGGCTACATCAACCATGAGCCTTTAGGAAAGGTTCTGCTCAAGGAGGAACTAATTACCGAGAGCCTGCTCAAATACGTTCTTAACACGCAGTCTCAGGTGCGGACCAAGTCCATGGACGTGAATGAGGCGATCAATTTAATAAAGAACGTCAAACACCTCGCTGACGATGGCGATTTTGGACCGTCCCAAGAGGAGTCGGCACCATTTAAGCCCAACGTGACTACTCGCGAGGAGGTAGCGCGAATGTCGATGCCGGAGCTTCTAGCACTAGCCGGGATAGATATTGGAGCAGACCCACTAAATGCAGTCAGAGAACTGGTTTTGATGCAACAAAATTTGACTTTCCGCGTCGTCAACGAACACGAAGAAGTGAAAAACATGCTCGCGCGCGAATTGCATGACAGCGTAATAGCAGACTTGATGATGTTGCGGCGCTATCTCTCGGGCGATAAGAAACTCTCAATTGACGAAACGATTGAGATTATCGATGACGTCGTGCACCAGATGCGCGATATTTGCAGTGAGTTTACTCCGAAGACGTTGAAGGAGTGGGGACTGCGAACGAGTTTGCAAGATCTCTCCGACCACTTGAAGCAGCGCAGCGGCATGCAGTGTCAGTTGGTGTGTCCATCGGATCTACCGCGTTTGCCGGATTCGGTTGAGTTGCACATCTTTCGCATTGTGCAGGAATGCATCAACAACGTGCAAAAATATGCAGGGGCGACCGAAGTTTACATCGATGTCGAGATGCACGACAATAACATGCGATTGATGGTTACGGACAACGGTCGTGGATTCAACACCGATGCAAAGAATGAACAACGTGACACTCTCACTGGTGGCATGGGTTTGGCAGGGATGAACCAGAGGCTAATGCTCTTGCGGTGTTTCTTCCCTGCTACGCTAATTGTTGAGTCGAGACCTGGTGTTGGAACCCGTGTGGTGTTGGATATGACGATAAAGGGTGGCGCGGTTGGCGACCTCAGAAGGTAACGGTTCCGGCGATTCCGATTCGGGGGAGTCGAAAGAGTCGGGCTTGGAGAAGTCGAGGGATTCCGAGTCTTCGTCGCGGACGAAAGAGTCGGGTGTTGCGGGGTCAAAGTTTGGTCCGGCGAGCAAGGGCGAGATACTCTCGTGGGCGATGTTCGACTTCGCGAACTCTTCGTATTCGACTTGCGTGAACACGGCGATTTTCAGTGCCTATTTTGTGAAGACAGTGGCGGGCAATGGTGACTTCGCGACGCTGCTTCTGACGATTTCGATTTCGGTCTCTTCACTGCTCATTGTGCTCACCGCGCCAGTGATTGGTGCGATGGCTGACATCAATGCGGCAAAGAAGAAGTATTTGTTGATTACGACAGGAGTTTGCATTTTGTGCACTGCCTTGCTTGCGACTGTTGGTCCCGGTGCGCTTTGGTGGGGGTTTGCGCTACTTGTTGTCGCGAATACAATGTATGGATCCGGCGAAGACTTGATCGCTTCATTCTTGCCTGAAATCGCCACGAAAGAACAAATGGGTCGCGTCTCCGCATTTGGCTGGACGATTGGATACATAGGCGGGCTCTCGGTTTTAGGGCTTTGCTTGTGGTGTGTTTCGTCGGCACAGAAACAGGGGTTGGGTGCCGAAGTTTATGTTCCGTGGACGATGTTGATCACGGCAGTGAGTTTTGCGCTGGGATCTTTGCCGACGTTTTTGTTTTTGAAAGAACGTGCAGAGCCAGCAGTCAGTGAAGCAAAGAATCTGATTGCAGGCAGCTTTCATCGGCTTGCAGAAACTGTCAGTGATGCTAGGCGCTATCAGGACTTGTTTCGCTTTTTGATATCGCTGTTTTTGTTCAGCTGCGGAACGACCACTGTGGTGACTCTAGCGTCGGTGTACGCGTCCGAGGTAATGGGTTTTTCGACTTCGGATAATATCTTGCTGGTTCTCGTCGTCAACATAACGGCGGCAGTGGGTGCGTACGCATTCGGGTACGTGCAGGACAAGTTCGGCTCAGTGCGAACGCTCGCGATAACACTTGTGTTGTGGGGTGCAGCGACGGTGCTGGCATATTTTGCAACGACTCGCCCGGTGTTTTGGGTGGTAGCGAATCTCGTGGGGCTCGCAATGGGGTCGAGCCAGTCGGCGGGGCGTGCCCTTGTCGGCCAGCTCTCGCCGGAAGGGCGCTCGGCGGAGTTTTTCGGCTTATGGGGACTGGTAGTGAAGCTTGCGACCGCGGTTGGTCCGCTCACGTTTGGGCTCGTGCAGATGGGCCTCGGGAAAAATTATCGCGGGGCGATACTTTCGACGACAATTTATTTTGTTTTGGGTCTGATCGGCCTATTTACCGTCAATGAAAAACGTGGGCGCGCGGCTGCACACCACAACTAACTCTTGACTTGAATAAATCCCGCCAATTTTGAAAGCTTGACAGGGACCGAAATTTTTTCTTCGAGTTCTCCGGAGAGTTGTTACCCCGTGCTCGGTCGGCAATGTCAAAAAACGAGGCAGAGTGAGTTCTCAACACTGAATTTAAAGCACGGGGTAACCTTTTTCCGGAAAGTATTGGATAACATTTTTGGATCCGTCGATGTCCTAAATTCAACTCTTCAACCGTAAAATTACTTTCCCGTTCACTGTAACTGTTTCATCCAGAGGATTCGCAAAATGCCGAAACCGCTTGCTGCTGCACCTGAATCGACGCTCCAATCACCTTTCAAGGGGAAACGGGTGGTTCTCGAACAGACCCATGCGTCTATCGAGGCCATGATCAAGATTGAGGGCGGAATAATAGAATCCACACTCTCGGAGTCAACAGATTATCTAATTCTTGGCGACACAAAAAAGAGTTCCACCTTAAAAAAGGACGTCGCGACCCTCAACAACAAAGGTGCATCCATTCAGATAATTCAAAGCGGAGATATCGTATCGCTGTGTCTTCCCCAAAACGAGGATTTCATAGCTCTACTAAAAGAGGGCGATGCACTTAGAATCAACAGCATTCTTGAGGTCGCATCAAGAACACTCGACGATCCGATTGAAATCGAAGGCGCGGATCTTCGCGACCTGGAGTTGGATGACTGTTTTCTGCAAAGCGTTAAGTTCGATAGGTGCAATTTTCAAAATGCCCTGCTGAACAGTGTGAGCTTTCACGTGGTCACGTACTCAACTTTTTCGGGAGGTAACTTGACTAACGTCGAGTTTCTGTCGATCGAACGATGCACCTTCAAAAATACTTTAATGCAGAATCCGAATATGAAAGGAGCATTTTGCAAGTTCCAGCACGTGATGATAGAAAACGCCAATTGGTTGGAAGCGAGCTGCCCTACTTTATCCACCTTTGAAAACACGACATTCAAACGTGTCTTGATGAGAAAAACCGAACTCTCAAGCTGCAAATTTTTCAAATGTGATCTCAGAAGAGTCGACATCTATAATGCGGGGATATCGACGTGCACTTTCAACGAGTGCGACTTTCAGGATGCGCGAGTAATTCAATCTCGCTTGTATCGAGCCAATCTCACCAGCTGCAATTTCGAAAATGCCAATCTTGCACTCAGTGATCTTTCGGAATCACAACTAGAAGGAACAAATTTCAAAGGATGCAATCTATCAGGTACAAGACTCGCTGACGTTCAAGGAAACCCAAAGGATCTCGATTCGGCAATCAGCAATTCTTCCGATCGAAGCAAATATGCAACGGGTGCAGCACTCAAACAGCTCGCAAACGAATTGAAATCATGCAAATCATTTGAGCTTGTCGGATGTATTGAAAAGGATGGGAAAGAAGTTGAAATCTCGATTGAATCAACGTCGGACTGGGTGGTGACACCATTCAACTACGAGTTGATTGATTACAACGAAACCTATGTGTACGGTGCGCCTCCTCGACGAAGACAAATCGACGGGCGATCTATAGAAGGGGCATACTTCCATCTCGAGCTGGTGTACTGGGGTTACAAACTTCTACCAGAAACAGTGACGGCGAAAGCTTCAAAGACTTCGCTCGGTCCAGAAGAACTAAGAACACTTGTTTTGAATTCTTGGTGCGAGGTGTTCAAAGTACAACCACCATCGGACGAAGAATTGAAAAAGCTGCAAGCCGCGAGAAAGGATGAAGAAAATGCATTCAAGAAGAAGGCGGTCGATGCGCTGCGCACAGGAGCGCAAGGAATTGCGACATTCAACGGCTTATCGTACGCGAGAAAAAAGCGGATCTCACTCAAGAAGCTAGACTTGACTGGTTGCGATCTTACACAAGTTCAATTGAGTTCGATGGATGTTCGCGGTTCATCCTTCAAAGACGCAAATTTGAAACAAGCGGATTTGCGCCGGCTCAGCGCAAAGGAAGCTTCATTTACGAACGCCAATATGGATGAATCAGATTGCAGAATGATCGACGCTGAAAGTGCTGACTTTACCGGAGCATCACTTTGCAATGCTAACCTGCGCGGCGCTTCGCTTTCAGGGGCCTGTTTCAAATCAGCAAACTTGAATGGCGCGAACCTCATAGAAAGCAACATTCAGGGGGTTGACCTCACCGATTGCGATTTGACTAACGTGAAGTTTTTCAACACCCGATACAACGAGAAGACTATACTGCCAAAAGGATTCAATAACCCACGAAGTTTAAAGTGGTGTGGAAACGGTGTGGATCCTTTTCAGCGTCAAGCACTCATGCAGACAAAATCCAATCTCTCCGACTTTGGATCATTTCTTAAGCACGTGGAGTTGAGCGTTGAGAAAGATCGACTCAAGAAAGCAATAAGCATGCTGAAAAAGGAGAAATTCCAGTTGTTTGCAGAGGTGGATGAGACCTCCGTTACTGGAGTCGTGAAGAGCCAGACAGACCCCGATCTCGTGTATTCCTGTAAGCTAACCTCAGACGGGAAATTCTGTTGCGGAACCCAGAACCTAAAACCATGCGGCGGCCTCAGTGGCGCATTGTGCAAACACTTGTTGGTTTTGCTTTTGGGGTTGACGAAATCGGGACAACTTGATGCCAACGTCAGTGATACTTGGATTCGTGCCAGCCTAGTGAATAATCCAAAGCTCGATAAGGACGCAATAAGCGAAACCTTTCTTCGCTACAAAGGAGCCGAGGCTGGCGAGATCGACTGGAGACCGACAGAGACTATGCCGGAAGATTATTATGCTTTCTGAGGAGCGTTCCAATCGGAGCGCGAGAATCAGCTAGTTGGGAATATCGTCTGAAGACTTGACCACATGCGCGAAGAGATCACTCAACGCTACAAGCGTCGTGTCATGAATTTGTTCTGCGGTCATCGTTGAGTTGTCTGACTTCGGAAGATCGCGTGTTGCGCATGCCGAGTCGACGACAGTGATTTCGTATCCCAATTCGCTTCCAGAGCGAACAGTCGCACTAATGCACGCGTGCGTCATGAAGCCCGTAACGATGAGCTTGTCTCGACCAATTGAGTGGAGGAGATCATCTAGATTTGTCCCTGAGAAAGAACTTGGATGCTTTTTGTCGATGATAATTTCGCCTTTCCTCGGCGCCACGGCATCAATGATTTGAAAACCCTCAGACTCCGGGTTGAACAGTGGAGCCTCATTATTGGTCATGTGCCGCATGAAAATGACTGGATTGCCGACTTTTCTTGCACGTTCAAGAAGTTTGCCTATTTGGTCGAGCGCACCGTCTATGCCTTTGAGAGGGAGCTTGCCGCTGAGGTATTCCTTTTGGGCGTCCACAACAATCAAAGCGCTCTGCGATAGAGCAATGGGCTCTCTTTTGACTCCCATCATCTGCAACAAGGTCTGTGGCATCGGTAAACCCCTTATATAAGTTACGCACAAGAATAGCACGTGGCCGAAACCCTCCGTGGATGGGGCTGTGGGAAAAGCCGCAGAACGGGCGAGCACGAGCCCTACCGTTTTACAACTCCATTACTTAAGCCCCCTATCATCTATTCATCGGCTGAGACACACCAGCAAGCGATAGAGATGCTTCCGCCGCTATCTAGCGAATGATGGAACCTCAGCCGAAAAACCCTCCCTCGCACCAAAATGAGGTCAACTCTAACAATTTACTAGCTGTATTCACAGCACCGAGTTGCCCCTTATGGGAACGCAAGGAGGGCCGATCCGGCCCGATAGGCCCTCCACTAGCGACTTTCACACACACTGCAAGGAACGAGCGAGAAACAGGCACCGCAGATAGTACTATAAAGTTTGGGGAAGGGGGCGCAGCAATGCGCCCTTCTGCTTT
>CAZCZI010000121.1:0-15313 GCA_964503045.1 uncultured Candidatus Obscuribacterales bacterium
AGCTAAACTGCGGGCGCGGCGCGGGCTTTCGTGCTAGATTATCGCCAACGGGACCACTTGGAGACCATTCAACCTTGCTCGGAGCCAAATCCGATAGAGCAGTCGCAGCACTTTTGTCCGTGGCAACAACCACGGTGGTTTTCGCTGCGCCGTCGCAGGCTCTGCCTAGCTTCATGAAGCGATTCCTCAAAGGCACCGAGGCGCCGCCGGCCAGATTGCCCGATAGCACCGATCCGGATGCGGAAGGAACATCAGGTTCACAGCGAGACTCATCAGCCTCAAGTTCTAGCGAACCCATTGAAGACGAATACGCAGAAATCGTCGGCACCAATGCCAAGAAAATCGAGAAGCACACGAAACTCGGTGACATCTTCTTTTCCAGGCGTGATTACACGAATTCACTGATCGAATACGAAGCAGTAGCAAAAATTGATCCTGAAAATTTCAAGGCGCACTACATGCTCGGCAAAGTTTTGATGGGTATGTCGGACTATGAAGAAGCGCTCAAAGAGTACGACAAAGTACTAGTGATTCGGCCGACGAGTTCAGATGCACACTTCATGAAAGGTGAAGCACTTCGCATGCTGGGCAAGCACTCCGACGCTGCAATCGAATACAAGCGCGCACTCAGAATCGACACGCGCAACGCACTTGCTCATGCATATCTCGGTGAGTGTTATCGCATGCAGAGTTCTTTCCGATACGCAATTCGCGAGTGCAAAGAAGCACTTGAGTTGAACAAAGACATGGTCGTTCCACACCTAATCTTGGCACAGTGTTACACAGCTGTTCGACTGCCGGAAAGTTCTATTGAAGAATACAAAAAGGCAATCACGCTCAATCCAAAAGATGCAGTGACCAGAGCAAGATACGGTCTGGCTCTGGGAAACTTAGGAAAGTGGGAAGCAGCAGTCAGTGAATTGGTAGAAGCGACTGAGCTTGATCCAAGCTATTCAGAAGGTCACATTGGTCTTTCATGGGCGCTTGCGAACACAAAGAAAATCAACGAAGCAATCAAAGAAGCAAAAACCGCTGTGTCGCTTGCACCAAACGATCCCGACTCTCACTCGAATCTCGCTTGGGTTTACACCAAAGCCAATGACAATAAATCAGCCGTCGTTGAATATAGATTGGCGTTAAAAATCGATCCCAAAAATCCGAAACTTCATCGAGCTCTCGGCATGGCGCTCAAAGATAACGGCGACATAAACGGCGCCATCGCGGAGCTTTTGACGACCACTCAAATGATGCCCAGTGACTTCGAATCGAAGTTGGCGTTACAAGCTTTAATGCAGCAACGTTCTTCCAAAAACTAACGGTACATTGCGGTAACCGATCTGTAGACACACACCACGGGAGCAGCAATCATGCTCGAAGAAGGCCAATCCCCAATCAAAGACACCGAGGGACCCTCACCATGGATCTCAGCCGGTCTTCTCACGCTTTGGCCGATACCAATTACGGTGGCAATGTATCTCATGATACCAGGATACATCGTCCCGTTTCTCAACAATCCAATCGGTAGAATTCTCATTATCGGAGCTTTTACTTCCACGGTCATCGGCTGCGTCTTAGCGCGTTTTTGCAAGAACAACGGTTTGCGCTTCTTGGTTGTGCTTGCCTTTGTTTGTCCAGCAATATTGGTACCGCTGCTTGGTCCGGCAATGGTCGGAATCTTCAGCGCACTCGGTCCAATTATGGAATCGTCCAAATAGCCAGTTTGTGCAACGCGAAATCTCGCGGCACGAGATCTCGCGGCGCGTGATCTCGCGGCACGTGATCTCGCGGCGCGTGATCACGAAATTCGTGTCCCATTCGCTGCATTAATCTCGTGATCACGTCCCGCGGCCCTACTTCTGCTTGCTGCTTCCCGGCTTGATTGCTTGGCTGCCGTTCGCACACATCGGACAGTCTTTTTGTTCGAATGTCTTGAGATTTAGCGTTATCAATTTCACAAATGGAACATCAAAATTGACTGTTCCACCACTTCTATCGATGATGGCGCCAACTGCAATTGGCTTGGCTCCAAGCTCTTTTACCAACTCGACTACTTTTCGTGCAGAGCCACCGGTTGTCGTCACATCTTCAACCACCAGCACTTTGTCTTGCGCACTCAACTCCACTCCACGCCGAATGGAAAACTCGTTGCTGTCGCCGACTCGTTCGGCAAAGACTGCGCGAATTGCACGCTCGTTCTTGTGCTTTTCCTTCAACTTGCGTTCCATCGCGATCGCTACCAGCAGTTCCCAATGAACCGCACCAAGGGCTGGACCGACCACCACGTCTGGCTCCAACCCATCTGCAATTAATAGATCGCACAAAAATTCGGCAAGTTTTAAGCCCCGGGTTGGATATTGAAGGACGCGCTGGCATTGCATAAATTGATCGCTGTGAAGCCCGCTGGAGAGCAAGAAGTGTCCGGTGTGCCAGGCGCCGACACCTTTGAGGATTTCTTCTACTTCAGTTTCATGACCTGTTTTTACCGACACAGAATTTCTCCTTGGGCTCATTGTTTGTGCGCTGTCAGCACTGTTAGTGGATACTGATTATAGTTTCATCTACACAACAACATCGATCTGTTAAATCAAGTTATGCAATTATGTATTATCTGAAGCGACAGCGCACTGCTCTTGTAGCTGGGCCTCGCGACAACCCAGAAACCGGAACCACGAAACATGAAACCATTAATCGGCGTAAATCTTGATGTCACCGCTGGACCACCCCAAGAGGTTCGGCTCCAGACCTACTACTACGAAGCCGTCACAAAGGCAGGCGGCATTCCGGTTTTGCTGCCTCCCATGAGCGATGACGACCTCGAAGAGGTGCTGCAAACACTCAATGGAATCATGCTGATCGGCGGTTTGGACTACTCACCTTTGCGTTATGCCAGCCACCAGTCGCCAACGGTGGAGGTGGCTCACCCGCTGCGCGAAGATTTCGATTTCCGCCTGGCGAGCCGCACGCAGTCATCAAAGATGCCGGTGCTCGGGATTTGCGCCGGACTGCAGCTCCTCAACGTCAGCATGGGCGGCTCGCTCATTCAAGACATAAATGAAGAGCTAGGGCACACCGATGTCAATCACGCCAGCAAAAATGGATGGATTGACGGATTCACCCGGCACGATGTGATTATCACTGAAAGCAGCTACCTGAGGCGCATTTACGGCGCTGAGAGAATCTCTGTTCCGACTTCGCATCACCAGGCAGTTAAAGCGCTCGCCAAGGATTTGACGGTTACTGCGCATGCAGATGATGGAGTCATTGAAGCTTTCGAGTGCAATGACAAACCTTTCTTCATTGGCGTGCAATGGCATCCGGAGCGCGATTTCGACGGCAATAGACCGCTATTTGAAGAGTTTGTCAAATCGGCAGCGTTGGTTGGGGCAACTCGATGAGCCCAGCAAAGGGTGGAAGAAACGTCCTTGTGACCGGAGGCGCCGGGTTCATCGGCAGCCATCTAATTGAGAGTTTGCTTCAGCGTGGCGACAAGATTGTCATCCTGGACAACTTCAATACGTTCTATGACCCAACAATGAAGGAGCGCAATATTGCCGGTTTTCGTTCAAACGGAAACTGCACGCTAGTTGATGGTGATATCAGAGATGATGCAATTCTCGACGAGGCATTTTCATCAGGACCCTTTGATTGTGTAGTTCACCTCGCTGCAATGGCTGGTGTGCGCCCGTCTTTACAGCAGCCTGCACTCTATATGGATGTAAATGTAAATGGAACGCAAAAGATAATCGACAAGATTTTGCCCACTGCAGATCGCACAAGATTTGTTTTTGGATCGTCGAGTTCGGTTTATGGAGCGCGTTCTGGCGAGAGCTTCAAAGAAACAGATCGCGTCGATCTTCCAATCTCTCCATATGCAGCATCAAAGGCAGCCAATGAATTGCAGTGCTATGCAGCACATCACTCAGGCGGGCTCAAGGTTGTCGCCTTGCGGTTCTTCACGGTATTCGGACCTCGCCAGCGTCCAGATCTCGCGATTCACAAATTCTGCAACCTGATTCACGAAGGCAAACCAATCGAAGTCTACGGCGATGGAACTACCAAACGCGACTACACATACGTCGCCGACATCGTGCGCGGAATCGAGTCGGCAATGGAGTATCCGCTCGATTCCGGATACGACATCATCAATCTTGGCAGAAGCGATCCTGTCGAGTTGATGGAGATGATTCGGCTCTTGGAGAAACATCTCAACATCAAAGCCAAGATGGAGATGAAGGAGATGCAGACCGGAGATGTTCCATTCACGTATGCGAACATCGACAAGGCCCGCAAGCTGCTTGGGTACGAGCCCACCACAACCTTCGAAGAGGGCATCAAAAAATTCGTGGCGTGGTTTATCGAACACAAACGCGCAGTTTCCACCGCGCGTTAGTATTTCACCGGATTTTGTTCAAGCAGTTACTTTCCAGCTTTCGCCGCCGCTGTTCCATTTCCGATACCACCAGGTATCAGAATCGAAGCACCATGCGGAACATAAACAATCTCAGCATTCGGATTCAACTTGCGAACAGCTTCGAGCTTGATGTAATCAGGACTTCCAGCAAGAGCTTTTTGTGTCGCGGTAATTTTGTATGCTTCTGCGTCAGCTTGCGTGCGCGTAATGTCGGCTTCTACCTTTGCTTTCTGCCATTCATTTCGTTTCGCTTCAGCTTGCTGCAAAGCCACCTGTTTAGCTTCGACAGCGGCTTGATATTCTGGTGAGAATCTCAAGTTGGTCAAAGAAATCATTTCCATTTCCATGTGTCTTTCTGCAAGCTTCTTTGTCACATAGTCGCGTATCGATTGGCTTACGCTTTCACGATTAGCAAGCAGTTTATCGACAGGATGCTTGGCAATCTCTGCCTTCAAAGCTTCACGCACAACCGGCATTACGATCTTCTGATCGTAGTCAAAACCAACTTCTTGATACAGAAGTGGAAGCTCAGCCATACGTGGGTGGAAGTTGACCGTCACGTTAGTGTGCACTACCTGCTGGTCAGAACTTACGGCTTCTTCGTTTTCAAACGATGTGCTCTGCGTTCTTACATCGTGTGGATAGACCACCTGCAAAAACGGCACCACGAGCTGCAAACCAGGCGGCAGCACTTTCTTTTCAACACCACTTACTCTGTTAAACACAACTCCTGCGCTTCCGGCTGGAACAACAATCGCCATCGCTGTCGTCGCCCAGAGAAGACCAAACACCACGAAGCCGAGAATACCACCAACCCTTGGTCCGGTCTGTTTGCTTGCTGCAAAAACGCATAAGCCAGATACTGCTAAAGCTAAGAAAATGAAATCCATAAAACTCTTCCTCGTGTTCCGACTAGCGGTGTGGGATTATCTAAAATCCAAGAAACTAAGTTGGCGAGCCATATCGGCTCTAACTGCCTTATTTGCCGGCAGTCTTCCCTTCGACTAAAGTGATTGAATCATCTTTCTCTTCTAGAAGTTTTGCAGCAAAATCAGCGGTTTCTTGAATACCCCTGATTTGGCCTTTCAGCTCTCTTACTTCTTCTTCAAGGCATGCAATGCGGTCTTGAAGTTGTTTTTCCTTCTGCGATCCCAATTCGCGGTACTGCGACTTGAGTTTTTCGGAATAAGCCTCTGCAATGGGCCTGCCTACCGCTGCTACGGTGACTACTGCGATGATTCCGACCATAAAAAGTGCCATCATTTCAAATGCGAGCATATTCGATCACTGATCCCTGTTGGATTGGCCTTCGCTGCATATCATACTTGTTTGCTGTGACACGTATTTGTTTTCAACTGTTCTTTGTGCTCCAACATTACCATGACAACCAGCGTATCATCGTGGTCTTAGAATATCTGGACAGTGCCGATTGATGTGCTTTTTGAACAGGGAGGAACGGCGAAAACCCAGCCCTGGGCTACATACATGTTTAAGCATTGCGTCGCCTTGACGTCATCGGGGCGGGCGATAAACAGGGAACCCCCGCGAAGCGAAAAGGCGCAACCTCGTTTGGTGTGAGTCTGGAATTCATT
Source organism: uncultured Candidatus Obscuribacterales bacterium (assembly GCA_964503045.1). GTDB lineage: Bacteria > Cyanobacteriota > Vampirovibrionia > Obscuribacterales > Obscuribacteraceae > CAYZJR01. The sequence goes on from CAZCZI010000121.1 coordinate 6,004, forward strand.
CAGCTTCATTCTTGAGCCAGGATCGCGCCATTTGCGTGGCGTGATCTCGCGACGCGTGGCCATCGTATGTGGTGCCTTGCATCGTATGTGGTGGCCATGCGTCGCGTGATCACGTGCCGCGAGATCACGTACCGCGTGATCACGTGCCGCGAGATCACGTGCCGCGTGATCACGTGCCGCGTGATCATGCGTCGATGGGCTTCGTACTTCTTTTATTGCCCGCCAGGAATGCGCACACGCTCGGTATCACCGAAGTGGAAGTACTGCTGTTCGGAAGATGACGATGTCTTGATACCGGCAACCTGCGACACGACTCGACGCCGGGAGCGTTTGGGGTAGCGCAAAATTGAGGTTCCTTCCAGATTTTTGACTGATTCGATCACAGCATTATCGAAGCCGGGAAAACCAGATGACTTCATGAGTTTCAAATTGACCACCCGTCTGTCCGGTGTTACTTGGCACGAAAACCAGGCGGTAGTTCCCAATGGAAAACGCATGACCACTGCATTCTTGTTCGGATCAAAACGCAGCATACTCTCGTCGGGATTGTTTAAAACCTCTTGAACGCCTGATTGAACCGCCCAAAGAAAACGATTTCTCCACTTATCCCACTCAACCTGCAGCTCCTGATCTTCCAAATCTGGATCCTGTGAAGCAAGGTTGCTGTCATCAATTGCCGCCGAACCCTGCAACGGTTGCTTGCGCTTGTCCAACTTGCCTTGGCCGGGCTTTAAATCTCCGCCTTCGTCATTGACTCCGCCTGTGAGATCGTTTTGCTCCGTTCCACCCTTTAATTGATCGGATTTTGCATTCCCTTCCAACTTAGTGTCGGGAACCACAGGCACCGGCATAGGCATCAGATTAATCGGTTCGGATTTGACGGGAGCGACGCCTGTTTCCTCCACGCCACCCTTGAGCGGTTCGTCGGCCATGGCCGATTCAACTGACATTGCGATGCCAAACAATACAGTGAAGGCAAGTCCAGAGATCTTCGCCAAATTATTCGCAGTTTTTTTCAATGGTGCGCCCGCCAAGGACGTAAAGTAAATCAGAGCCTGACCCAAAATACCAGAATACTTGTAGGATAACGCACTATGCGCTATCCCGCCTGACTGATTTTCAGGATTATCAGCGATTCAATGACGATCGACCTACCCAGCGAATTTGCACGAAAAGTGGCGTCCAGCCTGAGCGCAGCCTGTGCCGAGTCCGGCGTCGAGCCGCACGAGGCTAAACTTTTGGTGGCATTGTCGGGAGGACCCGACTCCACCGCACTTCTTTTGGCTTTGAAAAGCGCGATGCCGTCCGGTGAAATCTCCGCGTGCCACGTCAATCACGGGTTGCGGGGCGCCGAGAGTGACGGCGACGAGCAGTTTTGCCGCGAGCTGTGCGCCAAGCTCGAAGTGGATTTGAAGGTCGCGAGTCTCGATTTCAAAAGGCGCAGGCCGCCCGAAGAGGAGCTTCGTGAGGCGCGCTACGGGCAGCTTATCGCGGCGGCAATCGCAATTTCGGCAGATTACATCGTCACCGCGCACACTTTGGACGATCAAATCGAAACGATGTTGTTTCGCCTCTTTCGCGGCACCGCTCCGCAGGGATTGGTCGGCATCTCCGCGATTCGGCATTTGCCGGGGCATTCGGGGTTGTTCCTTTTAAGACCGATGCTGACGGCGTCTAGGCGAGAGTGCCTCGACTATTTGAAGTATCGCGATGTCGAAGCCCGCGAAGATTCCAGCAACTCAGATCTTACTTACACCCGCAACTATATTCGAAAAGTGATGGTGCCTTTGATTGGTGACAGGTTCCCAGGTTTTCAAAGCAGGTTGGAACAGTTGAGATCATTACTGGAAGCCGATGATGCACTCTTGGATCAGCTCGCCCGAGAACAAGCAGAAGCTGCATTCGGTCAACACAACGACTATTTGCATCTTCCAACATTACGCCATTTGCCGGAAGCACTAAGCCGGCGACTCTTGGAAACGAGCCTGGAGTCACACGATATCGAAGTGAGCTTTGAGAGAATTCGCAGAATCGAACGGCTCTTCGAAGGCACAGCCGAAAAAACGAACAAGACGCGGGCACTTTCACTAAACAGCCGCTGGGACTTGAGGTTCGAAGCCAAGACCGAGCGCATTATCTGGGTTGACAAAGAGGAAGCTGCCTACACGAAACAAAGAAGAGAACGCCTTGCCCACAACAGCACGATGATTAAGCTGCCGGAAAAAGGAAGTTCGACCAATGTCGTGAGCTGGCTCAACAAAACGCTGAGAGTCGAAACCTGGTCACAACCAACCAAGCCCTCACTGCCCGGCGCTTCCGCCCTGGAGGCATTTGTCGACCTCTCGCGCCTCGACGGCGAAAAGCTGGAGGTGCGCATGAGGCGAGCAGGGGACGTGATTCAGCCTTTGGGCATGAAAGAGCAGGTCAGGCTCAAGAAGTTTATCCACACGCACAAACGCAACGCGCCCGAGCAACTCACTGCATGTGGAACCAATGTTGTGCTTGCCGCCGGTCACGAGGTGCTCTGGGTGGTGGGTGTCGGATTGAGCGAAAGGATTAAGGTTTTTGATCGCCCCACACACCACCTGACATGGCTGGATCTGGCACCGAATGTAACGATCGCGTGACAACCAAGTTGGCAAAATAGAGCTACCATTGAAATAGAAGACGTCACTTGAGGGAACACCCTGCCAGCCCGGCCGTCCGATCCTGAAGGTTGAGAGCCGGCGGAAAATCGGGAAAAATGCCACGGACAAATAAAAGAGGACCGGGGCAAAAGCAGGCACTACTCACTTAATAGCTTCTTTTTAGCGTGTTATAATCTACTGATGGTTGTCTGGAGCAAATGAAATGAAGAAGTACGGAACGACTTGGGCCGTTTTCTTTTTATTACTAGTCCTCATCATATTCGTGTTCTCGTTGGCGAACTTGACTCGTCGCGAAGAGCCGTTTAGTTACTCGCAGCTACGTGCGTTGGTTGCTGAAGGATCTGCGTCCAAGCAGATTCGCAAGGTAATAATCACCAACAACGAAAACGAGCTTGGCGTAGTAAAAGCGGGAATGGGCGACCGCGAGCAACGTGTTGTTGTTCCGGCGGAAGCCAAAGAAGATCTCATTCGCGAGTTCAACAAAGCGGGCATCAATGTTGAGGTCAAAGACCCCGATAAATCCGGGTTCTGGTTTAGCATGATCAGCTCGTTCTTCCTGCCGATTTTGGTTTTGGTGGGGCTATTGGTCATGTTCCGCAGTGCCCAATCAGGCGGAAACCAGGCAATGAGTTTCGGCCGCAGCCGCGCCAAACTGATGGTCGACAACAAGGTCAAAGTCAGCTTTGCGGATGTCGCAGGCATTGATGAAGCCAAGCAAGAACTGCAAGAAATCGTCGATTTCTTGAAGAGCCCCGAGAAATTCCAAGCCCTGGGCGCGCGCATTCCTCGCGGCGTGCTGTTGGTGGGCGCTCCAGGAACCGGCAAAACTCTTCTCGCCAAAGCGGTTGCAGGTGAGGCCGGGGTTCCTTTCTTCAGCATATCCGGCTCTGACTTCGTTGAAATGTTTGTCGGCGTGGGCGCATCGAGAGTGCGCGACCTATTCGATCAAGCGAAGAAGCACGCTCCTTGTATCGTATTCGTTGATGAAATCGACGCAGTAGGCAGACAGCGCGGCGCTGGTCTGGGCGGCGGTCACGATGAGCGCGAACAGACCCTCAACCAGCTGCTGGTTGAAATGGATGGTTTTGAAGGAACGACAGGCATCATTGTTATAGCCGCGACCAACAGACCTGACATTTTGGATTCGGCTCTATTGAGACCAGGTCGTTTCGACAGACAAGTCGTCATCGACAGACCCGATGTCGGCGGTCGCGAACAAATTCTCAACGTTCACGCCAAAGGCAAACCGCTGGCAGCCAATGTTGAGTTGAAAACACTCGCTCGCCGCACTCCGGGCTTCACTGGCGCCGATCTTTCCAACTTGCTCAACGAAGCAGCTTTGATTGCTGCAAGAGCTGACAAGCGTGAGATCGAGATGAAGGATTTGGAACTGGCAATCGACAAAGTCATCGCTGGTCCCGAAAAGAAAACTCGCATCATCTCCGCCAAAGAAAAGGAAATGACCGCATATCACGAAGTCGGTCACGCCTTAATGTGCATTCTTTTGAAGAACGCATTTCCGCTGCACAAAGTGACAATCATTCCTCGCGGCTTCGCCTTGGGACTGACGATGTTCTTCCCTGAAGAAGACATTCTCACCCAAACAAGATCGCAGCTCATCGATCAAATCGGTGTCAGCCTTGGTGGTCGCGTAGCAGAAGAAGTCGTTTACGGCGAAGTGACTACCGGCGCGCAAGATGACCTCGAGAAGAGCACCAAGCTAGCCCGTCGCATGGTCACCGAATTTGGTATGAGTGACAGACTCGGTCCGATGACTTTCGGCAAGAGGCACGATCACGTTTTCCTCGGCCGTGAATTCGGACACGAACGCGACTACGGCGAAAACATCGCCACCATCATCGATGAAGAAGTGGCGAAGATCGTCAGCGATCAATACGCCAACGTTCAAGACTTGCTCACCAAGCATCGTCCGCATATGGATGCGATTGTGAAAGTGCTGCTCGAAAAAGAAACTCTGGACAAGAAAGAAGTCGATGCAATCATCGAAGAAGTAAATCGCAAGTTGGCTTCCGGTGAATCACTTACCGGCGGAAGCGACAGTGACGGCGATCACACGATCACGCCACCCGGCGAATACGTCAACGAAGACGGCACCAAAATTGTCTTGAAAGAGCCGGACTTGCAGACTGAACCGCCGCAAGATCCAGGCCCTCAGCTGAAGCCCAAGTTCGCGTAACGCTGCAGATCGCGGCCCAGCTCAGCGAGAACGCTGGCTGGGCGGTTTGATTTTGATCAGATCCGCCAACGTTTCACGCATTGGGTCTGTGGTGGTGGCACGTTTCAAAATCTCCAGCTGCTGGTCTGGTTCGGTAAGAGTGACATCAAACCCAGGTTTGTTGCGTTCCACCAATTCAGAAATGTGCACGCGTATTTGTGCTGCCAATTCTCGATCTGTCTCCAGCAATATAGCTCGCTGAAATTCCGCAGCTGCCTTTGGATATTGTTTGTCCTTTTCATACGCGACAGCAAGACCGTACCGAATGTCCTTGTCCCCCGGTTTTAGTTGCTGGGCTTTGCGAAAAGCCATCTGCGCTTTGGCAAAGTCTTCCTTCTTTATGTATACGTTTCCGGCGCCTGAGTATGCTTGCGCAAATTTCGGATCGTCTTTGATCGCCTTTCGATACTCTTCCAACGCCTTTTCATAATCGCTTTGCGAGGCGAGGATGTCGCCCTTCAGGTTGTGCGCCTCAGGATATTTGCCTTCCTTTTGTTCAATTGCAACATCGAGTTCTTTTAGACAGTCCTCCACTTTTCCTCGGCGAAACAGCGTAATGGCCAAGCTCAAGTGAGCATCAGGAAAGTTCTTCTTCTTGTCCAAAGCGGCGCGAATTGCCTTCTCTGCTTCTTCAAATTTTCCTTGCTGCAAAAGTCCAAACCCGCGTGCGTTGTTTGCCAAGGCAGAGTCGGCACCAAGCGCCAAGGCTTTGTCCAAGTGCTCGTATGCTTCGTCGTACTTGCCTTCTGCACGCAACAAGTTGCCCAAAATCAAGTGCACATCCTTTTGCTTGGGCTTTTTCTTCAACACCTCGTTGCATTCAAAAATCGCTTTGGGATAGTCGGGCTTTTGCGCATATAAATGAATAAGACTAAGGTGCGCAGTCCACTGGTCTGGGTCGATGTCCAGCGCGTCTTCGAAGGCTTTGATAGCTGCATCCGGGTTGCCGTTGAAGAAGAGCAACTCTGCCGTCTCCATTTTCTTGGTGGCGCTGCCCTTCGGTTTTTCCTTGGTTTTGGATATCTCGGCTTTGAGAGTGTCACTGCCTGCGCTTGCTTCACCGCCGGTGGTATCATCATTTGCATAAGAAAGCAACGACATGGTCGAAATTGCTGCCGTTAAAGCCAAAGGTAGAATTGCTTTGTTCACGAAGTTTGAACCTTTGTACCTGGAGACTAGTTGGGATTCACCAATGGGTGTGTCTGAATGAAACGCAATCTATGACTTCTTGCTTCGTCTTTCTTTGAATCCTTGCCCTCCGCTTTATCGAGCAGAATTCGTACATTTAGCGCACCAGCAATATAATACTTATCACTTGATTGAAGCAACGATTCGACATCGTGTCGAACATCTCCATACTTCTTCAGCCTTAAGTTAGCTCTGGCTCTAGTCAAAATGGCACTCGGTAAGTCGCGTTCGTAACCTAGAGCTGTATTTGCATCCTTTACGGCTTGCTCAAACTGGTGCAATTCGAAGTTTGCTGCTGCCTTCGCACTCCACGCCTCCGGGAAATCGCGATCGAGGCTGATCGCCTTCTCCGCTTCCTCTTTCGCAGCTGTATAATCGGCTACATCGTTTAGAAACCATGCTAAGTCGGTGTATGCAATCGTTTGATTGTTGAGGAGATTACTTGAATTCAAACTGATAGCTTGCCTGTAATCGGCTATGATTCCTGCTTTGTCGTTGTTGGTTAAGTCAGAACCGGACCAGAGGTTGTGCATCTGACTGTTAGCTATAGCCCTGTAAAGGTAAGGACGATAGTCTTGTGATCGCATTAGTGCGGCTAAGCCTGCGTTTATGGCCGACCTTCTCAACCCAAAGATTCCGTCAAAATTCTCAGCCGTTGCTCTTTGACTTGTCCCGATTACATTGTCACAGACAGCGGCATTTAAATTCGCATCATAGTTATAGAAACTGATCAACCAAGCATTTCCGTACACGTTTGCTGCTAACCCATAACATTGTTGCTCTTTCAAATACTTTGCATGCTCACACATCCGCGAAGAAATCCAAGGAAACACCAATAAGTTTGTTGTCAAACAAAACAGCAGGGTTAGCTTTAGCATAGTTGCAAAAACTTGTTTGGCGCTGCGCTTTTTTTTTATTCTTCGCCCGTGACGTTCAGGACTGCGACCTGACATGACAAGATCGACGTCATCGAGCATTTCCTGAGCTGTTGCGTAGCGCTTGGATGGCTCCTTCTCCAGCGCACGCTCGATGACGATGGAAACTCCCCTGGGTAGCTTTGAGCCTTCGAGCACTGGCGCTGGCTCTTCGACGTGTTTCATCAGGACCTCGAAGGTCGAGTCACCGGAAAATGGCGGTTTGCCTGCGAACATTTCAAAGGCGACGCAGCCGGCGGAGTAAACGTCTGCGGTCTGATCCGCTTGTTTGCCGGTGCATTGCTCTGGGCTCATGTAATTCGGTGTTCCAAAGATTTCGCCGGTCTGCGTAATGTTTTTCGCGTCTTCTCGATCTACGAATCTTGCAATGCCAAAATCGATAATTTCCAATTGTTCAGTACCATCAGCCAATTTTGTCACGATCAAATTTTGTGGTTTTACATCGCGATGCACAATACCATTCTTGTGAGCTAGTGCCAATCCGGAGCACAACTGTCGCAGAAGACGCAACGCTCGATCCGGCTCCAACGCACCTTCGCCGGTCAGCGTCGACAATGGACAACCCTCGACATACTCCATGATCAAGTAGGGTGTACCCTCGTAAATTCCGAAATCTTGAACACTTACAATGTTTGGATGCTTGAGCCGAATGGCTGCCTGTGCTTCTCGCTGGAAACGCAATAGAGCTTTTGCATCTAACTCGTGAGAGGCAAAAAGCGTTTTGATTGCAACAGGGCGGCTCAAAAGCAAGTCGTATCCTTTGTAGACGACACCGAGTCCTCCAGTGCCCAGCACCTCATCGATTCGGTATTTCTGTCCGATCATCTTGCCGATTAACCGCTCGGGCGAGTTCTTGCTTTTCACATGCGACAAATCGAATGCAGCTTGTTGCGGTGCGGAGTCGTCGGTCTGTTTCAGTTCCGGCAACTTTTGCTTTTCTCTTATTTGATCGTCAGTCATTTGGTTTTCCCACCTAGCTACTTTTCAAATGGGTCTACCAGAGTGGGCGCCAAGATAATTTGCATTTGCTTTGCTTTATCAAGTTGATTGTCTGCATCTTTGCTCTTTCCTTCTAATTCGCTAATTGCCGATAGCAACTTGAAGGCATGAAACTTGTAAAAGTTGTCTTGCGAACGAATCACAGTATCCAAGTCTCTGCGAGCCGCTTCAAAGTTTCGCAGCTCTGTGTAAGCTTCAGCACGGGCTAGTAGCGCGTCGAAACATTTGTCATTGAGTGCGATTGCATCGGTTGCATCCTTCACAGCCTCCTTATAGCGATTCAAACCGACTTCTGCTGCAGCTCTGGCACTGAGCGCGCCTGAGGAGCGTCTATCAAGCTCCAATGCCTTCGAAGCAGCCTCCAATGCATTGTCAAAGTCTTTGGAAAAATTGAGATAGTTTGCCAATCCAACGTACGCTACTACTTGATTGTTGCCGGCATTAGTCGGGTTGAGCCGAATCGCTGTTTCGTAGTCTGAGACTATCTCTTTAAATGCGCCATTAAATTGAGCGGACGATACCGCTCGATAGAGATACGGACGGTAGTCGTCAGGCCTCATGCTAATTGCAATGTTCGCGTTGTTGAGCGTGTGCCGGAAGTGTGCCGCCTCGCTGACATCCTTGTAGTTTGACCTTCGCGATACCGCGACTCGATACGCGCAGTTGGCGGCATTAATAACGGCATCATAGTTATTGAGGTTGAGAAACCAGGAGTTTACGAAATCGTCTCCAGCTTCATTGTATTTTCCTTGTGCTTTTAGAAGACTTGCCCTGTCGAAAAGCACATTCGACAGATACGGCACCACGACGAAAAAGATCATCAATCCGCTCATCAAAACCGCTGCCCAGAATTGTCTTTTTCCGAACTGCAAAACAAGCTTCGGGTCGCGACCGGACATGACCAGCTCTATGTCACCGAGCATAGCTTGCGCCGAGCTGTATCTATGTGATGGTAATTTCTCCAAGGCGCGCCCGACTATTTTGGAAAGACCTCGAGGCGCTTTAATGCCCAGGATTGGCGCCGGCTGCTTTATGTGCTTACTCAACACTTCAAGGGTCGAATCTCCTGTGAAGGGTGGATTGCCCGTAAGCATCTCATATGCGACGCATCCAACCGAGTACAAATCTGAGCGTTGATCTGTCTTTTTTCCTTCACACTGTTCCGGACTCATGTAGTTTGGCGTGCCGAAAATATCACCGGTCTGAGTAAGGTTTCTGGTTTCGTCGCCTTCCACGAATTTTGCAATTCCGAAGTCGATTATCTTAAGCTCCTCATGACCATCGGGTAACTTTTTCACAATTAA
>CAZCZI010000122.1:0-14890 GCA_964503045.1 uncultured Candidatus Obscuribacterales bacterium
TGAAGCAGGAACCAACCAATCAAGCAATTCTTGTTGCCTGATTGGAATCCCCTTCCTTTAGGGAGGGGAGGAGGTCAAACCAGCATCACAACATCTCTGTTCTAATAGATGCCAGCAGTCACCCCGTCCTGAATCGAAAAATGAAACAGTAGAGAACCACACTTCCTGCAACGGCATATAAGCCAAAGCCATCAGTACGGGGACCGACTGCCAATTTTGAGGTAAGCCAGAGTGAACAACATCCAGCCAAAAAACTCAGAAGACAACATAGAGAATAAACGAGCCCATACAAGACTAGAAGCACAAATTTGCGACAAATAAGAAACACGTGTCCCACACTTGGTACCACATCAAGTGTGGGGGCACGCGTCTTAGCTAGCTCTACGGTAGTGTCCGGAGAAATTAGGCAAGGCAGTCGCAAGCAAGGCTCTTAAACCGCTTCAGAGTGCGATTGCAACGATTGGTTCAGCAACGGGGAGCCTGACGCCAGCCAGACCGAAAAGCCTAAGCGTTCCAAGCCTAAACGTTCCAAAAGGCATTAACGACACCAGCGCCCGCCGCCATGGTGGAAGTTTCTAAATTGGTTGCGACCGATCTGATTCATCACCATCGGAAGCACTGCATTAAACAGAATCTGCTGTCCAAGGTTGTTGTTGCAACCTCCTGGCCTGAATCCACCAGGATAGAACCCACCGCCTCCGCCAGGGAAGTAGTTTCCGCCTCCGCCTGGATAGCGCGGTGTGCATCCAGGTTGATAGCGCTGATCCCATCCGGGTTGATACCTTACGTCATAACCAGGTTGATATCTCGGATCATACTGTTGATCCCATCCAGGTTGATATCTCGGATCATACTGTTGATCCCATCCAGGTTGATAGCGTGGATCGTATCCGGGTTGAAATCTGGGATCATAATTAGGTTGATAGCGAGGATCATAAACCTGTTGATCCCATCTTGGATCGTAGCGTTGAATGTTACCGGGCTGATAGCGCGGATCATAACCAGGCTGATAGCGCTGATCATAGTTGGGTTGGTACCTTTGATCGAATCGAGGATCAAAACGCTGATCGTATGATTGATCCCAACCTGGTTGGTAGCGAGGATCATACCTGCCTGGCTGGAACCTTTGATCATATTGATTCATTCCAGGATTAAAAATTTGATTGTAGCGAGGATCATTGAATTGAGTCCGCATCGCGCTGTACAACAACGAATGAAGCATCTGCTGTCCTACGTTGTTTTGAGGCGTGTTCCATCTCTGCGGGAAGTAGTCCGGATACGACGGGCCATATCCATTGATTCCATATCGCTGCGCTCCGTTTCTCGGTTGGCAGCCGCCACTTAGTTCGCAGTCGGAAGCATCAATTTGTTGTGTTCTATCTAACTGCTGTTGTACACGTTCTGTTTGCGGTACACGTTCAGTTTGTGTCCGCGCGATCGGTTGCGATCGACGACCTTGATCGCTAGCTAAAACGTCAGCGTCATCCGGAAGTTGAAAGTCCATTCGAAATGGTCCGCTTTTTGCGTTCGCTCTCAATAACTGTTGTGCTTCGTCCGAACACGGACGACAACCAGTGTTTCCTTCTTTCGGAACACACACATTATTTGAGCAGTCCGACTCTTGATATTGCGGCATATCACAACTCTCCGAAAATAACCTTGAAGCCGCGTTCGCAGGTAAGCAAAGAGCCTGCAAGACGCGGTTTACGGTGGGTTCAAACACAAAGGTTTGATTGGATTGATGCCGCCAAATGTAGTGGCGAAGTGTGAACAATTTGTACCTGAAATCGCCAAAACCCTGCGGTATTCACGTAGATCGTGGGAATACTACGATGAAATTCCTCACATTAACGACCCCGAAATCACTTAATCGGTATGTAGAAATCTAACTCTCCGTCAAGGCTCTCAGGATCGAAGCGTTCGTCATACAACTCGAAGTCCGGTGCTTCTCTTCTTTCGTACTCGGCTTTGGGCATCCATGTTCCCCAAATATAATTGAGCGTGTGTTTGATTTGTGATATTGGTCCCTTATGCGTAAAGACTGCATAACGACCTGCTGGAAGCACAGTCTTCACCATGCCTTCGGGTGGATCGGATTTTCCATCAACTGGCGACGCTGCAATGTACACAAACTTGCCGCTGTCTACTGGAATGTCAGAGTGAGTCGGGCAACAAACGCCAATGTCGTACTTGGTGTTGCGTGATTTAATTTCTGGGCGGCGCTTCACAAATCTGTCCCACAACTTACCGATTGATGGTGAGTCGCCAGGTTCAAATGTTCCACCCATTCCTATTACTGTTTCTGCTTCTCTGGTTACGATTTTCGGTTGCATAGTGATGCCTCCTTGAAGGTGCATGTGCTCTAGCATTTCTCGAGTGATCTTTTTCTTGTCGGGGAAATGCGCGGTATCTCTGAATGAACGATACTTACCAGGCGTCACAGTAAACATTTTTTTGAATGCTCTTGTGAATGACTCCTGTGAATCAAAACCATACCGCAAGCCGATCTCCAAAAGAGGCAGACTAGTGTCGCGCACTTGCCGAGCCGCTTGAGAGAGACGACGCCTTCGCACATAGTCAACCACGGACTCGCCCACGAGCGCCGAGAAGACCCTGTGAAAATGATATGGAGAAAAACCAACATGTAAGGCAACGTCGTTAAGAGTGACCGCGTCATCGAGTTTTTCCTCGATATATTCGATCGCCTGAACCACGCTTCCGAAATAGTCGGTCTTGTTGTTCATCATGCACATCCTAATGCATCGCAAAAATTTTTCTTTGACCTATTTTGCGATCTTCGCAAGGTTCAATTGTATGATCATTTTGAAACTTCCATATAAGGATGCACTGAGATGCATTGCCAGACAGCCATTGGTCTTGGTTTGTGCCTCGCTTTTGGTACGCTCCTACCCGCTGCGGCTCAGCCTGTGGGCAATGGGGACCGCCTTCATCGCAAGCTCAAGCATATTCGGCATCGAAAACCGGCAATCCCTCAAACTGTGCCGCGCCTACGACGCCGCTGCAACGACAGATTGACAACACGGTTAAGACCAAATTGAGCATTTGGCATCGCATCAATAACCAAAACGTTTACCGCGATGGCTCTCTGAGACCGTAACTACCCACGGTGCAGAGCTCGTAACTACCCACGGTGCACCGAAAAGAATCACTGGCGATACCATTGACCTTTGCGTATAATACCGTAGACGGTATTGATGGGCTCGTATAGACACATGGCACCACTCAAAGACGTAGACATTCGAAAAGCGCTCTATGACTATGAGATCCGTCCTGTCTGCAAGGCTGAGCCTGACACTCGCGTAATCGAAGAGTTCGGTCTTATGGAAGGCGCATTCCGCGTCGACGTTGCAGTTGTCAACGGAAAGTTGCACGGCTATGAAATCAAAAGTGCAGTCGATAACCTCGACAGATTGCCGGCTCAACAAGCTTGCTACAACATGATTTTCGACAAGGTCACACTAGTAGTCGATGAAAAACATGCGCAGCATGCGGTGAAGGTGGTTCCACCGTGGTGGGGGCTAATCGTTGCAGTCAACGAAAATGGCAAAGCGAAACTCAACGAAATCTGGCCGTCACGACAAAATCACAATGTCGATCCTTACGCGATTTGCCAGCTCCTATGGCGCGATGAAGCACTCAAGATTCTGCGCGTAAAGAAAATAATGGCGCACGATATCTCTAATGGTTCCCGCAAACTGATGTGGAAGCGTCTAGCCTCAACAATCGAATTGGAAGAACTCAAAAAGCTCGTGCGCGCGACTTTGAAAAACCGTCAGGGTTGGCGTTAACTATTTATTTTTGGTTCCGCTAAATCGTCTGAGCTACTTCATGCTCGGAAGGTCTTTAGTGCTTTCGATCTTGCTGTTCCATTTCTCCGAATAGAGTTTCCATGCTCCATCTTCTTTGACCAGCTTGATTGTTCCTGTGGTAGTTTCTTTCACTTGCGGATCACTGCCAGGCGGAACCATTGCCTCGAGCGTGGCTTCATCGCCTTTGATTTGTTCACCCATGATCTTGACCTCTTTAGGCAACATCATTTTGAACATCGGGAAAAACATTTCTTGGTCTTCTTTAGACAATTCTTTGCCGGCAGCCTTCTCGTCGTCAATCGACTTCTTCGAACGAAGAGCCGCGATGTCCGCATAAGATTTCGCGGCCAATTCCTTTTTATGTATGGCCAGGTAGGCTTCGGTCGGTGAAGCGTCTTGAGAAAAGGCGCATAGAGGGAGGAATGTCAAGGGTAGCGCAAGAGCTGTCGCGAGCCGAAATTTGATCTGGGCCATTGTTTACCTTTCCTTAGTCGAATTGCCGCCATAGTAACAGGTATCTAACTGACGGTTCGCCGAATTTAGAGAGTAACCAGCATATATATCCTTCGCATATCGAAAGGCGCATCAAATGGCGCTTTTTCAGGCAATCTTTACCCGAATTTATCGAATTACTTTCCTATCTTACGGAACCTTCGAAGTAGCACAAATGTCTAAAACGTTACCGGAAACACTTACCAATGAAAGCGGTGTACCTATGAATGGACGCGTTCAATTTTGTATTCACGACATGATCTTGGGAGAACTTCTTTGTCAAGCAGGGATTCTCAGCGACACAGAACTGCTGCTCATCAAAAAGACTGCGGAGCGGTTTGGTGCGTCGGTCGGCAGCGTGATGACCGGGTTGGGTTCTGCAACGCCAGAACAGATCTTTAGAGTGCGCCTGATTGCGGCTCGATTTATTCGCGAGAAAATTGATACCGAAGCAGCGATTAAGGCACTCAAGGAAATCATGCCCGCCACGCAAAGAGACTCCGGCAAGCGCGTGTCGTCTTTGATCACGATCAGCCGACTTGTAGAACGAAAGGTGTCATAACTAAGCGAATCAGCGATGCTGCCTAGTCGCAGTCGGGCTAACCCGTCTTGACTGGGCTGCGCGAAAGCAGCTGCGGAGCCACTTTCGAGACGAAGCGCTCAATTCTCAGAAGCGCTGTTTCGATGTTAGCAATACTTGTTGCGTAAGAACATCTTACGTGCCCGTCGCCGCCTGCACCAAATGCAGTGCCGGGCACTACAGCAACATGTTCGTCAAACAAGAGCCTTTCTGCAAATTCATCTGCAGTCATGCCGGTGTCACTAATATTCGGAAAGGCGTAAAATGCACCCTTCGGCATTTGGCATTTGAGTCCGATGTTGTTGAGACCGTCGACGATCAAGCGCCTTCTGCGCCTGTACTGCGCGACCATTTCGACTACTTGACTCTCACCGCTTTTTAGCGCTTCAAGCGCTCCTTTTTGCGAAGTAATGGGCGCGCACAATGCCGTGTACGAATGAATCTTCATCATCACCTGGATGATTTCCTGTGGCGCACACGCATAACCGAGTCGCCAACCAGTCATGGCAAATGCTTTGGAAAAGCCGTTGAGAACTATGGTTCGCTCAAATGCACCCGGCAATGCCGATGCACATGTATGTTCCTCATCATATGAAAGACGATCGTAAATTTCGTCGCTGATAATGTACAGGTTTTTCTCGATTGCAAATTCAACCACTTCTTGCAACGAGCTGCGCGGCATCGTTGCTCCTGTCGGATTGGATGGATAGCCCATTAACAGGGCCTTACATCCCGGCTCCCAATGTTTTTCCAAAAGTTCTTTTGTCAGTCTAAACTGTGTTTCGCTGGTTGTTGGAATCGTTACCGGAACAGCGCCGGCCAATATAATGCAAGGCTTGTAGGAAACATAACAGGGTTCGGCAACCAACACCTTGTCGCCCGGGTTTAGAATAGAGCGGCAAGCCAAATCTAGCCCTTCCGAAACCCCCATGGTGACTAGTATTTCGTCTTCCGGTCGGTAGTCGACCTTATATCTCTTCTGGAGATACTTGCTTATTTCACGTCGCAGCTCAAACAGCCCATAGTTAGATGTATAGCTGGTTTGTCCTTTCTCGAGCGAGTAAATCGCGGCCTCGCGAATCGTCCACGGAGTTACGAAATCCGGCTCGCCAACACCAAGAGAAACGATGTCCGGCATTTGCGCGGCGATGTCGAAAAACCGGCGAATACCCGATGCAGGCAGCTCAGTGGCTCTGGTGGCTAGTTTCGGTGGTTGCTTTCGTTCGGGCATAGGTGTTTTTGTTGTTGGTAATTCGCAATCATGGGCTGACGACAAGCCGATTGTCTTCTTCCTGGTCGACGAACATGACTTGATCTTCTTTATATCGGCGCAATAGAAAATGAGTGACCGTGCCGGTTACACCATCAATGGGCGCCAATCGTTCGGCGACGAACCGCCCCAATTCGCGAACGCTCGACGCCTCCACAACGACGCGAAGGTCGCTGCCACCGGAAACCAGCCAAACGCTTTCGACCTCCGGAAATCTCGCGATTCTTTTGGCAACGCCGTCAAAACCGATATCGCGGGCGGGTGTGACGCGCACTTCGATAAAGGCGATAACCTGCTCAAGTCCTGCCTTTTCCCAGTCCACGACCGTTCGATAGCACTTGATAATCCCAGCCGTTTCGTACGCCTGAATCTTCTCGCGTACTTCGTCGGGTGTTTGCCCAGTCAATTTTGCGATTGATTCGGGTGTCGCCCTTGCATCCCGAGCGAGAATTTTGAGGATTTCATCTACTGAATTGGTCTGCATAATGGCGGTAAGTGTATCACTTAGAGCGTATCGAGTGCTTGCCCATGCGATTTTGGACCTGCCGGCGGGTATCATACTGGTACCCGAAAAACAGAAAAGAATCGGCTAAACCTGCAACTGGATGAGGAAACGATTAACTATGATCATCAAAACCAAGGCAATTTCCGTAGCGGCGCTGGTTGCACTTGTATTGGCAGCAGGCAATGCAACGATGAGCTTTGCCGACGAGGCGGGCGGAGATGGGCTAGACAAAAGAATTGCCCGTCAAAAGCATCGTGTACAAGCTGCGCTCAAGAATGGAAATCTTTCCAAGAAACAGGCTTCTGCCCTGATTTCTAATATCGAAGGAATTGCCGGAGATATCGCTTCCGCCAGATCGGACAATGGCGGCAAATTGAAGCCAGAACAGTTGAAACGTTTCACCAATGTTTTAAATCAAAACAGCAACGAGATTGACAGTTTCAGCGCCTCAGGAACCAGCAAACCCCAAGGACCCAACGCTCTTGGTCCTAAGTGGTCAGCCGGACCGGATGGAGCTCAAAACCCAAAGACTCTGCTCAAGCGCATGAAATCGGAAGAACGAAGAGAGCTTCGTCAAGAAAAACAAGCAACCGAACAAAAGATCGAGCAGCAACAAATGGACTATGAGAAAGAGATGACCGAACGCTTGGGAGAACAGCGAAAGTCAGTGCTGAAGGACAAGAAAGATCTCGAAGAAGTGAGAAAAGAAAGTGGAGCGAATTGATGCTCACATTCATACCTCAGTTTTCGAAGCAACTGTCGATGATCGACCTAGCCCGTCGCAAGCGGAACATCTTTCTTCGGAGCCGGGAAAAGTAAGTCGAGCTCGGCAATCTCGTCTTGATCCAGGGTTAGATTGAGCGCACCCGCGTTGTCTTTAACGTGTGCCGATTTCGCTGCCTTTGGAATCGTGAACACGTTTTGATTGCGCGTGACAAATGCAAGGATTATTTGCCTTTCCGTGGCGTCGTGTTTCTTCGCGATGCGTTCAAGAGCCTCTCCTTCGCGCGTGGTCGAAGCAGGAACAGCTCTTTGCGCAAAGGGCGTGTATGCAACCACGGAGATTCCATGCTTAGCACAATAGGGAACCAATCTGCGTTCGATTCCTCTTTCATAGAGATTGTACAAAACCTGGTTGCATGCCATCGGATGTTTCTTGAGACAAGTCTTCGCTTCCTCGAGATCGTAAACATCGAAGTTGCTGACACCCAGCGAACGAATCTTACCTTCATCCACCAACTGCTCCATCGCTTTCATCGTTTCTGAAAGTGGAACATTTCCTCTCCAGTGCAAGAGATAACAATCAAGGTAGTCTGTTTTCAAACGTTTTAGAGAACGCTCGCAAGCTTCGAGTGTTCCTTTATAAGTTGAGTTGGAAGGAAGAACTTTCGAGACAATGAAAAGCTTTGACCGGTCAATTTTCAGGCCTTGAATTGCTTCGCCGATGATCTCCTCTGATCTCCCGTCACCGTACATTTCTGCTGTATCGATGTGGGTCATCCCAAGCTCGATGCCTTCTTGAAGTGCGTGCACAGCAACTTTGACGTCTTCGCCTTTGTCGGGGAAATTCCAGGTGCCTTGACCGATAACTGGTATATTGCGTCCGGTTTTTCCGAATTCTCGCTCAATCATTGGAGACTCCTTCCAACTCCACCTCTATCTAAGAACTACCTCTTAACGAGCACAGCCTTTTCTTGCTCATAGGCCTCGACTTTTACGTTGACCGGCTCAACCTTCCAAATGTCGCGCAAGTAGTCAGCGATGGATCTGTCTGACGAGAATTTACCCATTCTAGCGACGTTAAGCACGGATTTCTTCGCCCAACTTTCCTCGTTCAGGAATTCCTGCGATACCTTCTCCTGACAGTCGATGTAAGACTGATAATCAGCCAATAGCATGTAGTCGTCGCGGTTGAGGAGATTCTCAACCACCATCGAAAACAGCGCTCTATTGTGGTCGGAGAACACACCACTGGAGATTGCATCGAGAGCTTCACGCAATTCCGCATTGTTGTTGTAATAATCGCGCGGGTGATATCCCTCGGCTTTCATGTCTGCGACTTGCTGTGCCGTCAATCCGAATAAGAAGAAATTCTCGTCTCCGATCTCTTCGAGCATTTCGACGTTGGCACCGTCGAGAGTGCCGATTGTCAAAGCACCGTTTAGGGCAAACTTCATATTGCCGGTTCCTGATGCTTCTTTTCCGGCAGTAGAAATCTGTTCAGACAAATCACATGCTGGATAGATCTTCTGTCCAAGACGCACTGTAAAGTCGGGGATAAACGCGACTTTGATGCGACCTGCGACGTCCTTGTCGTTGTTGACCACATCACCGATGGAGGTGATCAACTTGATCATCATCTTCGCAGTGACGTAACCCGGCGCGGCTTTACCAGCAAAGAGGAAAGTACGCGGAGTGATTTTGATCGAAGGATTTTTCTTGATTCTGTTGTACAGGGTGACGATATGCAACGCATTCAAATGTTGACGTTTGTATTCATGAATGCGTTTCACCTGCATGTCGAACATCGATTTAGGATCAACTTCAACCCCAGTGTGTTTCTTGACGTACGCAGCCAGCTTTTCCTTCTGATGCAGTTTGACTTCGCGCCATTTCGCAAGAAATTGCTTGTCGTTGGCAAATGGTTCTAACTTCTTAAGATCGCTGAGATTCTTAAGCCAGCTGTCTCCGATTTTCTCAGTAATCAATTTGGATAGATCTGGATTCGCCAGAAGCATAAAACGTCTCGGCGTCACACCGTTTGTCACGTTGCCAAACTTCTCAGGCGAAATTTTGAAGAAATCTTTCAACACATCTTGCTTGAGAAGCTCCGAGTGAAGTCGTGCAACACCATTGATAGCGTGGCTGCCGACGCAGGCGAGATGCGCCATACGCACGAAGCGAGGTCCATGTTCGTCAATCAGCGAAACTCGGGAAATCAGGTCATCATCGCCAGGAAAGCGCTTACGCACTTCGTTCAAGAAACGACTGTTGATTTCAAGAATCAGCTCGTAGTGCCGCGGCAAGACGGATGTGAACAGCGGAACAGACCAACGTTCCAAAGCCTCAGGCATAAGCGTGTGGTTTGTGTATCCGAAAGTCTTTTGGGTTATGTCCCAAGCTTGGTTCCACTCAACTTCATATTCATCAACCAGAAGCCTCATCAACTCCGCAATTGCAATTGATGGGTGGGTGTCGTTGAGTTGGAAAGCAAATCTCTCATGGAATTGCGTAATCTTTCCGCCCGAGCGGAACAGATTTTTGATCGCATCTTGCAATGACGCGGAGACGAAGAAATATTGCTGTTCTAGCCGCAGTTGCTTGCCTTGGAATGTGTCGTCGTTTGGATAGAGAACCTTCGAGACATTTTCCGAATAGACTTTATCGTTGACGGCGCCAAGGTAGTCGCCGGCGTTGAATGCCTGAAAGTCGAACGATTCTCTCGACTCAGCCTTCCACAATCTGAGATTGTTGGCAGTGTTAGTTTTGTAGCCAGGAACGGCAGTGTCATATGGCACAGCATTGAGCACATGGCCGGGAACCCATTTCACCCAGAATCTTCCATTTTGATCGACATGTTGTTCTGTGTGTCCACGGAGTTTGACGTGGACGGCGGACTCCGGTCTGCAGATTTCCCACGGATTTCCGAGACGCAACCACTTGTCGGTGACTTCGACTTGCCAGCCGTCACGGATGAGCTGGTCGAAGATGCCGAATTCATAACGAATTCCATAGCCAATTGCCGGAATGCTCAAGGTCGCAAGCGAATCCAAATAGCAAGCTGCCAGCCGACCAAGACCGCCGTTTCCGAGCCCTGGTTCTTCTTCTTGCTCGATCATCTCATCAAGACTGAGGCCTGATTCAGTGACGGCTTTTTCAAACTGTTCCAACAAACCAATATTGATCAAATTGTTTGCCAATTGAGGACCCATGAGAAACTCGGCAGACAAATAACACACCATGCGGCTACCTTCGCGAACGTACAATTCGCCGGTGTTGATCCACCGATTGAGCAGTCTGTCGCGCACCGCATACGCTACCGCCATGTAATAGTCGTGTTTTGTCGCGACCTTCGGAAACCGTGCAATCGAGTAGTGCAGATGATCGGCCATTGCACGGCGCAGGGTTTCAATACTCGTGCCGGTGCGATCGTCTTCAACGATAATGCGGCTTTTGTCTTTCTCGTCTGTAGCGCTCGTCATTTTGTTCCTCGTTTGGTTTCTTTATGAATCTTGGATAGCAGAGTCTCTTGAGAACGATAGCTAAATCAGGCCATGGCATCGCATCGTTCTTATATAAAATCAAGGTGATAATTATATACATCAATGCGCCCGCAACACATGAGCGCCGGCCATTCAGTCCAGTCCTGCATCGCCGGTTTGCACGCAGCTACCGCCTGCCGATTGTTCGCGAGCCACTAGATATGCTTCTTGCCGGCAACCACCATGTTGAGCTCAAGAAGAAGTCGCTTCATTTTGAAAACCTCCGAACACATCTGCTCGAGCATTGTCTGCCTGGTCAGAAGCACCTCAATCGTGACGGTCAGAGGTTTGGTGGAGTTGCCAGTGACAATTGCTATCTGCTCTTTTGAATTGCGATCGGTAAAACTGGCAATATTGTCGTCGCCAATCCATCTATTGATTATTTGGTCCCGCCGAGAGATTCCCGAAGGATCTTCAGGTGGAACCGCCACCAGATACTCCCAAATCGCCTCGGGAATATCGGTTTCGGGATCTGTCGGTTGATCGAAAATCTTGCAAAGCATATTTGGTCGTGGCATGAACTTCCTTTTGCCGCCGGCCCCCAGCTTTAATGCATAAATAGACGCCACCGAAGGCACTATACCGGCCATGATTCCGACCGTTCCTGCCGGTACAGAAAGCCGTGGATTTTTATAAGTGGGGATACTTACAGCCTCTGCGATAGACCACAAAATGCCGTTGGTGATAAAACTTGCCGCGTTGGTCAAGGCTACTTTGCGATCGCGCCTGGATATCGCCGTGGCCAACATTTCGCGAATGACACTGACTTCGTCATCACAGTTGGCGCGCACAAAGTCGATTTCCAATGCGCTCTGCTGCAAAATCTGCAAAGCCTGGAGTTTAGCGTCTAGAAATTCTTTGCTTTGAGGATCGGATCGCAACTGTTCCAACCGTTTTAAAAGTGGCGTGATACCAATAATTTCGGCCAGCTGAACAGCATTCGGCGACAAGGTGACGGTGTTGAGTTGTGTGCCGGTTCTCAAAATCGGCTGCGGAACCGGCTGCACATTTGCCTTCACAGTTTGAGTATTGGACGCACGAACCGCCAATCCGGTGCTTGCAACCAAAGGCAGAAGGACGACCACAAGAGCGCTGTATCGCGCCCTTCTTTGCGAGCGCACGTAATTTTGACTTGACACTTCACGCCCCCACCGAACCATTTAAATGATAGTGCAGTTCAAAGTGGCACCGATGCAGGCAACAACGCAATCTGTATATGCATCGAGTGAGAAGAGCTATACATGCAAGCAATCAGATAGATAAGTTCGGCGGTGATTTGCTCTATACCCAGCTAAGGATTTTGTCTCTACCGACTCGGCAAACCGGGCGCCATTTTTGTCACGAGATTGCCACGGGCTAATCCCTATTCTGGGAGGCAACCAGGCAGTTGGAAGTTTTTTTGAAGGAAGCATTATGCCCCCACCTGAAGCGAAACCCGAGGCAAAAGCCAAGGAACCGCCTCAATACTCGTCAGTGATCTCAGATCAAGCTTTGGACCTTTTGCTCGGTTCAAAGCGGGCGGACGACCCGACTCGGTCGGCAAAAGTCTGCAAGGATGTGCAGCCAATTCTGCTCACCGAAGATCAAGTCAGAAAGCTCGGCATCCGCGAAATCACTCGCGGGGAGTCGCAGCGCATTCACTTCCCTAATGGAATCGAGAAGTCGCCTCAGCGCATTCTTCCTGACGGACTCGAAGCAATGCCTCCAGGCGCGAAGGTGATTGCCACGACCGACAACACGACAATCGTCACTGACGGCAAAGGCAAGCCGCTGGCGATTCATACAGAAGACATGAAGGGAGCGGACTACGTTTTCATCAATGGCAAAACCATTATTGAGTCGAGAACTGGACGGTTCTACCTGGACAAAAACAACTGCCAGTCTGAAGCTGCGCTGCGCGAAGCAAATCATCTACCGAAAGTCGAAATCGCGTTCGACTCCAGTGAGGTGCACGCGACCAAGGCTGCTAAAGGGAAACAAGATCATAAACCTGCCGACAAACCCCTAACTAAGAACGACATAAAACCTGAGGTGAAGCGCTATTTGCGCCAAACTGTGGGACTCAAAATCATGAACAACGAACTCCAAAAGTGCGTGGAATCAGGAGATCCTCTATGTGGACTCCCCGAAACTGAAGGCATCAGTTTCTAGAGAAGAAAGGCTTTTCCGACCAGCCGCAAACCGAGCGGGGCGCAAGCTCCGCTTTTTGGTTTTGGTGTTAGCGGTGACTGGCCGAGAGGCGTGACTGGCTGGGAGGCGTGACTGGCTGTGAGGCGTCGCAGCAAACCACGCAAGGGGAAGTCGACAAGTGGTAAGAAATACCTGCCACTTTCTTGCAAAAGTGGTGAGAAATACCTGCCGCGTGACAACAAGCTCAAAATGAGGACGGCTTCATAAAGACTCCGTGAATTCTTTAAACTTGACTACAGATGTATGATTAACTGGGTCTGTTGAGTTTGCTTATTACTAAACGCCCGGAATCGCCGATGCAGGAAACTTTCAAAGAAACGGCACAAGCAACCGCCACTTTCGAAGCGCGCGGCACGCACCTTTTGCTTACTTTGAAAGATTGCGCGGTTGATCTAAACGACGAAGCCTTGCTGCGCGATGTTGTAGACAGAGCAGCGAAAGCGACGGGTGCGACCGTGCTGCAACTTACTTCGCATCGTTTTCATCCGCAAGGCATTACTGTTCTTGCAGTGTTGGCTGAAAGCCATGCAAGTCTTCACACCTATCCTGAATCATCGACAGTATTTTGGGATTGCTTTACTTGCGGCGATACTTGCGTTCCTGAAAAAAGCATTGATGTTTTGACTGAAGGGCTCAAGCCTCACACTATCAATAAGCAGATCGTTTCGAGATCGTAGCTTTTCAGTATCGCATTACGTTTGCGATTGACGAGTCGCTCGCACGCAAAGCGAGTCTTGTGAAACTTGTCTACAATGGCCGGAATGACCGAAAAAGACAATGCGCCGGCAAAGAAGAAGATGAACCCTTTGAAGTGGGGCTGCATATTCATCTTCGTGATAATCCTTCTTGCAGCTTTGGACTTCATCACATATCCCGCATTTCACGCACCAAGCATTGCGTCGTTCAACAAAGGAAACAATGCAATCTGGATTCGATATCTCTGGTACTTCGGCAAGCACACTGATGCCGAGCTGGATGAGATGTTGAATAAGCTCAAGAATGGACAGATCAAATTCGCCTATTATCACGTGCATAAAACGAACAAAGATGGGACGCTAAAACACAAATTTCTGGATCATGCTCGGAAGTTGATCAAAGCAACGCATGAAAAAGTTGCAGACAGCAAGGTATTGCCGTGGGTGTACGTGCCTAGCAAATATGGGCGGGCTGACGGTGTAGACCTCGCCGATCCAACAACTCGAAAGAATTTGATCGATACAGCAAAATGGTTGGTAAATGATTGCGGATTCGACGGCGTTCAATGGGACTACGAATTTGCACCGAATAATGACCAAGATTTTCTTACACTTCTAGCTGAAACCAAACAAGCAATTGGTTCCAACAAAATGCTGTCGGTCTGCACACCCATGTGGTATCCGGGAACGCTTCATGGTTGGAACGATGATTACTTCAAGAAGGTCGCGTCAGGTTGCGACCAAATCGCCGTTATGTGCTACGACTCGTTTCTGTACATGCCGAGCGCCTATGTTGCCCTCATAAAGCAACAAGTAATCCACGTCACTCAGGCTGTTGCCGAGTCCAATTCGAATGGACGAGTGATTCTTGGCGTTCCTGTGTATGACACCGACACGGGAACTCCAGGGCATCTCACACAAGCAGAGAACATAGTTCGTGCAATTGAGGGCATCAAAGAAGGACTCTCAGACAGGAGTGCGCATCCCGAGGTCTTCGATGGAATAGCACCATTTGCAGAATATACAATGGACGATCAGGAATGGGAACAGTATCACAAATGGTGGC
>CAZCZI010000123.1:0-4786 GCA_964503045.1 uncultured Candidatus Obscuribacterales bacterium
GCGGCCTGTCGGCCGCCACTTATGCTTTTCATACTTACGGGCGTGTCTTGTCGAGATTCGCAGGAGCCGTTTTCACTCCCTCTCACCGCCTCGATGATACCAGACTGTCCACTCGTAGTTTGATTGCAATTGAGGGGTTGCCCGCCCTACATTTGGAAGCATGTCAAAAACGCTCTAAGGCTCTACTGCGCACACCCTGCGGCAACCGTCTTGCTTTTTCCCAGATCACGGAATCACAGAATTTTCGTAAACACCGCCATTGGAATGTCAGTGTCAACACGGATTTTTTCATAACATGTCGTACTTCTAAGCGAAAAGGAACCCCTTGCATTACGTGGAAACATCCCAGGATGGGCTTCAACAGCAACTTCTCGATCAACACGACGGTTATCAACAATTTTCAAAACAGTGAACATTGTCTTCGAAATAAAAAGAGTCGTTTCGCTATTTTCGGCAAATCTTCCTTGTAAGCGAGTTTTAGTGGCTATTTTTGAGGAACTTTGCAATTTTGAATGACATATCGCACTTTCTTAGAGAGATACTGAACTGACTTGAGGGGTTGCCGCGCAGCCCCTCGTTTCATTTTACTTAGGAAGAAGGGGTGGAATTAAACCACCACCCCTTCTTCTTTTACCATTGCTGGGCGTGTCTTGTCGAGGCAGGATAATCGCTCCCTCTCACCGCCGCCATGATACCAGAGCCAGTGCGAAATTTTTTTTTGCGCCCCTTTCTTGACATCAACCACTCTTAACCCACCACTGCGCAAGTCCTGGCTGCAGCATCTATTCTTCCAATAGCATCCTTGCGGCTGTTTGAGGACTCCGCTGCTTTAGTCTGTTCACCCCAAATAGATGCAATGTCTTGCGCCGCAATCGCTGCCTGCCTGGCATACGACTGACCAGCAGACGCCGCCCTTATCGCTTTAAGAATCAGATCCGTATGCAATTGGTCTTCCCTTGGCTCGCTAGATGCGGCGCTTTCAGTAACGAGACAATGAGTCCCAGGCGCTCCAAAACCGTGGTGCTTTCTGCGAATTTTTCAGTTTTTCTGTGTACTTTAATCCGTCTTCAATAAGGTCGCGAGTCAGATTAGCAAGCGTCGCCTCTTCTGCTCTAGCCAGCATCACCAGCTAGCAGCTAGAAGATGTTTGAGACTGCTAGCACATCGCGCCGTACCATACATATGGAATTTCAAATCCTCACAATCATGCCCCAACTTTGCCAACATTCAGGACTAGTATGAGAATGTTCAAGCGTTCCAAAAAACTTTAGTCCACCCGATGCAATGTCACAAAGATGTTATAAGCGCCTACTAGATTAGTCGCATCCACTTACCCAAGTTCCAGGAGTTCGCACCCCAATGCTCAATACCTTCACTGATGTGCTTTTTGGCGCAGCATTAACTGACGAGTTGCTCGATCAGGAGATTCAAACGCCGGAAAACATCACCTTGAATCTAACATTTGAGATTCCGCTGTCATTTGAGCGTTGTGCTACAGCCGCCAGAACGGCGCTGGAGCAAGAAGGTTACCAAGCCAACTTCATGAAGAACAGACAGATTATGTTCTCCGATTACACAAGCTGTGATGGGCGCCCAGAGTACATCGTCATGAGTTTGGACGCCCTGCAAGATGCGCGCACCAAGGTAAAACTCACCGCCGGATTTACCGAAAGCGGTCCTGAGTGCGATCTTCGACTGCAATATATGGCTGGTTTGATTAGGATTCAAGCACTCGAATAACAACGATTATTTGCTGCCGCGGAACAAAAAGTCTGGTTCCTTCAGCATGTCTTTGAACGCTTTGTCCGCCTTCTCATCCATGAGAACCTCGTGGCTGTGCCCTTTTTCGACTCTCTTCATTCCTTTTGGAACTTCGAATTCGCTATCTGCAAGACGGCACATTTTCACGCTTATGGTTCGTAGCAGTGTACGTTTCTCTGGCGCTTTCCTGTTTTTTTTGGATGAGCGTTGCGAGCCGTCCAATTTACCATCGAGCTTGCTGGTAATGTACACAAGCGTAAGGTTGTCGGGGTTGCCGAATGTCTCGAAATGAATTGGCACGCCACCAAGATTCGGAACACCATATTCAGCCGCCAGAAGCCTGACTACGGGGCGCGGAAACACGTCCCGATAAGCCACCCAATACTTGCGCCATGCATCACTCTTTGAGCCGTCTGGTCCTAACTCTTGTGCATCATTGAAAAACAGCGTCGTAGTGACACCATCAATCGTTACTTGTTTCTCTTTCACCCAGTTTTTCTCGGGACTCTCCTGTTGAAGGACATTCATCGATTTGCGCATGTGCTTGAACTTTTTGATGAACCTGTCCAACGTTGTATCGACATACAACCGGCGCTTTTCGTTGTAGGTATAAACTCGCCAGTCAGGAGCTTTGGCGATAAATGCGACATTCTGTGCGTAATTAATTACTTTGATTGCATCTTTTCGAATCATCACTTTGCGACTGCCCATTGGTTGCACGCTTTGCATAAGAATCAATCCGTCTGCGGGACTTTCAATCCCTTTTGCGCTCGATGGCAAAACAAACATGGAAACAAAAAACAAGGCGAGAATTTGCTTGCACAAACGGTTATTGAAAATTGTGGTGAAACATCTCATTCATCGAGGAATTTTATGAGTTTATTGACCCAGCCGCGCTGCGATGGTTTTTCTTCAGAAGGTGCGTAGTGCTGTTGATGCATGGCTCTAGGATCTTTGTGTTGCATCTGTTGAACCGGAGTAAGAGTTAGCTCTGCCGACTCAGCGAGTTTTGAACCGCACTCGCCACAGAATTTTGCAGTCTCATCCAGTGGCGCACCGCACAAATGGCAGCTGCGAATTTTGATCTCTACTTTGTACCCGCACTCACCACAAAAGCGTGCTCCCAGCTCCATTGGAGCCGAGCATTCACGACATGGGAATGATTCAATTGCAGGTGCTTGGCTATACTGCTCCTGACCTTGATCGATGTACTGCAAGCCGGCGTCATTTGCATTTGCATATTGACCAGCGTAGGGGTCTCCAGGATACACGGAGCCCTGCTGCAGCTGTGGTTTGTAAACTTCGTAAGATGGTGGAGCTTTTGCTGCAGGTGCAACTATATTTGGTGCCGGATATGCTGGTTGATCGGGATACTCCGGCTGCACCGGATAAGCCGGTTGCTGCGCCGGGTAAGCCGGCTGTTCGGGCTGCGCATAGGTTTGCGGTGATTGATTCTGTTGCAATTGCGGCACCGGCTCGCTATGCGGAGGCACAACCTGCGGCTGCGGTGTCAGTTGCGGTTCATCCTGATACGATGCTGCCGGGACTTGTTGCGGCGAAGTTGGATAACCGGTGGGCGCTGCAGGATATCCAGGCGGATTCGAAGGATAGCCCGTTTCATCTGATGGATAGCCGCGTTGCGTCGGGGCTGACAAATGCCCGGGCTGTGCTGGTTGCTTAAGAAACTCTTTTAATTCAGCTTCTGAATAATTGGGTTGAGGACGCTGTCCGGTTGTGTTCCATTCAGGTGGTACCACCGGATCGCGGAAATCTCTTTGGAATACGACGTCAGGCTCTTTCGGTTCTGGTTCTTGAGCGGAACTGAGTTGTTGCCAAAGTTGGTCGGGAACTTGACTGATTACGGCACCACTATTGGTGTCCCATGGCGCCTGACCGCGTTGTGAGCTGCCGAGTTCGTCTGCCGGTGTCGTCCAATCGATGTCGGGGAAAGGCTGCTGTTTTGTGACTTCAGGCGCACGTGCCGGCGGCTCGAATTCAGTGAATTTTGGCTTGACTGTAGTCTCAATTGGATTTACGAATCGATGCTGTCCCATTTGCAGCTGCTCGTATGTAGACAGCTCTGCGGGCGGCTCTGGTTGTGGGGGTTCTGGCTTTGGCTCGGCAATTGGCTCTGACAAGAAACTGGCAACATCTTTTGCCGACTTGATCTCCGGCCTTTCAGGTGGCAATACGGAAGGCATCGGCGCACTGGGTCTAGGCATTGAAGGTTCAGGCACGCGGGTATTTTCCTGTCCTTCAGACTCGACCGGCGCGGCTGGCTCTGCTGCCTGAGCACTGTCTTGCGGCTCTGTCCGCGCTTCTTCCAGTTCTTTTTCTCTTGCAGCTCTTTCTTTTTCTTCCTGGGCCTTCGACTTCCTTCCAGGTCGCTTTCGATCTTTCTTTCCTGTCGGCTCCTGCAAAGACTCTTCGGAACCAGGCGCAGCTGGCTTTTCGATGTCCTTTCCCGTGGGCGCTACCGGTTCGGCCGGTTTCGCTGTCTGTTGTGCACGTGCGGCCTGGGCTTGAGCACGCAGATTGGCTCGTGCTTGCGCTTGCATTAGCGCCTGTTGCTGAGCCTCCATCTGGGCTTTGACTTGCTTTTGGATCTGCGAGGGACTTACGCTGCTGCTGGCTTTACTGCTTTGCGCCTCCGCAGCTGGAGCTGATCCAAATAAAGATTCTAAGATCTCGTCAGCTGATTGCTGCGGCACCATCAGCGGTGCGGCAGTCACTGGCGCCGGCTCGCTTTGCGGACTAGGTTCAGGTTGAGGTTGAGGTATCTCTAGCTCAACCAATCGCGGTGTGTCTTCCGGCAATTTCTCGTCCAGCAAGGAGAAGTCGATGTCGGGCATTTTTGCTCTGCCGGTCGGTACAACTGGACGCGAATCGGGCGCCGGAAGTTCGGGTGGACGGGTGTGCGGGGTCTGAGACTCACGCGGCAGTGAATGTTCCAAACGCATAAAACCACCAGAGCGTGCCACCTGTTGGTCTGAAGTTGGTGGTGGCGGTGACGGTGGGGGAGCTG
>CAZCZI010000123.1:4886-14657 GCA_964503045.1 uncultured Candidatus Obscuribacterales bacterium
TCCGGTTTTGGTTGTGCAAGCGGAGTAACAGGTTTTTGTACTACAGGCACACTAGCCGGTGCGGAAGATCCCGGAGGCAGTTGAACCGTAGTTGAAGCAGCCAGCGGAGGCGCCATTTGCGCAGCAGCCTGTGCTGCCTGCGCCGTAATCAATCTCGCATCGAGCAAAAACTGCGATACCGCCAGCGGTGTTTCATTAAAGTGAATCGGATACGACAGGTAAAGAAGTTCCTTCACTCTAGTCATGCCCACATAGCACAACCGCTTTTCCTCTTCCATATCGTTGGCGGTTTCGGAAGGAAACAGTCCATCAGACAAACCAACCATAAAGATGACTTCGAACTCTCTTCCTTTCGATTCGTGCATCGTCAGAATATGCACGTAAGACTCTTCGTTTTCTTTGCCGGCCACGGGTTGTTTTGCGACGTGAGCCTTCACAAACTCGCTAACTGTCTTAAATTTCCGAGCATCTTCTTCCAGCTGAGTCAGCTTGCGCATCGGTTCGTAATTAACACCAGGCGGTACTTTCACAGAGTGATAGTACTCATTCAACCGCTGGGTTCTGCGCAAAAGCGAGATATTCTCCGCAGGCGGCAGGTTTTCCTGATGCATCGTTCTTATTATTCGCACCAACTGTGTAAGGTCTTGGCACGATTGATCGTGTACTGCTTCGGAGTAAATTTCCACCGCTTTCAAATACGACAAGTTATTCGCTTCTGCAAAGCTGGCGATGGTTGAAGACAGCTTAGGATCTACCTCTTTTGCTCGCAGTTGGCAGACTCGTTCGAATGACTCTCTGGCTTTTGGCCCGTCTGGATCCATAACCAACTTGAGAAACGCCATCACGTCCCCGACTTCATCCGGAATGAGACCGGCTTCGGGGTGTGAAGCAAGACATCTGATTCCTCGCTTGTATAGCGCTTCTTCAATAATCAGACTGTAGCGGCTGTATCGATAGAGGACTGCAATTTTGTCAGCGTCTCTTCCGCTGTCCAGCAACAGTTGAATCTCATCGGCAACCCATTCCGCTTCAGCACTCTCTGTGGCGAGCAGCTGCGGCCCCACAATTGCAGCAGTTGGTGGTACTCCCCATCCTGAGATCATCTCCTTTTGAATGCGCCTTCTGGTCAAAGACGATATTAGATGGCGCGCATGATCGACGATTACCGGATGCGACCGCCAGTTTTTCTCGAGAACATAACAGCGCGCGTTTGGAAGCTTTAGAGAAACCTCTGACATCAAACGTGGAAGCGCACCCTTAGTCTCGTAGATTGCTTCGTCCTCGTCCCCTGAAACAAACAAGTTGTCTTGAGGCAACGCCAACAATCGACCAAGCAGATCTGCTGCCGCAGTGCAGTCTTGATACTCGTCAATCAAAACAAAGTCGTACTGATATTGATATCGTGCTCTGATGTCCGCGTTGTCAGCAATCAGTTGGGCGCACAGGCTGATCATATCGTCGCGATCGACCTTATTGCTTTTCTGCAACTGCTCTTCGTAGCCTTGATAGACTTTAGCGACTACTTCGTCAATGTCTGTCTTGCTTCGTTCTTTGACATGTCTGGGAGTAACGAGATTGGCTTTGTACAGTGAAATCAAAGATGACAACGTAAACTCGTCAAGTTCTTCAGATAGCTCGAGCATGACAGGGTCCAACTCTTTTTTGTGCTTCTGAAGCAGCCTTTGAATTACCTTTTGCGGGTTCGACTCGACTTTGAGTGGTGGCTTGCGCTTAACTGCGCCTGGGTTTTCTTTCAGAATCTTTAGCCCAAGGTCATGCCAAGCAAAGAAGTTAATGCGCCCGGAAATCGACTTATCGATCATGTCATCGACGCTGGTCTTTACCGGTCTCATTGTTTCCGTCGAATGAGACAGAACGAGAATGCGCTCAGGGGTCACCCCTTGAGCAATAAGGTATGCCACCCGATGAGCAATACAACTTGACTTTCCCGTGCCTGCACCGCCAGTAATGGCGATTGGTCCACCACCATATGTAATGGCTAGCTTCTGAACCTCGTCGTCTCCCGGCAACTCAGGAATTGGTGTTGCGGATTGGCCGGACAGAAGCCTTCCTGCCGGAGCCTTCTTCCATCCCTGACACCAAACCTCTACTGCGGCCTCCGTGCACGCGCCGAGAGCCCCCAAGATTTCGCTTGTTGTGAATCGCAAAATTCTCCAACCATCACTCATAAGAACGAGGTTTTTCTTGGCTTCTGCCGCATGGACGCTATTGCTATCCAGTGACACGAGTGTGTCGACTTCGATAGCCATCTTCACTCCGGGGTTTGTTCTATTACCCTTTTCGATGGCAGCAAAATCGAGCATGTAATCGCCAAGCACTTGCTGCGGTACTACCGGAATGTCACGTTCTTTCAGAGCTTTGAACAAGTAATACTCACACTTCAACATCGGTGCGAGCCCTTCAGCACGCAACATGCGGAAGTGATAGAGGTCAATCATGCAAGCATCCAAAAGCCAGAGAAGCTTTTCCCACGTAACTTTCCGCCCGGCGAACTCGAAGTCTTCGCAGGCAAATCCATATTGAAGGAACTCGTCCAAGCTCAGTGGAGTCGTAATCAGCGTGGCTTTTCCAGAAACCGCTCGCGGATAGATTATGTGGTGATAGAGATACCAGAGATTGTGTGGCTGCTCCGGTGACTCCAAATCTTTGATTATCAAAACCGGAGCGGCAAGAATATCGAGCTCTACATTCGTCACCAATGGGCGACCGAAAGGACTGTTTCTGACGGCCTGCTGCCACAGGTGCGTAGATTGCTGATACAGCGACTCGCCTGTGATAACAAGCGGCGTGACACCCCGAGATTTCAGGGTAATGACAGCACCTTCCAGTAACGGCTCTTGCTCGTCCGAGAAGTCTGATGCCAACAGACCGCGTACTGAGCCGGTATACAAGCCAACGGTGTCAACGAACCAATGCATGGCATCGCGGCAATCCTGCGGCTGCGCCGGCAATTTATTGGGAGATTGTTGTGACTTTTGCTCTTTCCCCAACGTGGTCTCTTTCTCGCGACAACTTCGATTTCACCCAGCCACTGGTGCATTCGCGGCTTTGGCCTTTCGATTCTACTTGAAAACCATACCCGGCACCATATAAATATCTACCCCATATACAAAACTCTTCGAACCTCACTCCAGTTAAGCCTTTTAAAAGGTTACGAAATTGCTTTATCAGCCTCTGCCCGCACGGGTTGGGCAATTGCAACTGATAAATCCGTTGAACATATATTAAATCTCGATCCAAATGAATCCGTGAAACGTCCACCCACTGGACTTTTCAAGATTTCATTGTTTACATTGCCACGCTTGACATTTTTTCATTCAATCGTGGAATAGTACAATGAGCGTGGACTTCCATTCAGGGAGTACCATGGGCTTAGCCGACAAATTAGTTGTAATAACCCCGGCAAGAGCACCTTTGAAAAGGAGAGGACGTTTAAATGAGACGAGCACTTCTAGCCCTTGCAGCTTTGTCTACAATTTCCTTACCAGCAGCGTATGCACAGGCTTGTGGTGACGAAGGCAGATACTTCCACCTCACGCCGCCTGCATACTCGATTCCAAGCGCCAGAAAGCATGCGATTCATCGCATGGCCAAAGCTTTGCGCTGGTATAGAGAGCACCTCGGCGACAAGCCGCTGTGCACTAAGTAGCACTAAAAGCTGACGGAACACAGGTAGCCGCTTAAGAGTGGTCTTGTTTGTGTCGCTCCGGGAGTCATTGTACTTCCGGAGTTGTTGGCATTTCTGCACGCGCTCCTATTTGCACTATGACAATAGCTGCACAATAAACTCTCTAATAACCTTGGGAGACGATCAGACTCGCGGTCATTCGGTTGTCACCTAATCTGGTATCAAATGCTAGATCACAACAGAATATTCGTTGTCGAAAAAGATGGCTGCGGGCCATTCCGACGAACTCATGGAAAACAAGCAGTGCCTACTATTTGCTCTATAATTGGGTTGGTGCCTGAGTTAAGGTCCGCCTGCCTTTGAATGATCGAAACACATTAGGCAATCTAGATCCCTGGGAAATGATATGGGGACAGCCATACATCGACGCAAACAGGCTTTATGCAGCGATTGAGCGAGAGCTTTCGCGCAATACCAAGCCGGACTTTCGCACAAGACTGTTGATTCGCGATGCTGTCAACGCATTGGAATCTTTCTACGGGAAAAGAACGTTTGATAAACGGCTTAAAAGTAGCGGCGTGCGAGAAAGTGTTGAATCGATCATGCAAGAGGACCTGGGTGAGCCAGGGTTCACGCTAGTTATCTTTCGGCGCGCCCTTCTCAGCTGTGTATTCCGGTTCACCCTTTGCGCCTACTGCCCAGACACACATCGCTGCCTCGGCTCTGCTTACTGGCTTCTGTGGAAGACATACTTTGGTTTTTCCGAAAATTCGGCTCCAGTTATTGTTTCCATTGCATTGGTATAAACCAAATGCCTCCGTGCTCATCTGCGTCAAAAAATTCTTGTTGATTTTGTCACCATCGCTCCAGGACTTCTGATATCCGCCATAGTTCTCATTGTTCCAATCGATTGGGTTTTTGATTCCAATCATTTGTTCTCTGGTCAGCACATCATTCGGTCTGAAAGTCTTATCTGGGAAACCCACCGACCAGCCGGCATCTGCCATTCCTTGAATATATTTGAAGTCCGGATTAGCTTCGGTGACATCGGTAAAGCTTGACGGCGAGCCCGGTTCGCTCGGGCGAATGAACGCATTCTTTTTGCGAACGATATTGTTTGACTTCACGAGCCAGCGCACAAATTCGGCTCTGGTGATTGGTTTGGTCGGATTGAATGTTTCTGAATTGGCATCAATCACACCTATGGTTACGAGATCTTTTATTTCCTTCTCACCAAATGCACCGGCGATGTCGGTGAACTGTTTGGCACTTTGGGAAGCACCTGAGGTGGTGGCAGATGGAGTCGACCCCGCAGTAGCGGTCGGTTCTGTTGTAGTCGTTGTAATGGTCGTGCTTTGCGATGTGGTTGGAGTTGCAGTATTCGTGGTGCCGTTTATCTTCGCTTCGAGCTCTTGTTGTTTTTGCTGAAGCTCCTTTACCTCTTTGGAAAGGCGATTCACTTCGTCTTGGCTGGCGCAACCGCCGAGAGTAGCGACCAGGCCGATGCCCAACGCGATAACAAAATTCTGGGATGCCGAGTTGCCTTTGAAAGGTCTCTTATTTTCCATGCACTGCCCCTTGAATTGCTTGTCAGAACGACCCAGCCATTGTATCGCGAGCAGTCGAAAGTGGTGCCGCCACATGTTATTGCGGTTGATCTCGCAACCAGCGGGTGCAGACAACCATTTCGAGTGTCCAACCATTGTCCAATCGCCAGTTTATTGTTTAAGAATCACCGGACACCTTCGCAAACACGGTTGTTGTGCATGTCACGAAATTGCTATTTCCGTGCCACAAAAAAACCATGTAGATGTCACACAATAACCACGTGACTGTCACGATGTCGCCACACTACGACCCTAGACTCTCACTAACCAAGCCAATCACGTCTCAACCTCACGAGGATCCTTAGGTAATGAACACGACAGCAGCACAAATTGACTGCTCAACCCATTACACCTCCATGGCCAACTTGGATTCGAAGTCGTTAACACAGATAGTGACCGAAGCCAGAGCAGCGGCTGCCGGCAAACAGCAATCTCTATCGATGCAATTGTACGAACAAGCCTTACTAATATGCGAAGAAACAAACGACTTTGACGTGAACATTACTTGTGAAATCATCGAAGAGTTATCCGATATCTATGCCTCAGAAGGAAAGTCCAATCAAGCAGCCTTCTTGCGCGAAACAGCACGCAAGATGTTGGCTCGCGCAGCATAAGAAAACTATCGAATTTCCCAATGCGCTGCATTGAAGAATGGATTATCCCAAGGCAAGCCGGTCTCCGCTTGCTTCACTTGAGTAATTCCTTCGATTCGCTTGCTATGCGCGACCAATAACTCAGGTTGAGCAATAAAGACCCACGGAAGATCACGAGAGAGAATCTCCTGAATTTCGGCATAGGCAGGGACTCTCGCTTCTTTTGTTGGAGCGGTTCTCCCTAATGACAAAAGTTCATCGACTCGTTTGCTTTGAAACTTTGAAAAATTGAGAGGACCCTCACTGCTCCAAACCAGTGTACATTCAGGATCCGGGCCGGAAGATCGACTCCATACCACGACGTCAAAACTCGACTTTTGCAAGTATCGCAGTCTCAATGTGCTGTACTCGACCACTTCAATTTCGTTTGGAACATCTATTTCTCTCAAGCTGGTAGAGAGAATCTCCGCCAACTCCTGAAAGTCCTTTGTCGTCAAAAGTTTGAGTGCGAGTTTCTCTCCGTTCTTAGACCAATAGCCTTTTTGTGCATCATGAGTAAAGCCGGACTCTTTCAGAAGTGTGTTTGTTGCTTTGGGATCGTAGCTGTAGTTGGTCGACTTAGGATTGAAAACCCAACTGCCCGGTGACACGTCAGTCTGCGGCACGCGCCCATATCCGGCAAAAAACTGATCGACAATTTGCTGTCGATTGATACCATGGCAAATGGCCTCGCGCACACGGCGGTCTTCCAAGATCGGCTTGCGAAGATTGAAGCCGAAATAGACAGTCCGTGTTCCACGAAACCTATCGAGCATGAGGCAGGCTTCGGATGCGCTCGCATTGACCGAACTCCGAGAATTCTTGCTGCAAGCACGCTCAGACAAAAAATCTCTCCAATTGCGACCATCGATTTGAGCGACATCAACCTCGCCTCGAGCCATGGCCAGAGCCAAGAGCCCTCGGTCAGGAACCACTCTCCAAACCAGTTGCCGATACTTGGGATGTGTTCCCCAATAATTTTCATTTGGCTCAAAAACGAGTTCTAATCCAGATTCCCACCGCACCAACTTGAATGGTCCGCTGCAAATCGGCGCTCGACTAAGGAGCGCCTTCCCTTTGTCCGGCAATAGTGCAAGACGTTTTGGCAAAACCCGAACTTCTGCCATACGAGACAGAAGCGGCTGGCATCTCTGTGAGAGCCTTAAAACCACCTCAACGTCTGATATTACATCGACCCCGATAATGTCTTTATAGTCACTGTAAAAAGGCGAGCTAGGGGCTCTGGCACTCTCCACAGAAGCTTTTACATCCTCGGCGGTTATCGGCTCCCCTGTCGAGTAGCGGAGATTTTTGCGCAAGTTAAAGTGATATGTGAGCCCATCATCCGACACCGAAAAGCTTTCGGCCAGTCCAGGCACCAGATTCAGGCTCTCATTGAAGCGTACGAGGCCTTCGTAGACGAGGGTTCCTGCAAAGTAGGACGCCGAATCGAGCGCCCTCAGCGGATAAAAACTCACGGGCTCCCAGGGCATTCCTACAACGATTCGCTCTTTGCGTTCGCGGCCTAAGGTTGCGCCTGCTCCAGAATCAGGATCTGAAAGATGGCGCGAACATGCAGCCAGCAAGAGCACCAAGGGAAGCCCTAACAGGATCAACGATCCGAATTTAGTCAACCAAGTCAAGTAGCGGGGCAAGGTGACCTAGCTAAAACCCGCCGGTGCCTTGAGATACGAAATAGAAGCAAGCCAACATTACCAACATCGCGCTCGTAACCCCAAGCCAGAAGCCGGCTACGAGAATCTGCCAAACGATGAGGGCTTGGCGAGGCGTCAAGGAAATCATGATGCCTAGCCGGTTGATGATGTAGAAAATCACAGCGCCGACTGTAAATAGCAGCGGTAGAAGCTTGATTCCGGGCGGCACTGGTACACTGACAGCCATGACCAAGCTGAGGATGCAAAGCACTACCAGCGCGATTGTCACGTAGTCGGAGAAGCGTTGCTTGACGTTTTCCGCGACCGACGCCTCGTTAATATGCTTGAGAGCCAAGAAGAAGTTGGTTAAACCTGCTCTTCTTGGAGTCTGCGAACCACCCTGGACGTCCGATGCCGCATCCATTTTTGGTACATCTTCAGCCACGCCCTATCCTCCCAAACCGTTCATCTAATATTATCAAGCCCATAGTCGGTCAATTTCTACTTGCATCAGAGTTATAAAGTGACAGCTTCATCGCCTCTTGTTTGGATTCTCATTCTCCATTGGCGGGGAATAGAAAACACCTTTGCATGCCTGAATTCCTTACGTAATCTGACATACGAGAACTTCAAAGTTCTTGTAGTCGATAACGGGTCGCAAGGTCAGGAAGGAAAAGAAGGAACCCGTCTTGCAAACTCATACCCAGAAATTGACGTTCTAAGACTAGAGGAAAATTTGGGTTTTGCAGGAGGCTGTAATAAAGGCATTTCCTACTGTCTTGATAAAAGCGCCGATTTTATCTGGCTTCTCAACAACGATGCGACTGTAGACCCGGAAAGTCTCTCTCTGCTTGTCGCAGCGGCTGTGAACGAACCAAAGGCAGGGGCCCTCGGCGCCTGCATTTCTGATTCAGCCACAGATGGTGCGCATTTGTCAGGGCGCGGTGTGATTAGCTTTGCAAAAGCAAAAACTTATTTGAAAGGTGATTTTTCTGACGGAACGCCAGAGACAATCGGCTGCGAATGGCTTTCGGGTTGCAATTTGCTGTTGCGAACGGAAGCCTTGAAGGAGACTGGAAATCTCGATGAGGACTATTTCCTGTACTTCGAAGACACGGAGCTCTGCCATCGTCTTAGGCTGTCGAATTGGAAATGCTTGTTGGTTCCCAGTGCACGAATAGTGCACACAGGCAACGCATCGACGTTGGGAAAACTTTCCTTTTTGCGCGCCTATTATCACACTCGCAACCGATTTCTGTTTTTCTCCAAATACACACCCGCAGCGGTAAAACCGGTTGCTTACTTGAACATATGGGCACATATTATTCGACACTGCCTCGTTCTTCCACTCAAAGGAAAAGATGGTCAATGCAAGCTAAAAGCGGAGCTTCTTGGTGTCAAAGACTACTTTCAAAAACAACTCGGCAAGGCTCAATGCCTTGACTGGTGCGAAAAGCTGGAGTGAGTCCAAGATGCCGGTAAATCGAATATGGAAAATTGCGCTAGCCGGCGCGATAGTGATGAGTGGCTCACTATCGCCCTTTCAAGAGACCGATGCCCAGAATTCGAATAACAAAGTATCAGAGGCTAGTGCCTCGAAAGCACCAAATGTGAAACCATCAGCTGGGGGCAGGAAGGGAAAAGCCAATAAGAGTCCGATATCCGTAACTACTGAGCGTGAGCCTTCTCCCATCGAGTGTTATCAACGATACTTGGTCGATCTTTGCCGCGCATCTGAACCATCGCAAATAGAAATATATCTATCATCAAGACTGCAAGAGCGCTGGCAGCGACTGCGAACTGAAGATCCAGCAACGATTGACAAAGAGTTTCGACTTTACAAAAGATGGATGGTGTTTCAACCGAAGTTTACTCAGCAGGCTTTGGCAGCAGGAGAAGACAACCCCAACAGAGAAAGAATTCTTCTGACTATCACGGGTAACACAGTTGCCGATGAACAAGGCAAATACACCAATATGATTACCGGCACTGGATCTTACCGAATGGAATTGGCGAAGGAATTTGGTTTTTGGAAAGTCGATTGCGCTTCACTCACCGGGCGCCGCATTGTCGATCGCAACACAAAACACTGGAAGCGTACTCCCTGTTGTGACGTGAAGTGAGGCGTTGTCCTTATATGCGTGGTGGCTAGCGCCGCTTGAAGTGAATCACTTTGCGATCCATGTCGATTGTGTATTCCCAACCAGACCAAAGCGCTGAACCTACAA
>CAZCZI010000124.1:0-14398 GCA_964503045.1 uncultured Candidatus Obscuribacterales bacterium
CTTGCGGCGGAGGATCCGCTTCTTGCAATGGAGCTGTTGGTTGATGAAGCACGGGTTCTATCAAGGCTTTGTGCCGTTCGCTCGGATCTTCACGCATTAGCGGCTTTCCGCGTTCGTCCAGTGGAAGCCACTGTTCGACTACTTCTCGCAGTTTGTTTGGATCGACCGGTTTGCTCACGTAGTCATCCATGTCGGCGGCAAGACATTCTTCTCTGCTGCCTTCCATCGCATTTGCAGTCATTGCCACTATAGGAACCCTTCGACTTCCTTCTGCCTCGAGCTTTCTTATGGCACGGGTGGCGTCGAAGCCATCCATCTCCGGCATCTGGCAATCCATGAAAATGATTTGATAGCCGCGCTTAGAGAAGCTTTCTACGGCTTCGTTTCCGTTTTCTGCCACATCGATTTTCAGTCCGAGATCTTCAAGCAAAATCTTTGCTACTTGTCTATTGATTGGATTGTCGTCTACTACTAGAGCCAGTCCGCGTGCTCCTGACAGAGTCGGGATTTCGGTCTCTCCAGTTAGCCGTCCTCCCATGCGCGCAGTGTAGGCTGCTAGGTCAAACCGCTCCAGCTCTAAAGTTTGCGTTGATTCGCTTTCAGCCTCTTCGGTCTTGTTTGTGACGCTTACAATACAATCGAATAGCTGAGACTGCTTAATCGGCTTGGTCAGATATGCGCAAAAACCGCTGGCAATCGCGCTGTTTCCCACATCGAAGTCATCGTATGCGGTCACTAGAATCATTTTGGTCTTGCCCAGGTGGGTATCGGCGCGCACTTCTTTGGCAAGGTCGAGTCCGGACATACCCGGCATTCGCATGTCCACGACAGCGAGATCGAAGGGGCGATGTTCTTGCTCTGCGTTTTTCATCAGCCCGAGTGCGGCGATCGCATTCGGCGCGATTGCACATTCGATGTGCCAAGACTTGAGATACGCCTCTAGAATTTCCTGTGCATTCGGGTCGTCGTCTACGATGATCACACGCTTGTCGGTTAGGGCTGGAGTCTCAGCCTCTGTGGGCAATGGACGAGACGAGTGGGCTAGAGGCACGGAAAACCAGAAGGTGGTGCCGGCGGTGGCGTTGTTCATCCAGCCGATTTTGCCGTCCATGAGTTCCACGAGTCTATGTGAGATGCTCAGACCCAGCCCTGCTCCTGTTTGCTGGCGACTGGCAGCTTCATCCAGAATTGGTTGAAACAATAATTTCTTTGCATCATGAGTCAAGCCGATGCCGGTGTCTTCGACGATAAATTTAACTAGGGACTGCCCTTCTGCCGTCAGCTCTTCGTGCATGCAACGAACCATTATTTTGCCTTGGTCCGTAAACTTGATTGCATTGGACACGAGATTACCGAGCACCTGCCTGAGGCGCGTTTCGTCTCCTTGCAGCGCGCGCGGAATCCGTGGGTCAATGAAGGTCAACAGCACAAGCCCTTTTCGCTGAGCTTCTGCTGAATACAGTTCGGCAACGTCTTCGACCAATCTGAGTGGATCGAAATCCACTACTTCGATGATCATTTTCCCCGCTTCGATTTTAGAGAAGTCCAAAATGTCATTGATGACCAAAAGCAGAGACCGCCCGGATTCTCGAATGAGGAGGGCGTATTCTTTTGCTTTGGGGCTCAGTTTCGAACGCAGCAACACCTCCACCATGCCCAGCACGCCATTCATCGGGGTGCGAATTTCGTGACTCATGTTTGCCAGAAACTGCGCCTTTTGCATCGAAGCGTCAAGCGCGGTGTCGCGGGCCAGTGCTGCTTCATTGCTCTTCGCTTCAAACTCGGCGTTGATCGCGGTCATTTCATCTGCCCGTCTTTTTAGGTCGTGGGAGAGTTCTTCCAGCTCCTCTTCAGCTTGTCTGCGCCGTAAGTCGAGGTCGCTTATGGTCTTGCCCGACCAGGCTGTGGCGATAGTGAAAAATACAATCATAACAACAGTCATGATTGCTGCACCAAGCTCGGTGGCATAGAAATGATTGTCTTGACCTAAGATGAAACCGGCAATAATCGGAAACAAGATGCCGACCGGCAGCAGCCTGCGAAGGAGCATGCCTTCGGTTGATGCGGC
Organism: uncultured Candidatus Obscuribacterales bacterium; assembly: GCA_964503045.1. Lineage (GTDB taxonomy): Bacteria > Cyanobacteriota > Vampirovibrionia > Obscuribacterales > Obscuribacteraceae > CAYZJR01. The sequence goes on from CAZCZI010000124.1 coordinate 2,069, forward strand.
TGAGAGTTTCTGAATCACACCTTGGCTGGGATCACTAAGCAGAAGCGCAGTTTCCGCAAACAACATGGCAAACGCCGAATGCAACGGCATGGGCGCAAACAACATCAGCGGCGTTATCAATCCCGGGTCATAAATGTACGCGTCAATCGTTGTCAGTGTTGCCACAAGCACCAACAATATGAGAATCGGGCGCACCATTTTTAGAATTCGCGTTGGATGAATCGAACCAATTAACGCTATTCCAAGCGCAATGAAACACATGCATCCATAGGGAGACATGCGCATGGTCAGGTGCCCTTCGAAGGCTGACCTCAGCTTGATCGGAAAACAGACACCATCTAAATCCAGTGCATAATGGCAAACGTAGTGTCCGAGAATTATTGAAGGTGCAATGATTGCGATGAGCGCAGTCAACCAACCAAGAATTTTTGTCAGCTTACTATTGGGTGCGACTGACAGAAGAGTCAGTTCGACTCCCAAAATCGTAAACAAAATGGCACCAGAAGGCGACATGCAAAGGTTGTGCTGCGGAATATGTTTTGACATGAAGAGATGCCAAAAGTAGGCAATGACGCCGTTGGCTGCAGTCAGAATGCTCAAAACGCAAGCAGTCTTGCGAAATGCGGTTGCGATGCGTATGTCTTGTTGCTCGACGATTTTGGCTGGGTCAATGAGTACATCGAAGCCGGCGGACGTCTTCAAGACGTTTGGGCTGGTCGTGTCGGTAGCGGTGTTCATGTCGCATTATCCTCCTGCGCCTGAGCGTGTGGAGGTTTGCGATCTTTGAGAAAACGATCGAGCGTCGCTTGAAGTGCATCCGGCTGAACCGGCTTTGAAAGATAGTCGTCCATACCCGATGAAAGACACGCATCACGGCTGCCTTCAAGGGCGTGCGCGGTGACTGCGATGATTGGAATATGTCTGCCGGTTCGAGTTTCAAGCTTGCGAATTTGTCTGGTCGCTTCCATGCCGTCCATCTCCGGCATCTGCAAGTCCATCAAAATCACGTCGTAATATCTTGACTCGTATGCTTTGACCGCTTCCTTTCCATTGGAGGCAACGTCGCTGACAAGCCCGAGATCGGCTAATAGAATGCAGGCCACCTGTTGGTTGATGGGTGTATCGTCGACGACCAAAGCCACACCGCTAAACGGTTTCTTCTTCTCTTCTGTTATTTCGCTTCTGGCAGTTTCTTTTTCATCGGGCGCTTTCCGCGTGAATGCCATCATTTTTGTGAGTGTAGGAAGGCTGCCTGATGGATCGGTTGGCGAGAACACGCGAAGAGTGATGGACTCTCGCTCGCCTGTGAGCGTTGCAACAACACCTTGCAGCAACTGCATACGTCTGATTGGACGGCGAACCGTGCAGACGAATCCTCCAGGATGTGCTTCGGATTTGTCCATGCCATCATATGCGGTGATGAGGATGAGACGAGCGACCTGAAACCTTGGATCTGTCCTCACCTTTCTGGCTAGTTCGAAGGCCGAGATGCCGGCTGTTCCTGAGTCCACGATTACTACTCTGTATTCGTTGTTGTCGTCATGTGCGTGAGACATGGTTTCAAGCGCATCGGCGTGGTTGACCGCTGTTACGTTCATGAAACCGAATGAAACCAAATATGCTTTGACACCTTCGCGCGCTTGTTCGTCATCATCGATGACGAGAAGCCGGGCATTAGTGACTTCTTTTGGCGCACTTGGTAATGGAGGGGTTCTGCGTGCGCGACCGAGTGGTACGACAAACCAAAAGGTAGAACCTGCGCCTTCTCTTCCATCGGCGCCGATTTGCCCGCCCATGAGCTCGACAAGTCGTTTGGATATGCTGAGACCTAGACCTGTTCCACCATACTTACGATTAATGGTGCCATCTGCTTGCACGAACGGTTGAAACAACCGCTTGTGTGTTTCTTCGTTAAGCCCGATTCCGGAGTCGGTGACGCTAAAGCTCACGAACATCTCTCGGCCGCTGATCTCTTCCATCATGGCTCTGATTGTGATTTTGCCGCGCTCCGTGAATTTTATGGCGTTCCCGCCTAGATTGAGCAGAATTTGACGCAACCTTGCTTCGTCGCCCACAAGCGAGGATGGCAGCCTCGGGTCAATATAGCTGTATAACTTCAATCCTTTAGCATGTGTTTGCGGAGCAAGCAATTCGCACACGCCCTCAACTAGCCTGAGCGGCTCCACGGGACCGTTTTCAATGACTAACGTGCCTTCTTCGATTCGCGAAAAGTCCAAAATGTCGCTAATCAAAGCAAGAAACGACTGACCTGCATCCTTGATGACACGGACGTATTCGCGCTCGCGTTCGCCGATGTCTGTTTTCAAAAGTCCTTCGACAATTCCCAACACACCATTCATCGGTGTGCGAATTTCATGACTCATTTTGGCTACAAACTGCGATTTAAGGCGCGATGCCTCAAGGGCTTGATCGCGTGACTGTTGTGTTTGCTCGGCAAGCGCCGCGAGTTTTGTGTTGATGATTGCCAGCTCGCTGACGCGGTTTTGGAGATCGGCGTATGTCTGCTTCACTTGCATCTCCACGGCCGTTCGCTGGCGATCGATTGCCCGCACTTCACGGCCGGTGAGGATGATGCCTACAGTGAAAAGCAAGCCCATCGCCGTTGCCATGAACGCTGTCTCGATGTCCGCGCCGTAGTTGAGCAACTTGTTGCCGAAAAGACAGACAATGCCAACCACCAACGGACCGACCAGCGCGACGGGCAAAAGGCGCCTGAGAAGCACACTTCCGGCGGTGTCGGAAGTGAGCAGAGTCATGTAGCCTTTGGTCGGTCGAGAAAAGATCATCGACAAAACCAGAATTACAAACATCGCTGCGGCGCGGGTAGACATGGGCGTTTTGGCAAAGGAGTACAACCCGGTCGCCTCGAATGCGTAGCCGACGATCGTCACCAGGGCGGTGCCGAATGGAATCATGACCATGAGCTGGCCTATCTTTACGCGATCGGAGTCATTGGCGCTAATCAAGCTGTATGCCACAGACAAAATTGCGAAGTTCACAGCTGTGGCTGCTGCCATTCGCTGTGCGCTGGGCTGGCTGATAGACGGCAAGCTACCGCAAATAAACGAGTCGATATCAATGGGATAATTGAAACAGTACTTTCCTAAGATAAGTAGCGAGAAAAACATCGTGCTGAAGCACACCACAATAAGGGTGCGCTGCTCGGTGGTGTCGTCAGCGTGAAATCTGGATTGGAACAGTGTCACCATCGCTAAAATGAAAAACAGAATGCAAGTGCTCTGCGCCGGATTATTAAGCAGCTCGGGCGTCAAAAGCGCTTTGACTTGAAACTCGATGCCGATGTAACACAGAGAGGAGATGAGTACAACCGACAGCGCCAACACGCTTGCTGCCGTCTGAAACTTGGCAACGAGGGCTTGAACTGGAATTAGCTCTCTGTGAATCACTTGGCTCGGGGATGCCTCATCGATCGACTCGCGATCGTTCCATTTTTGATCGTTATTATTGTAGGCGCTTCAATCGGCAGTTGCACGCGCCGGCCCGGACCAAACAAAGCGATTCAACTACTTGACTTCGCTGTGATTATTCAAAGAGTCCGTGTCGTGTCGAAGTCGGCGCTAACATATACACTTACTGAGTTCACTCCGCCAAAGCAACTGATGAGCCTTACATCACTCTTCAACTTTGTTCTGACCGCGCTTACAGCCTTTTTCTTCGTGCTGTTTATGCTCGTGCTTCAGATTCAACAGTTGCAAAGCGAGACGGTTAAGGCGGAGGAAGTTCGATTTCAGTCTTACAGGCTGGCTGAAGAATTGAGACAGAGTTCTGACGATCTAACGAGAATGGCGCGCAGCTATGCCGCCACCGGTGAAACAAAGTATCTCGACTACTACAAAGAGATTCTTCATATAAGAAACGGCGAAAAAGCACGCCCACAAAACTATTCGACAACTTACTGGTACCTCATGCCGGGCGGTGTGATCAAGCCGGAGGCGGGCGAAAAGATTCGTCTCGATGAGCTCATGGAAGAGATGGGCTTTACGCGTGGCGAATTGGAATTGTTCAGGAGTTCGAAATCGCGCTCCGATCAGCTTGTAAAGCTCGAGAAGGAAGCCTTTGCGGCGATGGAGGGTTTGTACGATGACGGCACCGGTCACTACACTGTAAAGAAACCACCAAATTCAGACTTTGCCGTGCAGCTCCTAGAGGGCGATAGATACCAGTCCGAAAAGGTCAAGATCATGGAACCGATCGACAGCTTCCTCAAAGCCGTCGAAGCTCGTACGGAGAAGGACTTGGTTGCCGTTGAGGAGAAAGAACGCACATATCTTCGAAGTGTCGTCGCCGTTTTGGGCGGATTCATGGTCTTGGTGCCGTTCATGGCAATGCTGCTTCGGCGCCAGATCATGGTGCCTTTGACAAAGTTGGTGGAACGTTCGCAACAGATCGCAAAAGGCGAATATGCAATTCGACTTGATATAAAAGGTGTGGAAGAACTTTCGCTTCTCAACGACGGTTTCAATGAAATGTCCGCAGCCATCGAACGAGAGCTGCAAGCATATCAGGAAGTGCAAAATGCGCTCAAAGAAAGCGAGGCCAACCTCACGCGCGCTCAAGAAATCGCCAAGATCGGCAGCTGGCTTCTGACGACAGAAACGATCATTCGCCTGTCGGAAGAGGCAAAGAAAATCTGCGAGCTTGAAGTTGATGAACTTAGCAATGATGATTTCATGTCACTGGTGCACCCCGATGACCGCGAAATTGTCGAAAGCGCCTGGACAAGAGCCTTGAAGGGGGCGCCCTTCGATATCGAGCATCGAATCATCTTCGACGATCACGTCAAATGGGTTCAATCAAAAGCGCAAATTACAGTCAGTCAAGATGGAAAACATTCCGGTATCGGCACCATCCAAGACATCACTGAGCGCAAGCTTTCCGACATGCGCGACAACAATCGCCGCTACATTTTGGAATTGATCGCAAAGGGCACCAACGTTCATTTTGTATTGGAAGAAATTGCAGAAGCGCTTGAAGATGAATGCGACGGTGCATTTTGTGCAGTCATGATCGCCGATGAAACGCGCACCCATCTTAGGCACGGCGCTGGTCCAAATCTCCCTGACTTTTACAATCAGGCAATGGATGAGTTGGAAATCGGCCCGGGAGTTTGTTCATGTGGAACGGCTGCGTACACCAAAGAGTTTGTCATTGTCGAAGATGTCTTGTCGCATCCATACTGGGTCAAGTTTAAAGAAGCCGCACAGTTAGCCGGTATTCGCTCGTGTTGGTCGCAGCCAATTTTGGATGCCCAAGGCGATCTGTTGGGAACAATCGCCGTGCACCACAAACGCCCCTCGGCACCATCGGTGACGGAGTTGCGAGTGGTGCAATCAACGGCGCACTTGGCTGCAATTGCAATCGAACATGCAAACGTAATCGGACAACTGCGCGCGGGATAGAAACTCCATGGCCAAAATTCTTCTAGTTGAAGATGACGTCGAGTTCAGCGAAATGGTGCAAGATTGGTTTGCACGAGAGAATCACATCGTCGAGACATGTGCAGATGGTGCAGACGGTCTCGCGAAGGTCAAGGCACACAGTTTTGATGTACTGATTTTCGATTGGAACTTGCCTGGAATGAGCGGCGTGGAGCTTTGTCAGGCATTTAGAAATTTAGGTGGAACAAGCCCTGTGATTATGCTCACAGGCCTCGGTGACGTAGACAACAGAACCGTAGGTCTTGACGCAGGTGCAGATGATTATCTTGCTAAGCCTTGTGATCTGCGTGAACTCTCGGCGCGTGTGCGTGCGCTTTTGCGGCGCCCGGTGAAGTATCAAGGAGAGGTTTTGAAGTTTGCGCATCTGACCTTGCTTCCATCAACATTCGAAGCGCATGTCGATGGCGAGAAGGTGGAATTGCTGCCTAAGGAGTTTGCTCTTCTGGAATTCTTTATGCGACATCCAGGTAGAGTGTTCAACCAAGACGAAATTATCGCTCACGTGTGGACATCGGATTCTTCAGTTGGTCCCGAGTCTGTTCGCACTTGGATAAAGCGGTTGCGGCAGAAGATCGATAAAGACAAAGATAAATCTGTAATTCAATCTATATACGGAGTCGGCTACAAGCTAGCGACGGAGTGAGTTGCGCTGCCATGCGTTCACCAGTAGGTTGCGATTCCACCCAGGCGACGCAACCCCACGCGATGCAACCAGCGCGACGGCACTCGTGACACGATGTTTACGCGGTGGAGTCTGCCATGGTGGCTGTCAGCTCAAGCGTATCAGGCAAATCGACTACGAATCTGCTGCCATTTTTGCCGTCGCTTTCGGCGTAAATCTCTCCATTGTGTTTTTCAACTATTGCTTTTGCAATTGCCAGCCCCAAACCGGTGCCACCTCGTACGGTGGCGTCTTCCGCGCTAAGTTGTTTGTATCTGTCAAATACTGCTGATAGATTCTCAGGTTTAATGCCGGGCCCCTGGTCTTTCACTGAGAAAATCACACGTCCTGGTTGTTGCTCTGAGGCAAACGTGATGGTTGCATCCTTGGGTGAAAACTTGATGGCATTTCCAAGGAGATTTACGAGAACTTGTACCAAGCGATCTTCGTCAGCACACAATGGAAGATCACTTCCTGTTAGTTGGACAGTGATTCCTTTTGCCTCGGCAAGGGCTTTTACGACGTTTTGTGTGCGTTCCATCAAAGCAAATGACTTCGTATTCTTCACTTCTAAAGTGAGCATACCGGAGTCGTCCTTCTCTAAAGTCAAAAGATCGGATATCAATCGCACTGCAAGACTAATACTTTGCTCGGTGGCGCGAAGTTTCTTCATGCCCCTCTCATTCAGCTGTCCGTACACGCTCTCTTCAAGTAGCGTAAGGAAACCGAGCACTGAATTTATCGGAGAACGAATGTCGTGAGTAATCATCGACATAAAGTCGCGTTTCAACTTTTCCAGCTGTCTTCTTTCAGATATGTCGTGCACTACGCAGAAATAACTTTGTTCTTCCTGCGACCAATTCACATTCCAAATCATGTCGATTGTGTTGCCGTAAGCTGTTCGCACTTTGTTTTCGATATCCCTTTGAGATTGCGTCTGTCGAATATCGGCAAGATGTTTTTGAGTCTCACCCCAATCGGAACTGTCGATCATTTCCGCAAGCCGCTTGCCCAACAAGTCTTCCTCTGAATACCCCCACACCTTGCGGGTTGCGGGGCTCGCTGAGGCGATGACGAGATGCCCGTCAATAGTGCAGATAACGTCTCCAGCGTTGTTTAGAATTGCTCTTTCTTTTCGTCTTGCAGCCGACAATGAATGCGCAACGGCAATAAACGTCTTTTGCAGCTCTGTAATTTCATCGTTGCCGCCGAGCGGGCGCTCGATTGGGCGTTCCATCGCCAGGTTTCTGGCGTTGTCCATGAGCGTCGTTAATCGGCTTGCCGTACGGTTTTTGAAGTACATGCACAAGAAGACCGCCATGACGACATCCAAAAATAGAAACACGATAAGTGCGGTCTTTTGGCGGTTGCGATTTTCTGCTTGGATTTTTGGACTTTGATCTTCCAGGTCTTGGAAGTACTTTGCCGCGGTTTCTAGTGAGTCGTATACCTTGTGGAAACTGGATTTGAACCTCCCGTAGTTCTTCAGCGCTTCCATTGGCTCTCCAGCGTTGGCTAGTCGTTTGACCTCCTCCATGCATGCGACGTTTTCCTGCCAGGCACTCTCGAGACTATGAATTGTTTTGACTTGCTCCGGATCTGCGACCAACTCTTTGAGCCTTGCAAACTCCAAGGGAATGCTGTCTGCCGTGCCGCGCGGAGTCGGTTTGCTCGAGCTTGATGTCGGTCCTAGTTGCAGTGCCTGACCGGCGACGGAGGCCAGCAGCAATCGAGCAATTCGATTCAGACTGCTTACGATTTCGCGAGAGTGTCTCTCTGTTGCAATATCTCGCTCGGCTTGATGCAGCATTCCCATGAATATGATCATGAACGTGACTTGCATTGCCAGTGGCAATAACACGAGCATGAATCCTTGATTTGAGAGCTTTACTTGCATTTGTAGGCTATAGACTGCTGGGGTTCACCGGTACATCGACTACGAATCGACTGCCAACCTCTCCGTCGCTTTCGGCGTGGAGGGTTCCAAAATGTCTTTCCACTATCGATTTCGCGATAGCCAAACCCAAGCCTGTGCCACCTCTTGCGGTGGCATCATCCGACCGGATTCGGTGATATAGATCGAATATGGAAACGAGATTCTCCGGTTTGATGCCCAGTCCTTCATCTGTCAAAGTGAATGTCACTAGATCGTCTTTCTGTGCGCATTCGAATGTGATTGAACCTTCTTTCGGCGAGTACTTGATGGCATTGCTGAGCAAGTTGGTAAAGACTTTTGCGAGCCGCGCTTCGTCTGCAAACAGTGGGAGATCTTCTCCTTCGATATCTATCGAAATCTCCTTTGCATTCGCTTGAGACTGAACGGCTTCTACGGCTCGTTTCATCACTTTCATTGACGTGGTATCGGCAATTTCGAGTGAGAGCATTCCAGCTTCGCTCTTTTCTAGATCCAAAAGATCCGAAATCAATTGCACTACCAGGCTAATACTCTGTTCCGTCTCTCTTACCTTCGACAGACCCTTGTCGTTAAGCTCGCCGTAGACGTTTTCTTCGACGAGCGAAAGAAACGCAAGCACCGATGTGATAGGCGATCGAATGTCGTGTGTGATCATAGACATGAAATCGCGTTTGAGTTTCTCCAACCTCCGGCGCGCGGAAACATCATGAACCACGCAAAAATAACTTTGCTCTTCCTTGGACCAGTGAATGTTCCATACCATGTGCATTATGGCTCCTGATGCTGTTCTTACTCTGTTTTCCAGCTCAGTGCTCTTTTGCGATTGCTTAATGTCTACAATGTGTCTTTGAGTGTCGATCCAATCGGCTGGTTCGATCAACTCCGGAAGTTTCATAGAAGTCAGCTGTTCCTCCGAATAGCCCCATATTTTGCGGGTTGCTGGGCTCGCAGCACTAATATTTGCCGATGAGTCAAACGAACAGATGACGTCACCCGCATTGTCGAGAATCGCTTTTTCCTTTCTCTGCGTGGCAGTGAGTGTCTGCGCGATTGTCATCATGATCAGCTGCAGTTCTGCCAGCTCGTCGCTTCCCGTCAGTGGGCGATCGATTTTCTTTCCGGCACCCAACGCTTTTGCATTCTCCATGATGATGTTCAATCTGCTTCTGGTGCGGGCGTTGAAGTAGATGCACAAGCAGAGCGCCATCGCGGCATTGGCGATCAAGAAGATGATTAACAGTTGCTTTTGTCTCTCGCGATTCTCGGCGATCAACTTGGGCATGCGATCGTCCATCTCTTGGAAGTACACGGCTGCGTCTTCCAGCGCGATGCGAATCTGATTGACGCTTCGTTTGATTCTGTTGTAACTTCTGTATGCCTCCATGGGGCTGCCTTCATGCACCATCTCCTTCACTCGGCGCATGGCATCAAGGTGTGCACGCCACTGAGTTTCCAGCTTTTCGACGACCTTGAGCTGCTCGGGGCGGTCCGCGGCGAGTTCGCGCAGGCGTTCAAATGCCGCTGGAATGCCATGGGCAGCGTGGCGCTGCTGCAACTTTCCATAACCGGTCGGTGGCTCGACGAGCAGCGAATCGCCCGATGCAGCTGCCAAAAGCAAGCGGGCGATTTGCGACAAACAACAGATAAGCTCGCGCGATTTCCTTTCTGTGGCTATGTCTTGCTCTGCCTGCTGCAGCATGCCAAGAAAGACGATCATGAAGGTCACTTGCATCGCTAGAGGCAAGAGCACCAAAATGAACCCTTGATTGGACAGCTTTATCTGCATTGGGCGATTATAGACTGTGGCACAATACATGGTATCTCTGAGGTGTATTCCCCGAAAATGACCAAAACCCGCCGCCTGCTGGTCCTGTTGCTCGCTTCGACCTGTTTTTTAGGTGGTGCGGCGCTGGCTCAGGGCTCGAAGGGCATGGATAAGGCACCGGCAAAGGCTTCTGGGGATGGAAAAACCGATATCAAACCCAAAGACGGCAAAGGCACTCAAGACAGCAAAGACAGCAAAGATGGCGATTTGATGGAGGCTTTGTGGAACGCCCAACCATCTCCCGAGGTAATTAAGGCTCAAGCGGCGGCCATGGCGGCTCAGCAGGGTCTAGACGTTAATGCGAATTTGGTCGACAAAGCCGTAAATGCATATCAAAAAGGCGACTACGAGGGCGCCTTGAAGATGCTGACCGACGACTTGAAGGAGCATCCAAACAGCGGAACCACTCACTTCTACATCAGCCGAGCCCTCAAGAAGCTTGGCAAAAGCGACAAGGCGATAGAAGAGTTGGAGGCAGCCGCTAGGTTGTGTCCACCCGAAACCATTTCATCCATCGCGAAGTACGTGCTGAAGGAGGGGGAGGGCGATCCATTCCAAAAGCCGACTATCAACTTTACTGTTCCACAGTGGGTGCAAGATGCCAGCAATGGTGTCTCCGGCTTGTGGGGCGCCAAGCCGAGCAAACCCGCGACCATTACGTGGACTGCACCCGACATGAGCGGGCCGTTCAAAGAAATGTACAAGAACGGCAGCAAGTGGGTGAAAGACATCAAGAAACAAATGAAAGGAAAGAAATCATCTGGTGGCAATGGCGGTGCTGGTGGTGGCGGCGGTGGATATCAAAGCTCGGTCGCAGAGACGATACCGATGGGTGAAATTTTAGAGTATGTCGATCAAAGTCACACCAATCCTGAACTCGCGAAATGGTCGAGTCATCCTGAAGGAGTGGCAACGTTTCGGCAAGCGCCGGAAAATACCCGAGAATGGGACATCTGGATAGAGAGATTCAAGCGTTCTTTCCAGTACCTGCTGCTGCAGAATCTTGCCAAAGATGCCACCACGCAGACTGGTGGCAAAGCGAAAATTGTTTTTAGCGTGGATAAGAATGGAAATTTGCGAGGAGCAATTTACCAAAGCACCGCCGATGCGACTCTCAATAAATGTGTTGTGAATGCGATTAAGCGGCTCGATCGCTCCCGTGTTCTAATTTTTCCATACGAGTCTCGTTGTACTGGCTGGAATTTCACTATGGAGTGGGATTTCAGAATTCTTCTCAACCATATAAGACGCATGCGGGAAAGACAACAAGAGCAGCTTGCCGAAGCAGAGAGACGGGTGCGCGCAGATGTAGAAGCTAGATTGTTGAAGGAAAAGCAGGATGCGGCGTTAAAAGCGCAGCAGGAGAAGCTGAAAGAAGATCAAAAACGACTTGCAGAGGCCAAGGCGAAATTGAAACTACTTGAAGCCTTGAAAGTTAAGACTCAGGTATCTGGAGTGATTGTTCCAAAACTAGGCGTCAAAGCGAAGCAACTCACGCTTGCGGATATGGCCAAGATGCCGGCCATCAACTACGACGAAGATCCATTCGGAAACGTCGATGATGCAGACATCATGAGCATGCCGGATTTAAATAGGTAGCGATTCTAGTAGTCGCCGAATTCCGAATTCACTCGTTCGATCAATTGTTTCACTTCGGTGTCAGGCTTTGTGACTTGTTCCAAAATGATCTTCATGTCTTCGCTGACCATTGTTTGCAAACCTGGTCGTGCCAGACATTCATTGAGCAGGAAGATAAGTACTTGTCGATGTCTTGCAACCATATCCGAATCGGTCATGTAGGATTTGACCCCGGCAATGGTGCCGAAGTTTCGCATTAGAGCACGATAGCCGTTGTGCAAAAGCTCATCGCCTGGGAAGTGGCGTTTTGCTTCGCTGTACATCTCGGCGATGTCTTTGTATTCGAAGTGACCTTCAACAGGAGGTGCCTTCGATGTTTGCGGTTTGATTCTAAATGGTTCCAACAACTGATCTAACGCGCAGAATTCGGCGAGTGCAGGCAGGTAGTCTTCGCCGTAAAACTTGATGTCTTCGAAGTCGACAGAGACTAGATCAAAGGTAGAAGCAGACTCTTGCGCGTGCGAAATACACGGCATTGACGAGGCAGTGTCGTTCATAATTTTATTCTTGCTGTGATGGTAAGGCGGGAGCTAGAGGTGCAATGGGGTTGGACAGAAAGGAAGGAGGTCAGGTAAGTGTAATGGGTTCGAATAAAGCGGGTGCCCTCTGACCACATTTTGGGTCAGATTCGGGGTTGTCGTATTGTGCGCCTGTTTATTGGAAAAATCCAGATGACTTAAGTCACCAATACGTTTCTCATATCAGTATCCCGCGGTAGACTACCGATTTCGATGTGCTCATCACGTGCCATGTGATCATGCCGCTCGCACACATAGTGATGACATGGCGCATGATCTCGCGGCGCGTGATC
>CAZCZI010000125.1:0-14058 GCA_964503045.1 uncultured Candidatus Obscuribacterales bacterium
ATACAGCCGATGAATCGTGTTCTTGTCTCTTTGCGATAGCATCATCCGCGGTGACTTGAAGTACAAAATATCATCACCGAATGGCGAATGTCCATCTAGACCCAGAGCGTGTCCCGCCTCATGAAGCACCAGCGAGTACAGAGCATCCTTCTGTTTATCAGTGAGTTGCGCCTCGTATCTGCTATCGACATGAAGTCGCATCTTTACGCGGTTTATCTGAAGTTCAGGCGTTTCCTCAAAAGTAGTTTGACCACCTGCACTTGCCGGAATCATTCCTGGTAAGGCTCTGATTACATGAATATCGACGCTAGATCCCCAACTGGCGACACGCTTTAAAGCTATATTTGGTGATGCATCAAGCCAAGGCAAAAAGGCGCTCCAGATCAAGTCACACAGAGCATTGTCGAATCCAGCACTGTCATTCTGAATAAACACTTTTAGAGGAAAGCATTCTCTAGGCCAACGCAAACTTCTCAGACCCGCGAGATAGTCAGTCGCATTGTCTCCAACCAACCCTCTCACGCGCAAAATCTCGACCACGCCGTACATCAATCCGGATAGAGCCGGCATTCGCTCATCGTTAGGCGCCTTGGTGGCAAACTCCTGGAATGCGTTGAGAGAACGCTGAAAGTAATGTGTACTGCGTTCTGAACTTCCTGCAAAATCGTGGGCGAGCGCCCAGTCATACAAGACCAACATTCGCATGACGACATCACTTAAAGTATCTAGGGCTTGCCGGTAATGTCTAAAGGCTTCGTCAAACTCTCCCTTGTCGCGCAGTTCATTTGCCTTTTCATAGAGCTTCACGCCCATGAGTGGTGACGATGCAGCGTCGCTCATTTCTGGTGGTACCTTAACCTTTGAATGCGTTCCATCCATCTATATGGTACCCGTGATGATGACAATAGGTTGTGCTAGCTGGCCAAATCGTCGCCAAACGAGCAGCACTGTTAAGGTCCAATGCTGACCCTCACCTGCTTTTCGCAAGAAAGATTGTGTTATATCAAAGGTTTTCGCAAACAACAGACACAAGTCGATTGTCATAAATCCAGCACACGACTGTTGTCATGATGGAATCATGCGCACTCTCTTTTTAGTATCTCATCATCTCTATCCGATCCTTCAATAGGTCTATTTAAAAGCCGCTTCTTTTCAGCTTTCTCCAGTTCTCACCCAAAAGCACGCGAGACACTTCGCGTAGCGTTGAAGTAACCTCTTGCCAGGACGCATATCATGCGAGCAATCGCATCAGTTCTATTGCTCTTGATTCTCTCCTTTCTTTCGTCCGGATGCGCATCTTCACTGTCGCGTCCGCGCTCCCTCGATTCCATAACCAAACTCGACGGCAGCGGAAACACCCCGGGCAACGGCACCCGCAGCTGCCCTTGGCCCAAAGCCAACGAGGTGGTCATTTACTCCGGTGATGGCTTCACAGGGGAATGCAGAGTTCTGCCGCAAGGCAACTATCCGAATCCAAGCCACTTTGCACCTGCCGCAAACAAAGTTGCATCGATGGAAGTCGGCACCGATGTAAGAGTCGTGCTGTTCGAGCAACGCGGCTTTGCCGGTACCAAGAGCTTCTTCGACGGAGGCTATCGCTATGCATCGCTTGGTGACGTGGCGAACAAGGCTTCGTCGATTGCGGTTACGCCAGCCTACGGTGGGCGTGTAGCAAGCCTTTACTTGGGCGATCATCCAAACGACCGAGAAAACTTTTGGTCGGACAATACGCAAGGTCTTGCAAACGACGGCGAAAACTGGTTTGTCATTCGCGGCTTCACAGGCGGTGATACGCGGATTTACAAGGTGCCTCTGACGTATGATCTTTCAAGTTCATCGCAGGGAAATCACCCTTCGACCGGAGTGCCCGACAGCCTAAAGAAGGCTGGCTATGGGCATTTCGGCGACCCGGATCGCTCAGGCGAATTCCTTTTCGTACCAGCTCAGGGCGCCGGCGTCAGGCCTCGGATTGCAGTTTTTAGAACGAGCGATTTGAGTTTCGTCGACTCCGCCGAAATTCTAGTACTCGACAAATCGGGTGGCGGCTGGGTTGCAATCAGACCCGGCACAAACACGCTCTGGGTATCGGGCGGCGCCATCGATGATGGTCGCGAACTGAGCGAGTATGCAATCGATTGGAACCGGCTTCGCGCCAAAGGTTCTCTCGCACTTACATACAAGCGCACGATCAACTTGTACAGCTGGGACGGCGTGGCGACAATGACCGTTAACTCGATGCAAGGTGGGGTCTTCAATTCCGATGGTTCCATCATGTACATCGCCAGTGGATTCTGCGACAGTGTGGGTTACGTGCACGCCTTCTACATCGCAAAAGACAAGGGCATTCTCCAAGCAAGCACCTCAAACGGTGGTGATGCACCATTCAACTACAAGACCGAGCCGGATGACCTCATCTGCGTCTTTGGTGAATGTGCGTGTACGAGCGACGAGGCTGAGGGCATCGATTGGATCGACGTCGAAGGCAAAGGTGTGCCGGGCATTCCCAGAGGTAAGTTGCACGTCGTTTTGATCGACAACGATCTTCTCACCAAAGACAATCTCTTCCTGAAACATTACGGCGACTGAGCTTCGAAGCACTTCTTCCTTTGATTGACAATTCGAAATGCAGCAGGCATTGGGCATGAATACCGATGCTTGCTGCATTTCGAGGTCGCACGCGCAGCCTTGTTTTTTCTTTCAGGTATGTATTCGACCGGTCTATTCGCTTCCTTGACGCCATCAGATGCGATACTAGGCTAGACTAAGGTTTAGGCACCAAGATTCTCACTCGATATTCGGGATTGGAAGTGGCAATCAGCAAAAAAGCAAAAAACATCGCGCTTCTGTCATTGGTGCTTTCTGCGCTCACGGCAGTGGTATACACATTCGTGCACTTTACCTTGAGTGGACACGAGGATAGGTCTGTTGCCGAGAGTTACAAGTATCTCAATCAGCCAACAAAGCGCATGAGGCTCCTACCAGAAGGAGAGCTTTCAGCAGATTTCATTTACACCAAAGGGAATTGGGTTGGTCAAGGCCCGATAAAAGACAGCAACATCGAACACTTGGTAAATACAGCCGGAGATGTCCGCAAAGTGCGAATCGTCTTTGGAGAGATCACCGAAAAAGGACTTTCCATGCTGAAAAAGCGAAACGTACAAGAGCTTAGGTTGCTTAGAACTCCATTGGACGAGGACTGCCTAAAAGCGATATCGGAAGTGGATTCTTTGCGAGTTCTCGAACTTCAAGAATGTTTGGAAGGTGGCATTCTATCAGCGTTGACAGGACCCCAAAAGCTTCAGACATTGAATTTAAGGAGAACTGGAGTGAAGAATCAAGACATCCGAAGTATCGCACAAAATCTAACTTCTCTAGAGTTTCTCGATTTGACGCATTGCAAAAAGGTAGATGACAGAGCCTTCAAGTTTCTCAGTGCGATGCCTAATCTGCACGATTTGTATCTAAGTGGGACTTCAATGACTCCGGCGGCAATTGCCGATTTCGTCAATCACAATCAAATCACAGGCCTCGATGCTTCAAATTGCGGACTCACGGATTCATTCGTTGAACAAATCGAAAGTTCTGCAATTAGACGACTGGAGGTAAATGGAAATCCGCTTACAGACAAATGCTTTGTGTCGCTGGCAAAGATCCGCAAGCTACACTCAGTAAACATGTCCGGCTGCTCGGGCATAACCGAAAAAGGTATAGCGGCATTTAAAAAGCTGCGTCCCAAATGCAAACTGGAATCATAGATACATTTGAAACGTACTTATTTCACATCAAGCTTTTCTTTGAGCCAATCCGTCGACTTGTTTATCGCTTCTTGGGACCACGGTTCCTTTGTGAAGGCATGATCGCCGCCTTCCACGGTGTGCACGTCTAGGGCTCTTCCCTCGAAAGCTTCTTTCCAACGATCTACATTTTCGGGCGGCACAATCCAATCTGTAGAACCCTGAACAATCAGCGATGGTCCATCATACTTTTGCACGCGCTTGCCTGGGTTAAACTTCTCCAGCTGTTCGAAAAATGGCACGCCAAGCTGAATCAACCCAGCTTGAAAGTATCCGCGGAATTTGATGTGACTGAGTGTATGCGGTCCAAAGAGGCGAATCATGGTAGCGCCAAGATTGAACGGCGCTTCCCACATTACCATTGCCGCCACGTCTTTTCGCACACCAACCGTTCCTGCCGCAACCAACCCGCCGATGCTCAATCCAAGCAGTGCGACTTTATCTGGATCGACAACTGGTGTGGATTTCAGATAATCCATTGCGCTTTGAGTGTCCTCTATCCAACCAAAGACACTAATATCGCGGGTGGTACCACACGACTCACCGGAGCCGCGCATATCCAACCTGAGTGCGATGAAACCTGATAAGGCAAGATGTGCGGCCAGACGCAAAAACAAGCCATTGTGCTCGTACCTCGATGCACCCAACCCATGGATAAGCACTACTGCTGGAAACTTTTTTCCCTCGTGGTGGCCGTCTTCATCCTGCGCATCATCATCGCCGGTCTGAGAGCCCAGATAGAGATCAGGCGGCACATGCACGTTGCCGATCAACTTGCCTGGTTTGCCATCGACCAAAAACTTAGAATCAACCTCCACCCTGCGACCAAAGAAAGTTCGCTTGGCTATTTTCGAAACGTTTTTGCTGAGCGCCTCTGTCGATGCACCCGTTTCCTTTGCCATTTGAATCTCCTTTGTCTTTTAGGTTCCCCCATAAACCTAATAGGCCCGGGCAAAAATCACTCGCTTTTTAGTCGGTCTTCCAGTCAGCATGCACTTACCTTCTGCGCCTTCATTATCGAACGGAATGGCGCGAATAGTTGCTTTTGTCTCGTCCTTGATACGGCCTTCATCATCATTGCTGCCATCCCAAAACACTTCAACAAAGACGTTCTTGTCATTGAGGTGACTCTTCAGCTCGTCATATGTTGCGGCTTGCACAGTGTTCTTTTTGCGAAACTCGAGTGCTTTGCTGAAGATGTTTTTCTGCACGGCTTCAAGCAGACCGGAAAGTTCGTTGAGCAGCGCAGCTTGAGCTACGCCACGAATCTTCTCACCGGTGTCGCGACGTGCAATTTCAACAACATTATTGGCCACGTCCTTGGGTCCAATATTGAGTCTGAGCGGCACTCCCTTCTGTTCCCAATGATTGAATTTAAAGCCGGGTGTGAGATTGTCGCGATTATCGAGATGGACGCGCATGGTTGAAGACAGCTCAGCTTCAACCTTTTTGCAGCATTCCAAAACCGTTGATTTTTCTTCATCAGTTTTGTAGATGGGAACAATCACAACTTGGATCGGCGCAATTTTAGGCGGCAGAACCAGTCCCTTTTCGTCGCCATGACCCATGACCACGGCGCCGACAAGACGAGTGGATACGCCCCAGCTTGTTTGCCATGCGTATTCGAGCCCACCTTCAGGGCTTTGGAACTTGATGTCGAAAGCCTTGGCAAAGTTTTGACCAAGCATGTGCGATGTGCCTGACTGCAAAGCCTTGCCGTCACGCATCATCGACTCGATGCAGTATGTGCGAACAGCACCGGCAAAGCGCTCGCGCTCCGTTTTCTCGCCTGTGAGAACCGGCAGCGCCAGCCAATCTTCGGCAAGCCGGCGGTAGACCTCTAGCATCTTGCGCGCTTCTTCTTCTGCTTCGGCTTCGGTTGCATGCGCTGTGTGACCTTCTTGCCAGAGAAATTCGGTCGTGCGAAGGAAGAGGCGTGTGCGCATCTCCCAACGCACCACGTTTGCCCACTGATTTATGAGAAGCGGCAAATCGCGCCACGATTGAACCCATTTGGCAAACATATAGTTGATGATGGTTTCGGAAGTAGGTCGCACGATGAGCGGTTCCGGCAGCTTCTTGCCGCCACCGTGTGTGACCACGGCACACTCAGGCGCGAATCCCTCGACGTGTTCTTTTTCTTTATTCAGGAACGACTCAGGAATGAAAAGCGGGAAATAAGCATTTTGGTGCCCCGTCTCTTTGATCATGGTGTCTAGGGCATCACGAATGTGCTCCCACAGCGCGTAGCCGTATGGTCGAATCACCATGCAGCCTTTGACCGGGGCGTAGTCAGCCAGTTCTGACTGCAGAATCGTGTCGGTGTACCACTTGGCACGTGCCTTCTCATTCTCGTCCTGACCTTCTTCAAAGTCTTCAGACTCTTGCATGACGTCAGGGTTCTCCTTAACTTCCATACTCGACTTTCGTCCTCTTAGCGGCGTAATCAACCAAATTCGGATAGAGCGGAACCGCCAGAAGAGTCAGCAAGTTACTGACTTCTTTGACAGATCGACTGATCCTTAGGAACGAAAAGTATAACTGATTTAAGTTTCGCTGGCTTCGGTGTGCAACGGCGCGCTTTACTTCATAATAGGCAGAATGCGAATCTCGCTTCCCCCGAAAAGGTACATCGATACGCCATGCAACTAGCTGGAGAGCTATCAAAAGTCAGCCTCCCTAATTTGCTTCAGCTCGTGAAAAACGGCATGCTGACCGGCAAGCTCACCTTTTTGCAAGGTGCAAAGACGGCGATGCTTTTCGTCGAGAACGGCAATGTCGTTCATGCAGAGACTGACGGAACAACTGGTAAAGAAGCACTCATGAGCTTGTTTTTGTGGGGAACAGGCAGCTTTTCCTTTTTGGAGGAGAGTGCATTGACTGTTCCTCGCACGCTGAATCCCCAAAGGCATGAAGATTCATTTGAGAAACTATTGCGAGATGGCTTGATCTACGTGCAGCAGAGCCAGCTTCTGGAAGAGAAGTCCATAACAGTGCACTCAGTACTTGCACAAACAGGAACAGCCAGCAGTTTTGCCGCCGAAGCAATGGCAGGTCCTGGATATCTTCGTTTGGATGGAAGACGAACACTTGCAGAAGCGTTAGGCGATCAAAACCTTAGCCACCGTGAATTTGTCAATCTCGTTTCCTACTGGCTCTCGGAAGGACTTGCCACGTGCGTCGATCCGGAAAGCGCGCCCAGCGACGAGGAAATCAAGCTGCCGGAGTGGGTAATCGCGCGCTTGCGTCAGGATAACGCGAATCTGTCGAAGGCGATAATCGACATGGTGATTTGGGTTGACCGCGTCAAATGCTGGATGTATCAGGTAGACGCCGATTTCTATCGCATCATCAAGACTCTTGCACCGACAGAAGATGACGAAGTCGAACAGGATTCATCATCCAAACAAACAAACAGTCAGTTCGGCGCACCAATGGATCCCGACTCTGATCCAGGTTTAAGGGTTTAAATCGGCAAGGTTCACGTAGAATATAGTGCCCCTTGACTGAAAAGGAACCGGCCATGGCCAAGACCAAAGAAACCAAAAAGTCTGGTAAGCAGCAACAAAGTTCTCAGCCGAAACAAAGACTAATGGTCAAGGAAATCGCGCGCACCACATGCTCTAAGCGCGAGGCCAACATCTGCGGCAGAAGCCACGAAGTTATCTGTGGCAGAAGCCGCGAAGTTATCTGCGGTCGGGCGTAGACCATTCTATAGCGCACCGCATTCTTGCACCAGTGAATCAGCTCTAGAGCAGCTGGAGTCCGCTGATTGGATCAGCCAATCGACTTCACTGCACTCACCAGGGTTCTGACTTTTTCCACGTCCACTGGGTTTTCCAACACGCCCTGACGTTTCAGGCTACTGGCGACAATGACACCATCTGCAATACCAAGCAACGAGTTGACGTTTTGCAGGTTCGTGCCACTCCCCACTAGAACCGGCACATCTTTGATAGCTTTGCGAACCTTTTCGAGATCTGTTAAATCCGGCTCAGATCCAGTGCCTGTGCCACTTACGATGATGCAATCCGCTAATCCTCTTAAAACTGTATCCTTCGCCGACAGGCCGATGTCCATGCCGTGTCCGAGTGGCACCGCATGTTTCACCATAACATCGGCAAAGACTTTCACCGATTTGTGAATACCCAGCTGCCGCCTGTATGACTGCACTTCATACGCGTTGCCTTCGATTATGCCTTGGTCTGTAACCATGGCGCTGGTGAGAACGTTTACCCTGATGAAACTGGCTCCACATGCAGCTGCAATAGCTAGGGCTGTTAGACCGTCATTGCGTAGCACGTTGACACCGATCGGCAAATCGCACACGGACATGATTCGTTTAACGGCCAAAGTCAGAGCACATGCAGTTGCTGTGTCTACACGGCCCCGTGTGAATGGAGCGTCGAAAAAGTTTTCCACGATTATGCCGTTGACTCCGCCTGTAGCAAGGGCTGCTGCTTCTTGTTCAGCCCGCATCAACACTGCATCCATGTCGCCACCCCAACGAGGTGACCCAGGTAAAGCGAGTAGATGGATAACACCAATGACCGGTTTGTTAGTTCCGAAAAGTTCTTGCAGCATCGAGTAAGCAACCCTCTTGTTATCCTTCAAACCTTGACAACCGGTGTGTTTTGAAATGCCTTCCAGTTGTGGCTCGGGAATCTTGTTTGATTTTCTCGAAAAAATCAAACAAACGCCAAAGCACCACTTGGCTCGGACAAATATAGCAATGCAGCGAGATTGACTTGTCAAGAGACAATCGCCAATTTCGAACGCTACATACAACAGAATACAGGTCGATCAAAAACGGTCGAAAAGCTTAACAGCACATCATCTTGGGCGCCTCGCGAACCTCCGCTAAATGTCACCTGGAAGACTCTCCCTCGAAAACCCTGATGGCGCACCGATTGTCAAGAGGAACAATCAAAAAATTCGTTCCTGTAATCGAGCATCTGGTGAGATATCCAAAGATATCCGGATGGTTGCTTCTTGACATCTATCTTTGAAAAAGACCGCCATTACTGGATTTCATTAAGTATTAAAGATGTTCCTTACATTGATCGACATTACGTCATCTCCTAGTCTCTGAAGTATCCCTCATTTCACTTCCTGTAAAGGTTTCTCTTTCCTTCTCGCCCAAGCGTAAAACTCTGCTTTAGAAGCGCGTTTCTCCCTCGTGAACAACGAGTGGAGTGAGCTTTGCTTCAAATCATGGTTTTCGTTTGTGGAGAAGGAATTAGAGATGTCTTTGCTGCGACGACCTTTTACCACAAGACCCACGGTTCGTTCCTCGCCACGTAATCGGTCAACAGCTAAACCTTGAGGGGGGAATTAGCTGCCGCGCGCTTCATTGCAAAACCCATGACTTGCTCGCAAGAGTCAGGTCCTGGAAAGCGTCGCTAGGTGGTCGTCCAACAGCTCTTTAAAGGGCTGAAGTTTCTCAGGGCATGCACCGCGTTGGTTCATGCCAGAGCTTTCGCACCGCCTGTGGTGCCCTACTGGGGCCACGGCTTAACCCGAGTCAATGACTCAATAGGAGCAATATCATGGAGACCAAAATCACCAATCCGTCTGACCGCGCCGCCCAGAAGATGAAGGGCCAGGCAATCCAGGGACTCAA
Organism: uncultured Candidatus Obscuribacterales bacterium; assembly: GCA_964503045.1. Lineage (GTDB taxonomy): Bacteria > Cyanobacteriota > Vampirovibrionia > Obscuribacterales > Obscuribacteraceae > CAYZJR01. Next base: position 9,418 of record CAZCZI010000125.1, read on the forward strand.
GGCCTGGATCAAGGCGCTCGAGATCGCCGAAAACGATCGCGTCAGCAAGAACAAGTACCGCTACCAGATCGCCGAAGACGGTAGCACCGCGAACATCTTCCTCACCGCCGACGGCTCCATCGTCGACGGCTCGCTCCGCAGTCTCGCCGATTGGGCGAAGATCGGCGCTCCGTCCCGCCTGGGACTGATCGCGCTGCGCTTCACCAAGGACGAGCTCGAGCAGGGTGGAGACCGCGTCGAGTACACGCTGAACGTCATCACCGGCGAAGCGTACCTGTCGCGCCGGGGTGTCCGCATCGAGGACAAGCCGCAGACCGTCGCCGGATGGGCCGAGCTCGGCCGTCCGATCGAGAAGCGGTTCTTCCAGAGCTACAACATGGCGCTGGAGTTCAACAACAAGGAAGCCGCTGAGCTGGAGCGCGCTCGCATGATCAAGTACGGCATCTTCCGTCCCCGCAAGAACGAGGGCGGCAAGGACAGCCAGTAACACGGGAAGCGGGGCCGGACAGTAACAGGTTTTTGTCTTCGACGAATTCCTGTTACCCGACGGTCAACGCGCTCGAATTCAGCTGAAAAAGCGTTTCTCTTTTCGCGCACGACCCGTTCATTCGGGCGGGTTGTGTAACCCCTCATTCAATCATCAACCCAAGTGTGCGTTTGAGAAGAGAACCTTCCTCAGCGCAACAGGTTACGTAGAGGCCATAACATGGACAAGAAAACCGTGGTTTGGTTGATCGTTCTGGGCGCCATCTTCCTGTTCATCGGCAACTTCATTCCCGGAAGTTTCGATGGCAAGACCGCTGCCACTCAGGCGACTCCCGCCAAGCCGGAAATCGTTTCTTTCGACCAGGTCCAGAAGGACATGGCGAAGGACCCTGCTTCTATCTCAAAGATCACGTTCGTGAAGGACCGTTTCGGCACGGTTCAGGAAGTTGTCGTGGAGCGCAAGGACAAGACGCTCGCCAAGGCAGAAGTGCCGGGCGAGGCTGGTACCACCGCGCTTCTGGCAGCCGCCAAGGACGCCGGCGTCGAGACGGCGGCCGAGAAGGGCCCGGATGCTCAGCCTCCGAGCCCGAAGGATTCGCTGATTTCGACCATCATCGGCTTGCTGCCGATGATTCTCATCATCGGCATCTTCATCTGGATCTTCCGCAGCATGGCTCGCGGTGGTTCCCAGATGCGTGATCAGCTGGCCAACTCGAAGGCCAATCAAGTGCAGCCCGCGGCCGACAAGAAGACATTCAAGGACGTTGCCGGCTGCGACGAGGCGAAGCAAGAGCTGATGGAAGTCGTCAACTACCTCAAGAACCCCGGCATGCTGGCCACTCTCGGTGGCAAGCCGCCCAAGGGCGTTCTGCTCGTAGGCGGCCCCGGCAACGGTAAGACGTTGCTGGCCAAGGCTGTCGCCGGTGAGGCTGGTGCGACCTTCTTCGCAATCTCCGCTTCGCAGTTCGTCGAGATGTTCGTCGGCGTGGGCGCTGCCCGCGTTCGCGACCTCTTCGACAAGGCTCGCAAGCACAAGCCCGCCATCGTCTTCATCGACGAAATCGACGCGGTCGGTCGCCAGCGTGGCGCCGGCGTCGGTGGCGGCAACGACGAGCGCGAGCAGACGCTCAACCAGCTGCTCGTCGAAATGGACGGCTTCACCACCAATGACGGCATCATCCTGATGGCCGCTACCAACCGTCCCGACGTTCTCGACCCGGCGCTCATCCGCCCGGGCCGTTTCGACCTGCAGGTGCTTGTGGATAGCCCCGACCGTACCGGTCGTGTGGACATCCTCAAGATTCACACCCGCGGCAAGAAGCTGGCGAAGGACGTCGACCTCGAGGTGATCGCCACCAACACGCCAGGCTTCTCGGGCGCCGAGCTCGAAGGTCTGACCAACCAGGCTGCCATCGTGGCGGCCCGCCGCATCATGATCCAGATCGCTGAGCTGCGTAAGACCGGGAAGTACTCGGAACAGCAGATCGCCAAGATGGTCCCCGTGGAGATCTCCATGGCGGACATGGACGAGGGCATCGACCGCGTCCAGATGGGTCCGGCGAAGGAGAACGCCGCCAAGCGCATGGACAAGAACGACATGCTCAACACGGCAGTTCACGAGATCGGTCACGCCTGGATTTCCCAGGTGATGCACGACCTCGGCAAGGGTGGCGACCCTGTCACCAAGATCACCATCGTGCCTCGCGCTCGCGCGCTCGGGTACACCCAGGCTCTGCCGAAGGGTGATCGGTACAACTACACGCGCGAAAACCTGCTGTCCCGCATCAAGATGGCCATGGGTGGCCGTGCGGCGCAGGAAGTCATGCTCAAGACGGTCGACACCGGTGCCTCCAACGACTTCAAGCAAGCGAAGCAGTGGGCGTACCGCATGGTCACCGAGTTCGGTATGGACGACGAGCTGGGTCCGATTCAGGTCGGCGAAGGCGGTCCGAATCCGTTCCTCGGTCGCTCCATGGCGTCCAACGACGGCATGGGCCCGGAGCTGGCGAACGCGATCGACGCCGCATGGCGGAAGATCGTCAACGACTGCTACCGCGAGGCCAAGGAGATCATCGAGCGTGACCAGGCATGCATCCAGAAGATCGTCGACGTCATCATGGTGAAGGAGACCATCCTCGGGCCGGAGTGGCTGGCGCTGCGCGCGGAATCCAACTGCGCGATCAAGCCGGCTTGCGACTGCCACGGGGACGAGGCTCCCGCCACCACCGATGGTGCCGCGGTCGAGGCTGCGCCTGCCGCTGCCGGTGACACCACTGGCAACACCACCGTCGCCCCCAAGGGCGATGGTGAAGCCGCTGCCCCCAAGGGCGACGGTTCGGAGAGCTCCCACTAATTAGTGGGGCTAGAGTTAGGCGGGGCTCTGCGCGAGCAGAGCCCCGCTCTTTCTTCGTCAAATTCCGTTAGCACCCGTGAAGCGGCACTCTCGAGCCGTTATCACACGAGCACACTACGAGAGGACCAAAACATGCACAGCACTACCATCTTCGTTCCGATGACAATCGGGCAGGCTGAGCAGGCTTTCCTCAATCGCGCCGAGGCATTCAAAACATGCTTCGGTCTCGACGAACGAGGCATCGTCGGCTTCCAACTCCGCGATGACGCGATCGAGCACGGACGCAAGCAGTTCGCAAACAAGCCGTTTGCGATTCTGCGCATCACGTTCTCGTCTTTCGTGCATGAGATGCTCGCCTACGCCGGCCAGCTGGAAGGTTCGCCCCAAGAGGGCAATCGCCCGGCGATCTGGCAGGTGAGCAGAAACGGCAGTGAGCCGCTCGGTGCCAAGGCCGAGCTGACCATGGAGATCGTCGTGACTCCTGGCACTTCCGAAACCAAGTCTCTTGGCGGGCAGCCGACAATTGAACCGGTGGGTCCCACCGGATTCGGCTGCTAAGTAAGTCTTTGCCTTCCTGCTGAGTCCTCGGGGTTTCTCGAAAGACCAGCACGAATTCTCAAGTTAGGCAGGTGCGAATCGTGAATTCTGGCGAAGCGATTGTGCTTCGTCGGTTTCCGCGCACCAAAACTAAAACCAAAGGATACGAACATGTTCTTGAAACTCCTCGGCTTTGCAGCCGCAATCGCACTGGTTGCCGTGAAGTGGCCCGCTGTCGCGGCCATGCTCGGCGGCCTCTGTCTTCTGATTCTTGTCCACGAGCTCGGTCACTGGTCTGTCGCCAGGATGCTCGGGTTCAAGACCCCCGTTTTCTCGATCGGCTTCGGTCCCCGCAGCTGGTCTGTCGTTCTCGGTACCTGGCTCGGTACCGAATGGCGTTTGAGCCCCATTCTTCTGGGCGGCTACGTCTCGATTCCCGAGCTGCAGGACGAAAGCACTGCCAACGAAATCCTCAAGAATGGTGGAGCCGAGCCTCAGGCGAAGTTCTTCCCCGTCTGGAAGCGGATGGCAGTCGCAGTCGCCGGCGTCACTTTCAACGTCATCTTCTCCGTCATCCTGGCCTTCGCACTGTTCACCGGCTATGGCCGCCCCTCGGTCGAGATCAAGAGCACGTTCGTGCACGAGGTCGCGACTACGGGCGTCACCATCGCGCGTGATGCAGGCATCCAGAACGGCGACGTGATCGTGAAGGTGGGCGCAAGCACCATCACCACTCCCGACGACCTGAAGAACGCCCTTTCGGCGAACAAAGGTCAGGCTGTCGACGTGACCGTCGACCGCGCCGGCACCCCGGTTACCGTCAGCATCACTCCCAACGCGGATGGACGCATCGGTATCATGCTTGGTGTCAATCAGGAGCGCAAGTACACGCACATCGGCGTGGGCGAAGCGGCTTCGGATGCGGTCAAAGTCAACGTCAACGCGCTGGGTGAGATGGTAAAAGGCATCGGCATGATGGTCGGTCTGGTCGAAAAGCCGGCTAACCTTCCCGAGAACGCCACCGACGTCCACGGTGTCGTCGGCATTGTCCAGATTGGCGCACAGGCCTTCCAAGACGGTCTGTTCAGCTTCACCTGGATTCTGATCATGATCGGCCTCAACCTGGCGATCATGAACATCCTGCCCTTCCCGCCGCTCGACGGTGGCTACGTGGTGTTCTTCACCATCGAGAAGATCACCGGCAAGCCGCTCTCCGCGAACGTGCGTGGCAGGATCTCCGCCTTCTTCTTCTTCGCTTTGCTGGC
>CAZCZI010000126.1:0-13071 GCA_964503045.1 uncultured Candidatus Obscuribacterales bacterium
TCTTACTTTCCATACCGTCGCATACTTGCTTTTGCCTATGTTATCCAGAAACTCGAATTGACTTTGTGAGATCTCCGGAGGAGTGGTCTCCTCGACGGTTTTTGAATTTGTCGGTGTGGAAGTAGGCGGAACGCCGGATGCGTTGGATGAGTGATGTGCACTACCTTTTTGTGAAGAGCACTCACAGACGAATGGTCCAAACAACCAAGACGTGACCGGTCCTCTCTTCTTGCTGACAGGACGTCCGCAAGAAGCACAGATCTCCCTTAAGGTTACTTGTTGAGCCTCTTTCTGTTCCAAAAGAAGTACCTGTGTGTGGACACTAAGGGATACCTGAAATAACCAGCAGAATTATTGCCGTGATTAAACCGGAGATGAGAAAGGCGAGCACCATTGTCGATACTATGGGATTTCTCTGTAACACGTCACGCAGAGTCGTAATTCCTCCGGCGGAAGGCATCTCTGCCAGCTCGGCTTTCCTTTTGGAGGGCAGTTTTGCTGCTGCGTCTGGAGACTCTTTTGAACTTTGTAAGGGTGCACGTTTTCGATTGTGGAGTTTTGGCGCTCGGTTGTCCTGGATCAACTCTAAATCTTCATGCAATTCCTTTATCGTCTGATACCTGTCGTTCGGTGATATTGCAAGGCATAGCATTACGACTGCATCTAAATCATCAGGAATGTCGAGATCATTGAATCGCTGGTTGAGCGACTTCACTTCTTGTCCTACTTTCAGCACAGCTGTTTGCATAGGATTGAGCCCCACAACTGGAGGTTTGCCGCAGAGGCATTCATACAGTACGCAGCCGAGTGAGTATATGTCAGTGCGATGATCCAGTTTTTTGCCCAAGCATTGTTCGGGGCTCATATAAATTGGGTCACCGAAATCTTCTCCGCCTTGCGCGGTAAAGAACTTTGTTTCTCTGCCCGAGTTTGGCAATACTCTCGACACACCGAAGTCGAGCAGTTTGATGTAGTGCGAGCCGCGTGCGTCTTTGATTACAAATATGTTGCTGGTGCGAATTCCTCGATGCACTACTTCATTTTGATGCGCATAGTGCATTGCTTCCGTCAATTGAATCGCGATTTCCAAGACCTGCTTTACGTCAAGAAATCCCTCTTTCTGGAGCATTGCCGACAAACTGGCTCCACCGACAAAATCGGTCACCTGATACGGCAGTCCAGTGCTGGTGAGCCCGCAGTCGTACACACATGCAATGAAAGGGTGATCGAGCTTCATGGCTCGTCCTGCTTCTTGCAAAAAGCGTTTTGCGCTTCTGCTGTTAGGCACCAAATCCGGTCTCACCACTTTGATTGCAAGCTGCTTGCTTTCATTGCCGATCATCATTTCGGCTCGGTAGACAGAATGAATGTTTCCCTGCCCAAGATTTTCGATGATGCGATACTTCTCGAACTCCTTTGAGATGTCCATAGTGCCAGGTTCTGCCGCAACCGCGCCCTGTGTTTGCTTATGTTGACGCGAAGACGGTTCGATTCTCTGGCTGGGTGTGCTCTCTCTCGGTTTTGGCTTTTGGATTGCGTCGCCCGGTCTTATAGAATGGCTTGCGTCGAGCTTTCTGCATTGACAAATGTTCTGGCGCAAAATCCATTGCGTCAAAGTAAACGTAGACACAATCGGTTTGCCACAGTCGGAGCAAACCTCTTTAAGAATTACATCGCTCGGTTCCGGTTCCATTAATTCGGCAGTCGCGGCGAAGGGCAGCGCTTTAATTGTTCCACCATATCCATAGGTCCAATCGTCGCAAAATGTTCTGGAGTGCGGGTTTTGTGGCGTACCTGACTCAGGTAAACGTTTATCACACCTTAGCCCGAGCCAGGTCTTACACGGTTGCCAGTAACGGTTAATGTTCTGTCTGACAGTAAATATTAGGACTGAAACGGTCCAGGAGTGACTAATGGCAGGCGTTTATAAAATGACTGAAATCGTCGGCTGCTCACCGAAAAGCTTTGCCGATGCGGTGCAAGAAGCTGTGAAGAGAGCATCCAAGACTTTGCGCAATCTCGGATGGTTCGAAGTGGTCGACCAAAGAGGCTTGATTAAGGAAGGTCAAGTTTCGGAGTTTCAGGTCACCATTAAGGTCGGATTCAAGCTCGAAGACTAGTCACTCGCCCAGCTTGTGACCTGTTTTTCATGGGGTGCGATGGGTTGAGTGCATCGCACCCTGTTGACAGCTCTGGTGTGATCGGGCTTTGAGAAAAGTAGGCGGTTGGCGACCTCGCCAGTTGCCCGCTGACTCTTTCCATGAAAGGATGTAATGGGGGTGATGCCGTCATGATGTCCCGCAACGTTGTTGAGTTTGTGACCGATAAGAGTTTGTTGGAGGAGGCTCAGAGGCTTCCTCATCTTTACACGCTTACGCTTCGCGGTCCGAGGATCACCGATAAGTCGCTTGAAGCGGTTCAATCCATGCGTAATTTGAAGGAATTGCATCTGGTTGCTACTTCCATCAACGACCTTGCATTGGCTGAAATTGAAGACCTGGAGCTGAAATGGCTTAATTTGGATGGAACCCCAATGGGTAATCGCGCGCTCGAGTGCGTGCGAAATTTCCGGAAGTTATGCGGGTTGCAGCTGATGCGCACCGAGATTACCGACTCCGGATTGGCACAGTTGGAAGAGCTGAAAGAGCTTGCATACCTCGATCTAGAGAGCACGATGATTACCGATCTCGGGCTTGGCTACATTGCAAGAATCGCGTCATTGGAGACTTTGAGACTTGATCGGACTGCGGTCAGCGACAGTGGCGTGTTTCTTTTGGGTTCAATGCGCAACCTCAAATGTATCAGTGTGAACCACACGCAAATAACGGCAAGCGGAGTTTACTCCTTGAGGCGCTTGCTGCCTAAAGAGTGCGAAATTCAAAGCGGGCACAGGGCAACGGCCAGCTGGCTGGCGCGGAGAATGGCTGCCTACGAGCGATAGCTCCCGACAATTAGGTGCCGAAGATTCTGTCGCCGGCATCGCCCAAGCCGGGGACGATGTATCCATGCTCGTTTAAGTGATCGTCCACCGCTCCGGTGGTAATCTGTACGTGCGGAAACCTGCCGTGCACCTTCTTTATGCCTTCCGGCGCCGCCACGAAGCAGACCAGGTGAATGGTTTTGACGCTAAGTTCGTGAAACAGCGAGATGGCTGCAACCGCCGATCCGCCTGTTGCCAGCATGGGGTCGAGCACAAACACCCGGCTTTCCGGCGGCAGCGATTCGGGAAGCTTCGCGTAGTATGACTTGGCTTCCAGTGTGGTTTCATCGCGTTTTAGCCCGATGTGATAGATTCTCGCCGATGGAATCAAATCTTGTGCAGCCTCAGCCAGAGCCAGCCCGGCTCGCAAAACAGGCGCTAAGATTACGTAATCGCTGATGACGGCGCCTTTTGCCGGTCCAACCGGCGTTTCTACGCCTGCGGAGCGCGTAGTAATGTCGCGCATGGCTTCGTAAGCGAGGAAGTGGCTCAGTTGACGGGCCTTGGCACGAAACTCACTAGACGGTGTTTGGTAGTCCCGAATGCGGGTGAGCAGACTCTGAACCAGTGGATGGTCGGCAACTTTGACACCTGCGTCTGCTGAAATCATCTCGTTTCTCCTTGAAAAACAGCGACCCCAAATAAAAGCCGGGAGCGCCCGATCAAAGCGTGCCGGCGGCCATGTTTAAGACCGACTTCGCCTCTTGCCGGGCCCAGCGATCGGCATCAAGTATATCGTCTAGAGTGGGATGTTTTATAGGTTTGTGACGTTCCAAAACCGTTTCGATGTTTTGGGCGATCGCCAAAAACTTGATTCCCCCATCCAAGAACGCTTCAACCACGATTTCATTGGCTGCGTTGAGCACGCAGGCTGTGGTGTCTTCACGCGCGGCCACTTCCTTTGCCAGCCTGAGGCAAGGGAAGCGCTTGAGATCGGGCTCTTCGAAAGTCAATTGACCCAACTTCACCAGATCGAGGCGCGGAACCCGCTTCGACTCAGCCCTTTCCGGATAAAACAGCGAATAGTGAATGGGCAGCCTCATATCAGGCAATCCCATCTGCCCTACTACCGAGCCATCAATAAATTGAACGCCGGAGTGAAGGATGGACTGAGGATGTATCAGAACCTTGATTTTTTCAGGAGGAACATCAAACAACCATCGCGCCTCAATAATCTCAAGCCCTTTGTTCATGAGGGTCGCAGAGTCGATGGTTATTTTTTTGCCCATCGACCAATTGGGATGGTTCAACGCATCTGAGATGTGTGCGTGTTCCATCTGCTCTAATGACCACGTGCGAAACGGACCACCCGAGCCAGTTAAGAGAATCATTTCGATGTCTTGCGGACCATAGCCGTGCAACGATTGAAAGATGGCAGAGTGTTCGCTGTCAACCGGAATAATCTTGGCGCCATACTCTTTGATCATGGGCATGATTGCTGCGCCGGCAGCAACCAATGTTTCTTTATTTGCAAGAGCAATTGTTTTTCCGGCTTTGATTGCTGCTGCTGTTGGTTTCACTCCAAGAAAGCCAACCACGCCGGTTACGAGAGTTTCAACATCGCTGTGCGTTGCGACTGCTTCCAAGCCTTCTGCACCATATGTGATATCAGGACGATTTCCGGACAGCAAGTCTTTCAGTTTTTGAGCGGCATGTTCATTCGGAACAGATATCAATTCTGGTCTGAAGTCTTTTATTTGCTGGGCGAGGACATCAAGATGTCTGCCCCCCGCTGCCAGCGCGACCACTTTTAGTTGTTCTTTATGGGCTGCCGCTATGTCGAGCGTCTGGTGTCCAATTGAGCCTGTCGATCCAAGCAGGCCGATGCGTTTCATCGCGGTCTCCAAGTGAGTGAGAAGACATTATAAGCGCAGGGCGATGAAAGTGTTTCGCAAGGTAGCTGTGCGTTGCTGGTTGTTACGCGGTTTACAACATTCAAGATTCGGTTAACAAGGTTCTATCGTTTCTGTATTGCTGTATGCGGCAACCCGTTGTCGCGGTCTGTCTATCGCGGTTGTCTTATCGGCGGCAACTCGAACTTGAGAGCACCCGAAGCAACAAGGTCACGCATAAATGTCAACGCCACTTGGCGATGTCTGGCTTGATCTAAGCTGCCACCCCAGAATCCATAGAAATACGGATTCGAGTTTGGATCGTCATAAATTCTGTACGGATCCATCGGCGTGTACACATTTGTTGGTGGGAATTGATTAATAGGTGTGAGGCTCTCCTTGGAGTCACTTTGCGCTTGTTGAACCAGTTTGATTGCGTCGTTCAGCTTCTTGAGCGTTACCGGATTGTTGGTGTCGATAGAACCACCAGTTTGCAAACGACTCAATTCACTATTGAGATTTGCAATTGCCTGTGGATTTCTGAGATCGCCGGCATTCTTGAGAATGACATTCACAGCCGGAATCGCGAGCATTGCCTGCGCAGTGTATACGTCAGCGAGGTAGATTTTGTAATACGGATTATTTGAAGATTGCACTGCATCGGTCAAGCTCTTTTCGAGCACCGCCATTGCACCATCAGCATTTTGCGACATCTTCATGAAGTAGGTTATTGGCGATGTCTGTTTTTCCCAGCTGCCGAAACCGTAAGTGTATTTGCTGGCGAACGCATCGGCAACTAAGAGCCGTTCCTTCCCAACATCTTGGTAGGCGCCGTTGACTTCGAGGCCTTTCAATGTTGGAGGGAAGTAGTGATGAGCGGCTCCATCCTGGCCATTTCGGAACCAAAAAAAGTTCCCGCCCCCATCTACCCAATGTCTGACTTCGACATCCTTCGGTACACCGGTGATGCGAATCGTGTCGTAGCCTTGCGCTTCGCGCATGATGCGATCGAAATTCTTGTTGTCGTAGCGAATCTCCAAAAGTCCATCGACCACTTTGAGATCGTTAGGATCAAGTGGTGGAAGCTTTTCTGTCGGCTGTTGAACTCTGGTTCGGTCGACGGGTGCAACCGCGGGGACCTCTTCCTGCCGCATTTGCGGCTGAGGCTGCTGACCATCGCGCGTGCGGCGCATGATGTCGTCGGCAATGCTGGTTCCTCTAGGGCCATAGCCAAGCTGGAAGAATACATTTGGATCAAGCTGAGGCTCTTGCCCGCCGGAAAGTTCTGATAGTCGCCCACTCATTTAAAAAGATCCTTCGCCTTATAAACCAACGTTGACTATCCCCAATTTGCCGAAGACGGTCAATGTGAGATCTACGTAGTCCGATCTCTTTGGGGCGCAATTTTCGGCGTATCGCTTAAGGCGAAAACGACCGGTGTAACCGCAATCGTGACATTTCATCCGAAAATGTCAGTACGTTAGTTACACATCCCGCCGGCATCGACTCAAATCCGCTAATCAATACAACTGTTGGGAACGGCCGGCGAATCGCCGTGAGTTGGTCTCTGCAATCCCACCAATGCCCAGAAAGTTGTTTTGCAGGTAGACTGAATAATCTGAGTCTGGTTCCACCCCAGCCCGTTACGGCTTAATGGGGGGGGGATTTCTTAAAACCTGATTTAAAAAGCTTGCGCGTTGAACTTATCGATCAAGAATATCCACATAGTAAGTCCGCAATTGCCTTTTATTTGGTTTGCGTTGTTGCCCTGATGAGGGGAGCACAGGAGAGTCACGGTGGAAGTCGGCGTCGGAAAAAAAGAATCGAGCAACGTGCCGCTTTTCTTCTGCCTTTTGGCTGTGGCATTCATACTTGGAATTTTGTTCTTCAACCTCCGAGGCGGACACTCAGCCAACAATAACCACGACGCCAACGCAGGCGCAGTGCAAGCAGCACAACCGGTGGGACCGCAAGTGCAGCCGATGATTCCTGTTCAACCTACGGTGTATCCGGATCAGATTCAATCCATGCATCCGATGCACCCCATACAACCCATGCACCCCATACAACCCATGCAGCCGATGCAACCCATACAAGGATGGCAACCTGCGCAAGGTGGGGGACATCAGCTTTATGCGATGCCGGCACCAGGTGGCGTGCGCCTTAAGACGGTTGTCGACCGCTAGTCGGAACGCGTGACACGAGCAGCGGTGCATGTTGAAGGCTAATTCGAAGAGTTGATTTCGTGTCGACTTCTTTCGCGCAACACGAGCACAAAATAGGTCGCTGCGGCGCTGAGCCAGGCTTGCAGCGGGCAGATGCCTACCTGAAGGGCTTGTGTATTGGGAATGAATCCAGACGTCAATAATCCGACGGCGGCACCTACTGCAAAGGCAAGGCAAGCGGGCCATGGGTTTGCTGCATAGTCAGAATCAACCTCCGGGTGCGTCGGTGCGGGTCGCGATTTCGAAAAGACCAACCAATCGGTAAGAACTATCACCATTGGCAGTGGCAACAATATACAACTGAGTGAAGCCACTGCTTCAATTGCTTTTGTCGAACCCGACAACGCGTACAAAAATGCAACGGTTGCGCCTAGCATGGCGAATACTGCAGCAATGCGCCTTCGCGGTGTAGGAACTAGCGTATCCCATGCATTAATTGCACCGTACAGGCAGGAGTCGGCGAATGCGAAATACGAGGCAGAAAGAACGATGATTCCAGCCAGTGCATTGCCACCGAATGTGACGGCATAAGCGTAGTCAGAGGCGAGCGATGCGTCGGTGACTCCGGTGCTGCGAGCGAGCATCCAGCCTGTGGTTCCAAATACAACCCAACCAAAGGCGAGCGCGACGATGAGCGGAAAAGCGGTGCGTCCTACGCACGGTTTTCCGTGGCGCCAAAAATCAGGTTCGTTCCCCCAGACCGAGTATCCGATTACTACTGCAGAAATCACAGGAAATGGAGCAAATGTTTGGGCGATGCCTTCGCTGTGAAAGGCGACAGGACAGGTTGTGACCGCCTTGAAGAAGAGCGAACTCACCCACACGATAAACACCGGTGCGGCGAAGTATTGTGCGAAGGCCGCAATTCCACGGAAACCAAAAAAGTTATTGAGCGCCATCAAAATTGCCAATCCAAATGCCATTGCCGGCAACGGAAGCTGAACGCCCATCAGCCTTACCAGCGCATCAGACAAGAATAGTGGGCTGAGAGCGTACCAGCTCACGGCAAAGCACATGAGATTGAGTGTGACGAGCCGTGCGCCTGCTTTGCCGAAAACTTTGCGACTTAGCTGACCGTAGTTGAGACCGCTGACTGCCCCCATGTAGCAGGTTGGAACCCAGTAAAGCAAAAGCAGAGCGCAACTTACAGTGATTCCGACAACCACTTGGTCGAGTGTGAAGCCTCTGCGAAACCAGTCAAAACCAACCAGAACGGTAGGAAATCCGGTCACCATAGTGATCCACAAAAGTCCCATCGTTAGCGCGCTGCGCTTTTCAACGACAGGAATCCCGGGCGCAGCAGTGTTGCACGCATCAGTTGCTTTGGCAATTGTGGGCTGACTCATTCAGAAGCCCTTTTGTCGGCTGCGATTGGCAATTCATGGTGAGGGCAGCCTGGCGCAAGATACATGATCTAGATCTGAAACCAAATGGGGAGATTACGATCATGTCTTTTTGTTGCCGACTGCGGTAGCGCAGTCAAAAGGCTCAGAGCATAAGATTGAAAGTACAGTCAGAATCGAACTATCGGGTCGGAGCATGCGCCTCGAGATCTGCGGCTAGTGCAATCATAGTTTGCAACATCGCTTTGACAGCGGCGACCTTAGTATCCGGTGTTGTTGGGTCTACGACAGTCACTTGCAAGCGTTTATTCGACAGTACAATGCTGTCTGCCGAATGCACGTAAAGCAGCTCATAGAGGAGATCTCCGGCACATCCATTCGCTTGCCATTGCCGAAAATCCGCTGAATTCGAACTGAAAGTTCGCAGCTGCGCACTCTCTTCCATCGCGAGAATTTGTTCGAGTTGTGGTTTTCCCAGTGTCTGCGAGTCGATTACATCCCGCTTTTGGATATCCACCGGCTTAAACGAGGCCTGTAGTTTCGGGCGGTACTTCTTCTTTTTCGTTCGGTCTAGAGCAAACTCCAACGGACAGTTGCATTCGACTTCAGCTGTTAAGTTGTGAGGCACGATGAAACGGCGAGTGACCATGCCGGCTACGCCAAGTGACAGTGACAGAGCGGCTGCTCGCCCGGCAAATTTTCCAGTCGCAGATTTGAATTCGTTGGGTAAAGCAACTCCTGCTTCCAATACTTCACTTTGCATTTGCAAGACCCAACCACGATTAACGGTCTGCGCTTTGACAGCGTTGGCACCGCAGACTGCCATTGCTCCGCCGAGAGCGGCCACTAGTCCAAATAGCTCAAGCACGCCTTAATTCGCCTCGTCAACCACAAATAGTCTATCAATGCTCTATGATCTTGTTCCCGCCAAGTGGGAAATTGAAAGGCGCCGTCTCAAAGAGCTTGCTAATGCCGGAGACCCCAGTATTTTGTATTTGGAAGAATTATCGGAGGTTACCGTATGCTTTCCATATTTTGCGCACCAAGCCGCTATGTGCAAGGGAGGAACGCAACCAAACAGCTCGGCGCCGAGATCAAGAAACTCGGATTGGGAGAAACTGTCCTGATCATTGCTGGCGTCAAAGCACGAAAGTATTTGCGAAATGCGTGGGACGAGTCATTGGGCGCTGAAGGCATCACATATGATGTCATGGAATTTGGTGGAGAATGTTCATTCGAAGAGATTGAACGCGGCAAACAACGAGCGATAAACCTAAAAGCGACGACTATTATCGGCGCCGGTGGCGGCAAGGTCTTGGATACCGCACGTGCTGTTGCTTCCGAATTGAACTTGCCTGTCGTCAATTGTCCGACCACCGCATCTAGTGACGCGCCTTGCAGCGCGCTCTCTGTTGTCTACACGCCAAAAGGAACGTTTGAAAAGTATTTATTCTACAAGCGCAATCCGGATTTGGTCTTGGTCGATACATCCGTCATCTGTATGGCACCGGCAAGATTGTTGGTTTCAGGAATGGGAGATGCGCTTGCTACCTGGTTTGAGGCAAAGACAGTTACCGAAGCCCGCAAGAAAAATCAGGTTGGCGGTGCGACAACTTTGAGCGCGCTTGCGTTGGCTGAACTCTGCTATAAGACCCTTGTGAGTGACGGCCCAGCGGCTGTACATGCAGTGAAGACTCAGACCGTCACTCCTGCGCTTGAACGAATTGTGGAAGCAAATACATTGCTCTCCGGGCTTGGATTTGAGTCCGGTGGTTTGGCTGTTGCTCACTCTGTGCACAATGGTCTTACCGTAGTGAATGAAACACACAACTTTTTGCATGGCGAAAAAGTAGCATTCGGCGTGCTCGTACAGCTCGTGTTGGAGGGCGTGCAATCTTCTGTACTCGATGAAGTGATGCGCTTCTCCAGCGAGGTCGGACTACCTTTGACTCTCTCTGATGTCGGACTCAAAGGAATTCCAGAAAAGGCAGATCAAAACATAATTCGAATCGCTCAGCGCGCCACCGCCGAAGGTGAAACGGCTCACAATGAACCATTTGAAGTGACGCCGGAACTCGTGGTTGATGCGATTCTCGCTGCCGATGCGATAGCGACGGAGTTCAAAACGAAGAATGCGAAGAGTAATAAAGTTGCAGTGGGTAGTCGGTAAGAATCGGTTTCCTCTTCATAGTGCAAACGGACCCAATCAGTTAATGGAAAGGTTACGACGTTTTTAGAAAAGTTGTAGTACATTGATGAAATTTCTGATCGAGAAGGGGGCTGCGTGACTGCGACTTCATTTAGAAAGACAATCTTTGCTGGATCTGTTGTTTTGCTTGTGACTGGTTGTGCTGGGCAGGCGAAGGAAAAAGATGAACAAGCAGAAGTGACGATCAAAAAATTGCAGTCATCCGCAAAGGCACCCCAGGTGAGAGCGCTCACGAAACCGCCTGAGGTGACTTCTGAGACTGACGAAGGCTTTCAGGATTTAGTATTTTGGCTTGAAGAGCACGAAAAAGAACGAGATGGCTCTCATCGAATTCGTGCATCCGGCACTCACAAGGGAAAGAAAGTCGGTTTTGAAATTCTACTAGCTCCGAAGTGGTCTGAAGGCATGAATACACCCATTACGTCGCGTGTTGGAACGGTTAAGTATCGCGCTATAGGTTCTGACAGTGACGCATTGGTCGGTGTTCTGGATGAGCTGTATGAGACGAAACTTTCTCCAAAAAACATGGCGAAAGAAATTGAATTCAACGCGGTTACACTGGAGGGGCATCCTCGAGAACTGGCGAATGGTCCCGTGAAAATCAAGTTGTTTTTTGAACCAGAAAGTCCTGATGATTACGTCGAGTTGTTTACCAACATCGATCTTCCTGCGCGCAGAGTCGAGGTGCGCGAGAAAGACATGGAATATAGACCTGCAGTGATTAAAGCGTTGCAAGGGGCAACGCGAGTTAAAGAAAAGTAGGGGTACCAATGACCTCCCAATCAGACGCCACCAGTTCAGCATCAAAGCCAGAGAGGATTTCTCTGCAAGCTATCCTTGCAACGCTTAAGCGTTTCCCATCAATATCAGTTCTGATAGTCCTCGGCATTATCGGGTGCGTTCTGACCTGCTGCTTCCGCGACCAGGTCTTCGACTCAGCCTCTATCAATCTCAAGTATCCGAAAGCCGAGATTCTGACTATGGCGACGGACAAACTGAAGAGTTGGGGATACGAGACAACCGACACAAAATCCCAAATTGAATTCGACAACGACACTGATGTGAAGACATTTCTAGAGCAGTCCTTCGGTCAGGCGGAAGCAAATCGACTGATGACCACCGTACCAGTGTGGTTCTGGGCGTGCACGTTTGAAAAGGACAAAGAACCGAAAATCTCCATCTCCTTAGACCCGGAAGGACAACTGAAGCGGTTTGATCGAACTTTGCCCAACGATATGCGCTTGCTGTCTCTCGACCGCAAGGCGGCCGAGTTGCTGGCCATGTCCTTTGCCAAGAAAGAGACTGAGATCGATCTATCGAATTGGAAATTAGTCCAGAGCCGCGATGTCAAATTGCAAGATCGCATCGACCACACTTTCACATGGGTCGAACCCGGCTTAGACTATCACGGTGCCGACAAGAGAATGGAAATCACCGTATCTGGTGACAAGGTTAGTAAATTCAAGTTTTACATTCACTTACCCGAGAGCTGGCTGAATCAATTCAAATTGAGCCGAAGCTATAACAAGCTGTTCGGTCAAATTGCATGTTCGTTCTTCTTGTTGTTCCTTCTTGGCGCTGCAGTCGTATTTATTCGCGGCATCGTCAAAAAAACATTCAGCTATAAGACCGCTTTCACCTTTGGAGCGATATATGCGCTCGGGGAATTTCTCGGGTACGTCAATAGCGCCGCAACAGACTATTACGACGTCAGTTGGGTAGAAAGGGCAATCGGACTAATTCTTCTTCTGGGAATGGCTGGGCTGTGGGGACTGGGAATAGCAGTGCTTTTTGCCGCAGCTCAGCCGCTTTACAGGCAGCTGTGTCCCGACCGCTGGGCGCTCAAAGACTGGTTCACCTTTAAAATGCTGCGCAGCCCGGAATTGATTCAAGGCATACTTC
Organism: uncultured Candidatus Obscuribacterales bacterium; assembly: GCA_964503045.1. Classification (GTDB taxonomy): domain Bacteria; phylum Cyanobacteriota; class Vampirovibrionia; order Obscuribacterales; family Obscuribacteraceae; genus CAYZJR01. The sequence goes on from CAZCZI010000126.1 coordinate 12,492, forward strand.
TCGGTTATGCCGTGTGTTTCCTTTCAATGGGCTATCAGGTGCTGTACTACCTCGTGGGGGAGCAAGTGGGCTACTGGTGCCCTTTAGGAGGATATTCTTACGCAACCTTGAGCCGCCCATATCCTATTCTCGACGCCCTGGAACTCGGAATCAGCGCTTCGTTTCAAGAAGAGATTGTCTTCCGGGTAATTGGGTTGGTTTTGCTTCAAAAGCTCTTTCGAGGAAATTTCTGGATCGCCAACTTCGTGCAAGCAGCAATATGGGGGTTTCTGCACAGCACTTATCCGCAGCAGCCGGCATACGCCCGGGGTTTAGAACTGACTGTTCTGGGCATGTTCAACGGATGGTTGATCAGACGATTCGGACTGATTCCCAATATCGTGTCGCACTACCTGTTTGATGTAATCTGTGGAGTGAACGTTTTGCGAAATGCACCGGTCTCTGTCGCGATTACCGGACTGATACCGATAGCGGTGCCCGGCATTATATTGGCGATCAGTCTGGCAGTTTCCATATGGAAAGGACTTGTTTATCCACCGGTTATCACCGCCGAAAAAGCGCGCAAGACAGCTGAATTTTT
>CAZCZI010000127.1:0-12883 GCA_964503045.1 uncultured Candidatus Obscuribacterales bacterium
GACGAAGACGACGAAGACGACGATGAAGATGACGAAGTCGAAGACGATGATGATTCTGAAAAGCAACAAAACGGATCATCGGGCGGCGCGAATGGGGGGTTGTTCGTAATCACGGTGCTTGCGAAGAACGCGTTGGCGGTATGGGGAAAAGCTCGATCTATCGTAAGCACTACCGGATACTGGCCGATCATCTCAGATGACGTCGAGCAACTACTGGAGTACTTTGAACTGGATTTATTTGAAGAAGATGTACTAGACACCGATCAAATTGTGCGACTCAGCGAGTCGATCGATCCTCAAAGTTGGCTTTCCGAGCAATACAAGAAGAATTTGGAGTACTACACCACGGATGTGGGTGATTGGCCTTCCGGAGTTCAACCCGACACGACTTATGCACCGGTCATGGTGCAAGGTGACGGAAGTGTCTCCATTCTATTTTGTTCTGCCAGCGAAGCATGGCATGTTCCTGCAGCGATTAGATGGGGTGGCTCCAACGATGGCATGCTGCCGCAATATCACACTGCATTTCTAAAACGATGGAACAAGGAATATGGCGCCGAACTCGTCTGTGCCAATATGTCGACTATCGAGATGAAAGTAGCGAAGCCACCGGAGACGAAGGCCGATGCGCTTGCATTGGCGAAAGAGCAATTTGCATACTGTCCGGACATCGTGACGCAGAGACGAGCTCCACATACAGTTGCGGCTCTTGCCGCTGATTTGTACAAGAGCCCGCAATGGTATTTTTGGTGGGATTGAAAGAAGAATCGGTGACGTTTCGCGAATTGCAGTTCACTAACGTCACCGATCGATAATTTTTGGCTGCGCGTAAAGTTTAGAGCCCAAGCAACTTCGCTTTGGCAGCCTTAAACTCACTTTCGTCTAGAATGCCGGCATCTCGCAATTGAACCAGCTTTTCCAACTCTCTTGCAAGAGTTTGTTTGTCGCCGTTTACTGGTTGTTCTGTGCAGCTTTTCTCTGCAACGTTCATCTTGTCCAGCAAAACGCCGCCTACTCGTTTGCCTATCTTTGTTCCAATCAAACCACCGACCAATGCACCGGTGAAAGTCCCGACTACGGGAATCGGCAAAATAACTGTTCCTAACTGAGCTCCGGCGAGCACTCCGGCTCCTGCTCCTGCCATTTTCGCTGTCTTATCGTTGTCTGCTTTGGCTTCTTGTGCGGCTTTCATTTGTTCGTCTTGCATGGTCATCACCTTGAATGCGTTGTATCTTGGGCACTCCCCCATTTAAGCGGCAACGCAGTTCGATTTGTTGGAAACGCAAACAGTTAAAAAACCGTTGGGCTTGGGTACCCCGAAATTAATGGAATAAAGATACAGATATCACCACCGCGCCGTCATCTCCCTCGCGTAGATATGGGGTGAAACCCTGGGCTTCCAGATACTGCCAAACCCTCTTTTCCTGACCATGCATCGAGTCATAAGCCTCTTGAGCCGGCAGTTTGTCGAGCAGGTGAATGCTGTCAGTTGGATATGCCATCCAATATTGAATCTCCTCGTTGTGTAGAATCGCTTCTTTTAACCGTTCTTCCGTGCCTCGACTGACAGACATGATTTCTATTGGCTCGTAAGCACGATCTTCAGCGATTGCTGTTTGAAGTATCAACGGCGTATCTCGAATTGCCGCATCGGCTTGTTGCGCGAGCTGGGCGTTCTCACGTTGCAGCGCGAGAGTGCGCGCACAGTCAATATTTACTGCAGGAACCTGACCATCATCAGCAATCACGCAGTCATTTTCATCTGCAATCAGCAACGGCTGTGGCATCTGTGTGGTTGCGTATTCATAATTTCCTGACCAAATTTGTTGGGCTAAGTTTGATCCAACCGGATCAACCACTCCAGTAAATTCGGGAGGAACTTCGGTTGTTACAAAATCTGCCATGTGCCATCCTCTGCCTGGGGATTGCATCAGCATACGGAGGCGGTTGGACATTGCTTGGACAATCATCAATTGCTGAAATGCGCGGATATTTGCAGCTACTTCGCAGACTTGGCAGCTGCCTCTTTTTCGGTGTCGAAAATTCCCATCTCGGGGCGGTCGCTGTCCGTGTTGATGTCGATGTTGCAACTGGGAAGCGCCTTCCTCAACCGCGTGGTGCGCTCTTTTGTTGCGCCGTTGATGCCTTGAAGACACAGTGTTCGTAACTGTTTTAATGTGCCGAGGCTGTCGATTGCCGCGTCAGTCAATGTCGCGCCGGACATATCAAGTTGGAGTACAACCTTATCTCCTTTAAGACCTTCGATAAACTTGGTGGCGCGCGGGCCTCTATAGCCGAATGTAAACGGTGTGAGCGTTTTCAGAACATTCAACGCGCCCTCAGGTGAAATGCTCGAGTCAGTAAAACCAATGTGATCTAAATGTTTGTATTTAGATAATGGCTCCAAAACGTCATCGCCTATATTGGCGCAGTCCATAAAGACGATCTGTTGCAGCTTGGGGAATCGCTTGTCGAAGTCTTTCAAAGATTCTGCATGAAATGGACCATGTCTAAAATGAAGCACCTCGACAGACTTAGGCCCGGTCAAGGATTTCATAGTCAAGTCTGTGACAGATCCATCTTTGAGAAACAACCTTTTCAATCCGTCTATTTGAGAAATTGCAGCAGTCATTTCGGGGGTAATGTCGGAGTCAACTATCTCTAATTCGACAACTTCGTGACCCTTGAGGGCAGCAATTCCTTTCGCAGTAATATCGGATTGGTTCAAATATATGATTGGCAGTCTTTTGTGCGTTTTCGCGAGCCGAATCAAATTCTCGTCTTTTACCGGTCCGTTGGCTTGCCACGATCCGTCTTTGAAGTTCATCTCTGCAGTGAGTTCCGCCGGCAAAATGCTCTCGCGCTCTACATGTGATCTTTCGGTCTTGGCGCGGAAATCGTTCGTGTCATCAGAGTTTTCTTTCTGTGGAGAGTCCAGCAGAAACATTGCTAATACGGCAGCCATGCCGATTATAACGACTGCGATGGTGATTAAAATGATTCCGGTTGAGAGACCTTTTGAATTGGACAAAATCTTGACTCCGGACACCAATTCTTTATGCCCAAAATCATGGATGAGTCTGCTGCGCATCGGTGCGACGCGACGACTTTTAATGGGTAAATGCAAGTGATCTCGCGGCGCATGATCATACAAAACGAAAGCGCCCTCAGTATTCTGAGAGCGCTCTCGTTATTCGTCGTTTGTCCCATTGGTCAAAAAGTCTTGTTTGGCTTACCACAACTCGGCGACATTAATTGCACTAGTCGTTCCAATGTTTCTTCTTGTGCTTGTAATGTCCGTATGCATTGCCATGGCCATTGTTGTTTCCATAACGATCGTCATGGCGATCTCTGTCATCGCGATCGTTGTTCCAGGCAGTTCCTCCTTTATATTGCCAGCCACCGCTTCTAGTGCTGTTGGTCGATGCGACTTTGATGTTTGAATCAAGCTTGTTGTAATCATCGACGAGCTCTTGCGATTCACGCCAACTGATTCTGTTGTTTGCAGTAAATCGAGTTTGCTTGTTAGCAATTGCTTGTAATTGATCTCTCAAACTACGTGCTTCATTCCAAGTCAATTCGCCAGAACGAACACCTTGATCGATCGATCCATCGAGCTGAGCATTTCTGGTTTGCAGATTCGCCTTCAACATTGCTTGTTGCTCAGGCGAGCCTGTACGCGTGCGCCCATTGCGTCCAATATAATTGTTGAAATAGGCGTTACCGTATTGTGCTCCGGTTGCCGTAGTTGTACTGTTGGTCAATGATGTCTGCAGTTTTGTTGAGAAATTCATCAATTCATTGAGCATGCTTTGAACTTCAGCATCAGAATATGTTCCATCAGCCAAATATTGAGCCTTCAATCCACTTATACGATTGAGATCTGCACGCAAATCCGTTTCTTCTGCGGGAGTGATCTGGCCGGTCGTGACACCAGCAGAAATGTCATTCTGCAATTGTGATTCTCGGGTCGTGAAGTTGGCTGTGATAAGAGCCTGATTTCCTGCCGGCTTATTGCTCGCCATTGGAACACTTGTACCAACATATGCTTTCAAAACATCGAGAAAATCATTTGCAAATGCAGGAGCGGCTGCAGTGCATGAGAGGGACAGGGCACCCATTGTGATGAGTAGTTTTTTCTTCATAAGAACGCTTTCCTGTAGTCAGTAGGAACTGGGGGTTACACCCCTGAGATGCTTCGACCGTTGAGTTTGTTCCACTTAATCAGCTGAAATTCCTCCCATCTTTCAAAAGTACCTTTACAGGGGGATGCCACCCTCAAACAGAGATATAGGTGAGGGTTTCCGGCATTCTTGCTACACTATCGGCAATTAGTTTGAGTTGTCATAATGGTCCTAAGCCTCTATAGAAAAGCGCTGATTCTCGTGGCTGTTCCCTTGGTCTTCGAGTTGAGCTTCCTTGTAACGCTCGGCTATCTGCTCGAACAGGTCGAACAAGAACGCGCGCGCGAGGCGCATGCTCGCGATGTGGGCGTTCATCTTATGAATTTTATGCGGTTCATTCTAGATCGCGAAACGCTTGTGGTGATGCGGCATCTCACGCACAAAAAAGATGTGTTTCAGCCGCGCATCAAAAAGGTGACCGCCGACATAATGCGTGAATACGAAGAGTTGCGCGTAATTTGCGTTAGCAATGAGTATGACCTTGCGCTCGCCGCTTACGCCATTGCAGTTTTTCCATTCACTTTTGTCACAAGGTGAGTTTGGTCAACTCAGTGATGGTGGACACATCTCTGACGTTCCTTCCAAATCTTTTGAATTGGCCTAAAAATCCGACTATTACATTCAAAAGAACATAATTTGGTAAACTGGCAACTTACCAACGCATGGAGGAAGTCACTGTGCTTCACCGTCTTCTTTTGACATTGGCAAGTCTGGCGCTTTTGGTGCTCTCTGCATCCAGTGCAATGGCGGCTGAGCTGCCCAAAGATGTTCAAGAGTGTCTCGCCAAGCAGGATTTCAAGCAAGCTGCTACCTTGCTGACGCCGCTTGCAGATAAGGGAGACGTCACTGCTCTAATGTTTTTGGCGACATTGTATCGGCAGGGAGCAGGTGTAACCAAAGACCAAGCCAAAGCGATTGCGCTTTACACAAAAGCTGCTGAGACGGGCGACGATGTGGCGCAATATAACTTGGGTGTCATGTATTTGATGGGTGAAGGAACAACCCAAGATTTCGCAAAAGCCAGAGAATACTTCCAGAAATCCGCTGACCAAGGCAATCCGCTTGCACAGTCCAACTTGGCTGGATTGTATGTCCAGGGCAAAGGTGTCGAGAAAGACCTGAAGAAAGGCTTGGAATGGGCGCTCAAGGCAGCCAATCAAGGCGATGCGATGGCGCAGGGAAACTTGGCGAAGATGTATAAACAAGGCATCGGAACCGAGAAATCCGACAAAGAAGCGTCCAAATGGTTTCGGCGCGCGATGCGCCCGCGCTCACAAAGCGAATTGGGTGGAAACCCAGTTGCAGAGAAGCTGAAGTGGGGCAACGTCAAGTTTCCGACCGATGCTCAAGAAGAACAGTTAGACAAAGCCGATGCGCTTGTTGCTAAAGCGAAGGAGTCTGTTGGTGCGAAAGACATTGAAGGTGCGCTTGCGCAAATCGAGTCAGCAACTCAGACTTGGCGCGAAGTGTATGGCGCTGATGATCCGTGGGTTTCGCAAGGGCTTGGATTGAAGGCGCAATGCTACTTGGCGAAGGGGGATTTTGAGAAAGCCTCGGCGACTCTAAAGGATGCTTTGACCATATTGGAACAAACAAAAATGGGAGTGTCGCCAAAAGATTTGTTGGTGACCGTGACGTTGTATGGGCAGACGTTGGCTAAGCTGAATAAGAAAGACGAAGCGGATGCGCTGGCGAAGAAGTACCAAGGTTTGCTTAGTGCAGCAATGGCGGCGCAGCAACAAGCGGCTGCGGCACAACAGCAGCGACAAGGCGCTCCTGCCGGTGATGCGAAACCGGATGGAACTGCTGGGGCACCGTAGGTAGTGGCGTAGCTTATTTCGGCGCCTTAGCCGGTACTTTCGCCTGTGCTTCGCGAGCGGTCTTCATTCCCTTCGCCATGTTGCCTAAAGCCGTGCGCATGCCTTCGGTATTGTCCAATCGTATGCACTCGTCTGCGATCTTCTGTGCTTCGGCATCGCGTCCCGCGCCGACGTACGCGCCGTAGAGCAAGAGAACCATGCTCGGGAGCGGATCGAAGTCTTTCGATACTTCGGTGTCAGGCTTTGGTTTTTTCATTGCCTCAGCCTGTTTGTGCAGCTCGCTAAGCTTTGCCATTGGGTCTGGATACAGGTACTTCGCTGCATCAGCCCATCTCGAATTCGAGAAGAGAACTGCTTCAAGCAGAGTCGTATGTTTCTGAATCATCGCGAGATTTTTCGGATCGGTTTTGACTTTGTCGAACCAAACTAGCGTAGTCGGATTTTCATCGAGTATGCCATTCAGAAGAATCCAATCGTGTCGATTATCGGCTTTCTCTGCAGTTATGCGTAGATCTGCTATCTTGGTTTTTGCCTGCGGATAGACCTTGATCAATTCCTTCATTTCGTGCGCAACTAATCCGGTTCTTAAGTCTCCCAAGTTGGGATCTTCTGTTCGAATATTGTTCCAAAGCCAAACATACTCGTCTAGTGTCTCTGCATATTTGTTTGCTGACTTCAGTTCTCGAGCTTTGTTCATGTGAGCCCAAACATCTTCGCCACCAGAACTCGCTTGTTCCTTTTCCAGTTTATCTGCTGATTTTCCGCTCTTTGCTCCTTCGAGCCATTGCAGAAGTTCAGCAGAGCTCATGAATCCAACTTGTCGCCCGAATTCGTTCGAATCGCTCTTCGGTGTAAACAAAACCAAAGTCGGCATGGCTTCGACTTTCAACGCAGATGCAGATTTCTCATCTTTATCTACATCAATTTGAATCGCTATTGCGTTCTCTTTTATCCATGATTGCACCGACGAATCCGCCCAAGTTGTCGACTCCATTTTTCTGCACGGCGGGCACCAGCTTGCAGTGAAATCAATAAGCAGAAGCTTGCCGTCTTTTTGTGCTTGCTGCTTTGCTTGCGTAAGCGAGTAATCGGAAAATACATCTGAGTGCGCCCATGCGCTTGTTGCAAATGTTGTACTCAGCATCGCGAGTACCAAACTTTTGTGAAGTGTCTTTGACATGCAATATCTCCGGATACTGGGGAAATGATAGCGTGTTTGCATCAAATACGTGATTGTATAAAAGAATAGAATCAAGAATTCATGCGTAAAACCGTGTAATAGCGACTTCCCGAAAACCTCATTTCTTGTATAATAGAGATCTCTCACTTTACGTGTGAGGCAGAGGAAGATGTTTCACTTCAAAATGGAAATTATAAGAGTAACGCCGCTCGGTCTCGGACTTTGTCGAGATGAGCGGCGCGTGGCAGCGTTTTAGCTGCGTGCGTGAGAGCAAGAGTTTAATCAATTCAACTTTAATGTTTAACTGAACAACAGTTAGTTCGCGTTTGAGTAATTTGTTTGAAGTTGCGCATTATTGGCGCGCAGATTGTGCACTGGTTGTGTGCTTTGCTCTCGCGCCGCATGTTGTATTCGACTTCTTGCAGAGCTGAACGTTTCAGCTCTAGCTAATCACACCCGAACGCTAAAGCGTCCGGTCGACTGCGTGCGATAAAATTACGCAGTGCGGCCGCATTTAATTGGAGGAACCAAATCATGGCCCGCAAAGAGTTCAACAGAACTAAGCCAAACATCAACGTCGGAACCATCGGACACGTCGACCACGGCAAAACCAGCTTGACGGCGGCGATCACGCTTGTGCTGTCGAAGCACGGTAAGGCTACCTTCAAGCGCTACGACGAGATCGATGCGGCGCCCGAAGAGAAGATCAGAGGAATCACTATCAATGTGGCTCACATCGAGTACGAAACCGATGCTCGTCACTACAGCCATGTAGACTGTCCTGGTCATGCTGATTACATCAAGAACATGATCTCTGGAGCAGCTCAGATGGATGGTGCCATTCTGGTGCTTTCCGCTGCCGATGGTCCAATGCCGCAGACGCGCGAGCACATTCTTCTGGCGCGCCAAGTCGGTGTGCCACACATCGTTGTGTTCGTGAATAAGTGCGACATGGTCGATGATCCTGAAATCATCGATCTCGTCGAACTCGAAGCTCGCGAGTTGCTGACGAAGTTCAACTTTCCTGGCGACACTATTCCGTTTATCCGCGGAAGTGCCTTGAAGGCCCTCGAAGGCGACCCCGAGCAAGAGAAGAACATCTTGCGGCTGATGGAAGCTGTTGATTCCGCGATTCCACTTCCGGAGCGTGAAGTCGACAAGCCATTTCTGCTTGCCGTCGAGAGTGTCTGCACTGTCACCGGTCGCGGAACCGTGGCCACCGGCAGAGTCGAGCGCGGTCAAATCAAAGTTGGCGAAGAAGTCGAAATCATCGGACTCAACGAAACCCAAAAGTGTGTCGTTGCTGGTCTGGAAATGTATCGGCAGACTCTCGACTTTGCGATGGCCGGCGACAACATCGGTGCGCTACTTCGCGGTGTCGACAAAGCGGAGATCGTTCGCGGTCAGGTTTTGGCGAAGCCGAAATCGATTGTTCCGCACACTAAATTCGGTGCCGATGTGTACGTGCTGACGAAAGAAGAGGGCGGACGGCACACGCCGTTTTTCCCTGGCTATCGTCCGCAGTTCTTCCTGCGCACCACCGACGTCACCGGCAGCGTGCTCCTGCCTGATGAATTAGAGATGGTGATGCCGGGCGACAGCGTGAAGATCGTTGTTGAACTTGAGCACCCAATCGCCGTCGAACAGGGCACCAAATTCGCCATTCGCGAAGGCGGTCTCACAGTAGGCGCGGGTATCATCTCCAGCGTCATCGAATAAAGATAGATGCGTCGGCCCTGTGCGGGGTCGGCGCATCTTGCTTTTGGGTCCGTCGATCAGTTCCACCCCGGCAATTTTCGTGCCGTGTCACAAGTTTTTTTACCGTTCCGCCACAAGAGTTAATAACCTGTTAATTTCTGCCCCATTGAAATTGCAGTTGCCGACAATGGTCCAGGCGTTCCATTTGAATTTCGGGACAAGATATTTGAAGCATTCGAGCAAGTGCCCGGCACCGCTCCTGGTGGAACCGGATTAGGACTCGCCATTTGCAAAGCGATGGTAGAAGCGCATGGCGGTTCTATTGGAGTTAGGAACAATGAACCAAACGGTAGTGTGTTTTGGATGCGATTGCCGAAGCAATTTTGACATGAACCTGAACACAGATGCGAACGAGACCGAAGAGAGCAGGGGAGGTTGAGAAGGTGTAAGAAATACCTGCCACTTTCTTCGAAAAGTGGCAGGTATTTCTTACCACATGACAGCCCCTGGTGTTTTGGGGGGCATGTAGGCTGCTACCAAGATGCCACTTGGAGCAAATCGATGGTTTCAGGACGCAAAGGCCTCAGTAAGTTGGTGAGATCTTCTCGTTCCACAATTTGATCGCTGGGGTGTCTCTTTCGTGTGAAAGAATCGACATTGTGCTGGTATCCAAAATGAAATGCTTTCCTTCTGTTGGAGGCAATTTTAGCCAGGTTGCTGTCAGGATTCTGAGAATATGACCATGTGCAAACAGTGCCACATTTCCTTTTGATTCATTGGCTTTGTCAATCACTCTTTGGCAGCGTTGTCCTGCATGTTGCACGGTTTCCCCGCCTGGGCAATCATGTGTCCAAACTGTCCAATTTGGTACCTTCTCTCGAATTTCGGTCGTCGTCAATCCTTCATACTCGCCGTAGCTGAACTCCGCAAGATCCTCGCATGTTGAGATTCGCGATTTGAGACCCGCTAGCGCTGCGGTTTCTTGCGCTCTGCTCAAGGGACTCACAAGCACAAGTGAAAACCTGACTTGCGACGTTGCTTCCTCCAACATGCGTGCCTGCACGCGACCACTGTCTGTCAACGGAATATCCGTGCGACCGGTGTGTCGCCCGCTGGCGGACCACTCAGTTTCACCGTGTCTGAAGAGATAGAGTGTTGTCTGTTGTTCGTCCGAAATAACTATCACCGCCTTTGGAAATTAGTAATTTGAGATAAATAACTCTTTGCCGATTTTGCTTTCATGTTGCAGGTTGCAATTGTTCATTCCGTATTGAAGCGACCACTCTTTGATGTTTGCCCATTTGTAGATTTTTCGGATCTCGGGACAATCATCATAGGTGATCAGAAACCGGCTTTGTTTCGAGGTTTCGTTCAAGCAATTAGCAAGGCGTTCGTGATCGAACGAATGCAAACTACCACCCTGCCCGTAGAGTTTGGTGGCTTTAAAGTATGGTGGATCCAAAAACAGAAAAACATCTTCGCCAGGTATGCGTATCACTTCTTCGAAATCGAGATTGGTGATCTTCGTCTGTGCAAGCGCGTTTGGCATTGGTGCGAGTCGTTCGACTGAAGATGCGGTAAATCGTCGTAAACTAGCAGCTTTTGAAAAACCACCAGCGCGAGTTGTGCCGGAAAAAGTCACACGATTGAAGAAGAAAAACAGAAAGGCTTCACGATATTCCGATTCGGGTTGTTCTTCTCTGACTTTGAGAAAGTAATCTTTGATTTGCTTTGGTGTGCGAAAGCTGGTTCGCAACTCTTCAAGTTCTTTCTGCAACTTTGAACACACGATCGGATCTTTAACTGCGTTCCAAAAAGAAACCAATTCTTTGAATTTGTCATTGATCCAATATTTTTGCGCAAAGGTGTTTGTCTTAGCGTAGAAGTAAACGCTTCCGCCGCCTACAAAAGGTTCGCGATACTCAATTGCTGATTCTGGGAAATGCTGAGATATCTGTTCGATAGCGCGTTGCTTGCCGCCGGGATATCTTAATGGTGAACGAAAGCGACCCTTAGACGAAGCCGGCTCACTACTTGGTGAAATGTCGACGGGTTTGAGTGGTTGTGCAGTTCGGGGCATCCTCTAATAATAGAGCTTTGATTGTTCAAATCAACCTTTTGATTTGCTATTTGATCTCATACAGCTGTTTCTCTGCTGGAGCCTCGCGCATTTTCTTTGCTTCCAGCGTGTCTTTCTCTGCCAGATCATGCTGTCCCATGGCAGCGTAGACCTTGCTTCTACCTTCAAGCGCAGTTACCGCAAAACCTGGGGCCATTTCAATTGCCTGCGTATAATCCTTTAGTGCCTCTTTGTATTGCTTAAGTGCAGCAAATTCTGCCGCTCGCAATACTAGGGTTTCGTCGTCGCTTTGCTCCTGTTCGATGGCTTTGGTCAGTGTGGCAATTGCGTCTTTGTGCTTTCCAAGTTTCGCTTGAACACGGGCCTTGGACTTGATGGACATATCTCGTTTTGAGAGCGAGTCCTTTCTTTCCGGCATCGTGGAGGCTTTATCATAGTCCTTAAGCGCCTCCTCGTAGCGATTCGTCGACTCGAAGAGCTGGCCTCGAAGGAGCAGCGGCAGAATATCGGTTGGACCCAGCCGTATCCACTCGTCATAATCCTTTTTGGCCTTTTCGTTGTCACCTTGAGCCACTAGAATTGCTGCTCTTGCTTTGTAGAGCGATACATCCAATGGTGCAAGTTTTATTGCTTTGTTCATGGCGTCAACCGCCTCTTTAGGTTGTTTACGCGAATCATAAATTCGAGCCATGAATGAATATGCATTGGCACGCTGACCCGGTTTGATCTTAGATTCCGGAAGAGCCACTACTTGCGTGAAATCAGCGAGTGCTGCCGAATCGTCTGCTTTGGGCGAATAAGTTGTTCCGCGAGCTCGCTGGTAATACGCTTCGCTGCAGGAGGGGTTCAATCTTATTGCCTCTGTCGCTAGCACTACTTCTGACTCATAATCACAGTTGTCGTTTGCCTTGTCTGCTGCCGCTAAGCATTGGTCGACAGTCGGCTGGTGCCCTCGTAAATTCTTGAAGTACTTAGCGAACACCTGAGGTTTTGATAACGTGGGGTGAACCATATAGATGTTTTCCAAATCGCCCTTTGAGCTCGATTTGCTGGCTGACTGCTGTGTGGTGCTACTGGTGGTGCTACTGTCTTGTTGTTGTGGCTTGTCGTCTGCACATCCGGCAAGAAGGAAAGTCAGTATTCCAACAACCAATGTTGGAACGAATGATGATTTCCGGTTGGTGTCTAATCTCGCCATTGACATGTTTGGGCGGTCAATAAATAGTGCTCCAATGGTAGATTATAGTCGAAGCGCTTGATTCGGAATACAGTTTGAGAGCAAGAATCGGAGTGTCATGCCGTTGCCGATTTGCTAAGTTGAGAACAGCAATGCTAGTCGCAAGTACGGGAGAGACTTTATGAACGCAGCGATCAAGACCAGTTCAAAAGTGATTGAAGAGAGAGTTGCATCAATTAATTGGGATAGCATCCTGAATGGCTTGCGTGCCGAAGGCAATTCTGTCGTTACATCGCTGCTGACTGCAGATGAGTGCTCAGCAATTTCGGCTCTCTATAGCAGCGACGACTTGTTTCGCAAGCGCATTGTGATGCAGCAGCATGGCTATGGAAGGGGAGAATATAAATACTTCGATTATCCGCTTCCGTCTCAGGTTGAAGCACTTAGAACTAGTGTGTATCCGCATCTCGTTTCATTGGCTAATGAGTGGAACGAACAAATGAAGATTGATGTTCGTTACCCGGAGATGCATGCGGAGTTCGTGGAACGCTGTCACAAAGCTGGGCAAGTAAGACCTACTCCTTTGATTTTGAAGTACGAGAAGGACGACTTCAACTGCTTGCACCAGGATTTGTATGGCGAGCACGTGTTTCCTCTTCAGCTCGCGATTCTCTTGTCAGAACCGGGAAAGGATTTCACTGGTGGCGAGTTTATTATGACGGAACAAAAACCAAGGATGCAGAC
>CAZCZI010000128.1:0-2625 GCA_964503045.1 uncultured Candidatus Obscuribacterales bacterium
CACGCACATTGCGAGCAATGGTGCCGTCGAAGTGTAATTTCCGCCAGTGTCGATTTGACGACACTGGCGGCAGACAAAGGAGTTTGAGAATGAGTAATGACAGTAATAAAACCGAAAAAACGAAGGAGACCAGGCGTCCCGCATCACTGCCGGAGTTCGCCAGACTCAAAGTCCTCCGTGGACAACGCGCTCTGCCTCAGCAAGAGGTCGAGAAACGGCTCGAAAAGAAGCGGTCCTACATTTCCCGAACTGAGGCAGTCAAAACAGTTTCCCTTATTTCCACCTATCAGCAACTCGCACAAGCTTTAGGCGGCAGGCTGGTCGTGAAGATCGTCTATCCGAATGGCGAGTTAGAAGTCAGCCTCGACAGAAGCCCGCAACCATAATTCAACTTTCCTTTCGCCATTATTGCGGAGAATACGTAGTGGCGGGGTTTGACTTCACACTAAGGACACAATTGATGCGCTAAAGTGAGTCATCGCATTCGCCTCTCTCCCCGACATAAATGTGAATCGCGCCAAACGACGCCAGCAGACGTCGTCACCCCTTCTTTGAGAGGAAATCCCCCATGCCACTAGATAATTGCGATGACCCAATGGATAAGGAAGCGAAGTACATCACTAGCCTGATGGCCAATGGTGATCATCTAAACGCCACAGCCCGCCTTCAGCTTGATGCTCAAACGTTTCGACCGGGTCAGTTCACGGCTCTTGTCGGCGAAGTGAAGGGCATATCCAATGCAACGGGAACACTCACACACTTAGAAATGACCCCGATGCCCTCTTTTGACGGAGATCCTCAAGGCCGATTGGCGGTCTCGCTCGTGACGCCCGCTTTGGATGCTAACGGCGCTCAGTACGTTGATATGACAGGCCGTCCAATGGCATACATCGACAATGTTGCATCCATCGATAATCATGGAAAGGTGATGGAGATTTGCCCAAGACCAGTGATAGTTCAGCAGCCGATCTTTGTGGAGCGCCCCTGGCTCAGGTGCGACGAGCGCAAGCCTACAGTTCGCTTCGACATCGACATTATTTTAGGTGGTGGCAGAGGCAACGATCACCGCAGAGGCAACGATCACCGCAGAGACGATCATCACGACGATCACAGAGGTGGTCCTTGGAATCGGCCGCATGTAGGCGGCGGTCCGTTTTACCCGCAAAATGGTGGTCGCGGCGGCAACACAACTATCATCGAAAACAACACGACGATCATCAACAAAACAACTGAGGTCAATAAGACCGAGGTAAACAAAACCGTCGTCGTTCCCCCGAGAAGAAACGAGGTTCCACCGCAAGCGCAGGCTCCTCAAGTGCCGCATCGCGATCATCAAGAACAACGAGATCACAGAAACGATCAGGCTCGCGACAGGCAACGAGCCGATCAACAAAAAGAAAAGAAAGACAAGTAGAGAAGGAGAAATTGAACGAGATTGAATCGGCTAGACGACATAGTGCGGAACGAAAAGCGCATCCCGTCCGGTAATCTTATGCCGGTCGGCGCGCACTCCCACGCCTGCTGCGACTGAGTCGACGATCCAACTGCCAACGACGAGATGATAGTCGCCGTACATCGGCAACTCGACATACTCCTGGCGCACGAAACCTTCTTCGCCGTATCCAATATTTTCGGTATCTTCGGCGGAGTTCGTTATCGTCTCATTTGCAAACACGATTTCGACGCCACCACCCTCACGTCCGAAAATTGGTTTGCGAACGCATGCACCGCTTGGCTGCCAATCGTCGAATTCAGATCGCAGCAAAAGTGGATGCCCAGGAAACATCTGCCATAAAAGCGGCAATGCCGCCTTAGATGAAAGAATGAGTTTCCATGCCGGTTCTACAACTCTGAGCGCGCCGGAATCAAGCAACGGCTTGAATAGGTACGAACCAAACTCTGATTGCATTCGCATGTCATCTTTAAGCAATAGTTCCCACGGATAGAGCTTGAAGAGATTCCGCACAGGTTCCAAATCTTTATCGACAATTGCTCCGTCCTTCGTTCGTTTGAGATCGTTTATTTCAATTAGCTTGGTGGGAACGCCGGCCAGCTGCGCGCAGGCACAGAGGTATTTGACGGTTTCAGCATCCTCGTCGGCGTTACGATAAAACCCCAGATGAAGCAGACTACGCCAATCATGCCGTGCAAAGAATTTATGCAGTTCCTCTGCTAGAAAGTTAAACTGGTCGCCGCCATCATCGATGGTTCCATCCTCCTGCATGTCATCCAACCATGCTCTTTGCAGAAGTGCCGCTTCCGGCAGCGAAGTCGGAGTGTCGAAATTCATCTCAAGTAGTTTGATCTCGCCATTATTTACACTGAGATCAAATCTTCCATAAAGAGTGGAATCCCCTCGTCTCCAGGAGTTTCGAATTGTTTCTCGAAACTCCCGGGCAACGAGCAGGCTCTCCAAAACCTTTTCACTATCATCCGAATTGCAGGCACGATCGACGAGAGCGAGTGCCATGTTGTTGAGTTCTATCGTTGCTTGTCTGATTGCACGTATCTCGTCAATGTCGAACTCGAGGCAAAACGGGTCATTTAGAGCTTCCACCCAATACGGCGGGTCGGTCAAAAAACGTGTATCGAAGCCGAGTTGTTTTGCTTGTTGAAGCCAATTTG
>CAZCZI010000128.1:2725-12854 GCA_964503045.1 uncultured Candidatus Obscuribacterales bacterium
GCGGCTGCACCTTTGAGCATGCCTTGAATTTCGTACGGTGACATTCGATCTACATCACCTACTGCATGACTCAATAGCCTCAGATCAGTCTCAGCCGTTGAGCGAGCGCCGGCAACCGACGAATCAGCTAGCGGCGCGCTCACTTTCCCAGCGGCAAACTCTAGATGCGCGGTTCCTCCAGAGCGAACACCAGCAGCGCTCGTCTCTTCGACTGCTGGTGCGCCTGCGTGACTTGCTGAAACCATCTTCGACTCCATGGCGGCGTTTCCATTTAGGACCCGGCCGCCAGGCGTCGATGCTTCCATCAAAATCAAGGACCCTCGCGAGTTGGAGGCCGAAGATTCGAGCGCCTTGACGCCCGCCTTCGCACCGGCTGAATCAGTCGCAAAGGCTTCTTTGAGCAGATTGGCACCTTTTCCACGGGACACGGCTACGATGCCTAATGCCATCGCTGCTGCCGCCAGTTCCCAGCGGTTGTTGCTTACCGCTTCGGACATGGTTGCAGATGCATCTTCAAATAAAGCGGCTCCGGGGAGGGGGGAGTGATGCTTTTCGATGGGTGAAAGAAACTGTTCAAAACTTGCCATTTGCGAAATCTCCAGCCGTTCAGTACACGTACATTAACGGTCGCCGCTGTCAAATCACTGGCAATTTTCTGGCAAATTGCTGGCATTGAATTAAACAACGTCGGAATCTGGCTTGTTTTGCGGGTTCTACGTAGATCAATCCGATGGCTATGCTTTTTCGCTCGAGGATTCTTTGTCTTTCGGAGCGGCTGAAGCAGTTTCGCTTTCCAGAGAATAGCCCACGCCATGCACCGTTCGAATGATTGAAACATCACCTTTGGCGTCTACTTTCTTGCGCACTCTTTTTACGCAAGTGTGCAATGCTTCAACTGTGGAGTCTGATTCTGCCGACCAGACGCGGTTCAAGAGTGCCTCTGTAGTAAAGACTTTGCCGGGGTTGCGCATAAAGAATTCGAGCAAATCAAATTCTTTGGGCAATAGTCTTATTTCGGCTCCACCCTTTTTGACCAGATAGCTTTCGCGGTCAAGCTCGACCTCTCGCCACTTCAAAACGTCACCTACAGCGTCAGGCGGTCTGCGCAAAAGAGCTCTTATGCGCGCGCTCAATTCCCTCGTAGAGAACGGTTTGGTCAGATAGTCGTCAGCACCGGAGTCCAGCCCCTCTTCTTTGTTTTCAATTTCGGATCGACCAGTCAACATGATCACCGGCGTCTTACCGCCGCGTGCTCTGAACTCTTTCAGCACCTCAATTCCAGACATTCCGGGCATCTGCCAATCAAGAACAATCAGATCATATTCATAGGCTTTTAGAAGGCCCATAGCTTCTGTTCCATCATGAGCTGTTTCGGTTGTGTGCCGCTCCATCGCGAGCCATCCGCGGATGGTCTTGCAGAGACCGAGATCGTCGTCGACAAAGAGAATTTTGGCCACTCTAAGGTTCTTCCTTATGCAACAGGTTGAGATGTCTTGGCTGATACCGGCAATGTAAACCAGAAGGTGCTTCCGGCGCCTTCTTCGGAATCCACGCCAATTTTACCTCCGTGACATTCGACAATGGCTTTGCAAATTGCAAGACCCAAACCAGTTCCTTTCTTTTCAGTTGAATCCGTTTTGTCTGCTTGTTTGAACCGCTCGAAAATCATGTTCCTTTTATCAGCAGGAACGCCGCGACCGGAATCCTTAACGCGCACGGTTGCCCATCCGTCGCCAGAGGACTCAGCGTGAATTGTCACCGATTGGTTTTCCGGAGAGAATTTCACTGCATTTGAAAGGAGATTGACTATTACCTGAATGATTCTGTCCTTGTCAGCAAGTACTGCAACTTCATCTGTCGAATCATACAAGATTTTTATGCCACGCTCTGAAGCTGCTGCCTGCACACCATTAATGGAAGACTTGATGACATCGCCGAGGTTGAGGTTTACCAATTTCAAATCAAGCCGGGCTGTTTCCATTTTCTCCAGGTCAAGCAAATCGTTGACCAGAGATATAAGTCTCGTGACATTCTCTTCGGCGATTTCCAGGTAATCATGCCCATCTTCGTTGAGCTCGCCGCATACCTCTGTCTCCAAAATTGAATGGACACTTTGAATCGCAGTCAATGGTGTCTTCAAATCGTGACTGACCATCGCCACGAAGTCTCGCTTCATCTGGTCGATTTCTTTCTCACGCTGCCTGGCCTTCTCGATCAAATCAGACATTTCTCTAAAGGACTTGTCGAGTCTCGCAATTTCGTCTTTCCCACTCGAGCCGGCAACCAAGGGCAATCCCGCTCCGAAACGGCGCACGTTTTCCATCAGCAGACTTAGCCGCGATGTCGTATCTTTATGGAAATAAATAGCCAGTCCAAGTACGAGCAAAACATTGGCCCCCAGTGCAGCGTTTAGCACCGTTTGCACCCGATTTCGCGAATCTGCCAACTTGTTTGCCTTTTGACGGGCCAATTCGTGTTGTTGTCCAATGGCGTATTCAATCGCCGTCAATAGCTTCGTCATACCGGAGCGGATCTTAGCCCATGCCTTGACGGCGGCGATTTTATCGTTGTCTTCGATTGCTTTTCCGGCTTCATCAAGACTGTGGTTAATGCTTTCTTGGATCGCATCGATTCGCTGGAAGGCGGCGCGCTCTTCCGGATACGGTGCAATCAACAACCTTAGAACGTTGGCCTGTCCCTCAATTTTAGGTTGCGCTGCCTTGAATCTCTCATAGAAACCCTCATCGTTTGAGACTTTCCACATCACCAGCGAGGCGCTTCTGTCGAGAAACTTATTGAGCAAGGTTGTCATTTCAACCGCTACGTCTCGCGCATGAGCCTCTGCAAGCCTGTCTCGCTCAGCCTCTTGAAGAAGTCCGGTCAATACCAAGATAACGGAAACCTCAAAAATGAGAGGCACCACCAATAGTATCAGTGCTTTTTGCCAAAGCGAAAAGGACACCTAAGTTCTCCACGCGCACAAGACGAGCTAATCGTAGCAGAGAAGCAAACAGGCACATAAAATCGAGTAAGGGCTGCTCCAAAACCCCAAATCAGCCAACCTGTGCGACATGTCACGTTACTGCCACGATGGGCCAATTCTTGCGCAAAGAGCTGTGCCTATTCCGACGCGCTAATTGATGTTCCTCCAAAACACTCCTTAATCCTGGCAAGGATCTTGCTTACTACCTTAACTAGGTCTAGCGTCGAAATATCAATTTTCTCTTTCTTAAAGGAGCGACAAAGCATTAACAGTTTCAACAAACAAGACTGTCTCTGTGCCCATCTAGAGTTTGCGATTTGTCGCGCCGATAAGATCCCCTTACCTTCACCAAGGAGTTCTTTATGAACTTTCTTACGCTGACGCTCAAGGCGTTTCTCGGCGCCTGTGCAGCGTTAACTGTCTACTGCCTGTTTGCAGTGTTTGTCATCTTCGGCTATCACCCTCTGATCTTGTTGATAGTCGGAGTGATTTGCCTGCTCAAGGCGATCTTCTTTGCGCCGCTGTACGCGGCAGTTCACCTCAAACGCACTCCGACCCTGCGTTCAAGCCTGCTTACGGCAATCGGCTTCGACATCGCAGCTGCCGCGGTGCGATTCATCATGGATCCCAACTACGACGGCTTAGTGCTCTTGTCCATCATCGAGGTGGTGAGCATGGCCCTGGTCTTGGGTGGTGGCGCCTTTCTCGCTTCGCGCATCGGAAGCAAAAAGCCGGCGCCGTAACTTTCATAGTGCAATTGTGATTCTTTATCGGAGAGTGGGAACCCAGAATGGGCTGGTTTCCCCAGGCGCAGCCTTAGTTAGATCGATTAGTGGAAATCCACTTTGTTGAGCTTATGCCAAACTCCATCAGCAACACGAAATGCTGCCCACCCATCGGTGTTTTTATCTGGAATGAAAACGTCGATGACATTGTCGGAACGCCTGACAATGGTACCGGTTCGGGATTGTTGAGGGTCACTCCCAAAGCCAGTCTCGCTCCCTCTTTTGATTACCCGAAATTGAGTAACACTACCGTCTGGATATCTTTCTTCCCAGGTGGTATCAGATGCCTTGGACCACAGGCGAAACTGATTGGCATCATTGAAATAGTTGAAGGAAAAACAGAGAGGAACATTTTTGTCGGTTTGCGACATCAAGCCCCATGCAGAGGTGCCAGCCAATGCACCAATAACAGCTACTTGTGTCGCAACCAAACAACGCAAAATCTTCAGTTGAATCGTTGTTTTTTGTACATAGTAAGAGTTGAAATCGCCTTGCATGATTTGCCTCATCGCTCGCCGTTGTGCCATTCTTACAGGATTTTTGTGGCAGGATTGTGGAAGTTGCCGGGTTCGATATTTTTGGAACTTGATTTATTTTGGGGTATTTTACTATATGATTTAGTTTTTCGAGGCAAAAAAAATCAATGCACTGCAGGCGGTGCCGGTATTAGCCGACAACACCTCAGTGCATTGACGCCTTGCCAAAGCTCGCGCCTGGCAAGACTAGACGATCTGTCCTACTGGGTAGTCACCTCGTGCGCTCGCTTGGCGCGCAGAGAACGACCTTACTTGGTGGGCGGGTTGTTCTCCCGGCCCTTCTTCTGTCCACGGATCATGCCGATGAAGCCGGCGACGGTGCCGACGATCATCGAAGCGATCATGCCGGTGCCGACGGAGTCGGGTGAGATCACTTCCAGCCCGCCGAGGATGCGGAAGACGATCAGGCCGACGAACAGACCGCCCATGATGGCGAAGAAGCCGCCACGGGGGGAGCCGAAGTCACCGCTGGTGTTCGTGCGCGAGTAGGCGCTGGCCCAGAACTTGAACGCGAGCAGGTAGCCAGGGATGCCAGAGAGCACCGCGGCCAGAAGCACGATGAGAATGGAGGTTGTCGTCATTTTGGTTTCCTTTTCGTTGGAATCTCGACCGCCAAGCTGGCGGCCGTCCGTTGGAACTTGATTGCCTAAGAAGCAGATACGGCACCGAGTTTTGATGCCGTATCTCAGAGCTCAAGACTCCGGAGTCGCATCAGCCGAGATGCTCGCAATCATCTTGCGCACCTCTTCTGCTGCTACTTCAAGACCCCTGAGCCCAGTGTCGTCGTCGACCTGAACCATGACTTCGATGCCGCACTCCGCTTGCGGTACGGTCTGTCCGCAGTCACCAAGCCACGCACCGTCGGGACCGACGAGATAGCGATGAGTGGTGACCTTGAGGTTGATCTTGTCGAGGATGTTGAACACTTCCTGACCGATGCCTTTTCCGACCGTGGTCTTGCCGACCGAAACAGTCAGACCGGAAATCCCGTTGATGATCAAAACCGCGGCGAGCAGCTCTGCAGCACTGGCAGTTTGCGTGCCGACCAGAATGGCGATCGGTTTGCCTGCCACCAGCGGCTGCTTGCGTTTGTACTCTTCCTTCGAGACTTGCCCGTCGGGGGTCTCTTCGGTCCATTCGCAAACAGCTGACTTCAGAGCGATCGTACGGCGCTTGATACCGCTTTCGGTGCGCGACTCGACAGTACCCAAGACACCGGTTTTGATGAACAGCTCGGCAATGTCGAGGGCGTCGTACATGAACCCGCCGATGTTGTGGCGCAGGTCGAGAATCAGACCGTCACACGCAGCAATCTTTTTGAGCCCTTCCTCCACCTCGTCGGTGACGTTGGGCGCCAAGAAGGTCATGATGCGCACGTAGGCGATTCCCGTTTTCCCCAACACCGCTGTGACGTTGGGTACTTGCTCTGCGTCCGGTCCGGCAAGAACAGTCTTCAGTTCAGGTGTGCCTTTACTGCCGAGCGGGATCAACTGCGTGAATTCGTCATTCAGCACAGCCAATGCTTGCCCGGCAAAGGCGATGGCCGCCTCCTCGCTGTCGATCGACTCGTCGAACCGGTGCTCCCAGGAGTCCCAGTCGGCAAGCCGCGAGACGTCGAAAAACGTCTCTTTTACCTTCAGCCAGATGGCGTGGTAAAGCTGGCGCCCCGCGAAGGAGGCGCTTTCACTGTTGGTACTCATGAAATTGCCTTCTAAGTTGCGAAGGCGACACGCAGGGGCGGTGCACCAGCACCGCCCCTTTGATGTCCTTCTAGGTGGTAGGCACCATAGCTGGTGCCAGGAGGTATCAGCGGACCTTTACGGCTCCGCTTTGGATTCGGCCGTCATCTCCATGCCTGGCGGCAGCCAGAAGGAGCGGTCGAGCGTCAGAATCCCCGAGGTGTTGGTGTACACCGTGAGCGACGAGTTGGGCACGGGCGTGCGCGCCAAAGCCTTGGCGTCCAGCCCTTCCAAGAGGCAGCGGAAGACGTGCACCATCGTCTCGTGCGTGACGACGAGGGCGCGGTCCCCTTTGCCGAGCTTGAGCAGCTTGTCGAACATGAAGTCCAACAGCCGCGCCCGGACATCGTGCCAGTTTTCACCACCCGGCGGGCGGTGATCGATCTTGCCTTCGGCACGACGCTTCTCCCACTCATCGGGATACTTCTTCGAGCGACCCAACTTGGTCAGGTGCGCGAAGATGCCGAACTCGACTTCGCGAAGCCGGTCGTCGTGGATGACCACGAGACCCGGAATTTTCGCCACACCCAGGACTGCAGTGCGATCGGTTCGACAATAGGGCGAAGAGAAACAGACGTTGGGTTGCAGCTCCGGCGGTAGTGAGCCGAAGTAGTTGCCCAACGCTACACCCTGACCCTCACCAGCCGTGCTCAGAGGCACGATCGAGTCGGGCACTAGATGCGGTGGCATTTCGAGCGCCTCCGGGTTGGCTGTTCGCCACTCGTTGGCACCACTTTCACAATGCCTTGTGATGGTGAGCGATGCGAGCTCCGTCGGGTAGTCCGCACCGGTCGTGATGGTCGTAAGAGACATATGCGTCCTTGTCTTTAGACGATTGGTAACTCTCCAGCCAGCCGAACAGTGTCGGTTAGACCGACTTGACTGCCCAGTTGGGGTAGAGAGCGGTCACGCGATCCGGGTAGCCCTGGACATCGCGCGGGCTGATCACCGCCACCGTGTGGGTGACGGTGGTACGTCCCGCCGGCTGCTGGTACTTGCCGACGTTGTGACCGATCTTGAGGATGTTGTCGCGCATGTGAGCGACGAGCTCACGCGATACGCCCGCCGGAAGCGGAGCCCGGCCGGCGAGGATGCCCTCGAGGTCGACCACCGAGATGACCTTGTCGTCGTCGATGTCGAACGCGTCGAAGTTGGTGTTGATGGCATCGCGCACGGCGCCTGCCATGGCGACCATCCTCGTGATGCGCCTCGTCGTTTCGCGCGCGGTCAAAAGAGCCGCGGCGAGGCACGACACTGCCGGCAGGACGCTGAGCCACAGCGCGGGAATGTCGTGAGCGGCGGCGAACAGCGACGTGCCGTAGCTGATGCCGAGTGCCAGCACGAGTGCAACGAGGGTGCCGGTGCGCATCGCGCGCGGACCGCCCTTCTCGAATGCAACCACGCACAGGCCGCCGGCCATGGCGCCCAGCACGAGCGCAGCTAAGCCGAGAGCGAGAATTTCAGGTGTCATAGTCTTCTCCTGCTGTCAGGACGCACACTTCTTGCGCGCGGCCAAGTTAAGGGTTAATGGGGTTAAACTCGACTTTGAACGCGGAGTCGTATCGCGCGACCCGAGTATGGCTCTGCGCTTTTTGCAGGAACCACAACCAGGTTGCGCGCGACCGGAAAATCACTCCACATGCCGTCAGGCGTGTCGCTGTAACACGCCTTCCGGAAAACCAGGATGTTAGTGAAGGGCGACCTTGCGATCAATCCTTCCACCGTTGCTTTCACGCAAGCATCCGTGTTGACGCCACACACTTCGACGAAGTTCAGATCGAAGCCCGCCACCTGGCACCCGGCGATTACTTCGCGCGAGCCGTCGTCGTCCGCTTTGGGAATGACGATGCAGCGCTTGTAACCGATAAGGTGCTTGATGAGTCTCGGGAGTGTGTGTCCATGCAAGTGAGACTCGTTTTCCAAAACTACGATCGCCCAGCCATGCGACACGGCCTCGACGATGCGCCTCTCCACTTGCGCGAGAGTGCGCGCATGCATACTGGCTGAGAAACCAGGCTGCATGTCGACGATTACCAGTGTGCGATCGCATGAGCAAAGAAACTGCTCACCGTGTTCGGCGAGCTCTTGTGATTGCTTCAAAAGCATCATAGCTACTCGCCTTTGTTGGTGTTCAGTGAAACTCACGTACCGACAACCAGGCGGAGGTTGCAGCCAGTCTTACGACCGACTGCAACACATCCGCCCAGCCACCAGCTGCGGTGCGTCAAACGCAGGCTTACTCGCCCTTGTTCTTCGCGATGATTTCCGCTGCCACTTCGGCAGGGACCTGCTCGTAGGAAGCGAGGTACATACCGGACGTGCCCTGACCCTGCGTCATGCCGCGAAGGGCGGTGGAGTAGCCGAACATGGTCGCGAGCGGCACCAAAGCGCGCACCACCGCGATCCCGTCGTTTTCGTCCATGCCCTGCACCTTGCCGCGCCGGCGAGCCACGTCACCGATGACATCACCCACGAACCGCGAGGGAACTTCGACTTCCAGGTTCATGACCGGCTCGAGAAGAACCGGCTTCGCCTTCGCGAACGCGTCCTTGAAAGCGAGTCGCCCCGCCATCTGGAACGCCATGTCACTGGAGTCCACGTCGTGAGAGCTGCCGAACACGAGAGTCGCCTTGACGCCGATCACCGGGTAGCCGGCCAGAGCGCCCTCATCGAGCACCGACCGAATTCCCTTCTCGACCGACGGAATGAACTCCCGCGGAACGGTACCACCCACGATGCCATCCACGAACTCGAACGTCTCGCCGCCTTCGCCGCCGGTAAGCGGCTCAAGCTCGATTTCGGCGTGTCCGTACTGGCCGTGACCACCAGACTGCTTGACGTGCTTGCCGACGCCCTTGGCGGACGTTCTGATCGTCTCGCGGTAGGCCACCTGCGGTTCTCCAGCCTTGGTCTTCACACCGTAGGTGCGATCCAGGATGTCCCGCTTGATGTCCAGGTGAAGCTCACCCATTCCCGCGATGATCGTCTGACCGCTTTCCTTGTCGGTGTAGCGGCGGAAGCTCGGGTCTTCGATGGCCAGCTTGGTAAGCGCCTCACCCAGCTTGGTGTTGGCCTCTCGGCTTTCCGCTTCGATGGCCATGGCGATCACCGGCTCCGGAGCCTCGATGGACTCCAAAGAAATCGTCTCGTCGTCGTCGCACAGCGTGTTGCCAGTGACAGTGACCTTGAAACCGATCGCCGCACCGATGTCGCCTGCGTGCAACGCCGGGACCTCTTCCTTCTTGTTGCCCTGCATCTTCACCAAGCGGGACACCCGCTCGGTCGTGTTCTTGGAGGAGTTGTACACCCCGGTGCCCGACTTGAGCACGCCCGAATAGACGCGCACGAAGGTCAGGTTGCCGTGGTTGTCGCTCACCACCTTGAACGCGAGAGCCGCAAGAGGCTCGTTGTCGTCGGTCTTGCGCTCGCCTTCGGAGCCATCGGCCAGCTTGCCCTTGACCGCCGGAACTTCCAGCGGAGAAGGCAGATAGTCGACGACCGCGTCGAGCAGAGGCTGCATGCCTTTCTGCTTGAACGCCGAACCGCACAGAACCGGGAACAGCTCCAGGTTGATGATGCTCTTGCGAAGCGCCGCCTTCAGCTCCTCGACGGCAATCGTGTCGCCCGACAGATAACGCTCCATGAGCGCCTCGTCGTTCTCCACGATCGATTCGAGCAGCGTCGTGCGGTACTTCTCGACCTGGTCGGCCATGTCGGCGGGCACGTCCACTTCCGCGAACGTCGAGCCGGACGGATCCGACTCATCCCATAGGATGGCCTTGCCGGTCAAGAGATCGACCACACCCTTGAACTCGCTCGCCTGCCCGATGGGAAGCTGCATGACGGCGACCTTGAGACGCAACTCGGAGTCGAGCTGCGAGAGGACACGATAGAAATCCGCTCCCATCGTGTCCATCTTGTTGACGAAGATGATGCGCGGCACGCGATGCTTGGTCGCCTGCCGGTTGACCGTCCTGGTCTGAGGCTGAACGCCGCCCTTGGCGCAAAGCACCATGACGCCGCCGTCGAGCACGCGCATCGAGCGCTCGACTTCGATCGTGAAGACCACGTGACCGGGGGTGTCGA
>CAZCZI010000129.1:0-12347 GCA_964503045.1 uncultured Candidatus Obscuribacterales bacterium
GTTAGTGGCTGCCAGAAGCAGATAGTTACTTGCTGCCGGCGGCGAAGCACGTTTCGGTTAAAACGAAATGTTGCTTCGCCGCCTTTTTCTTTTTCTACTGCCGAGCTCGCTGGCACCGCTGGCGGCACTAAAAAATTTTTTGCATTTCGCTCTTGCGATGTGATGTAGTAGCGCCTGGCACCGCACCAACAGAGGCTGTGTTGGGACGCAGTCTGTGATATATTATGTTCAAATTACAGTGGCTCAGAATCAGGGTTTCAGAGGTCGAGTGTCCGAATTTCCAATTTTGGGGTAACCACAGGTGGTGCATCTCGGTTTATCTCGTTCAAAATAGGTTCCGAAACAGTACCCCATCTTGGGACAACGTCTGGCGGACCTGGAGATTCTGTCATAATCGAGTAATGGCGGAGCAACCACGGAGTAACCGGACCTTGCGATTTCGAGCTGTCACTTTCTTAAGTTCTGCTGCCTCTTTCGACGAGAAGGAGATTCCAAAGGACGTAGAGATTATTGGAGTTGCCGGAGACACGCGGTCTGCCGTCGATTTAATTCGTGAGTTGAATGCAGACGCAGTGATTGTAGAAGCACAATTTGAGCAAAGCAACGGTGTTGAAATTTGTCGGATCTTACGCTCTCACTGTCGGAACATCATTGTGTTGGTGAGCAAGTATAATGCCGTCAAGTATGCAAACCAGCTTCACAGGTGTGGAGTATCAGCCATTTGCTTGAACAACCCAAGCCGAAAGGTTTTGACAGAAGCGTTTGGAAGCATTCGGTTTGGACGGTTTTACTTGGAACCTGCAATACAACAAGGCATTGTGCAACTTCCCTCAAAGAATCCAGTAGCTGCTCACGATTTTTCCGAGCGTGAGTTGATAGTCATTGCGAGGCTTGATCTGCCAGACGAAGCCATTGCACGTGAGCTTGGAATCACGAAGGAACTCGTGTCTGATGAGATTCGATCGATCTGCACTAAGATGAACGTCCCAACACGAACATCGGCGGCGATGAGGGCAGTTCAACTTGGACTCTTTGAGAAGCAGGAGTGCTGCGACAGCCTAGCAACATGGGCTTGAATCTATAGCGGCGTGGTCATTTGTTTTTTGACCGAGCCTGAAGTGTATAAACCTTGGCGTGCAACAAATATGAATTCGTGCGGGCTGCTCAGAAGCCGGCAAGGCAGGACGCAGAGACAGTTGCGCGCGGTCGAGGCTTGGCAGAGTGTTGTCATTTACCACTATTGAGCGAATCGTGTTGTTCGATAGCCGCAAGATTCACGATGATTTGCTCATCGTACTTCCAGTTGTTGAATAGCGTCCAACGCGTAAACGCGCTATCTGGATTCCGTTAACACCAAGTCAAATACCGGCCTCCATCGATTGGTTCTCCCTCAATTCGTTGCATTAACTTGGTCTTTTAGAAATCAAACTCCGCAAGAAATATCACTCATTTCGATTTCGAGACGAAGTAGCAAGGCAGCTTGATAACCGTTATTTGATATATTCCTTAAACCATCGCAGTAGATACGGGCGCGATAACGTGCGGTATTGGCGGTTAAGTTGGAGCATCCTTTCTGCTCACGAATGAGGAAGTAGAGAAATGTCAGAGTCCTATGTAAAGAGCCTTGGATCGTTTTTGAATCGAAGCGCTGGCCAGTATTGCATTTGGGTTGACGCGTCGACTGTATCTGCCAAGCAGCAAGAAGCGATAAAAAACCTTGCTTCAGCAAAATGTCTGCGATTTGTTTTTGTACGAAAGAGCTCAAAGGCGTTTGCAATGAAGCCAACTGAAATCGACTCAAAATGGCAGGATGACGTTGGCGTTGCTATAGAATTGCCCAGTGAAGCGGAAGAACTTAGCGCACAGGCTCAGTCTGCACTCCTAGGCATTCTGAGGACCAGCGGACAGATTTTTTTGGAAAGCCTTAGCTGGCATGCCTTGGATCACTTTGCGAAGCGTGCAGATTCCGGGCTCACGAACTACAGCATCGTGTCGGACCAACCAAACCCTAATGTCTCAGAAAGTACTGATGATTCCAACAAGCCAGACAACATTTCGATACCAAATCATCTGCAACTTAGGATGACGAACGATGATTTTATTGGCCAACTTGCAAACTCAATCAGATTTAGTAAAACAGCAACCGTAGTTACACACTCCACTATTCAACAAGACACAAATCTGACCGCAACGGGAATTGCAGTGCACTCCTCGAAGGAGAAGGCGAAACAGATCAGAATCCTGTCCATCGATGGTGGTGGAATTAGAGGAGTCATACCGGCATTGATCTTAGGTGAGCTTGAAAAACGACTCGGACGAAAATCATTGCACGAAGTTTTTCATGTTATCGCCGGTACCTCAACTGGTGGGATTTTGGCTCTCGGTTTGACCATGCCATCATCAAAGGGAAGTGCGTCAGCAAAGCATTCTGCGGCTTCACTAGCGCAAATGTACATTGATGATGGGCTCACGATTTTTCCACAAAATGGACGCCGCATGTCTAACCTAATCGTGCAGGGAGCCGCAAAAGCAGTTTCTAGGGTACCGTTTGCGAAAGCAAGAGAAGCTGGTCTAGACGCTATCCAGCAAGTTTGTGGTCCATATGACGAAGCAGGTATCGAGGGAGTTCTTTTCAAAGCTCTAAGGTTTGATAGAGAAAAACCCGCCATGCTGTCTGATGCTCTGACAGATGTCCTTGTCACCAGCTATGACATCGGAAAGCGAACAGTAAAGCTATTCACAAAGTGCGATGCAATTGGGAAAGATGATGACTATCCAATCACCGATGTTGCACGCGCGACATCTGCAGCACCGGCCTATTTCAAACCACACCTTGTTAAGAAATCTTGTCTCATAGACGGCGGGATTCCAGCAAACAATCCGGCTGCGCTTGCATACACACATGCGAAGAAATTGTTTCCTGGAAATGAGTACGTTGTGCTTTCTATTGGCACCGGGTTTACCTTCAAAACTTTGGAGAAAGCAGAAGTAGACACTTGGGATGCGCTCGGATGGGCTGTGCCTGTAATGGGGATGTTTTTCGATGGAATGAGCACCGCAACTCACTTGGCTCTCGAAAATTTGTTACCTCGAAGTGGCGGACGGAGAAGATACTTTCGCCTGCAACCACGATTGTCCGGTGTCTCGGATCAAATGGACGATGCTGCAAACGTAGGTAAATTGGAAGAACTTACGGGTAACTATATCGCTGATGAATTAGGTCCGCACCTTGATGAATTTATGGAAGTCATTGCCCTTGATGAATCTTTGGGAATTCCAGTGTGAGTCAAAAGGCTTTCCTAGTAGCCATCTCTAACTACCGCGACAAAAGCCTCTTCTTGCCGAAAGGTATGATCGGCGATGTTAGAAAGCTTTCCATGTTTTTGCGAAGCCCTGTTGGCGCAATGATGAGTAAGGACGATGTTGTCGTGCTGCCGAATCGGCTTGCGACCAGAGATCAGATTTTAGATCGTCTTGAAAGTATTGCTGCAATTGATAGCCTCGAAAAGTGCCTCTTTTACTTTTCAGGACATGGCGGTCTTATAGACAAAGATAACTCAACTAGTGGTTGCATTCTTCCGTGGGACGCCACTCGATCTGAAGATGGCGTTCTGGACATCAACTCAGTGATAACGTTTCAGGACCTGACAGAAAAGTTGGACAAGATACGCACTAAAAAGCTCGTGTTGATTCTCGATTGTTGCCACGCAGCTGCTGTTGGGCTTGGCTCAAAGGCTATCGCCTGGTCTGTTTCAAGCACTGGATTCTCCAGCGACCTTCTGGATCGTGCCGTGCGCAGTCTGGGAGACGGAAGGGCCATTCTTTCATCTTGCAAACAAGATCAGTCTTCCTATGTTTCAGCAAATGGAGAAAGTTATTTCACGAGCGCGTTGCTGAGTGGACTTACTGGAAAATGCAAACACTTTCATGGTGAAGTCTCTGTATCGGATCTTGCCAAATACATCAAAGAATCCGTCGAGAAGGAAACTGTAAAAGCTCAGGAACCGCAGAGTTATGTAGTAAACGACTTTCCTATAGTTAAGTTGGCGATTCCGGAATGTCCTTACCCAGGCTGGGAACCATACGACGGAAAGAACTCGGTACACCCGTTCTGTGGTCGTGACAAAGAAGAAAAAGCTTTGATTGCCGCCACTACTAATCCAGGCTGTACAGTCATCATTGGTGGTTCGGGCGTTGGTAAATCATCCCTTGTGCGTGCAGGTCTGATTCCCAAACTCGCCGGTCGTGGTATCGAATCTTTCACAACCAGACCGAGCAGTGGTGACATCGAGAGACAGTTGGAGAGGCTGTCGGAAACTAAGCGAGAACTGCTTTTTATAGACCAATTCGAGGAATTCTTTGCTTTGAATGTTAAGCAACAGGAAAAACTGGACGAGTGCCTTTCAAACTCTGCGGGAAACGGCAAAATTCGCCTCCTTCTTGCAGTCCGTGGCGATGTCTATAGCGAGCTGATTGAGACTCGAATCTGGGAGAAATCCTCGCGATTCGACTTACATTCACTCAAAAGAGAACAACTGAAAGAGGTAATATCGCGGCCGGCCAGAGACTGTGGTGTGAAGATGACAGAGGCTCTCATAACTCAACTCGTCGAAGATTTGCGAGAAGAGAAAGGCGCGTTGCCCCTTTTGCAGGCTGTTCTCGAAAGACTATGGGCAACTCTTGAGCCTGGACAAAACGAGATAACTCTTACAACGTACGAAACTTATCTCTGTGAAAGGAAAGATGAAAAGCGGATTAGTGGAATTGTTCGCACGCTTTCACAACGCGCAGACGAAGTTTACAACGACCACCTTAAGAATGAAGATGAGAGGCGAATCGCTCGATCCATTTTCTTGAAACTAATTCACTTCCTACCTGCCCATGGGGTTGTTCGGTGGCAACTCTCGAGGTCTGAGCTCGCAGAAGGTCTAGTTTCAGTCCCGATAAGAAGCGAACTCGAGAATCAACCTTTCGGAATTGTCCTCAATAAGCTATTGAAGGGAAGGCTAATTACATTTGAGGAAGACGAAACGACGTCAAAAACAAGCTCCAATTTACCAAAAGAAGAAGCGAGCGAACGAGTTGATGGAACGTACAGCGTTACCCATGAAGCACTTATTCACCATTGGCCGCCATACCAGACTTGGATTACAAAATTTCGACAGAACGAAATAGATAGACTCTGGCTCGAAAGTAGAGCAGATACGTGGATACAGAACAAAAAGAAGGACACGCATTTGCTTTCGAAAACTGAATTGATTCGTGCAAATTCTTCCTTAACTCATGAATATGCAACCTGGATTAAGCCGTCAGTTGAGGCAGAAGAGCTGATTAACAAAAGTCGGCTCAAAGTTCGAACCGAAAAGGTTCAATCAGCAATTGCAATTTCTATGTTTATCGGGATTGCAATTCTAGCGATCTGGCAGGTTTTGAAAGCAATTGATGCAGGAAACCATGCTAAGACAAGTCAACTCATCACAAGGGCGAGCGAACAGATTCAGCTTCATCCCCATGTTGCCTTGGTTTTGCTAATCGATGCAATGAGAAGGGAACCTTCTTCAATCGAAGCTTCTAGATTGCTTCGTGTATGCATTGATCGATTGGCTACTCATTGGCATCAAATTCGAGAACCCTCGAAGGTTGTTTCGCTAGCAGTGAATGAACCGGGAACAAAGCTTTTTGTTCTCACTGAGCTCGATGGAGTTCACCTGGTAGATATCGAAAACAAAAAAATAGCGTCTGACCGGAAATTCGATTTGGGTAACGTCAGTGTTTCGGAAAACAACGAAATAATTGCATCACCTGATGGAAATTGGTTTTGTTGCTATGGGTCTGGTCGTCTGAAAGTGTTTCAAACCGATTCAAGTATTCCCGCAATAGACATCCCGGCCAGTATTCAGGCGGTTGCTTTTAGTCCTGACTCATGTAGCTTTTCATTTGCTGATTTTGAAAACGTGCATCTGTACAGACTTGGAAAGAGCGCACAAGAAGTATGCGCTTTTAAAACTCCTGTGCGCATCAGGTCCTTAGGCATCGGCAAGCGTCGAGTAGTTGGGATTGCAAAGGACAGTATTTATGTGTATGACATTGCATCTCGAAAGGTAAAAGAGCTTCTCTCCGCTCAATTTGAGAAGGTCTGTGTCTCAGAAAATGATGATTTCGCGCTTTACTCGCAAGAAGTGCTGGGTATTATGCGTTCCAACGCACTTGAACCAAGGCTCGCTGATATAGATATTCGTGATTCAGAGCCGATTTTCTTTGCAAACTTTACTGGAAGGAACAGAGTTGTAGTAAGAACCTCACTAAAAGAGATCACTTTGGACGTTGATGGAAACGTGTTATTTACTGACCATTTGGTGCAGGATTCAGAGCAGCAGAAATTCACTATAGATAATGACAGACTGTCGCTCCTAAGAACAGAACCGCTGTATTTCGGTAAGAATATTGCAGCGGAAAAGCTAGTCGCGACGATATCTGATAATTCTACAGTTACGCTCTGGGACTCACCACGTCCAGAGAATAACATTACCGACACTGGAGGTGCGAGGATATTCGAGAATCGCTATCTTTTAGCACCTTCAAAGAACAATGGTCTCCGATTATTTGATCTCGAAACAGGCACAATGCGTTGGCGGCTCGGATTTGAGAGGAATTTCTCGTTTCACGGAGTGGTAAGCAATACGTACAACTTTATCGCGATTCCTCTCAGAAACGAGGTTGTTGATTCTGGCGGCAAAACCATACTTAAATTTAACAACAGAAGCGGGTTTGAACCAGTTTTTTCAAAGGACGATGCGGAGTTTTTGTCATCTAAAAGGGAATTTGAAGTAGAGGTGCATTCACTGAAGAATGGCACATCAAAAACTTACTCCTGCCCGATCGAATGGAAAATCGTCGCAGCGAAATTTAGCGACGTTGAGCCAAACAAAATCATTATTCAACTCAATTCAGAAGACGAATCCATTCTTCAATTCCTGGACGTTGAAAACCCCACAATTGTAATAAAACCTCCACGTCACCTTAGCTTTAAGAGATCATCTGTGGCTCTATTAAATGACAGATTCTATGGAACAGACGCAATTCAGGATTCTCTAATTGACGACACTCTGAAGAAAGAAAAGATCATCAAGTTTCCTGCGCGCCCTACAAAAGGGTCTTACAGAACAGTTCGGGCACACGATCATATATTCTCTCTGGGAGAGGAACTGTGGATGTTGAACCTTCAAGACCGTCCCTTGCACTGGAAGAACCTTGAAGCGCCCAGTCGGGTTGAGAACTTAACCGAATCGTCGGACGGCAGATACGTAATGACGCAAGGCGAAAATATCTTGATCTTTGAGCCGACAAAATCGAATCACCCAGTTGTTGCGGTCGATGGAATGTTTGTGACGGCTTGTTGCTTTGTTGGTGATGGAAGAGAAATTTTGATTGCTCGGCACAGCACAGTTAAGCGAATCAAATGGCGTGTCGATGACCTCTTGGAAGAAGCTCGCGCAGTAGCTATTCGCAACCTAACCCACTTGGAGTGGGCGACATTTCAAGGATCAACTCCATATCGCCGTATCATAGAAGAGCTACCGGAAGTGACATTCGTCAAACAGTAGTGCCATTCCGATTCGTTGTCAGAACTTCAACGCGCTTCCGCGCGTTCGAGTCTGATAAGTTCACCCACTGACTTGTTGACATTTCGATTCGCTCAGCTACTTTCTAGCCAGACCACTGATAGTCGTACAGTCGTTCACCAGCTTCCTCAGCAAAGTCCCGAGTTTGCAGCGACAAGCAGGAGACGCCGAACGACTCCTTGCTTGTGTTGCAGCTCTTCGAGCTTGTTATCCTTTTACTTGCTTGTGAAAGCCACCCATACCTGGCCATGGTGCATGACCATCCCAATTAAGCTGTTGAAGCTTTCCAACCAATTCATTCATATTCGCAGGGAGTTGCTTTGAGTGAACACCAGGCAAATATGGATCGAGAATTGAGACAACGCGCTCGTTGAGCCAATCGACAGCAACGGCGAAAGATGGGTTGACGAAACAATATGTTCCGGGCGCGCAGTCAAATGGGAACACAACGATGACTTGTTCAGGAATGAGGGTTTCTTCCCATTGCACAAAGTGCGGCACGTAGTTGTGCGCAACCTTATCTGTCCAGCGCTGCTGCACTTCGTCTTCGCGCAATGCAATGAAAAGAGCGGTCATGTATTTGTTTGCTGATGTTGCAGCTTTGTCTTTAATTCGGCTGATTTCGTCTTTGAGGGCGGTTTGCACTTTTGCCTTTTCTTTTGTAGCGAGATCGATCATTGGTTCTCTCCCAAAGTGAGACTGGCGCTCTATTGAGCGCGAAGCCAAGTAAATCACGGGATGCCATTTGCGCTGAAGTATATAACCTTGGCGTGCAACAAAGATGAATTCGTGCGAGTTGGTCAAAGGTGGCAACGAGCCGCACAAAGACAGCTTCGCCGTAGTCGAGGCTTGGCAGAGTGTTGTCATTTACTACTATTGAGTGAATCGATTGGTGTTCGGTCGTTCGGTCGCCATAAGATTGCGGTGACTTTGCATAAACGGAATCCAGAGAGCGCGTTTACCTGTTGGTCGCAAGTGGAAATAAGATGTGGACAGAATTATGAGGAAGAGCATGAAAAGTGTAGGGGCGATTTTAACAGTGTGTGGCGCGCTAGCTTTCACTTCTCTATCTGCAAATGCCGAAAGTGACTTCGCCTCGAAGATTTCTGGAGTCTACACTACAAATCAAAAGGATTTTGTGACTGTAAAGCGGCTCACATTCAGCAAAGAGAAAGATGGAAGTATAAAGATCGAAGGAGCGCTTGTAGGATTTCCGGATGAAGTTTCGCTGGGAGAGGCGACGCCGGAGCTGTACTTTCAAAGAAACAGCAATGCTGATTGCGACGAGCTCCTGGCAAAGTTTTCGTCAAACAAGTTCAAGCCATTCATGGTGATTCATCCCTCTGAAGAAAGGGGGACGCCGGCCGGTTCGCAATATCAAGTCGTCAGCTACACTTGCTATATGACTGACGTCGATAGAAAGAAGATACACATTGCAGGCACACTACTTCGAGCAAAACCAATAGCGAAATAAAAGTCCATCTCCAAACCCGGTTCCCATCAGCCTTTCGAGCGCAATGAAACATAAAAGAGTTTATCAGAACCGAACGCGCAGAGTCGGATTAAGGTCGGTATACTGACTTATGCCAGTGCCAGGCTGGCAGCGACAGATTTAAAAGAGCGCAAATAGTATCAACACTCAGCTGTAATAGAGCCTTTTCAGTTCGGTTGGACACCTCACCGAAGGTGCGCAATGAGCGATAATAATCGAAGACCCGTTATTGGAGCAACGGATGACTGCAAGAAGAACCAGGCTGTATCGGATAATTCGCGAAGTAGACAGGTTCCTGTTTGTCTTCTCTGGATACATTCCTGATTTTAGGCAATTAGATTGCGTGCATGAGCGGCGTAAACTCTTCACAAAACTCTTACTTATTTTCATGGTTGTTTTTGTTTTCCAAAATCAAGTTTTTGCCAAGGAAGAGCAAAAGTCCGGAACACATGTGGAAGCCATTTTCGAAGGGAGATCTAGCAACTATTCCGACTTTAACTTCGCTTGTGTCTTGGTGGATGATCCATCTAATTTTGACAGAAACAAAGCGTTCCTAGCCATAGACAAGAGTGGCAGACCAGCTGTCTACCCGCTCTTCGAACGAGAGCATCGTTGCATAATGCTCAGCCGACATTCTTTAACAGACATTCTTGCGCACTGGGTTCCAGCTAAAGTGGAGCATGATGTTTATAGCTTTGCCTTCTCTTACTGGAAAAACGGAATTTGGAAACCTGCTCGAGTGGACTTACGGTTTCGCAAGAACTACTGCAGCCAGTTTAGAGTACTTTCAGATGACATTAAGGTGCGGAGTTGGCTTTCAGCAGGTGCAATTCCAATGGAAGTGGATCGTCCTTCCACTAATGGAACATTGAAGCTCCCTCTCTTCATTGGTTTTGTAGAAGGACCGCGTGATACGTCTGACTGCAGCACTCGGACTATTCCTGATCTCTGCCTGAAGGCTCTCAAAGAGGGAAGGTGCCCTCTTGGATCTAGTGCTAGAACATCATCTGATGAGCGATTCTAGACCTCAAACCTGATCAGGACCCGCAGACCCCTACCAAGAAGCTTAGCGCCACTGTTCGTTCCATTGATCCCCGGACCCCTATCACTACTCGGAGAATCGTCCCATGTCGGACAAACTGCTTATAGACAGACAAGAGGCCTTGGAGTTAATGGGTCTGATACAGTCTATGGTTCAGTTTTTTCATAATCAGAACCATTATAAAGATGTGGCGAAATTTGGTGAGTTGGTGTATCCAGAGCTACACCGCGTAGCCTACAAAGTCGTGTACAACTGGATTTCAGACGAAGAAGTCGGCGATGGAATCAATGAACGTTTGAGTCCTGAACTTCAGGATCTTTATGAAAGAATCGATGAAATTTATCGTCGCCCTTAAGGAGCAATGGAGAATAAGCACAGAGCATGAGCAGAAGTGGGTATGCGCCTTGGGAAGATGACATAGCAGCTGATTGGTTCGGCGACCTAATGGATCGGACTGGTGTTGCTGAATGCATTGCAGCGACGTTAGAGCAGGAGGTAGATGAGGTTTCTGCTAGGGAAATTCGAGCGGCGGCTTTTGTGTTGTTATGCTTAGGCAGAACGTTCATTTGGCCAATTGATCACATCGATAGACACCTAAAACTGGCTGCAGATAAGCTTGCTCAATGCATTGAAATAGAGGAATCGAGAACGGACATTGATGCGAGAGACAGAGAAATGGCAGAGAACTTTGTAGATCTCATGCGCAAAGAACTGGCTATTTCGAAATTGATGCAGGTGGAAGGACCTGTGCCGACGGAAGCACACGAGGTTGGAATGCTGTGGCAAGCGTGGCTCAAATAAAAAGCAGTGTCCGAGCGCCCGATAACCGAAATTATGGTCAATCGAAAACTGAAAGGCCTACCTGGCGACAGTCTCCGGTAATGATTTTATAATGGACCCAATCTTTGCGTGGGAACGAGGTCACGATGGAAGTTAAAGCTAGATGGGATCTGACAGAAGAAGAGGAGCACAACCTCTCTCTGGATCTGCAAGATTCAGCACGAAAAATCCGAAGAGTCGCCAAACTTGATTCAATTTGGGGAAGCTTTTCGATTCGACATTACAATTGTGAGCCTGAGTCAATAACCGAATTACTCACACTACAGCCTGACGAAATAGTAAGAAAAGGCGATTCTCTCACACTGGGAGCGCGTTTGGATCTGCGATCAACCTGTGCAGTGTGGACGCTAACGTCACATGGCAAAGTTAGAAATAGTTCGCCGGAGGCTCATCTGAACTGGCTCGTTTCCCAAGTGAGCGGGAGACTACCAAACTTGAGACAACTTCAAAATGCAGGTGCCAAGACAAGCATTCTTTTGCACTTGAAGAGTTGGTCTAGGCTTCAGTCAGTAGAGCTGAATCAGCAGACTCTTTTAATGCTTGCTCGTTATCGAATTCCGGTGAGAATCAACGTTCACTATCAGAATACCGACGAAGAGTACTGATTCGTGAGCGTCTGAGGCTTATGTTGCATGCAAATATGAAAGCCTTATCTGCTGAGGCTTCACAAACTCGGAATCGTCCTAATCGACCTGCCAGGCTTTGATAGGCGACTTCATCGCAAACAAGTTCCACGACACTAAGCTGTACATGGACTCTGTTGCAACTGGTGGCACTCCATAAAGTGCCTAGATGCTAGTTCTCTAGCCGCATAGCCCAAGAGTGAATAGCGTCAAATTAAATTGAGTCCCGCATCGCTTCATCAAAAATCGAACTAGTCACCGAAAGTTGCCTCATTTAAAATCGAACCCTTACAACCTCCTTCGGGACTAGGAAGGGTCATCATTAATGGAGGCGAAAATGAGTTTGAGTGCACGCAAGGAGCTTCTAGAGCGGATCAGATCTAAGTATCAGGAGGCGAGTTGGAATGGGAAGAATCAGATTCTGACCGCCTTCGTGCAAGCAACCGGATATCGAAGAAAGTATGCGATTTCTTTGCTTAATTCGTCGCAGAAAAACCAGGATGCGAAGACACAAGCCATCCGGCAAAGACGAAAAGTGTACGACGACGAAGTTCAACAAGCGTTTTTAACAGTTTGGAATGCAGCAAATCAAATCTGCCCGAAACGATTGATGCCCTTTCTCCCTCAGTTTGTAGAGTCGCTTGAAAAACATGGGCATTTGTCGTTACCAGAGTGTGACTTTGATCTTTATTTTGCCGACTTTTTCGATCATTATTTGGCAAAAATTC
>CAZCZI010000130.1:0-12315 GCA_964503045.1 uncultured Candidatus Obscuribacterales bacterium
ACGTCGCCGGCGCGTTCTTGGGCTCTGCGCATCTCTTCTTGACCGCGCTGCACGCCCTTTTCGATTTCCGGTTGCGCTTGTCTGGCACGCTCTTCAGCATCTGACTGAATTTGCTTGCCGGCATTCAGAATGCGCTGCACATCGACGTTTGTAGATTTCGGCTCGCTTGCCCACAACTCGTGACCGACGACTGCGGCGGTCAAGCGAGTGGCGTTGCGATCTGCAGCGGCTCTGATCTTCGGTTGCAAGCCGATGACTCGACCCGTTCCCTGAGACAGTGTCTTGATTGGAGCCAACTGCAATGCTTGCAGTGTGCCTGGTCTCAACGGCAAAATGTGCGGGTCGCCATCGTGATACTGTCCGCGCAGGTAATCTGATACCAGATTGACCTTTTCGTTGGCCATGACTGGATCCATGCCGCCCTTGATCAGTCTCAAGGAGGCCGGCAAACCAGCGCCGAACACTTGGTTGATGGTGTAACTCGATTTGTCGAATGGAATTGTCGAAGGATCTTTTCCTGCTGCAATTGCATCGACCATGGCTTGAGCCAATGTGTCCATCTTCTTCATGTGAGCCGGCAGATCGGGCAGAATCGATCCGAATGTCTTGCCCTTCAGTGCTGGCAGTGGCGTATTGAGCTGAGCATCGATCAAGTGCGGTACGACCGATTCCAGATCTGCTCTCGATATGGTGAGTGCTTCGCCCGGTTTGTCCATGTTTGCCCAGACATAGTCGCCGCTGCGCGACGCGTTGTCCGAATAGGATTCGAGTGCCTTGGCGTAATCGAGCAGTTTTTGATCGCCGTTGGCTCGCGCTCTTATCGTTGCAGCCACGATCTTCGGTCTGATTGCATCGTTGGCGTGAACTTCGAATCCAAGCGGGTTTTCCGGTGAGACGAAGTCTCCGCCCATGACGTTTCTGGTTTCGAGTTTGCCACCAGATCTAAGCGATTGCAGAAGTACACCGAGTGCGCCGCCGGTGTTGGGTCCTGTCCATGCGGCTCCCCAAATGTCGGCTGTGTTTTCGTCGGCTTGTGCCTTGAAGATTGCTTTCACCACTTCGCCGAGTTTCATCTTGCCGTGGCCGGGGACGTCTACGTCGACATCCTTTCTGGATCCCAGTCCTTTGGTGATCGCGTCGTTCAACACGTTGTCTCGAATCGAAGTTTCGAACTTCAAGATTCCGCCGTATTGGTCGTGTCCGAACTCGTGTCCGTAAATGCCTGAGGTCAACGTGCTTCTGGTGTCGACCATGTTGCGTGGATATTGGACGTGGTCTAGTGGCCAAATCGGCTCGCCCTTAGGTCCGAAGATAGCTCGCATCGTGTGTGGTCCGGCGCCTTCGTCGAATCCGACCGAGGTGAGCGGCGGGTTCTTCGTTTGCAGGACCTCGTGCGCTGGAATGCCGGCTTTCTTCATTCCGGCAACCAGTCCGGAGTGAACTTCCAAACCGAACAAGTTCATTTCATACGCTAACTTGCCTGTTGGTCCCAGGGTTTCCGACAGGTGTTGTACGGCTGCGTCGCGTGCTCTGACAAATAGCGGAGCTACTTGTTTGAGGTCGTCCGGCGTCTTCACTTGGTTTGCGAGATCGACCATGGCGTTGCGGGCTTCGAGATAACCAGGGTCCAAAGCCTTGTGTTTGGCATTGGTGGCTGCGTGCATTGGTCCGACTGCGCCTTCGACGGCATCGGCGACCAAGACTGCTTCGTCTGTCCACTGCTTCATCAACGCAGCGTTTGCCTTGGCCAGCTTGCTGATTGTCTCGGGGCTCATTTCCTCGGCTGGAGTGATTGTGGTGCCCGTTGGCTTGCCACCTTTGCCGCCTCCGGCTACAGCATCAGTGCCTGCAACTGTAGTGGCTGGAGTCGTCACTTCGACCGTGATTGGTGGTGTGTCGGCACCGGTGCCTTTGCTGCCGGCAGGTATTTCGGGGCCACCTGTTCCTGTCCCGGTGTTTTCCGGGCCTGTCAGATTTTCTGGTTTGCCGCCTGCAATTCCTGCGGTTTGCTTGCTCGCTCGAATCGAAGCAAGCGCATCGTCCATCGTGCCTGGCACGTCTTGCGGCTTCGAAGCTTGGTGAATCTTATCGGCTTCAGCAAACGTGACACCACGCGGGTCTTTGCCTGCCAGAAGAACGTCGATGGTTTGGCTCAAGCCCAATGGTTTTCCATCTGCGCCCTTCAATCCAAACTGGTGAACAGTGGATAGATCTTTTGCCGCCACATGTTGCTTTTCAGCTTTCGCCATGATGCTTATCCGTTCCTGCACAGGAATTGATTCAGCAGTCATACGTTTGCCGACCAGGCGCTCTTCGGCGCGGGCTGTCACTCCATCGACCCAACCAGCAACTTTGTTGAGGTTGCGTCCTACCTTAGATGTATTGGAATTCCAGAATTCTGCCTTGGCGTTTTCAAAAGCCAGGTACTTGGCGTTGCCCATTTGGCGCTGCATTAGGTTGCCGGTCTTGGTTTCGGCCCAGGAGCCGAGCTTGGCGCCGATGGCAGCGTCTACGGCGAAGGAGCCCAGACCTTGTCCCATAAGCTTGGCTGATTCGTCCAATTCAGCCACGGTGGTGGCGTCGGACGCTTCGGAATAGGCTCTAAACAAAGGTTTCGCGGCATCTTTGAGGAAC
Source organism: uncultured Candidatus Obscuribacterales bacterium (assembly GCA_964503045.1). Classification (GTDB taxonomy): domain Bacteria; phylum Cyanobacteriota; class Vampirovibrionia; order Obscuribacterales; family Obscuribacteraceae; genus CAYZJR01. The sequence goes on from CAZCZI010000130.1 coordinate 2,635, forward strand.
ATGACGCCCATGACTGTTCCTACAATTGCCCGACCATAGCCGGTCGAGGGCAATGCAGCTTTCATGACTCCGCCGATTGCCACTGCGGTTGCGCCGTTTAATAGGCGTTCGTCCCAGTGATTGACGACTGCATCGACTGCGCCGGGAACCGTTTCGGCAACGCCCTTGACGGTCACGTAGCCATAACGGGCAAGAGCACTGCTTTCCACAGCGCTCTGAATAAGTCCTGCATCTTGGCGGGCAGCATTGGTTTGACCAACCGGAATGGACATCGCCAGTCCATCATTTAGCGCCACTCTGGTCGCTTGTCTTTGGTCGGCTTTCGCCAGCCAATCTGCTGCGAGCTTTTCATTAGCTCCGGCATCCGCCTTAGGTTGGGGGGCTTGTTGTTGCTCAACCCGTCCGTCCAATTCGCCCATGCCCTAACCTCCAGATACCTTGTTTTTGCCGACGAGAAAGTATTCGCGCCGAAGACCTGTGGATAGGCTGCTCGGCGGGAATCGATGTGTTAAGAAGAGTAATGGGGAATCGGATTCGTTGCTAGACCGGAAATCACCATGGTCGTCGTAGTTTTCCCATGAGTGGTGTCCAATTTTCGGCGTGCCCCAATACGTAGGCGCCGCAAGCACTCGGTGACTACAGTCACGTTTTGGGGCTCCGCTTTAGAAATGCGCAGATTCTTTCTTTTGTAACGTTTGCACGAATCGACGCTCAGGCGCTCGAAATAGTGGTGCTCAGGCTCTAAAATGACTGATTCAGTTTATTTCTATATTTTTTGGACACCATTTATATCTCTAACTAGCATTCTTGGTGAGTTCCTTGACAGAAAAGACAGATATCAAGACCAGTGAGATGGTCAAAGAACGGTTGACAGGAGCGATCTTCGGAGCCCTTTGCGGCAATTCACTTGCAGGAAGCTGCATTGGTTTGAACCACAAAGACATTTTGGCGACGGCAGGAACGGCGCTCAACGACTTCATTCCAGGGCTCTCGCGCAGTGCCCGCCCCGATCACAAGCCCGGTGAGATCTTGGCAGATGGGCATATGGCTGTGGTTTTGGGCGAAACATTGGCCAAGTCCAAAGGCAAATTTTGTTCTGAGGAACTGAAAAAGAGCTATAAAGATCTTCTTGAAGAAGGCGAATTCTCCAGCTCCGGCCCAGGTGCACTGTGTCTTGCGGCGCTGAGACGGATGGTTGACGGCTTGCCGCCTTCTTCCGACCAACTCGAGGCGCTGCATCCAAGTGGCGCCGTGCGCGCAGTTTTGGCAGGTTGCTTGCCCGGCAAACCAACCACCGACGACCCATACCATGTGGCTGTCGAGCAAGCCAAGCTCACTCACAACGACACGCGAGTGGCAGCAGCAGCTGCGGTTCTTGCCGACAGCGTTCATTACTTCATTAGTGGTGAAAAGCTCGACACGGCAGAAGCAGTGAGAGCGTATGTAAAAAGAGAATACGATCTATCTACAAGCATCGACGAACGTTTCTCAGAAGCTTGGGACGATGTAGCTCCGGATCTGGACTATCAAAACCCTGCAGATGAACTTCCTTATTCACTTATAAATGTTCAATCTGAAGTTACTGAATTGGTTCCTACTGCAGTTGGAATCTTCCTTATCTTCAGACATGACCCACAAGCCGCCATCCGAGCCGCCGCTCGCTGTGGCGGCGACACCGATACCGTCGGTATCGTCGTCGGAGCTCTTGCCGGTGCGTATCACGGACTCAAGGCCTTGCCCGAGCAATGGACTTCCAAAATCTCTCATAAGGAACGGTTGGAGACCCTTGCTAATCAATTATTTGGGCTGTGGCCAAAATCATAAATATGACAAAAGACAAAAGCGAGGATCGAAAAAAAGAGATGAGTACAGCAGTTGAGAGCAAGACAGCGGCAAACTTGTGGTCGTTGAAAGACAAGGTGGCGATTGTCACGGGCTCTGGAAGAGGCATTGGACGCGCGATTGCCGAGGTTCTTTTGGCTCAAGGCGCGAAAGTCGTCATCAGCGATATCAATGAAGAACTTTGCAAAAACACCACTGAGGAACTGACCAAAGCTAAAGGCGAAAGCGGTTATGTTCTTGGAGTCGCATGCAACGTAACCAACAGCGAAAGCATCGATGCCCTGATCTCCGCCGTGATCAACCAATGGGGTCAAATTGACGTGCTTGTGAACAATGCCGGGATCACAAGAGACGATCTGTTCATGAGAATGACTGAAGAGAACTGGCAAGCAGTTATCGATACCAACTTGACGTCGGCTTTCAAGGTGACCAAGCCTGTGCTCAAAGTAATGTCCAAGCAACGCTCCGGCAGAATCATCAACATCGCTTCGACAACCGGCGTGCACGGCAACTTCGGTCAGGTAAATTACGCTGCTGCTAAGGCCGGCTTAATTGGCTTCACCAAGACAGTCGCACTTGAGTACGCATCGCGAAACATCACGAGCAACGCAGTAGCACCTGGCTTCATCGATACAGATATGACCAAGAAGCTGGGTGAGGAAAAAATAAACAAGTTTCTCGAGCGCATACCGCTCAACCGCATGGGAACCCCCGATGACATCGCCGCCGCAGTCCTGTTTTTCGCAGGGCCGGGCAGTTATGTAACGGGCCAAGTTCTTGAAGTTAATGGCGGACTTTATACATAAAAGTAGTTTCGTCAAAACAACGTTATTACATTGATTACATTGGTGATTGACGCGATATATGACGTGATATTCTAGTTGCCCTTGGCACACCTTAGTGGCCAGCATTGCGTCGCACGCGTTTTTTGAGATAGGGGGTTATAAATCACATGGACGAGAAGGAAGCCTTCGAAAGAGTAAAGAAGGTAGCCGTAGCACAACTCAACGTTAACGCTGAAGAAGTGACCATGGAAGCGAGTTTCACTAAGGATCTCGGTGCTGACTCACTCGATACGGTTGAATTGGTTATGGCTCTGGAAGAAGAGTTTGGAATGGAAATTCCGGACGAAGATGCCGAGAAGATTACCACCGTTGGTGAAGCCGTAAAGTACATCTCAGGACATCTCTAAGCGTGGCTCAAGCCCATCAGTTTCAAGAAAGGGTTTGTGTAAAAATGCTCGGTTCGCGCCGCGAGAGACTGTCGACTAAAGACTCTAGGCCCTATGGATAAAGAGCGTGTTGTCGTCACAGGTATCGGCGCCATCTCTTCTGTAGGGATTGGCAAGGACGCATTCTGGAAAGGAATAGTCGCCGGCAAATCTGGGGTGGGCAGAGTTAAGCGCATCCCAGAAAATCAACAGGCCGCGTGCAAGATCGCTGCTGAAATCTATGACTTCGACGCAGTGAAGTACATGGAGGCAAAGCAGGTCAAGCGTACCGACCGGTTTATTCAGTTTGCCGTTGCTGCCAGCAAGATGGCCGTCGAAGACTCTAAGTTGGATCTGACTAAAGAAGATCCGACTCGAGTCGGCGTCGCTGTAGGTTCTGCTGCAGGTGGGTTTCAAACCATCGAAGAGCAGTACAAAGTGCTCTTGGAAAAAGGTCCCGATCGCTGTTCACCATTTACGGTGCCTATGTTGATTGTCAACATGGCTGCGGGATGGGTTTCCATATTGCATAACGCCAAAGGCCCCAACCTTTGCACGGTCACTGCCTGCGCCACATCTTCTCACTCATTGGGTGATGCATTCCGCATCATTCAGCGCGGCGAAGCCGATGTAATGTTTGCCGGTGGTTCTGAAGCACCGATTACAGCGCTTGTAATGGCAGGATTCTCGTCAGCCAGAACATTGTCTACACGCAACGATGCTCCTGAAAAAGCGTCACGCCCGTTTGACAAAGATCGCGATGGTTTCGTCATGGGCGAAGGTGCAGCGGTTTTGATTCTCGAATCGGCTACACATGCCGTCGCCCGTGGTGCACACATTTATGCCGAGGTAGTCGGCTACGGCTCGACCGGTGATGCCTTCGATATCGTGGCGCCTTGCTCCGACGGCGATGGTGCCTCAAGAGCAATGCAGCTTGCACTCGATGAAGCCGGACTCGATCCCAAAGAAGTCGATTACATCAATGCCCACGGAACATCAACAGGCCTGGGCGACAGAGCCGAAACCACGGCAATCAAGAGAGTTTTTGGCGCACACGCAAAGAACGGATTGGCGGTAAGCTCCAGCAAATCGATGACCGGCCACCTTCTTGGTGCCGCCGGTGCAATCGAAGCAGCTGTTACTGTAATGGCAATTGAAGATTCAATTTTGCCTCCCACCATCAATCTCGATGAAGCAGATCCCGAGTGCGATTTGGACTACGTGCCCAACAAAGCCCGCACTGGAGCCAAGGTGAACGTCGCCTTGTCGAACAGCTTCGGCTTTGGTGGTCACAATGCTTGTTTGGCTTTCAGACGCTACACCCCATAGGTAATCGCGACCTATGAACGACTGTGTGGGTAAGAGCATCAAGGAGATTCAATTGCTTCTAAGAAGCAAAGAAGTCTCTGCGCGTGACATCGTCAAAGCGCATTATGCTCACATCAACGAGCACGAAAAGCATATAAATGCGTTCAACGTGTTGACTGAAAACTTGGCTGAAAAGCAAGCCGATCGAGTCGATGAGCGTATTCGAAAACGTGAACAGCTGCCGACTCTTGCAGGCGTTCCCATTGCCATAAAAGACAACATTTGTGTTGAGGGCTACCCCACAACATGTTCGAGCAAAATCTTAGACGGGTTTGTTTCACCATATCAATCGACGTGCGCATCGCGTTTGTTTGAAGCCGGTGCAATTTGCATCGGCAAAACCAACATGGACGAATTTGCCATGGGCTCGTCGACTGAAAACTCAGCTTTTAAGCCGACACTAAACCCCTGGGATACAACCCGTGTGCCGGGCGGAAGTTCGGGCGGTTCGAGCGCTTCGGTATCCGCGGGATTTTCAGTGATTGCAGTCGGCTCTGACACTGGCGGCTCGATTCGACAACCGGCAGCGTTTTGTGGTGTCGTAGGAATGAAGCCGACTTACGGCATGGTCTCGCGATATGGGCTAGTCGCGTTTGCGTCCAGTCTCGATCAAATCGGACCATTTGGAAGGCGTGTCGAAGATGTTGCAATGACACTGCATACGATTTCTGGTCACGACCCGCACGATACGACATCGATAAAAAATGTTGATGAACTTCTAAACGGCAACGTCAATATGCCGAGGTTGGATGCAAAATTTGTCGAATCACTTTCTCAGACTTCTGCCGAGAAACATATCAAAGGATTGCGCGTCGCTTTGATAAAGGAACTTTTGGGAGAAGGAATAGACAAAGATGTTCAACAACGGGTGCGGGCTGCTGCAGAAGTTTTTGCACGTCTTGGAGCAAATGTGGAGGAGGTGTCTCTAGCCAACGCCAAGTTTGCCTTGCCTGTCTATTATTTGATCGCCACTGCCGAAGCGAGCGCAAACCTTGCTCGTTATGATGGTGTCAGATATGGTTTGCGTGAAAAGGCAGCAACCGACATTCTATCTATGTACAACGCCAGTCGTCAGCAGGGCTTTGGAGCCGAAGTGAAACGGCGAATCATGTTGGGCACCTACGCCTTGAGCACAGGCTATTACGATGCGTATTACAAGAAGGCTCAACAAGTAAGGCGACTGCTCAAAGAAGATTTCGATCGCATCTTCAAAACGTGCGACATTCTTTTGGCGCCAACGGCACCTTCTCAAGCTTTTAAACTTGGTGACAAAACCGATGATCCACTTCAAATGTATCTGACGGACATTGCCACCATTCCCGCAAACCTGGCAGGTCTGCCCGGAATATCACTTCCGTGCGGCACCGGCAATGATGGCATGCCCATCGGTTTGCAACTGATGGGTGCACAGCTATCCGACGCATTAGTTTTGAAAGCTGCATATGCATTCGAACAGGAGACCGATTTTCACAAAGGACGCCCACCCATGTTGAACGGTGCAGCCACCGCGAGACTCTAGGATTAGTGTATTGGCCGATGCTTGCCCATGCAAGCAAGGAGACAGCAAATGAAAGACAACAAAATACTTGCAGCCATCCTTCTCACATCGACGCTGACTTGCGCTCATATGAGTTCGGCTATCGCAGGACCAAATGATTTCTTCGGCGGGCCGGGGACCACTTCGTCTCCATCTGCCGCCGCCGGTGCCGAAGCCGCACAAAATGCGCTCGTCGACTCGCCACAACCGGGCGATTTCACCGATGACGAAAAGCGCATGCAGAAGAAATACAAAGAGAAAATCAGACATGCCAAATCCCTTATTGAAAAGGGTGAACTGATGATGAAAAAAGGCGAAGGCAAAGACGATAAAGCCTTCAAGAAAGGCAAAGTCTTCAAGCAAATCGGCGAAAGAGAACTAGCTGAATTGCAAGCCAACAATCCATTCCCGGATAAGGACAAGAAAGAACCAACCGGCAAAGATGCAACCCCAGACAAACAAGACGAAGCAACAAAGACCGAACTCTAATTCCGCGGTCTGCATGCGGCATCACAACTCGCGATAATCATCGCACCCTCGGGGTTACATCGCAAACTAGAAAGGACATGACATGGCTATCTTGACTGACATCACGCAATGCGTAGGACGAACGCCACTGGTCACGCTCAATGTCCTTTCTCAAGGGCTGCCTGCTACGGTGGCAGTCAAAATGGAATCGATGAACCCTCTTGGTTCGGTCAAAGACAGAATCGGAGTGTCGATGGTCACCGAGGCGGAGAAGTCGCGTTTGATCAAACCTGGCGACACTATTTTGATCGAACCGACATCAGGCAACACGGGAATAGCACTTGCGTTTGTCTCGATGGCACGTGGATACAGATTGATTCTGACCATGCCCGACACGATGTCTCTGGAACGCAGAAAGATGCTTTCCGCTCTGGGAGCTGAGTTGGTTTTGACTCCTGGCGCCGACGGAATGAAGGGCGCAATCGACAGAGCAGAACAACTGCTCAAGGAAAATAAGCATGGCTACATGCTTCAACAGTTCCAAAACAAAGCCAATCCGAAAGTGCACCGCGAAACAACTGCCGAAGAGATTTGGAACGACACCGATGGCAACGTAGATATTTTCGTTGCGGGTGTCGGCACCGGTGGCACCATAACCGGTGTCGGGCAGGTGCTTAAATCGAGAAAGCCATCTGTTCAAGTGGTCGCGGTTGAACCAGCGGACAGCCCAGTAATCACGCAGTCTCTGTCGGGGCAGCCACTCAAGCCGTCATCTCACAAAATTCAAGGAATCGGAGCTGGTTTTGTCCCTGGTGTTTTGGATCTTTCGATTATCGACGAAGTGTTTACCGTCACAAACGATCAAGCAATCTCTACTGGAAGAAAGCTGCCCCGACACGAGGGCATTCTTGCTGGTATTTCTAGTGGTGCCAACGTTTATGCTGCATTGGAGATTGCAAAACGCCCGGAAAACAAAGGCAAGTTGATCGTTACCGTGATTGCCTCGACCGGTGAACGCTATCTCTCCAGCGTCTTGTTTGCAGAACCGGAGCAACAGCAGGCTGCGGCTGCTGTGTAGGATTTCAGGCGTGTTTGCCCGCACCCTTATCTTAAGCTCTCTGGTGGGAATTCTGTTGTCACTTTTGAGTGCAATAGGAATTGCGCTGCCGGTATCAGCTGAAGGTGAGAAAGTTACGCTCAATTTTCCCTCCGATCGTTCAATTGGAACAATCAGATTCATTAACGATTTGAAAACGAGAACGGTGTAATCTATTAATGGATCATCATTGTCATCAGAGTGTTCAGGCTGTTCGAGAATGTGACGAAAGTTTCTCGCGGCGCCCTGATTGATCTTGGTGCCCCGGAAGTAATACCAAGCATCACAGATTCATCTTCGCGAGGGCTGTACAAAACGTAATTTTCTGTCTTGCTTTGTCCATTCAATGGATTGAAAGGCACCTTTTACAGCTCGCAAATGGCACTGTAATGCTCTTTAGGAGCGGTGATGGTTACTACGTGTCTCCCACCGCGGGCACCTGCCTCGTTTGCTTTTTAGGCGCACGCGCAAGTTTAACGGCAAAATGGTGCTCGTTGTGGAAGGTCGCTACCCAAGCGATGAGCAAGACGCAATAACTGTTTATATCGATGCTGGCACCGGGCAAACTGTGGAGGAACTCCACTTATCGCGCTCTTGTCCCACTGGTTGTCGATTGATACCGTGGCTGGTGGTCCCGGGTTGTAGTCGACAACAAGATGCGTTGAACAATCGACTCAAAGCAAGGAACGTTCGGAATGGTATGACTTTTGTACTTCCCAAATTGCAAAGGGGTTGTGCATCCCTCACCACGGATATCCATGATGAATTCGAAAATTTTACTGATAGCTACTGCCTTTCTTGCTTTGACATTTATCTCGAATTCTCAGGTGCTGGACAAGGAATGGACAGTCAATGAGCGCCAAGATCAATTGATGAAGGACATCAACGAAGCACAAAAGAAAAAGGATTTGACCGCTAGAGAAGCGAAAGGGTTGCGCAGTGATCTTGCAGATGTGACTCGAACCGAGGCAAAAATCAAAGAGAATAACAATGACAAAATCCCGGATGGCGACAAGGCCAAACTCGAAAGCATGTTGAACGACGTCAGTGTGCGAATCAAGCAACCATCGCTTGAGAAGCGCGTCGCAGAGGCGAAGAAAGAAAGCGCCGAGGAAAAGAAAGCTGCAAACGAAGAAGCGAAGAAAGACAAGAAAGCGGAGAAGAAAGACTCCAAGTAGAACATGTTCGCTAGTTCCGACATTAAAATTTAATTTTAGGTGGTTAGGCTCCTCTAACCCTCTTAAGAAGAGGACTTATTCCGGGAGCCAGCACCTGAAGTACGATTGCCATTGACCAGGACCTGTGAGTTCGAGCGTCCTTTGGGGAACAACATTTCAGGAAGGCAACACTCTCGAAAGAAGAACGAGGTGCAAGATGGCTGCAGGCAAAAAGACAACTCAAACTCAGGGCAAGAAATCAAACACTGCCGGGAAAAAGGCGATTAAGAGTAAAGAGCTCAAAAACACTGCGTCAATGAAGAAAACTGTCGGAGGCGCGGGGGCCGCGGGATACCCGAGTCAAGCCTGCCACTCCGAGTTCAAGCACGATATCTGCTGAATCGTGGGTTACTTTGCTCTCCAGCGAGAAACCTGATCGCGAAGCCAAACTACGAGCAAACTTTTCAGTTGTCTGGTCAGTTGATTTTCTTCGAGCAATAAATGCTCGCCGTCACCAACGACGTCTTCACATGTAAGGGAGTTGAATAATTCAATCGTTCCTTCCGGCTTGACTAATTTGTCCTTGAATCCTGCTGTAGATTTCGGAATTGTCGGCGGCTGTTCCTTCTTCGGTTCTTGCTGTACATCCGATGTTTCTCCAACAAACGAACTGGCAGATTGCCGACGACCTGTGACTCTTTTCTTGAGTTCCTTTTTCACTCGGGCATTCTCGGCGATGATCAACTGAAAGTTACGCTCAATTTTCCCTCCGATCGTTCAATTGGAACAATCAGATTCATTAACGATTTGAAAACGAGAACAGTGGTTGGCAGACCGGCAAAGGGCAAGGTGGTGATCACTGCACATTCAGGCATTCTCGAGATCGGATACGATGATACTGGACTGACCTGCTCTCCGCGTCTTTTCAGACGACGCGATCAGTCCTAAATAACGAGCTTCCCTGCCACCTGCAGCTGCAAAATCGTGCCTTTGGGCGCCACTA
>CAZCZI010000131.1:0-11834 GCA_964503045.1 uncultured Candidatus Obscuribacterales bacterium
ATCTTTAATCGCGATCAGCCACGCCTGGGCGTATTCGCATGAGAAGTAGTCCCCCTTATGCCGAGCTCGGAATAAGGGTGACTATCCCGAGTTCAGGACTATCCCGTGTTCAAAAATTAGTGAGCACAAAATGGTGATGGTGAGCCGAACCGACTCACCACCTTGGTTGCAACACGCGGCATAGTTTTCGAATCGATCAGAGGCTGTTTAGGAAATCCAGGAGTTGATCGTCAGGGAGATAACGTCCAGGCTTTCCATCAGGCATTGATGTTTTGGCAAGAAGTTGCTCTTTCAAAGCCAGATTCGCGTGTAGATAGATCTGCGTTGTTTCGACCGACTCGTGGCCAAGCCAAAGTGCGATCATTGCACGATCTACACCAGCCAGTAAAAGCGTCATGGCCATCGTGTGCCGAAGACAATGAGGAGTGACTCGTTTGTCGGCAAGCGATGGACAGGTCTGGCTAGCGATCGCGACGTACTTTGTCAGAATGTACTGAACTCCATCCGGACTAAGGGGTTCACCGCGAGAATTCGGAAAGAGTGCGCCTGTGTTTCCCCTGCTTGGTTCCTCCATCCAAGCCTTCAGTACTTCGACTGTTTGTCTTGTCAGCGGTGTACAACGCTCCTTGCGTCCCTTTCCCACAACGCGCACATGTGCACCGGTACCCAAGACCACATCTTGGCATTGCAGTCCTCTGAGCTCAGATAATCGCACTCCAGTCTGAACAGCCACGAGCAACAGTGCATGATCGCGGCGTCCTGTCCAGGTGCGCTGATCTTGAACAGCAAGCAGGGCCTTCACCTCAGCTTCCGACAAGAAATTGATCAAGGCACGCTCATGTCGTTTTCCGGGGATTGCGAGCACCCTTTGGATTTGTCCAGAGTTCGCCGGCACTTCAAGAGCTGCATATCGAAAGAAGGAGCGGATGGCGGTCAACCGGAGGTTGCGACTGCGCGCTGATATTTTTCGATCTTTCTCTAAAGAATCAAGGAAGTTAGCAATGAGTGGTGCATCTAACTGTGCCAGATCCAATTTTGAGGGTGGTTGCTCCAATCGATCCTGAAGAAAGCGAAGAAAAAGCCTGAATGTATCGCGGTAGGATTTGATTGTGTGAGGACTTGCGTTGCGCTGCTTCATTAGTCGTTCAGTAAAGAATTTTTCAAGGAGAACAGCGAAAGTTGGCGACTTAAGTTTCGTCATTGGTTTTCCTCCCATCGTTGCTCCAGAAGCCTGACAGCTTGTCCCATCAACTCTGGGCAAGCCGTCAGGTACCAGTACGTGTCTTTCACTTTCACGTGTCCGAGATAGGTCGAGAGAAGCGGCAACTTACGCTCTACGTCTTCGCCGTCACGATACCACTGCAATAATGTAGTCACTGCATAGCGATGTCGAAGGTCATGAATACGAGGTCCGCGGTTCTGTCCTTCGTTGCGCAAACCCACGGACCGCGACATTGAATAAAACTTGCGTCGAACATCGGCTGTATCTATTCGGCCGCCAAAATGTGTGACAAAGAAATATTCAGAACTGAAGCCACGAATGCCTAGATACTCGTCGCGCGCGGATTTGTAGTTCGAGAGAACCTTCTGCGTGGTGCAATGTACCGGAACCAATCGGGACTTTCCGAATTTGCCGTCTGTCACAGTCAGTACGCCGTTATCGAGATCGACATCAGACATTTTTAGATTGACTGCCTCGCTAATACGCATGCCAGAAACACTCAACAATCCAATCAAGCAATAATATGTTTGGCGCCTCAATACGCCAGCTGCACTGCTTACCGGTAAAGTAGATGTGGCATCCAGTAAGGCTCGTATTTCTTGCTCGGAGTATAGATACGGACGCGTTCTCTGACTGGCACATGGGAGCAGATCCCACGTCGGAATTTCTGTCCTTGGATCTGTCGCGATTCTGAATTTCGCAAAGTCTCTCACGTAGCCTAAGCGTTGTGCCCATGTAGAGGGTTTAGAAGTGGCTCGTTGTTGAGCCCACTCCATTGCTAATTTGATAGTGACATACTCCGCGGCGCGCTCGTGCATGAACGAAGAAAACTCGCGCAAGGCATTACCACACAATCGCAATTTGAAACCCAGAGCTCGCCGCATGGCAAGGTAATCACTGATCGCTTGTCCCAAATCATGCGCTGGTGAATTAGTCATTTCGATTGCTTTTGTTTTCTTCTTCTTGGGTTGTAGGTGTTTAGTGGGATGCGGCAATACGCCATATGGAGGAATCTCGGTGCGAGGATCGATTGTCGCCACGTATTTTGCAAACTCGCGTACGAAACCCAAGCACTGCGCTTGTGCCAAGTCCTGTGATTTTGCATGAGAGCCTTGCATGGACCACTCCACGGCCAACGCCGTCGTAATGAGGGAGCATCTGCGCCTCTCCATGAAGCAAACGAATCTCAAGAGAGCATGACCGGCGGACCGCAATTTGACTCCCGATGCTCGCCGTTGAGCAAGATAGTCCTGAAGAGCTTTTCGTAGTTTGTTCATTGGACACCTCCTGGCCAAGCAAGCGCGAGCGACCGCAGTGATTGGAGATCAACTTTTGCATAAATGGTCACGCACGCAGTTGATCTATGCCTCAACACTTCAGCAATTTCCGGCAATGAAGCCCCTGTCCGAAGCAAACCAGTTGCTAGAGTGTGTCTAAACAAGTGAGAACCGTTTCTTGTTGCACTATCGTCGAAGCCTGCGCGACGAAAGGCGCGCGCAACGATATTGCTGACAACAGCCGATCGCGCAAAACCTCGTATAGGAGCAGTTCTACAAATAAAGACTCTTCTTGTTGAGCACTTTGGCCTGCCGTGCTGAAGGTACTCGACAATTGCCTGACCCACGTCGGGCGGCAAAGGCATCTGTGACAGGTTGCTTCCTTTTCCATGGATCGAGATGGTGCCTGCGCGCCAATCCAAGTCGTCCAATTCAAGCCTGACGATTTCGCCGGCTCGAAGTCCAAGTCGCGAAAGAAGTAGCAGCACTGCATAGTCACGTCGACCAATTGGAGTCTGTCGATCACAACTGGCTAAAACTTTTTCCGCTACTTCCGCCGACAATGCTTTCGGAATCGAAGCCAGAGTCCAATTTGCCACCGCCGGAACAGAAGCTTGCAAATCAGCTTCAATGTAACCCTGGTATCTCGCATACCGAAGAAATGAACGCAAAGCACAGCACATCAATTGTGCATCTTTCTTCGACATTTTTGCTGCAGACTTCTGAATATGACTTGTGACGCTAACGCTGCGTAGAGTTGAAAGATCTGGCCTTACTCGCGGAAAACTCTCAAGTAAGAAGCGATTGACGTGACGACAATATTGCGCTGTTGTCTCTTCAGATAGAGCGCGCTCTTTCAATAGATAGACTCTGTATTCGGCTACCATCTTCTCGATTGGTGTTGACTCAGCTGCAACCGGCTTGGAAACTACACCCTGTGCTTGCAGATAGCGCAGAAACTGTTTCAGGTTCGCCTTGTCCTGTCTATTGAACGGTGGGCTTTTCCGTGGCTTCATCTGCAAATAATCTTGTATGTGGTCCCAGCGCAGATCTTTCGCCGCTATGCCGTGACGCTTGAGCCAAGGGCTCAGACGAGCAACATTGCGAATTTTCACTCGCGCTGCTTCCCAGCAATAGCCTCTGTCATGCAACCATTTAGCGTAGTCATCCAAATACTTGCCAAGTGGATGAAGATGAAATCGTGAAATTGTCTCTTGATCTCCAAAAAATAGCCAAAGTGACATACTCGAACCTCCTTGCGTGGTTTACCAATCAGGGAGATACATACCAATGAGCGGTAAACATTCTCGTTAAGACCTGCTAGAGGCCAAGAGCGCTCGCTACAATAGAAGATATCAAGAGCGCTTGTACTGCTGGCTTCACCAGAAAATTACCTGCGTTGTTTTACACTCAGGGCTTATAGTCATTACTTCGAACAAGGCGATCCGCGTAGCAAAATGAAGATCTTAATTGTCGAAGATGATGACCGAATATCCATCCCATTGAAGGAGGAACTGCAACATCAAAATTATGTTGTCGATCTGGCTTTTGACGGGGCTCAAGGGCTGGAGATGGCTACACTTGGACTATACGACATCATCCTGCTCGATTTGATGTTACCCAAAATCAATGGGTTTGCGCTGTGCAAGCAGCTCCGAGACAATGGCAACTCGGCTGCAATTTTGATGCTGACCGTTCGTAATGACAAGCAAGACAAGGTTGTTGGCTTGAATTGCGGAGCTGATGATTACCTTACAAAGCCGTTTGACCTGGATGAGTTATCGGCAAGAATTCGTGCTCTATCGCGAAGATTCATAAGCCAACGGCAGTCACTCATTGCCTGTGGGCCGTTGCAGATAGACACGACTTCTTGTGCAGTTACTTACCGCGAAAATGCGATAGAAGTGACCCCGACCGAGTATCGGTTACTCGTGCATTTCGCTCTGAATCCGGCAACTACCTTCAATGGCGAAGAGTTGCTCAACAAGCTCTGGTCGCAGGAATTCGCTGGTGGCAAAGAAACAATCAAGACCCACATTAAGACGCTGCGAAAGAAACTTGCCGCCGCTGGTATCGAAGAACCAGTGATAGAAACAGTTTATGGATTTGGATACAGGTTGAAGAGCAATGCTTGAGAAGTGGCAAAAACGCTTGGTGTTCATCAACATTGCAGTGTTTCTAGGCGTGCTTGCGATCTTCTGCGCGGCTGTGTATTGCTTCGGATGTTCGGCCTTTGACGATCAGTTGCGAGATAAATTGCGCTCCATAGCCGATTCCGCTATCTCATCTATTGATTTCGATGACTACGGGCAGTCGCATAACGGCAAACCAGATCTCATAGTTTCGGTGCTTCCCAACGAAGCCTCGCCAGCTTTGAACAACATGCGAATCCAGTGGTTCGATACTTCCGGACGGCTCGACATTGAAAAAGGTCTCATGGCTCTTTCCGTTCCCTTTGAACGCCAGGAGACGTTCCAATGGCAATCAAACCCACCGGCTCTGGTTTTTACAAAGCCTGCAATTGCAAGTGGAAAGCTTCTCGGCTATGTAAGGGTAGGCCATCCTCTTGCTGAAATCAAAAAGCAAAGGGCACTTTTGCTTCAATGCTTGGTGTTCGGCGCTCTTGTGGCTGTCACCGCCAGTGGTATCGGTGTATTTTTGCTGATCCGCCAGTCGCTTAGACCGGTAGAAGAGAGTATCCAGCATTTGCAGCAGTTCTGCGCTGATGCCGCTCATGAACTGCTCACGCCTATAACAGCTATTCGCACAAACTCTAATGTGGCGTTGCGGCACCCAGACGGAATGAGAGAGAGCGACAAGGAGAAATTTGAAGCCATCGCAAGTGGTGCTTTGCAGGTGGAAAAATTAACCGGAGACCTCTTGATGCTTGCAAAAGCCGAGCAATTGGTAGAGAAATCACGCATCGATTCTGCTTTGACACCTATTGATCTTGCTGAACATATTGAAGATGTCTTGGAACAGGTCACTCCAGGAGCGGAGAAGAAAAGCCTAAAACTCAAGAATGATGCTCAGGAGCACCTGTATGTCTTCATGGAAGGCGATGACCTGAACTGCGTTCTCAAAAACCTTTTGGACAATGCAATCAAGTACACCCCAGATGATGGCACCGTCTCGATTTGTGCATCACCGTCCAACGGCGGTATTCAAATCACCGTGACCGACTCTGGAATCGGTATAGAGAAAGAAGACCTGCCAAAAGTTTTCGACCGGTTCTGGCGAGCCGATCAAGCGCGCTCTTACCATTCAGGAGGAAATGGGCTTGGCTTACCAATCGTCAAAGCGATCATAGACAAATACGATGGAACAATAGCTGTCACAAGCGAACCCGGCAAACGAACGGAATTCAGAATCGACATCAAGGGTGGGAAAGCGTCATTCAATGGCAAGGGTAATTGACCCCATGCATAAATTGACGTGTCCACTAAAACCACAGACAAGCTGCTCAACACTCCGTCGAAAAGTGGCAGCGGGACTTCTTTTGGCTCTGATTTGTCCAGTATCTCACCTGAACCAAGCCCATGCCGTGATCCAGCCACAACCGCAATCACAGCAGCCACAACCGCAGCAGTCCCAGGACCAGGGACCACAACAAGATAAAATTCTCCTGCGCTCTGGAGTGGTGACTGTATATCAAGTAATGAATGAGGGGCTAGCTAATAGCCCAAGGCTGGAACAGGCTCGCTCTCAAATTCCAGTGGCTAAAGCCGCTATTAAGCAAGCAACAGTGTTTCCGAATCCGGGATTCATGACTGACTTGCAGGTTAGGTTCACTTACAAGTATGGCGCAACCATTCAGTTTGAGGCCCCTTGGGTCATTCTTTTCAGGCTAATGGCTGCGCGCAAGCAGGTTGAACAAGCCGATCTGGAGCTGGCTCGCGTTCTTTGGAATTTTCGTGGTCAAGCTCGACGCGCTTATGCTGAGTTGATAATGGCTTCGGAACTGGCTGCTACTCAAGATGACCTTGTAGCGTTGACGAAACGGTTGCATTCCAATGCCCAACAGCGATTCGAAAATGGTGACGTACCAAAACTCGACGTGCACCGTGCAAAGCTCGCTGTGATTCAAGCCGAGTTGGATGCCGAACAAGCACACATCCTGGTGGAGCGCAGTCGTGAGCAATTGAACATCTTGATTGGACGGGCCACCGACTTACCAATGAACCTTCCGACGCTTCTGTCGGAGCAATCAACAAACGATGCTTCCGGTCTTTTACCAGATCTGACAAGAGAAATGCCGCCTCGCCAGAAGCTGGTCCAGGAAGCATATCAAAGTAGATACGAGCTGAAAGTCGCTAAACAAGCAGCTTCTGTAGCAAGAGCGCAACTGAAGGTAGCAAGAGCTGACAATTTCCCCCGAGGATTAGTCAATGCCGGTTTGATGGTCGAAGATGTCAGCGTTGAGGGCTCACTGCGTCGCAAAACACCGTATGTTCAAGCGCAAGTATTTTTTCCCGTCTTCGATCGCCAGCAAGGCAGGATTGCCAAATCTATCGCAGACATCAACCAATGGAATAAAGCGGAAATCAGCCAGCGAAATATCATAGATTCTGAAGTTGCCCTTGCTTACCGCCGCGTCGAGATGGCGCGCGCAAAAATTCGAAGATATTTACAGGAAGCTATACCTGCATCAGAGCAGCTCACTACCAGCGCCGACCTCGGCTACAAGCTAGGACACACCGACATCAACGCCGTGCTTGATGTTCAACAACGCAATATTCTTCTTCGCACTCAGTATCTACAGTCGGTGCTGGAGTACCAACTTGCGCTGAACGACCTTGAGCAGGCAGTAGGACACCCACTCTTATGACCATAATCAAATCCGAATCACCGCAATTCCGCAAATGCATCAAGCCTGTCGTGGTGCTTGGGCTCTGCCTTTCACTCTTGCAGGCGTGTACAAAAGAAGAAGCGGTAAAGCATGAGGAAGAAGCCGAAGCAGAAGTCGAACACCATGTATCTTTGCCAACCAAGCGCGTCTCGACAATGCCGGTGCAAAAACACCTAACCTTCCCAGGGAAGGTAACTGCTTTGCCGGATCATTCAGTCTCCGTGACGCCGAACATTGCAGGAAAGATAACCAGGGTTCTTGTTGTTCCAGGCCAAAAAGTCTCGAAAGGCGAGCTGATGGCGCTTCTGGATGATCGCCAATTGGTCGCTCAGCTTCAACAAACGACTGCACCTCAACGCACCGCGCTCAATCAGGTCGTTCAAGCAAAAATCGCTCTTGATCTAGCGCTAAAGAACTTGACGCGCTCTGAGGCTTTATTTGCCAAAGACATCGTGGCGGAAAAGGACGTGATTGCAGCACGCAGTCAAGTTGAACTCTGCAAAGCCCAAGTAGAAGCTGCCGAAGCAAGAGTAGCCGAAGCAAAGGTTGCTCCACTGAACGTAACTACACAACTGGCATGGACAAAGGTCGTAAGTCCAATTTCAGGTGTGATTGCCCAAAGATTCTTGAACGTCGGCGATATGACCGACCCGAGCAAACCTATTGCACACGTGGTCAATTTAAGTACAGTCATCATCGACGCCAATATGCCAGCCGATTCACCGGCTGACCCCAAAGTCGGACAAACCGCTTCCGTGACTACGGTGGCATTGCCTGGTATCAAGTACGGTGCCAAAATCACTGCTGTTAGTCCGGTTGTTGACCCGGCCAACAATACCGTCTCCATTCAACTTCTATGCCGCAACGAACACGGCCGACTCAAGGAAGGACAACAGGCCGTTGTCTCGATTGCCACAGTAGCAAGCAGGGCTGCTCTCATTCCTCAAACCGCATTGGTCCCAGGCGCAGACGATCCGGCAGAGCATTTCGTTTATGTTGTCCGCGGTGGCAAATTGAAGTTGACCAAAGTTACGGTCGGTGATGCTGAGGACGGCAAAGTTCCAGTGTTCGAAGGCTTGTCCGACGGCGACGAGGTGGTCACATCCGGCGCCTATGGCGTACCTGATGGAGCTATCCTGGACCGAGGAGAGCCTGCAAAATGATCACTCAGATACTTCAGTTCTTGCTGAAGCAAAGCCGGGCTCTCTATTTTCTTATCGTTCTCATTACTATTGCTGGTTTTCTGGCTTTTCAATCTCTTCCCAGTGACGTATATCCCGAGCTTGCCTTCCCGCGCATTGCCGTGATCGGTACTGTAGGCGATATAGCGCCCGATCGCGTGCTTCTAACCGTGACACGACCGCTTGAAGAAGCTGCTAGCCAAGCCTATCGCGTCAAATGGATTCGCTCAAAAACTATTCGCGGAGCAAGCGAGCTTTCGATTGAGTTTCAACCGAGCACTGACATGAATTTTGCCTGGCAGCAGGTACAAGCAAGAATCGCAGAGATCAGGGCTAATCTGCCTCCGTCTGCCTCTCTCATCGTAGAGCCCGTTACCCCTGCCATATTCCCTGTTCTCAATTACAACATCACGTCCGATACCGTACCTGAGTCAGAGCTGTACAACACGGTCCGATACGAGATAGAGCCTCGTTTACTCCAAGTTCCAGGAGTAGCAAGAGCAATAACACAGGCGGGAAAGATCCCGGAAGTAGCCGTTCAGGTTGACCCCGATAAACTGGCTGCCTACAAAATAAGTATTGTCGATGTGGCGGCAGCTCTAACAAGGACGAATCAGGTTGAGGTTCTTGGAAGAGTCGATGATCGATACAAGCAAAATTTGATTGTTGGTCCGGGCGAATCAATCAGACCGGAGCAACTGTACGACTTGGTTGTAGCGCGCTCAGGCAGCGAGCCGATTTACTTGAAAGACATCGCCAAAATCACAAATTCATTTCGCGATCCGCTCAGTGTCATCAGTGCAGATGGCAAAGAAGGCATTGTAGTCAACATCTTCAGGCAACCCAGCAGCAACGTCGTAGCTGTCTCAGATGGCGTAGCCGCAGAGATGGAGCGAATCAAAACAACACTGCCGGCGGGTGTAAAAATCAGCAAGGCTTACGACCAATCCAGGCTTGTCCGCCAAGCACTGCACTCTATCCTCAAAGAGATTGCCATCGGAATCATTTTCATCATTGCTATCTTGTTTGCTTTCTTGCGCTCATGGAAAAGTACTCTGGTAGCCGCTCTTACTATTCCTCTGTGTGCCGCCGCTGCCTTTGCCACGATGGCATTACTGCATCAAAGTTTGAACTTGATGTCGCTGGGCGGCTTGGCCATTGCCTTAGGATTAGTAATCGACGACGCGATTGTTATCGTCGAAAACATTCACCGGCAACTCCAAAAAGGTCTTACCTCAAGTCAGGCTGTGATTGCCGCTGTCAACGAGCTGGCCGGTCCCGTCACCAGTTCCACTGCCACGACACTTGTTGTCTTCCTTCCTTTAGGGTTCATTTCAGGCGTAGCCGGTCAATTCTTTACTGCCCTGACGATAACCCTTGCCAGTGCCGTCGCCTTTTCGCTATTCCTGGCCTTGTTCGTCGTGCCGATCTTTTGTGCGCAAGTGATGAAGCAGGAAACTCACGCGGCACGAAAAAACGAAGAGTCAAGCAAGCAGAAAGCCGCTTGGTACCGGCGAACTCTAAGAACTTCGCTTCGCCATCCTGTAGTCGCCGCTTTGTCCGCCATCTTGATTCTCTTTGCTTCTTGCTCGTTGTTTGGAAGAATCGGCACCGACTTTTTGCCGGAAATGGACGAAGGGAGCTACGTTTTAGATTACTTGATGCCTGCCGGAACTTCCTTACCTCAAACCGATCAGATTTGCCAACAGATTGAAAAAATACTCAGTGAAACTCCGGAGGTAATGGCATGGACACGTAGAACCGGGGCGGAGCTTGGATTGTTCGCCACACAGCCGAACACCGGTGACATACTAGTGGTTTTGCGACCGCACGATCAGCGCAAACGCTCAACTTCCGAGGTTATGGACGAGCAGCGCAGCAAGATCGCTGAACGGATTCCGCAAGTTGAAACCGAGTTTCATCCCATCCTCGCAGACCAACTCAATGATTTGGCAGGTGCAGGAAACCCGGTTGAGATACGCGTCTTTGGGGAAGACCGGGCCGCAATTCGATCTGTCGCTGAAACCATTGAGGCAAAATTGAAAAACGTTCATGGTTTAGTCGATCTTGCTTTGACCAGCCAGGACAGTGCTCCGCAGTTCGATATCAAAGTCGATCCGCTACGTGCCGGGCGGCTGCTTCTAACACCGCTCGATGTTACGGACCAAGTAAAAGCAGCTTTTCTTGGACAAGTCGCAACACAGATGCGGCAAGGAGACAAGTTTGTCGATGTTCGCGTTCGCCTTCCCGACAAGATTCGCTTCAATCCCTCCATGATTGGCCAACTACAGATACTCGGCAAAAACGGTGCCATTTTGCCTCTTGATGCGATCGCCACTATCTCGCAGATAAATGCAGAAGTTGAAATTCTACGCGAGCACCAACAGCGCTATGTCTCAGTTGAAGCCAGTATCGAAGGACGGGACCTTGGTTCCACAATCGAGGAATTGCGTACCGTTCTCAAACCGATCGTTCTTCCTCCTGGTGTGTCTGTCACTATCGGCGGCATCTATCTCAGCCAGCAAGAGAGCTTTCAACAGTTACTGCTTGTGTTGTTCCTTGCCACAGCGCTTGTTTATCTCATGATGATAATTCAGTTTCGTTCATTCCTACAGCCGCTCTCAATACTCTTGGTTTTGCCGCTCGGCATGCTGGGCGTTGAGCTGGCTCTTATCGGAACAGGCACACCATTGAACGTGTCCTCCTTCATGGGACTGATCCTGCTTGTCGGGCTGGTAGTAAAAAATGGAATTATTTTGTTGGAGTACGCTAATCGTTTGCAAGACCAAGGTCTATCACGAGATGACGCCTTGGTAGAGGCCGGAATAATTAGACTGCGTCCAATATTGATGACGACTCTTTGTACACTGCTTGCACTCACGCCTTTATGGCTGGGTCATGGTGCCGGTTCGGAATTGCACCGGCCGCTTGCCATAACAGTTATAGGCGGACTGTCTCTTTCCACCCTGTTCACTCTTGTCTTTGTACCGCTTTTGTCTCGCGTTATGATGCGCAGGAAAATAGCATCTCATCCCGCAGAGCATTCTTCAGCCACGAGCAATGACTATGATCCCGAAGAGGATCATCAACGCGCCCAATGATTTCGAGACAGTAATGGGCTCATTCAAGAACAACTAGTATGTCAAATGCTATGCCGAGTGTTGCAATAGAGATGCTGAATCGAAGTGGTTCACCATCTCAATTTTGCGCTCACTAATTTTTCAAACACGGGATAGTCCTGAACTCGGGATAGTCCCCCACGTCATGAACACGAAGGGTGTAAGGCAAGTTCGTTGGCTCGCCAG
>CAZCZI010000132.1:0-9381 GCA_964503045.1 uncultured Candidatus Obscuribacterales bacterium
TTAAAAAGGGTCAAAAGTAATTGTCCGCGGGTGTCAAAATACTTGACCGTATTCATACTTGAGCATTTCCTTCTTCATCGACTACAGGAACGGCGGTGAAAAATCTAGGTGTGTCGCCGTCTTCGACGACTCCTGAAAGCGGCTTGTCGGGGGCGAGTTACTACTAATTTATCTCCGCCGTTGTGAAATTCGTGCGAAGTGTGTGTGATGTTTTTGTGAAAGCGACGAAATTCGAGTCTTATGCGGCTACTGAAAGCAGAGTTAAACCTTTAGCGATCCACGAAATCCCCTAACTGCATAGTAGGATGACGCGCCGTTGTGATAGAGGAATACGGTGTTGTAGCGGCGATCGCAAAAGAGAGCACCGCCGAGTTTTCTAATTTCAGCAGGTGTTTGCACCCAGCTGGAGGTCTTTGTGTCGAAACTTCCGAGTTTTTGCAACTCTCTGTACTGTTCCTCAGATAAGAGTTCAATGCACATTGCTGTCGCCAGATCCATGGCACTACCAACTGGCTTATTTTCTTTCCTCGATTCGAGCGCTTCGCGATCGTAACAAAGACTTCTGCGGTCCTTAGGAGTTTCTATTGAGCAGTCATAGAAAATAAATTCGCCGGTCCTTTTGTCATGGCCGACCACATCTGGTTCGCCGCCGGTTTTCTCCATTTGGTTGAGAGACCAAAGTTTTTCAGTGTTGGCTGCCAGCCTGGCTTCGACTTTTGCCCATTCAAGACCTTTATGGCGGTTCATGTTTTTCTCAAATCGGGTTTTCAATACGCGCAGAAGTGCGCTACGTTGATCTGATGACAACTCTTTGGTAATTGTCATGTCTCTGCGTTCCTCGCCATGCTCTGTACCACTGGCCCAGCAGCATATATTGTCACCTCTGAGTATCAAACTCAAATGCTTTCGCGGGCGCCATTTCTTTTGCAATAAATCGAGTGTGATGTAGCATCGAGGTCAGGGCTGTTTCTCATCGGACTTCTGTTGGTTCTTGCTTTGAAGCCGCTCTTTACGCTGGCTCTGTGTATCTTCTTTGAGTTTTTGCAATTGTTCTTGCATCGTGAGAATCTTTTCTGCTCTGGTCTGCTTGTCGTCATCTGGAGCTCTGACGAAGCCTTTAACGGCGAGCGATCGTAGCTGATCGATTTCATGCTGATATTCTTGGCTATAGGCTTGCAGCCTCTTAATTTCCAGCTGCAAGTTTGTTAGCTCGTTTTCAATTTGGTTCAAGTCGTCTTGAGCGTCATCACCGTTCGAGACGGCATTTTCGCGCTTTTTGTACAAATCTTCGCGCTTCGCTTGAATTTTCTTGCGTTCTCGCACAGCTCTCTCGCGATCTTTTCGCCTTAGTTCTATCTGTTCAGTGTGCTCATCAATTTCCATGATCGCCATTTTTACCCGGGATCGCTTAGGTTCGTCATATTTATATAACTGCACAATAAGATAATGGAAATACCAGTCAAACTCAGTTTTTTCCAGATGAGCTTGCAGATCAACTGAAGAGTCGCTCTGCGTCAACCTCTTACGATTGCAACGTTACATGTCGGCTGTCTGTGCAGTTCTGGACAGAGGACGCTGTATTCAGTCGCCTATGACATTATCGAATTGTTTACGCATTGCGAAGTAACAATCGCAGCAGACTTCCTCGAGTCCCAGATGATCCAAAATTGTGACTTTGCCGCGAACGTAGCTTATCAGTTTGGCTTTGGAAAACATGCCTGCCACCAAGTTTATCCCGGTTCGCGAAACTCCAAGTAATGTTGCAAGAAATTCCTGAGTCAAAACAAACTCGTCGCAACCGCAGCGGTCACGTGTTAATAAAAGCCAGCGAGCGCACCGTTCTTCAAGAGAGTGCGTTCGATTGCATCCGGTATTAATCGCCACCTGTTCAAACAATGCTGCAGCGTAACGCGTGCACAAGAGAGAGAGTTCATTGTGTTTCTGCAAGAGCTTTACGAAGTGCTCTCTAGGAACGCGCCAGGCGGTTCCTGGCACCTGGCAGAATGCCACTTCGCCAACGGTGTGAACACCGAGAGCAACAGGAACACCCACCATGCCTTCTTTGCCGATCGTGGCAATCTCGACTAGACTGCCATCGCTCATCGGAGTCAAAAGACACATAACACCGCTTTCCGGGAAATCTATAAATTCAATCGGTTTATTTGGTTCAATAAGGTTTTCGCGAATGTCTATGTGCACGAACTCAGCAACAGACAGAACATCATTTCTAACGGCTTCAGATAGTTTTCGCAAAAGCAAATTGCGAGGCGATTCGTCGGAAGACATCAGTTCTCAAGAGAAGGGAGAATGGTAATTATAGGTGCCTTACAACCGCCAGGCGTCGTAATCTTTCGACCTGGACGTCTGAAATGTTACTGCAAACCAAGTTACATGGAGAATATCTCCACTTGCAACATTTCCTTACCGCTATCTGTCCAACGGTGAACACAAGCGTATACTGATGGTATGGAGAGTCTTGAGGACGTAAGTCCGAGTTACAGCTGCAAATCAAGCCCTTATCGTACTTAGCAAGGATTTGAGGCAACGACTTACTATGACTGTCTGTTTTAGAGCATGTCAGTACTTTCAGGTTTTCTCCTGGCATGCGCGCCTCGGCAGATGCCGAGCTGAAAATCCTTCGCCGGAGGATCGCGCATGCAAAAATCCAAGCAACATAAAATACGCGCGCTCAAAGCATTAGGACTGGCTATTCGAAATCGCCGGCTGGATCTCCGCCTCTCTCAGCAAGAGCTGGGTGATTTAGCTGATCTACATCGAACACACGTGACCGATATCGAAGGCGGTCTGCGAAATCTTTCGTTTTTGACGCTTTTAAGAGTGGCTACCGGTCTAAGTTGCTCATTGTCCGAGCTGATTGGTGTTGCCGAAAGTCTCGACGGTTTTTACAAGTAGCAGACAACCGATGAACCTAGACGGCAAGTGACTGGGTGGACTGTGCACTGGATTTGGTGCGCAAGCAGGCAGTGCAATAAATGGGCTTGTGGCCTCTCGGATGAAAAGGCACTATCACCGGTGCCCCGCATTCCGCACACTCAGTTGCGTGTACGCTTTTGGTGTCGCCACCACTGCGTTTTACCCGCACAAGAATCCTGCAATTTGCGCAGCGTTTCGGCTCGTTGGTCAGGCCTTTCTCAGCAAAGAATGATTGCTCACCGACAGTGAATGAAAAAGATTCACCACAGCCGATGCACTTGAGCGACTTATCTGTAATCATGTGCATTCTCCACTAAGGTGCGTACTATCGGCGCATATAGTGTTTGTACCATGTTATCAATTCGGGATTACCCCAGTAGATTGTCGGTTGACCCATATAATCGAGTTTTCCGGAACTGCAGAAAAATTACCTGACTGACTAAAAACAGCTTGGCGCTTGTTCTATAGAGTTTGGCGAAGGTCACTTGAATAAAACTATTCAGAATCGAGTAAAGCGTATCTGTGTTCGGTTGAACACATAAGCGCAAAGAAGCTTCGCAATTCCGAGATTCCGTCTTACTGGGCACAGTGTAAGAGTGCGGACAACACTGCGCCGGTCCTCTCAATTCGCTGATCAAGCAGAACGTGGGGACTGTTCAACCTGTAAGCAAGCACCAGATATGATACCAGCACGGGAATTCATGTTCAGAGACTTTTCACGTTGACGTCGTGTAGTTGACCAGAACGCGCGGCAGTCCATGGTGGAACAATTTGATGAGAAGTTTAGGCTGGTCTTGTTTCAAATTTGTTTGGTCATTCAACCGGCGACGGGCGGTCGGTCAGCCACTTGATTGCTCCGATTCCCGCGCTGCGACCGGTTGATAAGCAACCGGTAAGGAGATAACCCCCTGTGGGTGCTTCCCAGTCGATCATTTCGCCTGCCACGAAGACTCCAGGCAAGGCCTTGAGCATGAGATTTTGATCGAGAGCACTGAAGCTGACACCACCGGCGCTACTAATAGCTTCTTCGATGGGACGTGTGCGTTGGACGGTGATGGGGAGCGCCTTTATTGATTTGGCAAGAGTGGAGGCATCGGTGAGTTGCTCGCGATCGAGAAATTCGTACAGCAATGCTCGCTTCAGGGCATCATTGCCGAGACACGATTGTAAGTGACGAGAGATAGATCGAGAGCCACGAGGGCGTGAGAGTTCTGCTTGTACGCGATCGAACGAGCGTTGAGGCAAGAGATCGATTGAAAAGGTGGCTTCTCCGGCAGCGTTGATGTATTCTCGAAGCTTCTTCGAGAAGGCATAAATCAGGCTTCCTTCGATACCATACTCACTGATGAGCAGTTCGCCCTCTCTGGTCTCAGGTGTTCCATTTAGTCCAGTGAATGTTAGCGATACCGTCTTTAGTGGCGCTCCGGCGAACTTTTCACGGATGTGAGCGCTCCACGCGATTTCGAATCCGCAGTTAGCGCTCTGCCACGGTGTGATGTCTACGCCACGCTCCTGGAGCCAGGATACCCATACTCCGGTAGAACCAAGTTGCGGCCAGCTGGCACCGCCGAGAGCCAAAATGACGGCATCAGGATTGATGGTGAAGTTTTCAGCGCTATTTGCTATGCACAATGATCTGTTGTCGTCGAAACCTAGCCATCGGTGATTAAGATGAAAGCGCACTCCAGTGCTTCGGAGTCGATGTACCCAGGCTCGCAATAGAGGTGCCGCCTTCATTTCGGTAGGAAATACTCGTCCGGAAGAGCCGACGAAAGTTTCGATTCCAAGCCCATGCACCCACTCGCGAAGTACACCAGGGGGGAATTGATCCAGAAATGGCTGCAAATTGCTCTGTCGGTCGTCATAGCGCGAGCAAAAGGTTTCGAATGGTTCGCTGTGAGTGATGTTCAAGCCACCTAGCCCCGCCCGCAGAAATTTGCGTCCGAGGGTAGGCATCGACTCGTATATATCAACGCTTGCGCCTGCGGCTATAACTACTTCGGCGGCCATCAAACCGGCCGGACCTCCACCAATAATTGCCACTTGCGCATTACTGAGGTGACGCGAAATCACAAATGAGTCCTTTCTGCGATGCGAAATCGAAGTTAGAACAAGATTAGTGGGATTGACAACTGATCTCGGTTAAATTTGGATTGCTACGACATTTTTGCCAATCCTGTTATGTCAGCTTACACACCTATTCTTGCCACACTTGCGTACATACTTTCACCGGATCGAAAGTCTGTCTTGATGATTCATCGCAACACGCGCCCCGATGATTTGCACTTCGACAAATACAATGGGTTGGGCGGCAAGTTGTCCGATTCAGAAGATGTGATAACCGGCTTGTGCAGGGAGATTGAGGAAGAGTCCGGGCTGGTTCCTCAAGACATAGTTTTGCGTGGCACCATAAGCTGGCCCGGATTTGGAAAGAACGACGAAGCTTGGTTTGGATTCATCTATCGCGTCGACTCTTTTACGGGTTCTTTGCGTTTGAGTAATTCTGAAGGAACGCTCGAATGGGTTCAAATAGATCGGCTTGGTGAGCTCAACCTCTGGGAAAGCGATCGTTTGTGGTTGGACATGGTGTTTGATGATTCACCGCAAATGTTTCATGGAATCGCGCCATTCAAGAACGGCAAACTAGTGTCATGGAGTTATCGCAGAGTTTGAGGATTATTTGCCTAGCGTGCGCTCGTGAGGAGTTTCTGCCATTCCGGATGTCTATTTATCAATTCGAGAGCGTTTCCCAACAACGTTTTACCAGGTTCTCGTTTGAACCAAGTCGATGCACCTGAGGGATGCGGCAGTGGTATCACATCCCGTTCTTTACCGTAGAGACTCAAGCTATGCGGTTTGCCGATCACTTCCTCCAGGCTGTCAGCTTTCATAAATTGAGCGATTGCAAGTTTGCCGACCGGAATGACGAGAGCTGGATCTAGTATCTCGAACTCTGCCTGCAGCCAGTCGCCACAATTTTCAATTTCAATTCGGGATGGCACTCGATCGCCTCCCTGTTTTGTCTTGCCTGGGAAGCATCGACACACTGCGCTCATATAGGCTAACGAGCGGAAGTTTTCTTCATCAACGCCAATCGACTGAAACCAGCGGAACATTGTTTTTCCTGCAGTCCACGCAAATGGCTTGCCAAAACGCCCTTCGTGCGGTCCTGGTGCTTGCCCGACCAAAAGAACTTTACTGAGAACTGGTCTGTGTGTAACAACAGGACCGATCATTTCCGGGCATTTTTGGCACTTTGATAGAGCGCTGATGTGATCTGCAATTGCATTGTTCTGGCAGATCGTTGCGGGGTTGAGTTCGTTTTTCATTGTTGTTCCGAGCAGTTGGTGTCAATGTTATTTCTTGCGATACACAAGTACTTGTTGTTGTGAAACAAGTCCCGATTGTGTCGAGTCGATTTTTAAAGTGTTCCCGCCGTCAACTAACTGCCATGTCTGCGATGTTTTGCTTCTGCCGCACTCAGTAGTCAGCTGTAGCTTAGAGTCTTGAACCTTTGCGCAAACTTCGACTGTTATTACACCCTCTAGGGTTTCCTTTTGTTTGCTTCCATCCAACCTATAGATGTGTTTCTGTTTCACAGTACCTGTCGTTTCAAGGACTTCCATTGTCGAGTCTTTCTGTGTGATGTCCATCGTTTGTGTCGAGGAAATCTTATAAGGTACTTTGCTGGCACCGGCGTCCAATACCCAGTGTCCGGAGAAGTTGGTTACGGCTGCCAAACAAGCTGTGCTTGTAAATAGCCAGGAAACCAAAGTTGCAAAAATTTGAGGACGGTGCATCTTGAGACCCCACCATTGGGCTAATTTGTAGATTGTACAGGACAGCAACTGATAATTAATCTTCCTCGATTGATGAATTTTTCTGGAACATTCGAGACTGCGGATATTTCGCACCCACGATTGCGATAATCGAATTCAGATTGAGAGACCAGGTTCAAAGATTCGGAGGCAATCATGCTGGCACGGCGGACTAATATCGCGACTAATAGTAATACCGCGACAAAAAATGATGTCGCGGCAAAGCCACGATTGATGTATGCAAAGTACCGGGGTGTATGTAAATGCGGGCTCGGATTCTTAGCGGGCGAGCAAATCGAGTTTGATCCTGTGTTGCGTGAGAAGCGATGCCGCCGATGCATCCAAGGTTCTTCATCGCAACAGTTTGGGCAAGTACTCGACTTTGATTCGTATCGCGGTATCGTGATGCGCCTGAAGCAGATTGCCAAGCTCCCTCGCCCGTTAGCACCCAACGTTATAGATGAATATTGGAAGTTGATGACGGAGATCTCAACCGCACGAGAAACATCGAAATCAGTAAAAGAATTTCTTGAATCTTGTGCTTGCTGCCCAACCGGCACCGCGACGCGGTTGCTGGTTGCCTTAACCGAAGACAAGCAATGTGTTCATTGTTTCGAAACGCAGAGGAGGGGTGAACTTGTAATGATGGACTTTACACGAAGAAGCGCGCACTGTATTTGGTGCGAATGCACTAAGTTATGAAGCCCAGCATAAATTGAGAATCAAGACAATGCGAATGAGTTTGGTATGATACAGGCTTCTGGCTGTGTTTAGAAATCGCTGCCCTCAAAGAAACTTGCACGTCCCAATGCGAAAGAAACTCATTATAGGTATTGGAACTCTTTCTGCCATCGTCGGCTGCTTACTTGCCTTTGGAAGATTGCCCTCATATAGAGGTCCGGTTGAACCACTGACAGCTGAGCAGCAACAGCTGGCGGCACGCCTGCGTGAGCATGTGCAGAAACTTGCCGGCGACATTGGTGCGCGCAGCTTGCCGAAAAGTCCCGGAGGACTCGAGCGCGCAGCCGCATACATTGAAGAAAAGTTTAGCGAAGCAGGCTTCAAACCTGAGCGGCAAACATTTTCCGTAGCCGGATACTTCAATGATGGGTTGTTTGGAGCCACTCATGCTACGCAAAGCGCTTCAAATATCATCGTTGAGATCAAAGGTGGTTCCAAAGCTTCCGAAATCGTGATAATTGGCGCTCATTACGATGGAGTTGGAGACTGCCCAGCTGCCAACGATAATGCAAGCGGTGTCGGAGCACTGCTCGAAATCGCTAGTGCGCTCGCTAAAGACAAACCTGCGCGCACCATTCGATTTGTCGCATTCACAAACGAAGAGCCTCCCTTTTTTCGCAGCGATGATATGGGCAGCTACCGTTATGCGAAGTCTTGCAAAGAACGCGGTGACAACATCGTTGCAATGCTCTCGCTTGAGACTATTGGATACTATAGCGATCGGCCTGATACGCAGCAGTTTCCTTTGGGTGCTTTATCGATGGTTTATCCAAAGCAAGGAAACTTCCTTGCTTTCGTAGGGAACATCGAGGCACTTGGATCTTTGGAAAAATGTCTTTCTTCCTTCACCACCGCCGTGAGGTTTCCAGTCGAAATTCTGGCTGCACCTGCCAATCTCTCAGGTGTAGACTTCTCGGATCAACTAAGTTTTTGGCGAGTAGGATACCCGGGCATGATGGTGACGGACACCGCTCTATATCGGTATCCGCACTATCATACAAATGAAGACACGCCTGAGAAGCTCAATTACGATCACTTCGCCCGCGTTACGACAGGGCTTTCAAAAGTCGTGCGAGATCTCGGAAGCGGGAACTGATTGTGCGATTTAATAGTTACCATGATCAGCATAAGTTGTTCGACTGCCATCCTAACACGAAACCGAGTGAGGCGACGATCCAATAGTCTTTCCCAACTCGAATTACGTCACCAACCGATGTTGACCGGCAATTCTTAGCTCTGTTCTACGGTTCATCTCCATTTTGTGAATCACGGAAAATCGCCTCAAGCTGCTCCTCTAAATTGTCTGTCGGGCGAATAAATGTCTTTACCGACTCGTAGTTCTTTTCGAGAAATGCTTGATGAATGCCTTCTTTCGTAATTTTGGAGCCGAAGCGAAGCGCTGTCCAAAAGAAGTCGCCGGTGGAATGAAAGAGTTCGAACTTTGTCTTTTTGTCGGTGCGGGTCTTCATGTTCATTTCTGTGTCCTCCTGAAATTGCGTTGTGGTTCTATTAACTACAACGCTCGAGGTGTCCAAAAAGTTCAATTCAATTCCCACAATTTATTACTTGGTTTCTCCTTCAAAGCCTCTGCCAAAATTTTGCCAAAGATTGCGCGTATGTTGGTTTCAACGGCATGGAGATTCGGCAAATGCGCACGAAGAATATAGAGTTGGCACTGCTGTGTGTTTTGTTGACGGAGTGTGCTGCTTACTACGCGGCGCCGGGAATTGCACAAACTGTTCTTCAAGGTCGGGTCAATGTCACTGACGTGCGTCAGGATGGTCCGAGGAACAGACCACTGCAAAATTCTGCAGACTCAACTCCAAGTACTCCAGGACATATTAGAGATGGGGATCGAAACTCATTTCCGAGTTTCACTTTCCGGATG
>CAZCZI010000132.1:9481-11451 GCA_964503045.1 uncultured Candidatus Obscuribacterales bacterium
AGGACATATTAGAGATGGGGATCGAAACTCATTTCCGAGTTTCACTTTCCGGATGAACAAAGAATTGACGGGCTGTAAGAAAGCTATGGAGTTATCTTGGTATCCCGGCGCAATGCAGGAAGATTTCGCAAAGTCTGTTGCAACTCCGAGATTCTTTGGTGACCTCGAAAGTTTTTCGAGAGAACTTAGCGATAGTTGGTCGAACAGCCCCGCAGACGGCGCCGGCTTTGCTACGTTCGATTTAGAGGTGGACAGTTGTGGCGTCAAAGAGGTTGAAACTCTAACTTGCGACAACCGTGCGTTGAATGCTGACGCAGAGAAAAGGTTGAAAGCGAAAATTCGAAAATTTGCTCTTGCCGTTCCGATAGACATAAGATTGCACGTGGTGTTTTCTGAGCAATAGGCACTATAGAGACGACTTTATGGAGAATTCAATCAGATCGAAGTGCGGTGTTGGTTTGGTATTCAAAGTCCCTTTACGATCTGCTCAACCTCCTCCAAATGCTTGAGTCTTTCGTTAATTAACTGCTCGGGTAATCGCTTCTGTTTCCTCAGTCTGTGTTCGTAGCTGAGACTAGCCAAACACCAAGCAGCGTTGCCCACAACAGCCATGCTGGTTCCGACGGTACCGCATACAGAGCCTTTGAAATTCAAATCGAATTGCTTTTTGAGATGCCGCGGAAAGTATGTATAGTAACCCCTGGTGCCGAGAATGCCTTGGGTCATCAGTAAACCGCCGATAGCCGGACCTAAGAGCGAATTCTGCAGCGCAACCTTGTTTAACTTGTGTATCGTCGACTCTTCGTTTTCAAGCTGCTTGACGAAGAGCGAACTAGACTGGGAGTACAAGCCAAAACGCTGCGTGGCTGGAAAGGAAGGCATAAGTGTGCCTTCAGACTCGGTTG
This sequence comes from uncultured Candidatus Obscuribacterales bacterium, assembly GCA_964503045.1. Taxonomy (GTDB): domain Bacteria; phylum Cyanobacteriota; class Vampirovibrionia; order Obscuribacterales; family Obscuribacteraceae; genus CAYZJR01. The sequence continues at coordinate 10,387 of CAZCZI010000132.1, forward strand.
ATTCTGCAAGCAATTTGCATTGTTTTTCCATCTCAGCTAAATCAAAGTCTTCAACACCTAAGCGTTTGCGATGAGAGTTGAGTATATGTTTGCGCTGTGCGTGAAATTGGGCGGAACAAATTAATGGTGCAGCTGCGGCCATTGCACCAGATATGGTGAACAAAACGTTCGAAGTTCCAGTCAGCCTAGGCTTCCTCAACGAGTGATTGGCTACGCCCGCTGCAATTGCGCCGACAGTGTTATAACTGCCGTTCAAGAGAAAAAACAGATTTCGGACAGTGGCAAAACCCCTGGTATTAGCAGTAAATTGCGAGAACTCATTGGCAAACGCCGATCGCATCGAGTGCAAGATTTTGCCCTCGATAACAGCGCGCTGATACACCGCGGGATTTCCAGACTCGGCAGCAACCAACGACTCTCGTTGAGACAACAGTTTGTCGATTTCCGACATTTTTGTCGTTACATAGCGATCTGCCGATTTTGTATCCAGCCCCTTTCTATGCGCCTTTGCGTAATGATATCCACTTGCAGCAAGATTCACCGCACAGCCGGAAGCCGCAATGATCGAACCCACTTCAGCAGCCCGAAGTCCTTTGCTTACACTGTTCGAATCGAAATCGCCGAGTGTGTGCCGACCGCGATCGAACTGTTTGGTGCCGGTTATCTCAAACGCGAGACCGGTTGCTGCGCCGGCTTCTTGAGTACCGAAAAACACCAGTTTCTCAAACAACGGTTGCTTACAGCCCTCTAGCCGATAGTTTAAGCTGAAGCGCTCTAGGTCTATGGCGCACAGTAAGATCTTCTTGGTCAGATCCGAATACGATGTGCCGGCTTCCGTAGGTGTCGCCTGAGTGATGAGTTGCTGAGCATTCTCCTCGGCATAGCAGGGCTGAATTCCCAGCAAAATGCAACTTGCGACGAGCAATCTTTTTACACCGGACCAGCGAAGAGCGATCATCTATTCATTGTCATTGTCTAAAGCCTGCCGTGTGTGCGCACCAATTGATTGAATCATATTGACTACTGCTCCATCTACGCTTAATTCCTCAGGAATCCATAACACGT
>CAZCZI010000133.1:0-4366 GCA_964503045.1 uncultured Candidatus Obscuribacterales bacterium
CCATCAAACTTGGACATAAGCCTGGGACGTCAGATCATCTTCCTGGGTATCATCGATAGTGAGATGAATCGCGATGCATTCGGCAAATACAGTCTAGTCGATTTTCATACCATTCTGGTATAAGAATCGCGTGATGACGCATCAGACATAGGTTTTTGGCACTCGCTGCTTTCGATAGTTTCGTCTAGAGCCAACACTTAACGGGTAAGTATTGGTAAGTACCTTTGTTCTCAACAAAAGAGGCTTGTATGGCCACCAAAAAACCCGCTCCGAGTAAGAAGACTATCAACGCTCCAAAGCAGAAACCCAGACGACTGAAAACCAGTGAGATGAAAAAAACCACTGGCGGAAATTATCCAACAAACAACCATAGCCTTGAATATGACGGATACGGAGATTTCCCGAGATATCCCAAAAAGCCTTAAACGCGAATCTCCCTAAGAACCCGGCAAATGCAGCACCTTGTGCGAGAAGCCGGAGCCGAAGAAGTCGAGATTATTGTCTGGATACATGTACGACCAAATCAACGAGCCCTGCACGTCGCCGAAGCCCGCGGAGCCGCCGATGTTTTTGACAGCAGTTTGTCCTTGCGGTGTCAGGCTCGCATAAAATGGATGCTTCGTCGAGTAGAACGGTTGATGCACAGACGCTGTCGCCACTTCGACTTTGCCGACTGAGGCGAGGTGGGTTCCTTTTAGTTTGTCGATACCTTTTTGATAAGCGCCGAGGCTGCCGATGACGACTTTCTTGAACGGCATCAAGCTGGAGACGTTGCTGTCGAGCATGTTTGCCGCTTGCGAGCCGGAGTAAACGGTGTCATCGAAGTAGGCAATCGCTTTGCCGCGGGCACCACCACTGGTGATGAGTTGATCTAGCTTTCTTGCCGAGATGAAGTTCTTCGACGAAAGTCCGTTGGCTTTGCCGAAGAGATAGCTGATGAGATGTGTGCTGCCACCTGGGTCTTTGTCTGAGACTATGAGCAGATCATCAATGCTCATACCAGATTTTTGCAGCACGCCTGCAAGCTGATCTTGCACTTGCATCGCCTTGCCCATCATGGCGCCAAACGAATTGTGCACTGCGCCATCGGCGAGCATTTTGGCTGCGATTTCGCGCTCTTCACCTGCGTACTTCGAAAGGAATGTCGCAATCTCTTCCTTGCTTGCCTTCGGTGTGTGCCAGACGGTGTGGATGGCGTCGTGGGGTTCCATGACGCTGAGTTGTTCAGGAGTCGGCAAGTTTGGAACCTTCGGCGACTGCGCGAGTCTAATCACTTTGACGTTGGGGCCGATTGATGCGGCGGCTTGATCGACCGAGCCGCACAACACTTCGCGCGCAACGCCGGTCGGCACCAAGCCTGTGTTTTGCCCAGCGACTTGTCGCGCTTCCACCAACAGTCTTTCAAGTTTTTCAGCGACAGCTTTTGGACCCTTCGCGGTGTCGAGCACATTGATGCCTTTCTCGAACGCGCCGAGATCAACCACATACACATTCGGAACCTTCGCCAGAAGCGCCTTCTGTTCCTGCGTCAATGGCGTGGTTGAGAGGTCATCAAAAATCATGATGCTGTGCGGCGGGTTTTGCCCTTTACTCAGCTTGTCGAAGAGACCATCGATGTTTTGCATAGACATGCTCATGCTGTTGCTCTTGCGATACAAGTAGCCCAGCATGTTGCCGGACGAATCTGGTGACAGTGTGTAGACACCATCCACGGAGCCAGCCACTTTTTCAATCTCTGAGCGAAGCGCTTGGAGTCTGGCTTTCAGAATGACGTCGGACGAATTGCCTGCGGAGTCTGCAAGGAGCGCGACTGCCAGTTCGCGATCTTGAGGTGGAACTTGTTCAAGAATTTCGGCAACTTGTTTTTTGGTTATAGACTCTGGGTTGAACTTGTCGAAGATGTCGTCAACCAAGGTATTGAGCCGGGCTCGTTGGTTGGGGTCGGTCATGTCTTTGAAGAAGTCGGCAGCCTTTTGCTTGTACGCTTCTTCAACCTTGGGTTTTTGACTTCCGAACGCTCCGGCGTCATCGAGGGCAGGATTGTTGACTCGCTCGACCGACATGTTGGTCTTCAGGTCTTTCTCGAAGCCATTGCGGAAGGACGTTTCGAATTGATCGACAGCGGCGGCGCCACCTTGCTCGCCCTTGAGTCTGACAACTTCTTGATAGTTGGGATCGGCTTTGATTTTGGTCATCGACGCTTCGACTTCATTCGCGTTTTTCGCGACGAATTCGTCGGCCGATTTCACGATTGCGACTTTTTCGCGCAAGCCGGTCTTCGCTTCGGCCGTTAATGCATCGACTTTTTGAACATTGCTGAGAGCTTCTTCAAACTCTTCCGGAAGTGCCGATTTGCCTGTTGCGGGGTCGACCTTCTTGATGTTGACGCCGTGCTTTTCGTACAACTTCGCGACATCATCTACGGCGCCGTATGGATTTTGAGTCGCCTTCGTGTGGAACTCGATTGGGTCGTGCCCAGTCATCTTCGCCGCATCATCAAAGGTTGCTGCGCCCGATGTGGGAACATCAACACCATTGACCTTGGTTGGAGTTGGTCCATCCATTGCTGGTGGTCGACGGCTCTTGAAGGCGTCACCGACACCATCAAACACCATACCAAATGCGGTGCCGCCGACGAAGCCAAATGCTGTTCCTGCCACTGTCTTCTTAGCCAAGTCGCTTGCTGTGATCGCTTTGCCGTCGTGGATACTTTGAATTGTGTGGCGAGTCGGAGCTTCGATGCCGCCGAAGACTGCACCGGAGGTTCCTGATTTCACCGCGGCGCTGAGGAGGCGGCGGCTCATGCCGGTTCCCATCGTCTCGATGCGACCGGTGATGAAGTTGCCGGTGACGGACAAGCCATACTTTGCGCCGACTGCGCGGCTTGCGGCGGCGCCTGCGACTTCGCCGAGTGGCATGCCTGCGCCCCACAATGCGCCGATTGCAGCGTCGCGTTTGAGGTCGGCGTATCTGCCGTCGATTTGCATCAAACTTGCTTTGGACACGCCGCCGATTACGGCGCCGGTTCCCATCGCGCGTGTGAGGCTCGATGCCATTGCGCCCTTGCCGCCGCGCAGAGCGACTGCGGTGACGACAGCCGCCGAGACGTCGGTGATCGTGTCGACGCCGGCGCGTTGCGACGAGTCGTATTCGGATGCGAGCTTCGCGCTCTTCGGTGTGTGTTCTGTTTTTGCTGGGTCGTATTCGACGCCGGTGACTTCTTTGTATATTCCTTTGAACGCTGTTTCGTCGCCCTTTGCGGCTGCTTCTTGCAGTTTGACGATTTGACCTGACTCGGCGTCGATTGATTTTTTGATTGCGTCGGAACCGAGATCTGCATCGAACACTCCCGACCACCAACGGCTTGGGTTGTACCAGGACTTGCCTTCACCGGTGGTGCCTATTGTGTTTTTGGCAGCGTCGAAGGTTTGACCGATGATGCCTTGATCTTTGAGTGCTTCTTGCGCGATTTGGAAACTGTCGTTGTGCTTTTGAAGGAGTTCGTCGGCGGCGGCAGACATGCGCGCCTTCGCCTTGTCGGCTTCGGATTCTGGCGGTTTTGTGTCGCCTGGTTTTGATGGATCCGGTTTGGTTGTGTCGGTTGGTGGTGTTGTATCGCCAGGTTTGTTGGGATCTGGTTTCGTTGTGTCAGTCGGAGGCGTTACATCGCCTGGTTTTGTCGGATCTGGTTTGGTCGTGTCGACAGGTGGCTTGGTTGTGTCGACCGGTGGCTTGGTCGTGTCGACCGGTGGTTTGGTCGTGTCGACTGGTTTGGTTGTGTCGACTGGTGGTTTGGTTGTGTCGACTGGAGGCTTGGTCGTGTCGACTGGTGGCACATTTTGTCCCGGCTTCCAACCTGGCGGATGAAGCATCGGCATGAGTTCGAGCGGCGCGTTCGGATCGAGCACCCATGGGCGATACGGACCATTCGGAACCGGTCTATCGCCACGCGGTGGATACGGCGCATCTGGTCTTCCGTCGCCTCTATCTGGATATGGATAGCCGCGATCTGGCGGCATCGGCCGACGGTCGGGATATGGATATCGCTGATCATACGGACCACGTGCATCCGGCGGGCGGCGCGGATCTGGATATGGATAATCTGGATTCGCGTTGCGCGGGTCGCGATGACGTGGATCGGGATATGGATAATTTCGGTATACAGGATCACCGTTGCGCGGTCCGGGATATCGTGGATCTGGATAGCGCGGATCTGGATAATAACGCGGGTCTGGATAGCGTTGATCCGGATATCGCGGATCTGGATATCGCGGGTCTGGATATCGCGGATCTCGAGGGTCCGGATACCTTCCATCAGGCATCGGTCGTCTGTGAGGAGGATAATTGGGATCGTCTTGTCCTTCAT
>CAZCZI010000133.1:4466-11341 GCA_964503045.1 uncultured Candidatus Obscuribacterales bacterium
CCATCAGGCATCGGTCGTCTGTGAGGAGGATAATTGGGATCGTCTTGTCCTTCATATCCGCGCACTGGCGAGGTCGGCAGAATGCGCAATCCGCCAGGACCAATCTCTATGTTCGCGCTGTCCATCACGATGTCGCGCGACATACGCGGATAGCGAGCAGCACGATTTCGGCCGTCACCAGAAAAATCAGAAACCGGCATATACTGCGCCGATTGATCGTACGCACCCGGCTGTTCCACCTGCATCATTGCACGCTGACGCGCTTCCAACATTGCCTGCTGCTGTGCTAATTCTGCTTGTCTTTGTGCTTCTAAAGCTGCTTGCCGCTGCGCTTCCAATGCGGCTTGACGTTGCGCTTCTGCTTGGCGCTGCTGTTCTTCCCAGGCAGCGCGCGACGCGGCGTCATTCTGCGGCCCATTCGAGCTTGAATTGTCGCGCTGGGGATTGCGGTTCCACCCGTCGTTATTCGGGTCGGAAAAATCAGGAGGTTGAGAATCGCTAAAACGATTAGGCATCAATCACACCAAAGTATTAGTCTTCACAGGCGCTTCGATGCATTTGCAACGATCGCATTGTGGAGCTGGGTCCAGAGCAGACGCAAGAGGAGAGGTATGCGTTTTTTGACAAGGCCAGCCCATCTATCTTATGGATTCGGCCGGGTATGGCAATGGGAGGATTCCCATGGAATTTTGGGGGAGGACGATCCTCGTTGTAGAGCGGTATTAACGAGTCGCCGTTGGTTAGTCATAATATACAGAGATGGAGTATTAGAATGGACCCTGAGTCAATTTTACGAGCGGTTAAAGACACCTATCTTGGGTTCCAATCCTACGCGGATGTTGGGACCGTAGATATGATTCCACCCATTGGAAAGACCAATCTTGAGTTCAAAATGTACTTCGTCCGTCCGGCGCAAGTACGTTTCGAGTGGCGCGACTGGCATCCATATTTTGGAAAGGACGGTCCGGCAAATGAAAACGGGTTTTGCTTCGATGGCAAAAGTGTTCGCGAATTGATTTTGGGAAAACAACGGCAGGCGAAATCCCTATCCAACGCCGTCGCAGGGGCAACGGGCGTCTCGAGTGGATCCGTATTGCAAATACTAAAGTTGTTATATCCTGACTGCGTGCAATCAAGACACTCATGGTTTGAAATGCGCGATGCACGACGATTAGCCGACGAAGAGATAAGCGGTCGACTTTGCTATCATCTTGTTGGCACAATTGCTAGTTCTGACGACGAAGAGGCCTGGATTAGTCAGGATGATTTCATTGTTCGTCGTCTCCTGCACCGAACTGAAGTCAGCGAGAAAGACACCGAAAGAGCTAATGCCAGCGCCCTGCAAATGCTTAGATCCATGGGTATAAAGGAAAAAATCCCAATGGCAACAGGCCCCCAATCGTATCATCATCAATTCAACTACAATCAAGTTGTGGTCAATAAGCCCATCTTGGACGAGTTGTTTACGTCGATGCAATGAATTCAGATTCCATTTTACGAAAGGTTCAGAAGACCTACTTAGAGTTTCGGTCGTGCTCGGACAGAGGTACTGTCGATCGAATTCCTCCCATTGGAGAGACAAGCCTGGATTTTAGGACGTACTTTGTTCGACCAAGCATGGTTCGCTTCGAGTGGAGTGGTCCGCATTTTGAAGAACTTCCGCCAGATGAAAACATCTTTTGTACAAATGGTGAGCAAGTTCAGATGATGTTCTTGAACAAGCTACGATTCTGCAGTTCCCTTTCAAATGCAATGGACTGTGCCACAGGTGTCTCCAGCGCTTCGGTGTACCAGATTCTCAAGCTGTTGTTGCCGGAGTGCCTGGAAGTAAATCGCATCTGGTATGAGATGCGAAATGCAAGAAGGCTTGAGGACGAGGAAATCTCTGGATGGCCCTGCTATCACCTAGTGGGTACAAGCGTGAAACATGACGACGAAGAAGTTTGGATAAGTCACGATGATTTCATTGTCCGCCGTCGCTTGCATAGAACACACGTTACCTTGCAAGAAAGCGCGAGGCGCAACGCTAGAAACATAGAACGGCTGAGGTCCAAGGGATTGCCCGTAGGACCGCCCATCAAGCCGGAGGCAAGAAAGTACACACACACCTACAATTACAACCAAGTGATAGTCAACAAACCTATTTCGGCTGCGCTGTTCGAGTCTGTATGAACTTGAAAGTCAAGGTGAAAGTAATCAGTCGTAGCCTTTCATTGTGCACAGAAAGATGTAGGAATGGCACCACTTTTGGTGACACTGGCATGCCTTGAAGGGGTCGGGAAGTGCAACACACGCGCTAGCAAGTTCAATTCAAACCGTTATCCATCAAGCTCCGTCGAACCTCGTTTCTCCTCAAGAATAGATCAACCACTTCCGCAAATGGCGCATTCATCGTTTCTTGCACATCCTCGAGTCGCATTTGCATTACAGTCAAGGACTTTAACTTGTCAGAATCGGCCGCAAACAAAAATCCGAATAGAAATGGCTCAACACAATAGTTGTCGATCCAAAAATCATTGCCGGAAGTGAAGAAGGCATCATTGTAAGAGCGGAAGCAAGGTTGTCCTATCTTCTGCTGCACCATGGCTCTCCCGTCCGCTCGTTCTATTCCATAGGGAAATTGGTAGTCATACTCACCAATTGATAGGGGCATCCGAGATAACCTGAAATTGGCATACCAAAATATGCTACTGGGCGTGTCGCTCCGGAGGGCGAAACCGGCGGTTCTAAAAACATGAAACCCTCTAACAGAGACATCGGCTTCTGGAAGAAAAATGTGGGTATCATGAGCTAGGTCTACGGGCTCTCCAACCACTGACACCAAGTCTTGATAGTCCACGCTGTCTGCACGCTGACCCAGAAGATTCACAATTTTGTCATACAGGTTCTTCATCTTCTTAATTATGCATGAGTCCTGACCTCTGCGAACGATTTGCAAACTGCATCCGAGCCCAACATCTGTCAAACTTTCGCCGTATTTCTAAATGGAATAAAATTGCTTCTAAGAGAAACGCAGAAGGCTTGGGAAGGCAAAACAATAGTGAACAAGAAAACCTTAAATGACTACATGGAAGCACTGCCACCAGCTCGCAGAGAGAAGGTTGAGAAACGTGCGAAGGAACTAATTGCTGAAGAAATGAGTTTGCAGCAATTGCGAAAGGCAATGCAGCAGTCCCAACAGCGACTTGCCGAGAGACTCGTCGTCAAACAAGCAGAAGTATCTAAAATTGAACGTCGCACAGATATGTACGTCAGCACACTGCGTGACTTCATTCAAGCTATGGGCGGCACTTTAGAGATTACGGCTTCGTTTCCCAATCGACCGCCTGTTAAAATCACACAGTTTGGGGTCCTTAATGACGATCAGAAAGCAACTGAATCTTAATGACTACCGCTCGCCATTGGTGTAGCTTCAGCTTTTGCCGTAGCCTTGGGTCCATAGGCATCAGATCTAGCCTGCTCTATGGCTGGCTTATTCGCACCGGTGTGTTGACTCTCGGAAGACTCTACACCACCACTTGTGGCAAAGACTCAGAACGCCCCGTTCGAGTTCCAGAAGTCTTAATGCTTTTCTGGTTGTGAGTTGCTATTTGTTTCTCAGGATTCTCAGCTCCGGTAATACTCATTTTGTGGACGCCTCTTTGTTTTGCGCCTGTTCAATTTTCAGAAGGATATTATCGATTTGTCCCGGATGCATTTTATCCTCCGGCAACGATTTGGCTTTAAGCAGCCAGGTACGCGCTTCTTTGTAGCGTCGTTGCTGGCGTAGAATATCTCCTAGGTCACCTACAGCCGTATAACTGTTGGGGTTAATTTCCACAGCCTTTCTGTAATACTTTTCTGCGTCAGTTAGTTTGCCTAGACTCTCGAACCCTAATCCAATTCCAATCCAAGCGCTGACCCACTTTGGTTCTAACTCTACGGCTTTTCGAAATGAATCTATTGAGTCCTCAAACTTCTTGATTTTTTGGAATGCAGTACCTAGGGCATGATAGGTTGCAGAATCAGACGGATAAATTGAAATCGATTTCTTGTAGAGAGAAATTGCCCTTTCAATATCGCCTTGACGCATGCAAGCATTAGCCTGATTCGAAATCGGGCAGCTTTGATTATATGCATCAAGGCTTCCCACTCCGGAAAAGTTTCCATTACTGTCCGCCCACGATGGACAAGCAAGCGCAAAGCCTAGCGACAGAAAAATACTTCTCAATCGATTTTTCATACTGCTCCCATCTCTCTCATTTGCGAATGCCGGTCCAATCGCCGAAACCCCGAACTTCCGATAAACACAACAGATCAGACTCAATTGAAAGTTTTGCGCTTTTCATTAAACCCTTGTGGTCAGAGGCTTTTCAGCCTTTTCAGACCTTTTTCATGCTGACGATGGCGTGCAAGCACGTTCCAAATATTCTGCCCACAAAGAAAAAACACCGATGCCGAAACCTTCGGGGGACAAGCGGGTGGAAGGCCAAATTGTACACTAGTTTTGGCGGAACTTAGAACTTTGTACGGTTGGAATTAGGATCTTGATGCCGACCAGTCAGGAGTCGGGTGTGAGCTACGATATTGATCTCTTTATTCCTGAGGAGGGCTTTACTCTGAAGCAGAGCCACGAATCTCAATGCGTTCCTGAGACACCAACGCTGGAAATCTTGAGTCGAGAAGATATTGCGGCGCACGATAAAGTGATCGAGCGCTTAAAGCAAGAAGAGCCTAACTTGGAACTATTCAGAGACACCACATCCACCACGATTTGGGATCGATATCGAATTCAAATTGTGTTTTTCTCGAAAGGCGCTGCCGCCTCAGTTCCGTATTGGTATTCTGGAGAAGAAAGTGATTTAGTCTTCTCAAGGCTTTGGGACTATTTAATTATCATGGGGCAGGAGTATTCGTACCATGCATACGATCCCCAATTTGATGAATACTTCTCCTTGAAAGACCGTTCCTTTCTGGAGCAAGCCGTCCTTTGCAACGAGCATACACTTAACATACTCGAAGAAAAGCCATGGCAAAACTCTGTCTAGAAACAGCCATCATGTTTCACTGCATTCAAGTCAACTTGATCCGATAGCATTTATGGGACTGAGGTAACACTGGTTGTCCGAGAATAATAATCCCGATGAAATTATGAAGGCTCTAGGACGCACATATGCAGAACTAGAGTCATATCAAGACAAAGGCTATGTTGAAACCACTTTCTGTCCAGGCACCGATGAAGAGCGAATCACTAAACTCACGTTCGAAACTTTTTTTCTGCGACCAAATTTGTTTCGCTTTAATTGGATGGATCGCTTTTCTGAAGATTCTGAAGAGCGGCATCACATCATCTGGTGCGACGGTAAATCTGCGTATTGGAAATATCCAGAACAAGAAAAACGACTGATTAGTATGCCATTCAGTCTTCCAAACGCGACACGCGATCTTGGTTTAGCTATAGCTGGTGCAACCGGCATTTCCAGTGGCACCGCTCACACTATCTCCGCGCTTCTGATACCCGATGTCGGAGGGAATCGACTAATCGATCTGAGAAATCTAGAGTCCGTAGATAACGGAGAAGTCCAGGGTGAAAGCTGTTATCACATTCGAAAAACAGATACGCGAAAGAAGGAAGAGACCAATATGTGGATCTCTAACTCAAGGCTAGTCGTACGAAAAATAAGCATGGATTACGTCCTGGGTGGCACTCGTGAAGATGACAAAGAAAATGAAGATCTCGCAGAACCGCCATTTTGGTGGCTGAGAAGGTATGTCGAGCCGGTGATTGAGCGGCTGTTACTTCGGCAATTGGGAGTCGCACAATTTAGGAAGAGCAGGATTCCGCGCAAAGTACCTATCGTCAGCAAAGAGTTCTCAGTTAAGCGCGCTACTTTCTACGAAAGTGTTGAGATAAACGAAGACATTCCGAAAGAGATTTTCAAAGGCGTTGGATAGGCGCTTCTCAATGTCGGAGCGTTTCCAGAAGCCGCCGTTCAAAATACTTAGGTAAATCGCGGCTCAAACTCGATTGAGACCCAATCTTTGCAACATCTTTGCAAATTCAATTTAGTCTGTCAGCACAGTCATCGACGGAGCGAATATGTCACTCGAAAGAACTTACCACCCAAACGAAACCGCAATGCCCATCCAACTCGCGTTGAATGTCGGCACCTCCGAAATCGCCTGGACAAAGCAACTCAACACTGCCGTTTCAGCGCAATCAAAACACTTCGAAGCCGCCGGACTCATCCCAATCTTGATGCTTTCGGATGCAAAAGTCGGCAGCGCAAGAGAAGCATCGCTGGAGAAAAGCGGACCAGAAATCTTGGGCAAGTTTCTCGAGGATCAACTCGCTGGCAAGGCCAAAACTGAATACGGCAATGAATTGAAGATCGAAAAGAAACAAGACGGCACCATCATTTTTACCAGTTCCTGCCTTAGCATCTTAACGTTCAACCCAAAGACCAAAGCCCTCTTGGAAGAGGATGGTCATCCGAGCAATTACAAAATTGAAGCTGGCGCCGATGGCTCTATCATCCTCGACCGAGGTAGTCAACGGCTCACGATCGCGCGCAATGGCAGAATGAGTGAGACAAGAGACCTCGGCACCGAAGTCATTCATACCGAAAGTCCCAGCCACGGAAAGTGGCAACAAGTGACATACACCCTAGAAAAACGTGATGGTTGGCTTGCAACTTACTATCACAAGCTCGACGGACCCATCGAACTACCAGACGGCAGCAAAGCCACTTTTGACAAGGACACCGTGAAGATAACGCGCGACGGAAAGGAAACGGCTCACAAATTCAGCGAAGAGATGCCTCTGGAAATCACCGCCAAAGATGGTTCGAAATGCTATGTCGCCTCATCTCCGCATTGTGCTGGTCCCGTCATCT
>CAZCZI010000134.1:0-11020 GCA_964503045.1 uncultured Candidatus Obscuribacterales bacterium
CGCTTGCATGATCGTCATGAAGTATTGCTCGGGATAATTCTCAACGCGGAATAAACATATTGACGGTACCATGCGACACGTCATGGTATCCCGTCACCTGATTGTTCGCATCGAGATGGAACGCAATAAAATGCTCTTCGCTTCGGTGTCGCAAAGGCTCCACAAATCGAGCAATATCCTCAGGACCAACAATAGCAATCGGCTTGCCAGGCTCTTTTATGAGGGCTAGTCTAACCTGAGGAACAATGTACTTCAGATGCTTCTTCAAAACTTTCGTATTCATGCCTCTCTCCTCCAATGCTCTTGCGCAGGCAGCTCTTTGCCGCCGTACTAGGAAGTCAGCTCGATGCGCAGACGAGTCAATGCCAAGGAACTGTTCGTGTATCTCTACGAAATTCTTGACGCGGCTAAGCATTGAGCTACGCTGAAGAAACAAGGCAAAGGCACTTCGTTACTAACGAGCGGCACGCACTCGTACGGCGCCAAGCATCAACTTAGTGCGAAGCCCCAGAAAGAACTGCGAACTGAGCGAATGTCTAGGAAAAGACATGAAGAAATCCGAGCCTAACGCCGAGCGGTCACATTTTGAGAAGTTCTGCAAATTCAGTGGCTTACAGCTGTGACGTTACTCACGATTCTTAGCGGATATTTAAACAGTGCGCTTTACTTGGCAGTCACCGACGTCGATAATTTCGATATTCGATCGCATCGGCAGAAGTAACCAAGAAAGCGACAGCTAGTGGCTGACGAATTAGCACAAACCAGAAGTCGCTTGACTGAAAACGACGTGTACAAAACGTTCGGAGCTGTTTGCGCACATCGCGGCGATTCGTACCAACGAAATCACAACGTCTCAAAAACACTCTTTGACTATGCTCTCAAGCGCATACACGGCTCGGTTCAAGGTAGCGAGACGAAACCATACAAAGTTGCAATCCATCTGGATGACGACCTTGCAAACGTCATAACGGCACAATGTAGTTGCCCACGTCAGACACATTGCAAGCACTGTGCTGCTGCTCTTCTTGATGCTTTGCGGCGCGGTAAGCTCGATAGTGCATATGCTCTCAAAAGCATGCTTGCCGAAAAACAATCATCCCAGAATGAAGAGCCTACCGAGCCAGCCTTTTTCACAAGAGACAGAGACCTCGTCCCATCTGTCATCAAACAAGAGACACCCTCGACGAAAGAACCACCCAAACCGTCACCACTGGTGCTTAACTGGCTACGGACTCTCTCCAGCGAGCTCGAGGAACAGCCACAAGTGCCGGAGGTCGGCTCCAGCAAAATAGACACCGTATTGTATGTACTAAGTGCTACCCCCGATGGCAAGCCCATGCTCAATATCTTTCATGCAAGACGGCTAAAAACGGGCGGCTGGGGAACTATGCAGTCAACTACTTTGGAGGTCTTGGCCAACCAAGGAGCAAAGTACGTCACACAACTAGATCACGAAATCGGCAAGCTAATGCTGGCTGGCTCAAAAGAGTCGGTATGGCACTACAGAACAAGCACATTTCCAGATTCCGCCATTGTGTGCAGACTGCTGATCGAACGATTGCTTGCAAGCAATCGCTTTTATTGGCAAAAGGTAGATGGCACACCGCTTGGGCCAGGACCGAGCAAACAAGGAACACTCCACTGGCAGTCTTTGCCGGATGGAAAACAACGCTTGCAATTCAGTTCCGGCATCAAAGAAGAGACCACTCTCACAGCCGGCTGCGGCTGGTATGTCGACCCAAAAGCGAACCTCCTAGGCGAGCTGTTATTGCCAATTTCTCAACAAGCGTTCAAGACGATAGTCTCAGCACCAGCGGTAGAACCATTCGAGGCTGAAGCCGTGTCACTGGCGCTGGATAAGCTCCATGGGGTCCCGAAACCAAAGTGCAACTTAAACATCGAGACCATCAATCCAACATTCACACCATGTCTTCGCCTGGCAGTGAAAAGGGGCGACATAAAAACAGAGGTCCTGCCATCTTTTAGAGATCCCGACCCCTACGAAAGACTGACAGTAGCTGAGCTTACTTTCGCGTACGACGGCGTGCAATTCGCCACACAAGACCAAGAAGAAAAGCGTGTTATCGAAGGCGATGTACTTTCAATCTACAAACGCGACACGGCAAAAGAAACGCTATGCATGAAGGAACTAGAGAAGCACGGGCTCAGAAGACTGATTAGGAGATACTCTCATGAAGAACGCGCCTTCACGTTCAATAATTTCAATGACGAGATCGATTGGCTAGAGTTCTGTCACAACGCCGTGCCGCAGCTTAAATCAATGGGTTGGAAAGTCTCGTTCGATTCGTCCTTCCTGTTCAGGTTCGTCGAGGCAGACCGTGAGTGGTCGGCAGAAGCCACCGAAGGGGCGGATTACTGGTTTTCGTTAGACCTAGGCATTACCGTAAACGGGAAACGCATCCCGCTTCTTCCTATCTTAAGCTCCGCTCTCAAACGCATTAGAGGCTCAAACCCGCTTAGAGAGCTTGAGCACCTTAACAGAAACGGCTCTTTTTACGCCCTACTTCCTGACGGACGATACACAGCGCTACCTTTTGCCCGCGTCAAAAGCATCATAGAGGTACTCATTGAGCTCTTCGACAAAGAACAACACGCCACCAAAGACAAGGTCGATCTCACCTTCCCACAGATGATTGAGTTTGCAAACTTAGCAACGGCTGCCGCAGGCAAGGCAGGAAGCTGGGTGTTAGGCCATCGCCTGCAGAATGTGATAGATAGACTCAAAAACTCACAAGACTTACAACAAAAGATTATTCCACCTGACACATTCAACACAGAGCTTCGTCCTTACCAAAGCGATGGTCTTACCTGGTTGAACTTTCTGCGTGAGTTCAAGCTTGGTGGAATCCTGGCTGACGACATGGGCTTGGGAAAAACCATCCAGACGCTTGCGCATATAGCCTTTGAAAAGAGCGAGAATCGCCTCACAAAACCGTTTCTTGTGATTTGCCCGACATCGGTTTTGCCAAACTGGATGAGCGAGATTGAGAGGTTCACGCCGTCTCTTACGGTCACTGCGCTCTTCGGATCGTCTCGAGCCGAGAGCTATTCAAATATTTCAAAGTCGGACATTGTGTTGACCACCTACCCATTAGTCGTTAAGGACATAGAGAAGCTGACGACGCACCGCCGGTGGCAAGCAATAGTTCTCGACGAAGCACAAACAATCAAAAACCCGACTACTCAAATTACACAGTCAGTCGCGAGGCTCAAAGGCGAATACCGCATTTGTCTAACCGGCACACCAGTCGAGAACCACCTAGGCGAGCTCTGGTCACAGTTCAATTTCTTGATGCCGGGCTTCTTGAAAGACTTACCTAGTTTCACAAGGACTTTCAAAACACCGATTGAAAAACAACGCAATGTCTTCAAACGAGACGTACTGGCAAAGAGAATTCGCCCGTTTCTACTGCGCCGAACAAAGGAGCTTGTTGCATCTGAGCTGCCGGCAAAAATCGAGATAATCAAGCGCGTTGACTTAGACGAAGCACAACGCGACCTATACGAGACGGTGCGCTTAGCCATGTTCACACGAGTAAAGGAAGTTCTCTCTTCAAAGGGCTTGGCTAAGAGTCAAATCATCATTCTTGACGCACTTCTTAAGTTAAGACAAGTATGTTGCGACCCAAGGCTGGTCTCCACAGCCAAAGCGAAAGAGGTGCAATCGAGCGCAAAACGCGAGTTGCTTCTAGACATGTTGGAAGAACTGGTCGAAGAAGGAAAGAAGATACTCCTGTTTTCACAATTCACAAGCATGCTCGACTTGATCGCACCAGAACTCAAGGCGCGCAACATTGACTTCACGGAAATAAGAGGTGACACAAAAGACAGAAAGACCCCAGTCGATCTTTTCCAATCCGGCAAAGTCCCAGTGTTCCTTCTGAGCCTGAAAGCCGGTGGCACAGGCCTTAACCTGACAGCTGCAGATACAGTCATTCACTACGATCCGTGGTGGAACCCAGCCGTGGAAACTCAAGCAACCGACCGCGCTCATCGCATCGGACAAACGAAGTCCGTCTTTGTCTTTAAGCTAATTGCCGCCGGAACAATCGAAGAACGAATGCTGCAATTGCAAGAGCGAAAGAAAGCCATAGCCCAAGGTATCTACGACAGCGACAACACGTTGCCTTTGAATCTCACAGCCGAAGACATCGAGTCTCTTTTTGAACCATTGGATTGAAGGAGCCCTCTTAGATAGATGAACCGGAAATCACGTTTCGGCTCAACAAAATTGGACGACTAGAGAGCTGTTAATTCCGAGTCTTGAACGACGAGATCAAAATCGTTTCCATTGCCCCCTTATTTCCCTCAGAAGCGATTTCTGACTTCGATCCCTAGAGTGGCATGCACAACACAGGCACGTCACCGTGCGTTCTTTTAAGTGCCGTTTTCAGGTCATTGTGAATTAGCCTTCAACGAGATTCAACGCCTTCAAAAACACAATCGGTTTCCGATTCTTACACCAGATGTTGTCGAGGAAGCTCGGAAGGGGCTTTTATTAGGCTCCACATAGTGTGGATTGAACATTCTTTGCGCGCTACAAGATTTTGCAAAATAATTCGCAAAGTCGCGTCATGAAATTAGAGCCAGCGAAGCCCCAAAACAAAATGAGAACTTAGCGAGTGCTTTGGCCCCGAATGAACTGAACAATTCCAAGTTGCGCACAGTCTCATTGTTAAGCGCGAACATCTGTCATCTTGCGGGTCACTATGCTTGATATTGAAGGAACCTCGCGCGAGCGTAGTACCTTTAGCGGTGCCCCTTCGCTCCGTAACACTTTGTCTTTGTTTCATTTGCAGGATCATGAAAAATTTCAGGAGGACCATGCTCGAAGTTACAGCACTCGGCATCCTAGTTGTAAAAACGAAAGATAATCAGAGAACGTGTTGATGCTAACATGCGTCAGAAACCCCGCCGCTACGATGTTTAAGTGGAGCTTTCGCACTAAACATTCAATATCACAAGCTCAAAACCGATTCCTGTACTGGGTTACGCTAACTTCGCGAGATGACGTTGATCGCACAGATCGGGTTTTCAAGCGCTCTCGCGAACAAATTGGACAGAAATGAGTGTCAAACCTTCGATATCAAAAGGTTTACCCCAATTCTAAGTAAATTGTTGACGCTGTCGTCGCTAGAATCACGAAAAACGACAGCAGGTGAGCTACCAAGCGCGATATCAAGAAGCTCAACCTTCTTGCATGGCTAGTGGTCATAGCGGCTCCAAATCAGCGTCTACGCTTGGAAAGTTTTCACTTTACGTCAGTTAGTCCGAACAAGGATAAAAACGGCTGGAACCAAGCCATAGCTGGGAATTGAGTCAAAATTCGAATTGTTATCGGCGAACTAGTAATGCGGCTGCTCGGTTTCTTAAAGTGCTTATTGCAACATAATTACTTTTTTCGAGAGGAGCAGCCGCACACCACCACCCTATCAGCAGCAAGCGATAAATGAAAGCGATAGGGCACGGCCATAAGAATGGCTCGAAGAAGCTCATGCCACTAGGCTCTCCATCGCGCAAGCGAAGCTAGTTCTCTTGATTGCCACTTAAACACAGCTCATTTTTCGCATCGCGCGACTCTCGTGAGCCGTTGTCGGATTTACATGCTGGCCTTCAGAACTTACTGCAATCGTGTCTTCCAACCACAAGTACAATCATGTCCACACAACCCACACCTCCTCCTTCTGAGCCCAAACAAAACATGGAGCCCAGAAGAGATCAGAGTTATTTCGAAATTTTGGTTGGATATATTCCAGCCGATATCCTTGGTGCATACATGACCTTCTCCGGCATCGTTGGCGACGATCCACACAACCCGATTTGGCTTCACTGGTGCTGTCTCATAGCACTCGCGATCCTCACGCCTTTTTATTGCATCTACCGCCCTTCACAGCCGCCTCCAATGTTGCACGCGGCCAACAAGACGTACTTCTGCGCGGCCGCATCCACGCTCTCATTTATTGCTTGGTCGTTCGCACTAGGCGGCCCGTTTGCAGCCACTTTCGCCTGGTACAGACCCGTCTACGGAAGCCTGGTTCTCATCCTCACAGCTTTGATTCTTCCTATTCTCGAAAAGGTCTTGGTAAAGCAAGACCCACCAAGCAGCAACTCTTAACCAGGAACACTCCAATGAAACTCCTCACTTTCGCCTTCGTTTTGGGCGTCGCCGTTGCCGCCTCCGGCTGCGCCAGCCTCCGCCCCCCGGTCAAAGTCCACCCCATTCCAGACAAAGACAAGCCTACCTTCGTCGAACTGGACGCCACCAGACGCGGTGTCATCATCATTCCCCGCCCTGACAGCCACGGCTATTACATCCTTGCCGAACAAGCCCCCGACGCGGCTCTCGCCACAGTCAACAAAATCCTGCTTGAGGCCTCCGTCAAGAACCCGAGCACCCCGGTAGACGCTAAGGCTCAGCTAGAGTTCAACACCGCAATCGTGCAACTGGCCTCGAAAAGCCAAACTATCCTATTTCTTCGTGAGAGCCTTTTCCGCCTCTCCGAGCAGTCCGTCAACCAGACGATGACCCCCGAGCAAGTTGCAAAGCTCTACGAAACCGCACTGCTCACTGCCTTGAAACTAGCAGAAGTGGAGCTGGCAAAAGAGAAGGCCAATCAAGCTAAAGAAGAGGCCAACCTGGCACGCCTGCTCTCCGACCCCGCAGTGCAAGGCATCTGGAAACAAGTCTTCGGAGATCTGCCCGAATGTGCCGGCGGCGGAACCACGATCAAACCGGTGCAACCTGTGCCGCCTCAGAAGCCGGTGAAGAAAGACGCACCTCCTTCCGACAAGCACTAGCCCAACTGAACTTGTTGGAGCGCCTCTCGGGCACCTCTAATTGGCATCGGAAATTCATTACTTGAAACCAACTTGCACAAAGTAAATGAAAGCAGCATAAGGTAATGAGTCAACGACAACGAGAACAAGCAAACAAACGCAAAGCACAAAAGCCTCTTTTCGGCATCGACGTGTCTCACTACCAAGGCACAATCGACTGGTCCAAAGTAGCACCAAACGTCAACTTCGCATTCATCAAGGCAACGGAAGGCAGCTCGCTTGTAGACAAGAATTTCAAACAAAATAGAACCAACGCGAAACTCTATGGCGTACCTGCTGGCGGGTATCACTTCATGCGCGCTAACGCCCCACTGCAAGCCCAAATAGATAACTTTCTCAAAGCAGTCGGCAAACTCGAACCCGGAGAACTCCCTCCTGTTCTCGATGTCGAGATCCCAGAGCCCTGGCTCAAACTCTCACTCAAGAAACGCCTCGAACTCGTTCACGGCTGGCTAAAAGCAGTGAAGAAGGCACTTGGTGTCGACCCGATCATTTACATGAGCCCATCGTTTGCACAGGTGCTCGGAAACGACCCAGGTCTTGCCGCTTACCCGCTCTGGGTTGCGCATTACACGAAGGCAACCAAACCGACCGTTCCCAAACCCTTCCCCTTCTGGACCTTCTGGCAATACTCAGACAAAGGCACAGTCGCAGGCATCCAGGGAGCAGTCGACGTCAACCGCTTCAACGGCGACAAGTCACAACTCGACAAGTTCAAGAAGCGCTAACAACTAGCCGCAACTGCACAAACACTCGAATCGAAAGAGAAAAACATGACTTCGAACTACGAATCCCCGAAGATGAAGCAGCCAACCATCGTTCTGGTGGCCATTTGCAAAGACACACTGCAAGAGCTCGGCTGGACTCATACCATACCGGCCAAAGGCTCTCTATTAGTGCTTCATGCACACAACGACCTGACCAGAAGGGCACTTCGACGCATCGATTGCGAACAAGCACGCGACCTCAAGGATGCCACCGGCTTGTTTGCAGTAAATGAAGTCACGGTTTTTGCAAACACTTCCAGCAATAACGTTATCTCTCAACTGGCAGAAAGACTAGGCAACTTGCCCGAAGATCGCTTCAGACAAGTCGACAGCCTCTCACTTTGTTTCGCACTCGGCCTCGATTGCAAAGACACGAGCCCAGAAGCAGTAGTCGTAGCCGACGTCACTCCGGCATCACTTGCAGCCGGCGACTGCTACCAGAAAACGCCAAGCCTCGAGCTCGTCGACCACTGACAAACAGAACGGTGAACTTCACTCGGCAACACCCAAAGCACTTGGTTGAAGACGAGAGGACCGGGTAAACAAAACTCGGTCCTTTCTCACATGCACTGACAGACAAAAGTAGGTGATGCTTCCAACTCCAACATCACCCACTTTCAACTGGAATCACCAAAAACGCCGGCCGCTACTAGCTTGCGCGAGCGCCCTGATCAAAACGAGGTCTTGATTTTGATCATCACGTGCGCATCGCGCGCAAAGACAAGCAAAAGTTCTCGCACACACACGCGTAATCATAGGGCTGTACTAGAAGCCATTCTTGTCTTGCTTTTCTCAAGATCAGCTATACTCCTTTCTTGTATATAACGCCACCGCTGGTAGTGCAGCTATGCAAAGCCGCACACAGCTCGCTCACCCACTTGCAAACCGCTAAAGCTTTTCTCACAAGCGTTTCCAGCACAGGCAATTTCACAACTTGCAAAGCGCAACGGTCGCATCGCCACGCAAGCAATTGCGTGCAAGTGCAGAGACGGAATAACGGGGACCACCTGAACAATGGCTGTCCAATTGAATTTCGCACAGTGCGTCGGCTAGGTAGATAGCAGATCGCAATTCACCCATCCGCCCCGGAGCCTCCCAACCAAAACAACGCCACGCAATACAAAGGACAAACAAATCCGCCCCCAGAATGCCTCTTGCGCATTCTGGATTTCGAATATTTTGCGAGCGCGCATGCACAGCACTCCGGCTCGTCCTTAATATGCCGTTGCAGTCCAACAACAGACGACCAGCTCGTGCGAACATATATAAGTTTCCAAGAAGCTCGGCACATTCGTGGCAAAAACTCGCATCGTCGGAGAAGCAACACATGACCTGCCCAACCTAGGCGAGGTTTCTTTGGCGTCACGCTTTCCACGGCTGGTTGCTCTTGCATGGCACACAAGGAAAAACGTCCTAACCGCTCAACAAGTGACCGCATTTTCGGCATACAACGCCTGGTGGCGTTGCATAACCGATAAGAGCCATCCTCCATACATGATGGTGGTCTCCCAGCGCACACATAGCTGGATAATGAAGACAGAACCTCAGGGCTGTGCATCCTGCGCATCACAAAGCGCGATAAGAAACAAGTTCGAGTTTCTTGACGAGAACCTTCAAACAGAATGGCTCACCGATCAAAACAAACACATTCGCGCCGAGCTAGTAAATGGTTTGTCTAGCGGGAGGTTCTTCTGGCAGTGCTCGCAAAACAAAGAGCACATGTACTGCGCGCGGATAGTCGACCGTCAAAAACATCGACAAAGCTGCCCCATTTGCTGCCCCGATGAGAAGATCGATGTGCGCTCTCATGAGTGGCTAGGAAAACTATTCGATGTCGACAAAAACAGGGGCTACGACACTCGAGCTGTTCCTTTGTTTCACAAAGTCGCCTGGCGCTGCATGCGAGTCAACCGCCATATTTGGACGGAAAGCGCAGATGAGCTCCTGTCATACAAAGACTGTCCTCTCTGCAAACCGCGCGATGTCATCGACCTGGCCAACCATGAAGCCCTGCTTGCAGACTTCGACGTTGAAGAAAACGAAGGACTCGATCCTCATTCAATAAAGCGCTCCCAAAACGCAAGTTGGCGCTGCCAAAAACACAAAAGAAATTTCCTCGCTCAAGTAAACGATCGCCTGACCGGAAAGTCTTGCCCATATTGTGCAAACAGAAGACTTTGCAATGAGAACTCGATTGCAGGCAGCGATCTATTGAGCGCGTCATGGGACGAAAACAATAATCTAGATCCCGCAGAAATAAAATCGACAGGGCGCCTAGCGCGTTCGGTGAAGTACAGCTGGCGCTGCTCGCGATGCCCAAATACTTGGTACGAGACTTGCTATAGCTTGCTAAACAAAGGACTGGTCATATGTCCGGAGTGCCGCAAGAACTCAAGACAAGCAGCGAACGACAGTTTCGAACTGGTATAAAAGATTCGCGTTCGCAGGCGTTGAATTCTGCTGCCAACTGTATGACGAAATTCTAATGCGCAAACACCCAATGTGCAACAGCCCTACTGGCTGACGCTTAGGGCTGCCCGCACACGAGCAATCAAGCAAACTCGGAGCATATCATGTCAAAGAAAAAGCTGCAGAAGGTAGACACGCAAGCATTGGCACAAGGAAGGTTCGTGCCATCACAAGCCGAAGATGCAGTGACCATAGTGACACCACTCGATGAACTCACAGACGCAGACAAAGAGGATCTTCAAGAGTTCGCGACCCTTGTCTTGAACATGCGCACTGCAAAGCGGCCACACACGAGGTGTGGCAGCCGCCGGTAAGCATCAAATTAGGTGCGCGGCAACGGGTGAGCGCCTCAGCATCAACATAAAAACTGAGACTCTGACCCGTTGTCGCGACTGACAACAATGAAGCGACGACGAAGCGACTGATAAGGCGAGGAAAAAACTCAGTCGCTGGAATGGGCTTGTAGTGAGGGTTATGCGCGTCTTGAAAGCTCGCGTGAAACATAATCCGTATTACAAGACCCATATGCAAAAGCATTCCTGTAGGCGAGGAATCAAAAATCAAATCGCCGGAATGGGCTTGCATTGGCGGTTGTGCGCGCCTTCAAAAGCGGCGTGAACCATAACATCCGCTATCAACATCATGGCAAGACCCATATGAACAAGCATTCTTGCGGCACTCAAGACAATCAGCAACACAAAAGGACACATCCAAATGGACAGTGCAACTTACGAGTACTGGCCTCAAGGCTGGCTCAAAAAGGTGACCTACAACGATGGTTCGACCATCGAATACAACTATGACGACTCGGGAAATCGCACCAGCGTGGTCGTCACCCCGCCGCCGCCGCTTGCACCACTGGCAGCACCGGCTTCACCGCCTGCCGGACAGTAACCAATCCCAATCGAACAACTCTTTGGCAATAA
>CAZCZI010000135.1:0-11015 GCA_964503045.1 uncultured Candidatus Obscuribacterales bacterium
TCGGGGTTGTACGCGCCTGGACGGCTCATTTCACCGGCAAAGCGGGTGAGCGCAGTATCTAAATGATCTATGACTCGATCTGGTGAAAAGATATTCGAGGAATCGTCCTGTCTATGGTGAGTACTCATGGGGTGCTCCTTGACAAATAGGAAGGTTGCCCTGCTGAAAGCAGTGCGCATGTGCAAAGAAATTTTTAGTAAGTACAGCAAGCGACGTTTGCTGATTGTGCGATTCTATCGGCGAGTTGTAATGAAGAGGTAAAACGAGCTCGACTGGGTCGAAAAGGTCGGTTTCATGCGGCGGTTTTGCAGGGGTGCGAGAATCTGATTGGCTGACACAGCTAGGAGAGTGGAGTGTACTCAAGAGTTTGCCCGCAGAGATTTGTGATTTCGGCACTCTTTGTGGCGTCAATTTGTGCTCAACAATTGGGTGGAACATTACAGTCGGAAGGTGCGGCGCAATCCAAGGAAACGCCGCGCGAGGGCAATGTTCCATCGAGTGAAGTTTCCCGGCTTTTAAAAGAACTGGCGAGCCCGGACGATCAAGTTAGATGGCAGAGCCTCTTGCAGTTGCAGGCGGTGACGCCGATTTCCAGTACGGCCGTGGCTGTTCCGGCGGTTATTCATGCACTCATGTCTGACTCCAGCCCGGCTGTGCGTGGGCAGGCGGCTGAAGCGTTATCGCATCTTCCGTATTCTGATGCTTCAATCAAAGCTTTATTCTCCGTATTGAACGATCCTCAAGAAGACATCCGTTGGCGTGCTGCCAATTCGATTCCGGCGAAGAAAAGGTTTCTTCCATATATCATCCGCGCCCTGAAAAACCAGGACTGGGAAGTGGAAACCCGCATGTTGGCTAAGATTGAAACCTTGGGTGGTGAGGCAGTTTCTGCTGTTCCTGCCTTGACTCAAGAACTGGCAGACGCCAATCCCGTGGTCAGAGCGGGCGCCGCTCGTGCATTGCTCAAGATTGGCGCCGCCGCCTACGCGGCAGGGCCAGCGTTGATGACGGCATTGAGGAAGGAGCAAGACCCTGTCGCTCGCTCGTGCGAGGTGCGTGCGCTGGTTAGAACCGGTGGTGCGACCGCCTCCGACATCTCCGACTTGGTGCGGCTTTTGAAAGATGACGCCGACCCGTCGACGCGCTACAACACGGCCAAGATCATCGGCAATTTGGGAAGCGTCGCGCAGCCTGCCATCACCGATCTCGTGATCACGATGAACAATGACGCCAACTCTCTAGTTCGCTGCTATTGCGCCGAGGCGTTGGGCAATATCGGACCGGGAGCACAACCAGCGATTCCCGACTTGGTGCGCTTCTTGGAAGATCGTCTCAAGGAGAACTACCGCCATCAAGCTGCCGTGGCGCTCGGGAAGATAGCACCTGCAAACGATCCCAAAGTGACCAAGGTTTTGCTGGTGGCATTAATGGATAATAAGTCATCTGATGTTAAAGCTTATGCTGCACGCGGCTTGGCATTGATGCACTCACAAGACCCGCGCGTGGTGCCGGCTTTGCAGTCGTTAGCCAGTGATGCTGATGCGAAATTGCGGCGCGCCGCATCTGAATCGCTCAAGCAATTGGCGCTCGAAGCCGAAGTGAAGAGTGTTGACGAGGGACGTAATGTCGATCTCACTGCTCTTTCCAGCAAGGATGCTTTGGTGCGTTTCTCAGCGCTACGAAAGTTGAAAGCGCTGCTTCAGACACGTCCGAATGAGGCGCCAGCATATGTCGCAGTGGACGAAGACCCTGATTTGATCTCTCGGCTTACAAAAATCTTGAGCGACTCCGACCCATCAAATCGCGCTCTGGCTGCCGAGAGCCTCGGCTTGATGGGAAGCAAAGCCCAAGCTGCCATCCCGGCTTTGCTAGTGCAATTGTCGAGCGCCGATCACGCATCCGCTCGTTGTGCGGCACGGGCGCTCGCTACCGTAGGTGCTGGAAATTCGAGTGTAATCGCAGAGCTGACGCGGCTCTTGGCTGCCGGTGGAGTCGGCGTCGACGCCTATGCCGATGCCCTTGCTTCTATGGGAAAACCGGCTGTGCGCGGTCTTATCGTCGGTGTGGAAGCTTCGCCGATGTCCGCCTATTATGCGAGCCAGGCACTGGGCAACATGGGTGCCGTCGCCAAAGACGCCGTTGCTGCCTTGATTGCAGTGGTTGAAGACGCTAAGACGCCGCCTGCTACACGTGCGCAAGCACTTGATGCTTTGGGCAAAGTCGACCCTAATAATCCTGTCGTTGCCGATCTGCTCAAAAAACTGGCACCGGAAAAGAGACCATAGTCAGGTTGATGTTGAGCAGTTATTACATCCCGAGGATGTAAGCGAAGATCAGCGGCGCAACAATCGAAGCGTCAGACTCAATTACAAAGCGCGGAGTGTTGATGTCCAGCTTGCCCCATGTGATCTTCTCATTCGGAACAGCTCCGCTGTACGAACCATAAGAGGTGGTGCTGTCGGAAATCTGGCTGAAGAAACCCCAGAACTTGCAGTCTTCCTGCAAATCTTGCTGAATCAATGGAACCACGCAAATCGGGAAGTCACCAGCAATACCGCCTGCAATCTGGAAGAAGCCGATTGAGGAGTCACCCTTCGAATTCTGGCGGTACCAGTCGACGAGATGCGCCATCTGTTCGGTTCCGGATTTGACGATTTGGAAGTTAGAGATATCTTTCTTGATCACGTGTGCAACAAAGATGTTGCCCAGGGTCGAATCTTCCCAACCTGGCGTATAGATCGGAATGTTCTTTTCACATGCAGCCACCACCCAAGAGTCTTTCGGATCGATTTGATAGTTCTGCTTGATTGAGCCGCTCTTTATGAGTTGGAACATGTATTCATACGGGAAGTATCTTTCACCCGCCTTGTCGGCTTTCTGCCACAGCTCTAATACTTGTTTTTCGATGCGTCTGATCGCTTGCTCTTCCGGAATGCAGGTATCGGTCACGCGATTCATTCCGCGGTCGCGCAATGCTGTTTCCTCTTCGGCGCTGAGTTGGCGATACTGCGGAACGCGCTCATAAAAGTCATGTGCGACGAGATTGAAGATGTCTTCTTCAAGGTTGGCGCCGGTGCAGCTCACCGCGTGAATCTTGTCTTGGCGAATCATCTCGGCGAGCGACAAACCAAGCTCGGCCGTGCTCATGGCACCAGCGATGGCTGCAAGCATTTTGCCGCCTTTATTGATGTGATCCATATAAGCTTCGGCGACATCGACGACGACCGCAGCGTTGAAGTGGCGGTAATGGTGTTTGATGAAGTCGCGAACCGCCATTTTTTGGGTCTGCTTGGTCGTTTGTACTGTTGTCATTTTCTTTTTTTCTCCCAATGCGCATCCGACAAGCTTCTCGAGCCGAAACACCTCGGCCGGCAGGAACACCCGCGAACTTGCGAAGCATAGGATTTTATCGCGCTTTTTGGCCAGTAGTGGTTGGCGCAGTCTTTTGTTAACAATACCGCGTATAACAACCGCTGACGCAACCCAGCAGTCACCTAGTCGTTCGACTTCAACCTTGTCCCATACTTCGCTTCAAAAACATACGCTTCTTTGATCTTGCCTGACTTTCGCATGAGGTCGGCGTATCGGCGCACTCCATCGGCGACGCCATCACTGTCTTTGTTGTGGCGGCAGCCTGCAATATATTCTTTGAAGAACTGCTCAGATTCTGCAAATCGCTTCATCTTGTAGAGATTTTCGGCAAGCAGCAGGTATGCATTGAGCGTGGCGGGATCGTCTTTCTCAAAGGTTTTTAGTCGAATTTCCAGCGCTCTGCGATAACACGCGGTTGCCTCTGCCTCGTTGCCGCATGTTTCGAAATAGTTGGCACAAAAAGATAGAACGTCAGCGCTAAACCGATGGTCGCGCCCGACGGCTGCTTCAGTGTCCGCGATCAAATTTCTGTGAAACTCATCACCGTGCCTATCGACCTTGGCGTCTGATTCTCCGAGGCACCAGCGCATGCGGAGATCGAGCAATAAAATCCAAATTCGGCGGCACGACTTGAGCTCGGTCAGCACTGCACGCCAATACTCTTTTGCTTTCTTCTTGTCGCCGGCATCAACAGCCTTGTACCAGCGATCGACATTGACTCCGTAGCGCGCGCGATTGCAGAGTTCTTGGTCCTTGCCGCCGGTTTTGTCCAGGAAGTTGTCGTAGTCGGTGATTAA
This sequence comes from uncultured Candidatus Obscuribacterales bacterium, assembly GCA_964503045.1. Classification (GTDB taxonomy): domain Bacteria; phylum Cyanobacteriota; class Vampirovibrionia; order Obscuribacterales; family Obscuribacteraceae; genus CAYZJR01. The sequence goes on from CAZCZI010000135.1 coordinate 4,170, forward strand.
AGATCCTGTGTGATGCGGCATCTTCGTTTTCGTCGATTTTGTTGAACTCTGCGATGAAGAATTTTTAGACGAAGAACGCTGTGAATCAGATGGCGATGCCAAGCAATTTTGCGATGCCAAAACGACAAACGCTTGCGCGAAGAAAAATGAGCCGGCGATCATAAATCTCGATTTCACTCCGAAATTGTCTCATCGCGGTGCCGCCATTACATTTGGTGCGCTGGTGCTTTGCAAGCTTCGCGCAAGGTGCTTTAGCGCGAGGTGAAATGGCGCAGCTAATTGTTAAGCGAGCTCGAATCGAATGATGTGCAGAAATTATGCAAATTGCGCCATGGATGAAATTGGGGCTGGAACCTTGATGATTGTTCCAAAAGCCGCAACTGATGCCGTATTTGCAATGAGTTTAAGTCTCGCTCATAAAAAGCTCGCGTGAATTATATGCGTTCCGCCCCTTAAAAATGCCCATTTGAATATACTTTCGCGCTCCGCTGCGCAGTTTCCCCAGTTATACGTTGCTTTTTTTACTCCCCGAAACTTAGGGTGAAATCATGTTTTGTTTTTCTTCTTTCTCTGAGGCAGCTTTTTAAGTCTCAACTCTCGCGCAATAGCCAGCTCAAGTTCGCCCTTTGTTCCGCTTTCGGCGGATGTGGTGGCACAAGCTTGAAATGCCCGCCAGTACTTAGTTTGGCGCGCAACATGTAGCGACGATGCGCAAGTTTTTTTGAACAAGTTAGCGCGAAGCACAAGCTCCGAAAGCGGCTCTTGTTTCGCCAATTAAATGCGCATCTCGCGCAAGAACATGGAGATCACCATGAACACCAGTTTTCTGACGACCGCCTCTCACGAGGGGTTCGTCCTGTTTCTGCTGGTCGCTGTCCTGGTACTCGGGATCGTGGCCAGGGTTCTTTCTTATCGTGCGCGTCGCAACCAGTCGAACTCCGGCACCGGTAACACGGGCACCGGCAACGGCAACACGAGCACCGGCAATGGCGAGACCAATCATGGTCACGACCACGGCAACGACTCGGGCGACGAAGACGTCAATCTGAAGCCGGCTCCTGGCGATTTCAGCCACGTTCACCGTGGCAAGAACACCGCCGGCGGCTGCAAGTACGACGTGCAGGAAGAGCGCCGCACGCGCTCGATCATTCGCCCAATCATCGACCTGAGCAACCTCGCTCCCGCCGACAGCCGCGTCGCTGCGGTTCTGGCGAACGTTCAGGTTGCCGACGTCACCGACAAGCTCAAGACGCTGTCGGGTGAGCAGTCGACTGTGGTCGGCGGTGCAACCGTCACCATCGGCACTCGCAACACCTTCACCAAGGAGGTGCTGGTTGCGATGGAATACCTCGAGCAGTTCTATCTCTCGATCGGTGTTCCGAAGAACCAGATCAACCGCGTGCCGTACACCGTGTCCGGTCGGACGTTCTACAACCTGGTGGTGACGCTGCCGGGTCGGACGAACAAGGACAAGGTGCTGGTGATTGGCTCGCACCTCGACTCGACGGCTGGTTCGACGCACCGCGCGGAGAAGTCCGCTCCGGGCGCCGACGACGACGGTTCGGGTACAGTGGCTGTGATGGAAACTGTTCGCGCTCTGAAGGACCTGCCGCTCGGTTGCACCGTGCAGCTGTGCCACTTCACGGGCGAGGAGCAGGGGCTGTGGGGTAGCTACGCCTACTCCGACCAGCTCGCCAAGGCGAAGACCAACGTGATCGCGATGCTGCAGATGGACATGATCGGCTACCGGCATGACCCTGCAAACCCGCGTGTCGACGTGCACGATGCGGTCAACCGCAACGGTTCGCACGCGCTGGTCGAGCACATCACCCGCAACGTGGCTCGCTACGGGCTCAAGCTCAACGTCTTCGACACTCACAACCATGAGGTCGAAGATCGCAGCGACCACGCCGGCTTCCTGGACCACGGCTGGAAGGCCGTGTGCCTCAGCGAAGAGTTCTCGGACAAGGGCTTCAACCCTGCGTACCACTCGACGAACGATCGCATCAAGATCATGAACGTCCCGTACATGATCGAGATCATTCGCGTGGTCATCGCTACGGCGGCTGACCTGGCCGAGATCGCCTAACACGGCGGCGAAGGGCGCAAGGCGGCTGATGGGGAAGTGCTTTCGGAGAAATCCGAAACCTTCTTCATCGGCTTGCTTTGCGCTTCTTCGTTTTTGCTGATTAATACTAAGGGTTATAGTGGAACGTGTCGGAAGATGTCAGCAAATTAGACTTCCAGAACTCAACCTCGCGCTCAACGAAATCTCGATTCAATCAGGCATCTCGAAGGGTCCACGACAAACGCCGCGCCGTCAGCCCTCACCGTCTCATTGATCCGCAACCTATATTGACCCGTGAACCTACATTGTTCCAAACTCTTTTGGCATCCTCGTCTCCCTCACCTAGCGAAACATCAGAAGTGAACTACAAACCATTCAAAAACCGTGCGCATCTCCCCATAACTTTGGGCTTGGTGTTGATTTCTTGCGTTCCATTCAGCTCCTTTTGTCCTCGATTGCAAAGCGCCTGCGCACAAGGGTCTCCAACGAAGACATCACCGCAACAGCTGTACAACCGCGCATTCCGCCTGATGTTCGACAAGTATCAATCGCAAAACTACAAGGGACAACAGTGGGAGGAATATGAGCATCGTTTCGATGGCAAGCTCAACACTGATGCCGAGGCACTCGCTGCCGTCAAAGAGTTGTTGTCGAGCCGAAACAATGACTTTGTAGAGCTGGTTTCTGCTAATCAACTACCAATCGGCTCAGCCGGATGCGGGGTTACCAGAGGGTCATCATTGGTTCCTGCTTACTTTGTCAATCGCGTCACGAAAGATTCGCCGGCCGCGCGCGCCGGAATTCATTTGTGGGACCAGATTCTCGCAGTTGACTCTGTGCCAATGAGTCCAAGGCTGCCACGGGCAGAAGCAATGCGTATGCTTACAGGGTCATCCGGCAAGATCGTGAACGTCAAGATCCAGCGTCTAAACCCCGGTGGTCTCAGCGAAACTACCGGCGACATCTCCGTCACGCTCAGCGACAAAGACCCAGAGCCGAAATCGTATTTTCAATTGCTGCAAAACCACTATGCATACATTAAGCCGGCATTCCCGTTGACTCCGAGAGCAAAGTTCGATGAATTCAAAGATGCCGTCGTCCAGCTGAAGCAATCATCTGCCGCCGGTATCATTCTTGATTTGCGCGCTAACACTGAAGACATGACCAACATCGCGGAGTTGTGCGGAATCTTTGTCGGCGACAAGCCGGCCTACGCCACGCTTACCAAAGGCAACGTGCAGGTACACAACGGTGTCGGGCAAGCATTGACTAGTCTTCCGATTGTGGCGCTAATCGGCAGCGATACGAACACGTCAGCCCAGGCTTTGGCAGCTTGTCTCAAATCGAACAAAAGAGCGACATTGATGGGTGACGAAACGGAAGGCAGCAACGTTGTTGTCGGAACAGAAAAGCTAGATCAACGCTACAACATCAAGCTTCCGGTATTCGAATACGTAACTCTCGAGGATACCGGTGGATACAAGAATGGTCGGGTAGAGCCGGATATCTTCGAGGTCATCTACAAAACAGAAATTGAAGATGGTCCATGGTGGAACGTCTCCCTTAGCGGCAAGGCGCCGTCTCCGTTAGATGGCAAGGATGTCGTCCTCAACCTTGCGCTCAACGAAATTTCGATACAATCGGGCATCTCAAAAGGACCCCGTCAAACGCCGCGTCGTAAGCCGTCTCCAAACCGACATATGATTCACCCGTGATTGCACTAAGTACTTTGGAAAAATGGCTGCAGAAGCCATAAGCGCCAGACAATTAACCTTCAGGTCCGCCATTGGGCCCGGATGGCCCCATTGGTCCGCCCGGTCCGCTGGGCCCACCTGGTCCTAAGGGACCTCCCGGTCCAATTGGAGCCGTTGTTTGATTGCTTGGCTCACCTTTGGGTTGTATGAAAATCAGAAAGATCATCCACACGAAAACAGCACCGCATATGCTACCAACAACCGCTGCCATGTTTGCATGTTGACCAGGACTGGGTCCAGGTTGTGTCGGTTCTCCCGGTAACCTTCGTGCAGAACCGAACATCATCTCAATTGCAACAACAGATATTTTAATGTCCCTTTGCAATTTAGAGCATCGTTGCTCAAGAAATAGTATCCTTAAGATAGTCCGTCCAAACGAGGATCACTGGTGACCCGACGCACTCGTCATATGTTTTCGGCAATTCTGTCGCTTGCCCTTAACTTGGTCTTTGTGCCCGCCTGGGCACACCCCACGGCAGAGCATGTTTTCATTATAAGCTTTGATGGCGGCAAGCCCTCTGTAATGCAGAAAAGCTCGATGCCGACCACGTTTAATTTGGTGAAAGAAGGCTCGTGCAGTTGGGGCGCCAAGACGACTTCACCTAGTGTCACGTTGCCGTCGCACACGTCGATGCTGACTGGATTGGGGCCAGCCAAACACAAGGTGCTCTGGAACGATTGGGATGCGCAGAAAGTAGCAAAAGTAACTACGATCTTCAAAGTTGCGAAGAATAAAGGCTTGGTAACCGCGATGTTTGTTGGCAAACCGAAGTTCAAGCATCTCAATTTGCCGCAAAGTCTCGATCACTTTTCGCTTCCTTCCTATCAATCAGACAAGGTCGCCCAGGCGGCTGCCGAGTACATCGAGAAGAAAAAGCCCAATTTGTGTTTCATTCACTTCGCTGATTCCGACGGGGCCGGCCATGCGCACGGCTGGGGGTCGCAAGAACAAATGAAGTCATTTTCCGATGAGGATACTGCACTCAAAACAGTGCTCGATGCGATTAATAGAGCTAAGATTGCTAGTTCTAGCGTGGTAATTCTCACCGCCGATCATGGCGGTCACGATCGCACGCACGGCACTGATTCTCCGGAAGACATGATCATTCCTTGGATTGCCTGGGGCAGTGGCGTAAAGCATGGCTACGAAATCAAGGCACCAATCACCACATACGATACCGCAGCCACTGCTCTGTGGCTTCTCAAATTGAAGTTTCCCAAAGGACTTGATGGTAAACCCGTCACCAGCGCCTTTGACGACCTTCCGCAAACTGCTCAAGAGCCTGAATAGTTTAGTTTTAGTTCAATCCTGAGATTCGCACTGAGTACTCATGAATCATTCGTGTTTTGTCCCCGACGTGGCGCAATATCCATAAGGATGGTGAACGATGGTCAACCTAGATAGTCTTTCCTTCGATCTCAAAGACTACAAAGTGCACACAAAAGAAGCCGACCGCATTCTCTGGTTTAATTCAATGGGCGTTGCCAACTTAATGCGATTTTCTCAAAGGCCTCCGGACTGGCCGTTTGACTTGCGAGACTTCCAAGGCGCGACCAAGTTTTATGGCAATCAATGTGCTGAAAACAAAGGCGTAATGCTCTCAATGGACATCTTGAACGTCGACAAAGTTGAGGTCTTGCGGGGCTTGTTCAAGTATCGCGCGCCCAAAGAAGGAAGCCTGGCCATGATGTACGTTGGCATTTTGTGGATACCATTTTCCAACTTCAACTATCAAATCAATGTCGAGGCTTTGGAGCACGGTGTTACCGGTTTTCGCGAGGCCGCTGTTGCCATGTTGGAACCAAAGGATTATTCCAATCCAAAAATCTTGGAAGAAACGCCTTGGCCTGAGGCGAAAAGCGAAGAACCAATTGTTGTAAAAAGCGCTGAGGAAATGTTCGAGCGAATGAGTCAAGCATCGGTGCGCAAGCTGCCATCGGATGATGAGCAGTTCGATTCCAAGTTTCCAGACCATCCGTTGTCGCTTGTGCGTGCACGACTTTCAAATATCATCGATACGATGAAAATCAACAAAATGTTCTGGCAGTCGTTGAAGCCGTTTCGGATTGGTTCGAACTGAGAAGTTTTTGCTAGGCTGCTAAAATGCTTGAGAGAACCCGGAGTGCTGCCAGCCCGTGAGAATTTTCGAGCCAGCCTATATCAAACTCCATGAATCGGGAGAGTTGGAACGCCGAGTCGAGCGTGCTGTGCAATCGCTTTCGAATTGCCAGGTGTGCCCACGAGACTGCAAGGTAGATCGGCTCGCCAACAAAACCGCGGTCTGCAAAACTGGACGATATGCAATCGTAGGCAGCTTCTTCCCGCACTTTGGTGAAGAAGACTGCCTACGCGGTCGCAATGGTTCTGGAACAATCTTCTTTTCGATGTGCAATCTTCGTTGTGTCTTCTGCCAAAACTACGACATCAGCCAAACCGGCGAAGGACTAGAAACCAAGCCAGAAGACCTCGCCGAAATGATGCTCGAATTGCAATTGCGCGGCTGTCACAACATCAATTTCGTAACGCCCGAACATGTGGTTCCACAACTCATGGAGGCGCTGCCTATCGCTATTCGGCGCGGATTGCATCTGCCCATCGTCTACAACACGAGTGCATATGATTCTATGGAAAGTCTCGAACTTCTCGATGGAATCGTCGATATCTACATGCCTGACTTCAAATTTTGGGATGAGGATTTGTCGCTCAAATACATGAAAGCGAAAGACTATCCAATCGCTGCACGCCGTGCAATCAAGGAGATGCACCGTCAGGTTGGCGATCTTGAACTCAACGATCAGGGACTGGCGCAAAGAGGTTTGATGATTAGGCATTTGGTTATGCCAGGTGAAATTGCAGGAACGAAAGAGATAATGCAGTTCATCGCTTCCGAAATATCGACAAACACCTACGTCAATGTCATGGCTCAGTACTATCCCGCAGGCAAAGTCAATGCGGATCAGTATGCGGACATAAACAGAAATATCGATCGCGCAGAGTATGATGCCGCGATAAAAGCCGCACAT
>CAZCZI010000136.1:0-10883 GCA_964503045.1 uncultured Candidatus Obscuribacterales bacterium
GATCATATTCACCGCGCTCCAAGCTTGGACACCAACTCGCCTAGTGAATAAAGTCACTGGAACAAAGTCAACTTCGCGCCAAACGCAATCAAAGTTGCAAATAGTTCTACCAATTTACATTCTACTTGCGTTTAGATCAAAAGAACCAACCAAAATCACTCCATGACAACCTAACTCAACTCCGCCACATTGAGTTTTTCCAAGGTTCGCAGCTTTAGATACATTTGTTGCCGCGAACCCAAATCTCTCTATAGGCTCAATACGTCTCTCTATTCTTGAACCTTGAAACTGGCGGCTTAGCTACCAAAACTTTAGTGCGCGATATTCACCTTTGATCCGAAGTCCTTGAGTGGACTTTCGGGGAGGGTCGCCCGCTTAAGAGCTAAACGCAAAGTCAGAAGCTCCAAAGCCGAAATACGGCTTGAGCTGAGATTTGAGTTGGAGAGTTGTTGCAAATTCGTCGAGTTCGAATCGAGCGGTCGGGGCTTCCAACCCTGTCTGCTTCTGGGACTCAATGGGTGCAGTGGCGAGCCTGAGAAACGCCCTGCGCCGACATCACTCAGGCAAGGAAACAAACACATGTACTACAAAACCCCGAACCACGGGTTCCACCCGCTTCTGGCAGAGCTGGATGCGGCAATGACCGAGATGACCGCTGCCTACGCCGACATGGAACGGCTAGGACAGTGGCTCTCAAGACAGCAAGCCGAAGTCGATCCGTCTCGTTGGACGGCTCGCATCGAGGCTGCGATGGACAAACCTGAAGAGCTGGGACACCTGAAGCTTCAGCGGCAGGAAGCGCTCCTCACTTACCAGTCGGTGCTGTACGCGTACTACGCGGTACGTTCTCGCAGCAGCGAGATTCGCAACCGGCTGTTCGATGCGTGCAAACCCGCCGTCAAACTGGCCGGAGAGCTCAACAACCAGAGCACCGAGGCTTGGCTCAAGCCGCTGCTCATCAACAACTGCCTGTTGGCGGAAGAGATGCGCCGGCGCGACGTTGGGGTGGAATGCCCCAGTGAGCATGATGCTTCGTCGAAGCACAGCGAAGCCACGCTCAACGTCCTGAAAACGGCATTCGCCGAGGTCGTCGAGCAGCTGAAGCGCCATCCGAAGTGCCAGACGACCAATCTGTTCGTCGGACACTCCTTCGGTGCGCTCTACCCCACCGACCCGGTGACCACGCCTCAGAAGCTGGGACACAAGTATCAGCGCGATGAGATGCGCTGCGTCACGCACGTCGCTTTCGTCGACACGCAAAACACCAAGCATCCGGCCCTGGCGAAACTGGCTGAGCTGCTCGAGCAGCTTGCGGGCGTGCGCGATCGCGTCAATGCCGCGGTCAAGCAGCTCGTCAATGGCGAGAAGGGCAAGGTCAACGAGAAGCAGTATGCTGCGCGGCTGATCCAGGTATTGGACGCCAACTACCCGCAGTATGCGATCAAGGACGAAAGCAAGCGTCAGCACACGAGCCGCCTCTCCTTCCAAAGCGCACGCATGGCTTTCTTCGCCGAGATTCTCGGTGCAGAACAGCTGCGGCGTCAGGTCGTGGAGACGCTCCGCGAGGCGATTGCCGAGACCGAGGCTCTCGAAGCCGAGCTGGCCGCCGATCCGATCAACACTGTCGACGAGCTTTTCACCCGCCGCCTGGCACTGATCAACTGCATCGCAGCTGATTTGATGCTGCGCGATCTGGGTCGCTGGCTGAAAAAGACGTTCGAGGAGAACTACTCCGAAGACATCTCCGAAGGTCAGGGCGCTCGCGCCACCGAGACGGAGTTTGCCGAACTGCATCGTTACTACACGAGCTTCGGCGACAACTACCGCTCGGGAGGTCGGACAAGCGATTCGTCGGAGTAACTTCCGAAGCACAAGCAGGTGCGTCAAAACGTCATTTGCTGCTCTTTAGCGACTGCGATGGAACCTTAACGGATTCCACCTAGTGGTTGCGGGGTCAGGGAAATCGGGATGAACTCCCGGTCTTCTCTGACCCTTACATTTCCGACCGCTACTACCATCGCTTATAGTGCACCAAGTACGACACCAAACTGCTAGGTGTCGTACATTCCAGAGTCCCAAGGCGCATAGAATGCCATGAAATTTCCTGGATGCAATTCAACAGTCCAGTGCCCTTCTTCCTCATCACCATCTTCGTCGCCGTACCAAAACGGAAGCAACCCCATCATTACATCAAAGCGTTCCACGGCAAATGGTTTTACCCATATGTCTTCATACGATACTGGACCAATCTCAGCCAAACGCTCACTTCGCCACCTCCGAACAAGCTCCTCGTCGAGTGTAGCTCGCGGTCCCAGCTCTATCACCTCTGCCTCAACTAAATCTCCTTGTTTGTCGAACAAAAACAGCGCTTCAAATTCATTTCCTGGTTTGTCGTTCAACTGCGCGATAAATAGTCCAGTCAAAAAAAACTGTTGCCCCTTTGCAGTAAAACCAACGTGGCTGGCATGATAGTCATCGAGCACGATCCAAATCCGCTCCGGTGCTCCTTCTTCCTCCGGTTCTATCTTGCTTTCAAGCGCTTTTCGCAGAAGTTCAAAATTACGCTCAACTTCTTCTTTTCGATTTTCCAACTCCGCACCTCAGCACACGACAACAAATATCACAGCCAACTGAGCGCTCGATCCTATCACTCCGGCAAACACTAAGTCGCTGTTAAGAATTCCATGACAACACCGGCACAGGACTAGAATGGCAACATGCCGTTAAGGAGATTGCGAAATGAACGCTCCAGATTCAGCAAGGTGGAAACAATCTCGACTGCTTATTCTGCATTTAGTCAATATCGCGATTTTCGCACTAGCCATTCCAGCGTCAATCTACTTACTTTCGCACATTCAGAACAGCTGGACGCAATTCAAAAACCCGGACAACTGGGACACACGCACCGCTCGCGTACTGAGCGCCTACAGCCTGAAAGAAGGCGGAAAAAGTAGTCGATACTTTGTCATTGTCAAAATGCAAGTTGTCGGCGGCCCATCCGTGGAAGACACATTCGCACCAGTCGCAGCCTCGGAAGCGGAAATACATGTGTCCGAGCTTAAGCGCCGCAAAACTGTCAGTGTTTATCAAAACAAACTGAATCCTACCGAGTACGTACTCTCTCCGGTATGGACTGGTCAGACGCGATTCCTGCCTACTTTGCTTTTAACTTCAGCCGGAACGTTCTTCGGCCTGATATCCTTAGGAATGCTTTGGAAATACATGCGAGATCGCATTGATTTTGCAGCCATTACCCGCGACCGCCTGCAAGCAAAACCGGCACGCTGACCTCCTCAATGATGATCGACTCTAAAAGAATTCGCGTTGGAATAGTCGGCGCAAACCCGCAGCGCGGCTGGGCTATGCAGGCGCATATTCCGGCATTGATGGCTTCGCCGGATTTCGAACTTGTTGCAGTCAGTTCTACCAAGTTAGAGTCTGCAAGCGAAGTTGCACGCAAGTTCGACGTCGCCCATGCATTTGACAATCACACCGACCTAGTCAAATTGCCGGATGTCGACCTTGTCTCGGTCACGGTCAAAGTGCCGCATCACTATGAGATCGTGATGGCAGCTCTTGATGCCGGTAAGCACGTTTACTGCGAGTGGCCCCTCGGAAATGGTCTCAAAGAAGCCGAAGACATGGCAGAAAGAGCCAGTCAACATAACTTGCTCGGATTCGTTGGACTGCAAGCGAGATGCTCACCGGTCGTGAACCAAGTCAAAGCACTGATCGCTGATGGTTTTGTCGGCGAGGTCCTGTCATCATCCGTGGTGGCATCAGGACGAGGTTGGGGCGCGTCGGTAATACCGGCAAGTGTCTACTTGTTGGACGAAACTAATGGCGCCACGATGCTGACCATACCCGCCGGACATTTCATCGATGCATTCTGCTTCTGTCTGGGTGAGTTCAAGTCGTTTTCCGCTCTACAAGACACTCGCAGAAAGTCAGTTCCGCTTGAGGGATCAAGCGAGATGATCCCAATGAAAACCGCAGACCAACTAGTTTTGACAGGAACATTGGAGAGTGGCGCCACAGCTTCAATTCATTTTCGCGGCGGTACTAATCGATCGACAAACCTGCTGTGGGAGATAAACGGCACCGAAGGAGATCTGCTCATTACTGGTCCCAGTGGGCATATCCAGATGATCGATCTAGCCCTGACTGGTGCAAGAGGTGCAGACAAAGAGATGAAACCAATATCAATCGATCCTAAGTTTTTTTGGGTTCCCCCCTCAACTCCATCGGGAAATCCATACAATGTGGCACAACTCTACTCACAAATCGCAATCGAATTAAGATCTGGAAATCACGTTGCTGCGCCAACCTTCGACGACGCGGTTCGTCGCCACAAGTTGCTGGACCAAATTCAGAAACGATCTACCTGATTTCATAGCTGATTTGCGTGACACCATTCGTGGTGCGACCGGCTTTTGGTGTGAACCAACCAGCTTGAAGCCTGGACCAGCACCGCAAACGCAGGTTCCGGACTATGACGGTGGAACACACTATGCGCCTGCAGGCAACACTCAAGGAGCGGTTCAGTGAGCGGGTTTTTAAAAAATTAGTTGACCGGTCTACTATCCTAATTTAAATGAAAAACGATGACAGAGAGCAAGCAAAACACTCGAAATTCGAGGCTTCACCTGCGCTTCTGTCATCGTTTTCACCCAAGCACAGAGGCTTGCCAGCACCGGCGTGCCTCCTACTTGTTATCGACCTTAGCTCTTCTTCTCGCCGTCACCATTTGCCGCGCCTGACGCGACCGTCGTGACCTCCGCCGTTGCAACCGGCGCCGGAGGTGCCATGTTGCCGATCAGCGCCGTGGCGAACTCGCTGGTTTTCACACCAGTGACTCCCCCGGTCGCCAGATCGGCGGTGACCACCTTGCTCGCCACCGTCTTCGCGAAGGCGCTGACGATGAGGTCAGAAGCTTCCTTCCAGCCGAGGAAGTCGAGCATCATCGCACCCGAGAGGATGAGTGAGCCCGGATTCGCCTTGTCCTGGTTTGCCAGACGCCAGGCAGTGCCGTGCGTCGCCTCGAAGATAGCGAAGTTCTCCCCGATGTTGGCACCGGGGGCGATACCAAGACCACCCACCTGACCGGCGCAGTCGTCGGACAGATAGTCGCCATTGAGGTTGGTGGTGGCGATGACGGAAAACGCCTGAGGCGTGACCGTCAGATTGTGCAGCGTGGCGTCCGCGATCAGGTCGTGTACATAGACGCGACCGGCAGGGATGTTGCCATTGAACTTGCTCCAGAGTTCGCCGTCGAAGATGACGGTGTCGCCGAACTCCTCACGAGCGAGTTCCAGGCCCCATTCACAGAAGGCACCTTCGGTGTACTTCTGGATGTTGCCCTTGTGCACGAGCGTGACGCGGTTGCGACCGTGCTTGATCGCGTACTGAATCGCCTTTCTTACCAGGCGACGCGTCTTCTCACGCGAGATGGGCTTGATGCCGATGCCCGTGTCGGCAGGCAGATCGTAGCCCCAGGTCGAGAGCAGCGCGCGGAGCGTCTCCGCCTGCTTCGAGCTGAACTGAAACTCGATGCCCGCGTAGACGTCTTCCGTGTTCTCGCGGAAGATGACAACGTCGAGCAACTCGGGATGCACCGCCTGCGATGGCACACCCTTGAACCAGCGCACGGGGCGCTCGCAACAGTAGAGGTCAAAGATCTGGCGGAGCCGGACGTTGATCGAGCGGAAGCCGCCACCGGTCGGGGTGGTCAGCGGCCCTTTGATGGCAACGCCGAACTCGCGGATCGCGTCGATGGTGCCCTGAGGCAGCCAATCGCCGAACTGCGTGTTGCCGCGCTCGCCGGCGAACACCTCGTACCAGACGATCTCTTTGGTGTCGCCATAGGCCTGCTTCACAGCCGCGTCCATGACACGCCGCGAGGCGCGCCAGAGGTCGGGGCCGGAGCCGTCGCCTTCGATGAACGGAATAATCGGTTTCGCCGGGGTGACGGGCTTGCCGTCCTTGAACGTGATGCGTTCCCCGGCGGGGACCGTCACGCCATTGAAAGACTTGTTTTCCATGTTCGTGGATCTCCTAACGGTGAAGGCCCCCGTGATTCTCGCACAATGCGAGTCTGTCACGGGCGCCTGTTAAGATTCTTCAGTCGTGCGTCATGCGATGCGCCATGGCATCGCCGGCCGCGTCGGTGTCGGTGGCCTGCTTTTTGAAGAAGGCTTCGAGAACCGCGATGATCGGTCCGCAGTTCGAACTGCGCCGCGTGCGGTCGTCGCCCTTCTTCAAGTCGCCGAGAACCTTCCACCAGTCGCACTTGCTGCGCAGCGTGTTGGCACGCTCCGCCATCTCCTGGATGTTGGAGGCGTTCACGCTCGCATCGAGAAGCCCGCGATGAGCCTGACGATACGAGGACATGAGGCGGTTGGCGATGCCACCGTTGTCTTTGCCATGTTCGGCGACGTACATCGCAGCAGCAGCAGCCAACTGTTCGTCGGCCTCCGTTGAGATGTCGCGAAGGAGTTGCGCAAGCTCCTCCGATGCATTGGCGATGATTTCGCCGAGTTCGGCGACGCGGTTCTGTGTCTTTTCGTTGATCATTCTCGTGATTACCTTTGGGCCCATGGGTTCCAACAACAAGCACTGATCCGAAGCGGACGCGGAATCAAAGATTCTGGCCGGGTTCGGTAGAGCGCTGGAGAAGGAGACATGAGCGCAAGTTGAGCCCTCAATCACCGAATCCGTCTTGCGGTCGGGTTGAAGGCGGGGTTCGCAGCCGTCTGTGTGCGCGAGTTCATCAAAACAAGCCCAGGCCGGAGCAGCACACTGCACGATTTCGCGCGCACAAATTGGCTATTTACGGCTGCTTAGGGGATTTCTGCTCCATGAAGGTTGTTTGAATTGAAGAACACCACGACCCTACGACAAGCCCAATGGAGAACGCCATAGATATCAAGAAGTTGAAACATGTAGCCTGTTTAAGCTCGCGCGACCTAGTAGAGGTTCTGAGTTTTATAGTTTTCGTTCTTTTATATATCTATTTCGAAGTAGAGTTTTTAGAACTCTCTCCAGAAGCTTCTTCCTTTGGAGAACTCGAAGAAGAACCGGAAGTCTCTGAAGCTGCTCCTTCCTTCGCGTCAAATTTGAGTGTCTTGACAGAAGAAGCCAGTGCGTTCAAGCGACCCTTTGTCTTGGCATAAACGAGAACGATGACGAAATCATCGCCAAGTCTGCCCGAATAGGCATAACCGTCTTGCATTTCTTTTTCGAATTTGCGTTGCAAGTTCGATCTTTGAAACTCTACTCCGCCAACGTCAATTTTCTGCGCTTCGGGTTGAATCACAAAGGCGTTTGATGATTCTTGGGATTTCATCACTGCTTCGTGTAGTGTTGGAAACGGGCCCTTATCCCCTTTGATAACAATCAAATTCAGGGTCCCATCCAAATCCTCGACCTTAAAGCCCTCCATATTTGTAGGCCGTTCCACCAAGAAAACCATGTCGTTTCTTTCATTGGCGAACTGTCTGAATCCGTCGGGTGTTTGAAGAGAAAGGTCACCATATTTAGTGGCATAGCTACGCCGTTCCGAGATTACTGCTCCTGCTTTTTTCGGCTGCAATTCAAAGCTTTCCAGAGAAGCAACTGCGGCATCCAAATCCGCCTTGCGTTCATGGAAGGCCGTAGCGAATAAGACGTATCTTCCATCTTCGCAATCAATTGCATAGACATAGCCCGAACCAGGATGTCCTTCCAATGTGTATGAAAGCTCGCTTGTCGCAAAGTCACGACCACCAATTTTCTTTGTTCCTTTCGACTTCTCGGAAGCATCGGGAATAACTTTTTTGATGGATTCCATGGAATCTCTTAAAGTAATGTCCTTCGTCAACACTTTCGGAATGAACAGTAAACCTAGGTTGCTTCCTTCTTCTCCGACCCTTTTTCCTGGTTTGGCCCATCGCAGGCTGTCAGGTTCATGCACCTTTCCCTGCATGAGTTTTAGCTCGTAGTTTGCCGGTGGTCTCATTGAGAACGAGTAGCCATCGCTATACACTTGCCTGGCGCCTAGAACAACCTTTGCCTCTTTCTTAGCCGCCTCAAACTTAATGGTCTTCACGCTCATCTTTGCCAAATCGAGATCTTCTTTGGTTTTTCCTTCCGCCAATGCAGCGAAAACCTGACCATCAACTATTCCAACAAATTCAGCGCAAAGTCGATTATCGTCCGCTTCATCCAACTGAAAGTCCACAGAAGCAAATTTTCTGCCATCAATCACAACATTTGTCGGCGAGGAGGTTGTTTTGGCACTCTTCGTCATTTCCTTGAGCAGTTGTGCGGGGGTCTTCTTGCCGTCTTTTGGATCACTCAAAGCCCGAATCGACAATGCAGATTCTGTGCCGTCTAATCGCGAGGCAGCAATTATGAGCCGAGCATCCTTTTCGTCGTACTTCGTTCTGTATCCAACAGGGGGCTCAACTGAGAAATTGATGGCTTTGATACTGTGCGAATCTCGATTCGTCAAACTTCTCACACTCGGCTGTGCAGGCTCGACTTTGAATGTCTCTAAGCACGCGCGTGCAGTGTCTAGGTACGTTCCTTGCGAGTCGTAGGCCAAGGCGAATAGTGTGTAAATGCCCTCATCTGTCTTGATTCCATACCCGACACCATGTCCTGGAGAATCACCGTCTTTGTAAGTAAACTCAACCGCGTAAAACTCTCTTCCATTAATTTGTTTAGTTGAACTCACTTTCTTGGAATTGGAAAAGGAGTCGACAAAACCGTCTACATATGGCTTCAGTTCTCGCTGAGAAAGAAATTTTGGTCTAAACGAGATCGATAAACTTATGCCGCTCGGCTTATTTGGCGGTGCCCAAGTAAGGAAATCCGGCATCCCGAGAGTGTAGCTTTTCTTCATGATGTAGCCGACTGGTGGCTTCAGCGAAAAGGAGTAGATGTCTTGATAGGTTTGCCTGTCTGACAGTTGCACAGCGGAAGCCACTGGTGCATTGGTTGGAGAAGATGCAGCGGCTGCAGTTTCAGCATCTTTCGCTTGTGCCGAACTAACAGACAACAAAAGAGCCAGTCCAGCCAATAATGGGGTGTTGTCTTTAACTCGTAGTGGCATCGTGCACCTCAAATTTCGACCATCTCAAAACAACTAACAAAGCCAGTTTCCCGCCACGCGCTAAAAGCGCGTACAGCAAAAAGGTTGCTTACGAATCAGCAGCCTTTCAGCGAGTATTGTTGCACGGATTTGTCTGGCTTTCGTTACGAGATGCCAAGGGCGACTCTAGTAGCCGTTAGCTGAAGCCCACTGAAGCATGTTGTTGTAACCTTCTTTGATCGCTTGCTTCTGGTTGGCAGAGAGTGTGGTCTTGCTGTCGATGTCTTGCTGAGTGTTTTTGGCATCGTTGGGGTCGTTGGTGAACTTGGTGTAGTCGCCGTCGGTTCTGTTGATCATCAGTGAGGTCGGATCGATGTTCGATAATGGGTTGGTGCCTTGTCCGAGCGCTCCGCCTACGTCATTGCCGACTTGGAAATTGGCGCCGACTTGAATCTGTGCAGCTTGGCTCTGGGTAAGGAAAACACCGGTCACAGTCATTGTGTTGCCAACGCAGCTATTGGGATCGACTGCCACGTTGTAGGTCATCAGGAAGAAGCCTGCTGCCGGGTTGTTGGGATCGACTGGAACCAATGTCGTGTAGATAAACGGGTTGACTGCCATTCCAGGATTTGTGTTGGGACCTGCTGTGGGAGTCGGTGTGCTGAGCGTTCCAGCAGAGTGGTCAGCTTGACCGGGGAGGCTGCCGCTGCCCATGTAAGCAATTGCGCCTTCGCCGATGATGCCTTCTGGATGTTCGACGTTGCGGGTGACCGCGAAGCGCAGCCGCATCGGTTTGCCGAGTCCCGGCACATCGCCTAACCATGGGCATCCTGCCAACGAGAGAAACGGTCCAACATCAAAAGTTCCAAGTGCTTCGTATTCGTAGACTATTGAGCCATCAAGCGCAACCGGCGGGGTTGCATGGGTGTTGGGTCCAAAAACCACGAAAGAATTGTCGGCGGTTTTGGTGCCTGTGATGTACAGGTCGACACCGCTTCCCGAGGCGCCGCCAACTGGAGAGAGTTTGGCGAATTTGCCGAGGCCTGTATCTTTCAGGTTGTTGGAGTTGGTTATAGACGCTGCCAGAGCCGCATCAAAGTTGATGGAGGAAGCGGCGGCAACAGCGCATTGAGTGGTAATTAGATAGCTGGTAACGGCTCCTGTAGCCAATCCGATCATGTCGATCAGAGGGAACAGCGCAAAAAAGAAGAAGAACAATGATGGCGGAAGTTCTGCCATTGAAGTTCCCTTGCGTGAGCGAGTCTTTAGTAACTTCGCCATTGCTCAATTCTCCTTAGTAAGTCGTGAAGTAACCCGCGACCGATGAAGTTGGTCGCTTTGTGGATTTCTGGAGGTTGCCCGAGTATGTGCCTGAGAACGTGAAAAAATCGTGCACTCAATCTAGCAATCCGACCGTGTCAATTGCGTGACAGAAAAATCCCAAATCGTGCCAAAATAAAGGCGGACCAAAGTCGACAATGCCAATTTCTTGGTAATGCTGGCGCAGGACCGCCCGGACAATTAAATTGACATAGACTTGGCGCGCAAGGCACACGAGACGACTCGAATCGAGAGCTCGGCGAGTCCTAAGGCTTCAAGTTAGGGACCTGGTAGGGACCTGGGTTCGTATTTTTTGTCGTCGTGGCTTCAAGTCGTTGCTGGCGGGATGTGTAACTAACGTGCTGACATTTTCGGATGAAATGTCACGACTGCGGTTACACATCCCATAGAGAACTGCGGATTTGAGTCGATGCCGGCGGGATGTGTAACTAACGTGCTGACATTTTCGGATGAAATGTCACGACTGCGG
>CAZCZI010000137.1:0-10811 GCA_964503045.1 uncultured Candidatus Obscuribacterales bacterium
AAACCGTATCCCGATTTCACCTTCAACCTCACCAAATTCGTCTCACGGACCGCCTGGCGCGACCACCAATTGCAGTGAATCGTCGGGCGTAGCGGGTTCGTGTCCACGGGTCAATGCCAGGAAAGAGGCGGAATGATTTCCGCATGATCAATGGTTATTATGTGGCGGCTCCTGCCACGCGAGTCGGTCTGTGGATCAGCAGGGTGGTTTGTCCGCGCAACGATGTCACGTTGTCTACGGCGCGCCACATGAATCCCTTAAGTCATTGGGCCGCAGCCATCCGTGCTTGGTATTGGACAAACGCCCGTGCGGGCGTAGAATGCCGATAGTTCTCTCCCGCAACGGCCAGACGTGTCCGTTCCACAACCTATGCGGAGGTGCAGCGATACAGCTTGATTACATCTGTGATATGGAGTTGGTCTATCGCGAGGAGTCACTCTACTTTGACAAATTTCTGCTCGTATGCCCCTACGATGGCGCGGAAGGCACCGGGTATGGGGAAGGCGATGGGACCGTGACCGGTTCCCGGATTCAGGGATCGTTACGTTGGGTGAACCACCCGCATCGCCGAAGTGATGGCACCATGTTACCTGACGCACATGGGGTCATTGTGACGCACGATCACGCGATGATCATGTTTACGCTCCAGGGTCGAACGGTCTTCGAGCAGCGGCAGGCAAGGCAAACAATTGCTCAGTGTAATCATTGAGGCAGACGCGGAATCGTATTGCTGCCTCAACGCGACGCTCTGTGTCCTGGAGGGGCTGATTGACGGCGAACGGTTGCGGAGTTTGTCAACAAGTGGCGCTAGTCAACGGTAAAAAGAACGCACTACACAGGAGCATTTCATCGACCTCAGCCGACTGGTTGGACATCATGGACCAAAACGCCCACTTCACCGACTAATCGCCGTTCCTGGGTAGCGGCCAGCGAGCGCAATTTGACAAGCCCTGACATGGTTGGGGTGAAGGCTTAGGGTTATGATTGTAACGATGATGGTAGTGCGGCCTAGACGCACACGATCTTGTCCCGCATGGCAAGAAAACTTCTGATAGACCAACGATAGCCCATCCGTGGTAAAGTGCATTACATTTCAATGACACATCGTTTTAGAAGCAAATTCCTTGAAGGAGTGATCCAAACAGAAGAATCTGTTTGCCGCAGCTTCTTCAGTCGAGAAGCGCACTTAGTTGAGAAGCTCTTGTCGATGCTTGGAATGAGATCATTGAATGTCGCCCTGTTCGCGATTGTTCTCCTGTGGATCGCTATTTTCCGCATGAGCTATTACTTTTCATTTGCTATCCTTCTATTATGTTCTTTTTCGATGATGATCACTTTTTCGATCACGCATCTCATCAAGAAATACTTTCATAGAACAAGGCCCTGTGAGGCAACGCTAGATGCGAAACCCTTGGTGAATAGTACAGATACGGACTCCTTTCCGTCCGACCACGCGGCGGCATCTTTCTGTGTCGCTACTTGCATAGGCGTATTTCAACAGGAACTTATTCTCTTGGCGATTGCCGTAGCTTGTGCGATATCTTTTTCCCGGTTTTTTGCCAGACTTCATTACCCAACGGACATCCTTGCTGGGGCTGGTGTCGGCGTTGCTGTTGGCATAGTCTGCTCGGTGCTTGTGAGAGGTACCATGGCCGCCTTGGGTGCCTGAGAACCTGTGTTTGGAGCACGAAATGGCAAGAGTCCTATTTGTTTCTAACCCATTCTATGGTCATGCAGCTCCTGTCCTTGCGATTGCGAAGGAACTTCTGACCCGCAACGTGACCGTAGCTTGGTCTTTGGATGACCGTTTTACGGGTCTCTGCAAAGTAATCGAGGATGCTGGCATTCCGATCTACTCTCGTCCGAGCCTTCAGTTCTTGGTAACAGAAGATGAACGCCGCAGAATGCATACCATTACAGGACAGACGAGCCTATCTGGTTTGTTTCGATCACTGATTACCATGAATTGGAAGGTACTTAGAAAGCATCGCCGTTCGTTCTTCCCAGACCCATGTTTGCTGGAAGCACAAGTTAAGGGCTTGCTCGAAATAATCGAGGAATTCCAGCCTGATGCCATCGTGGCAGAGGCTTGCGTAAGAGTTCCCGTTGCAGCAGAACGAGCACAACTGCCGTGGGCATACGTAGGTATAGGATCAGTTGCGCTCCCCGAAGTAAACTATGAACTTCCTTCGGGTTTCTTCATCGTTTCCGACCGATCTCTACGGTTCTTGTATAGGATTGCCAAGGTAGTTTGGCGAAAGCACTTCTATGAGGCTGGTGCCAATCGACTTGTTTCACCATTTCTAAACATACTAGGTAGTACGCCCGAAATCGAGGGAGTTGAAGACCTCAGCACCCCTGTCGAGTTTGTTGGTTCTCTATTATTCGATGGACAAGTGGGCGTGTCCGTCCCAGACTGGTTTTGGGCTTTGCCACCAGATAGGCCACTTGTCTATGTGACAGTCGGTACCTCCGTTAGAGGTACCGAGTTCTTTGAATTGGCTATTGAAGCGTTGTCCGAGTTGGAGGATGTTGAAGTCGTAATTACGACGGGAATGCAGCATGACCTATCAGAAACCTCCGTCTCATCCCCAAATGTACATGTTGCACAGTGGATACCAAACAGTCTCATTATGGAGCGCGCCGACGTTGCCATTATACATGGTGCTCTTAGTACCACTATCGGTTGTATTGCCGCTGGTACTCCCGCCATTGTGCTGGGCTGGTACATTGACCAAGGATTCTATGCCTACCGGCTTGAGGAGCTTGGAGTTGGAGTGCGGTTACCGTTCTGGAAAGTATCCAAGAAAAGACTGCAATCCGCAGTCAAAACCATCCTGTCAGATACGTCCTATCATCAACGCGCAATTGAACTGCGAAGTTCGATCGAAGCGTTAGGAGGTGCTACTAGAGCTGCTGATCTCGTGTTACAGATGATCGCTGACTTTAGGCGTTCAGACAAGGGAGAAAAAGATGAGTTTTCTTAAGCTTGTGGCACGTCTCACATTTGACCGCCGGGTAGCGCACGCGTTTCCCGCTCTTTATGATTATTTGCGCTGGGTTGACGATGTTGTCGACTCCGAAGAAGGTAGCAAGACCTCACGGTTGCAGTTTATTCATCAGCAGAAGGCAAATTTGGATTTGTTATATAGCGGAATAGACCATCATAACTCAAATATGGACTCTTCTGCCATGCAATTCCAGGGTTTTTCTGAGGCAAAATTGGCTGTTCCATTTGTAAGTATGGACCTCAAGTTTGCCAAGCGACTGAAGCCTCACGTGTTTTCACTGCTTGCTTCGGTCGAGATGGATTGCCTTCGACGAGGAACGATATTAAGCGCAGGGTCATTGAAAGAGATTATCTTATTGGAGGGAGGTTCGATTCTTGAAATAGCGCAGTTCTTCGCAAGTCCTGATTATCCTTATCCAGCAAGGAAGGAACCTCCTGAGGCCATGGCGTGTGTTTGGGCCCACAATTTGAGGGATTTCGTTGAAGACGCAAGTATTGGGCACTACAACATTGCAGAGGAAGACATATCCAAGTACGGCGTTGACCCAACTAAAATAGCTAGAGAGCCATTGCGAATTTGGGCGCGCGAGAAGACCGAGGAAGCCCTAGAACTGATGCGATCTGGTCAGAGGCAGGTGAAGGGCAAGCAACCTTTGAGATGCTATGTGGCATGGAACGCGGTGTGTACTAAGTATTCACAGGTTCTACTGAGGATACGAGCCAATGATTACGATTTAACAACGCTCAACTCCCAACCAAGCCATAAACCGATTTGGTATCTACGCAGCTGTGCAACGGCAATAAAGACATCCGTGTTTCTTGCTGCTTCATGACTCGACAAATGCCTCCAGATTTGCCTAAGTCCAGCTTCAACAAAGCACTGAATGCTTTTTTGGGAGTATCTGGTGTACTGTTTGCCATGGGTTTCCTAGTTCGAGGCAATGGTTATCAAGGCATACTATTGCTTCTTCGAGAGATCGACCTATGGCTTCTGTCCACTGCAATTGTGTTGATCGTGGTGTCTAAGTTCGTTCAGGCCCTTTCATGGTTGGTTTTCCTTCGGCATTCCGGGGTCGAAAATGTGTCCCGCCGTAATGTCTTTCATGCTTACAATGCGGTGTACGCCTTTGCCCTTGTCTCTCCGATTCATTCAATTGCGCCTACCATGATTTTGTTCATGAAGGGGATATTAGGCGTTAGCCTTTCAATTGTCACATCATGTTGGGTGGTTACAACGTACATGAGTCTCGTCGCAAGTGCGGCTTTGGGGTTCGTCATGTCTGTCTTGGCTCCTGCGATTTTCTTTCATGCAATCCCATCGAACTCAGGATTGTGGTTTACCCTAATAATGCTGATTGGGACACTTGGATTCTGCTTGCATTTCGTTGTCTCAAGAATGATACCGAAATTGGATGCAAGACAAAGACATCAGGTGAAGGCAGTTGCGTTGCTTCAACAAATGTTGGTTGTAGTTGGCACGGTTGACCTGAAAACCCTGATGAAGATAGCGTTCTTGAACTCTTTCATTGCATGGGGAATTCAGTCACTAGCAGTGTCCTTGGCATTACGGTCTATGGGAGTGCCGTCGCTGACACTCGTAGAAGTCCTCATCATTTGGGCAATGGCTTCAATGGCAGGTAGGATCGCGCCTGGCCTAATATCAATCGGTACAGAGCAACTTGCCTGGACCATGTTTCTTGATCGCTTCACGAAATCAACTGTCGATCCCATTGCGATAGGCGCTTTACTTCCCTTGGTATTGGTCTATGGTCCGACGTTAGTATTGGGTTCTTTGAGTTCAATCGCTCTCATGAGTTTCGGGTCTTCCGAAGTGAATTCTCAGAAGTCGGACATGGGAGGTGTATAGGTGCGGCTCCTAGTGACTGGCGCTCACGGAATGTTAGGAAAAGCTGTCACTGATGTCTTTTCTCCTGCCTATGAGCTAGATACTCCATGTGTAGGAGAAATGGACATTCGCTATCCAGATATGGTTATGACGAAATTGAAGCGATTCAAACCTGATATTGTGGTGCATTTGGCGGCCCTGACTGATGTTGATCACTGTGAGATCGATTCTGACCAAGCCATCAGAACAAATGTCATGGGCACACTCAACATCACGCGGGCGTGTGAAGCGATTGGTGCAAGGGTACTCTTGGTAAGTTCCATTGCTGTATTCAGCGGATCGAAACAAAGTCCTTACACTGAATTCGATGCCCCATCACCCAGAAGCGTTTACGGTAAGACAAAGCACCACAGTGAACAGATCGTGATGAGATCATCCAGATCAAACTGTGTGGTAAGAACTGGATGGTTGTTTGGTTGTGACGAGAAGGACAATAAGTTCGTAGGGTTAATTCTAAACAGAGCAAAGAGCCAATCCACGATTCCGGTTGTTTGTGACACTTTCGGCTCTCCGACGTACACAATTGATCTCGCTATGGCAATGAGGCTGCTAATTGAGAATAGATGTTCTGGTATATATCACGTTGTGAATAGTGGCGACTATTGTACACGCTTTCAACTCGCAGAGAAGATACTCGAGTACGCAAATATCCACAATGTCCGGTTGTTTCCAGTGAGCTCCGATTACTTTCAGTTGAAAGCTCCAAGACCCCGCATGGAAGCATCGCTATGCCTTCGCCTAATGCAAGAAACGGGTTATCAATTGACTCACTGGGCTATATCCTTAGAGAACTACTTGCGTTCAACCGATTCTTCTTCTAGTAAGATCCTTGACGAATTAGAATCTTAACAGACAGAGCAAATTCAGGTTGTACTCATGACTGGCACCTGGAACGTGTCATCGATTCAGGATTGGATGATCTCGGCCACCTGGTTAAGGGCTTTGGCCAACTTTGTGGGCCGAGTTTGATTGGGAACGATGGCTGCGAGACCGGGACGGAAAATGCGCGTATCGAGGCGAGTGAAGAATGTCATCGCTCAAACGCCAAGGGCGGTCACGCGATAGCGATGAGGGGACACCGATCCGTTCGAGCAGTCCTTTGAGACGCAAACGACGCAGGTCGTAGGTCCTTTGGGCCTGGAATACGTGGTCGGTGCTACTTCCTGTCAAATGTCGCACGTCACTGTACCAGCAGTTCGGCCACCATGGATCGAAGCGTACGGTTGCCAATCGCGGTCGGGATATAGGTCTAGCACACCAATGCGGTCAAGACCGCCATGGTCCGTTGGTCACCGAAACGAACGGCCGAAGCTCGTTGGCCCCCTTCTTTCAAAGTGGATTGGCGCAGTTGGCGCATCTCCTGTAGCGAGAGAAAGCTGTCCTGGTTGACCTGTTCCTATTCGAGCAGACGTTGATTGAAGGGGCAACCCAACTCGAACAAGCAGGCGAAGTTCTTCCAACCGAGCGTGAGACCGAAGTCTTGGGTGTTGCTGAACATCATTTCGGTGTGCAAGACGCGACCATCCTTCTGGTATTGCTTGAGGGCGCTGTGTTTGTAGTGGATGCGGATCGTCGACTGCACACCTTCGCGCAGCACCCGGGTGTGGAACTCATTGGGAGTACGTTGGATCGCGTTCAAGTCATGAGGATGAGTTGCGCACGGTTTCCTGACCTGACAACGGGGTGCAAATGACCAGAACCTTGTCATCAATCTCAAAAGGCTCCTTATCATTGATTAGGCCAGATGCCTTAATGGGGGGTGTAATATGGTTCCTTTTTGGTTACTATCACGCTAGTCACGGCAACCGGCTTCAAGATGAGACAGCAAGGTCGCAGAGCACCTCCACTCTAGTTGACCTTTATCATGGTTCTTTGTCAATTCGTCCAGAATTTGTCCTATCCTTTCTCGTTGTAGTTGTAGCTGTTGGTGCCGGGTTGATTGTCAATCAGATATTTGATAGGGAAGTTGACGTAGCGAACGCTAAGCCGTTGCCGCTTGTTGATGGTAGTGTAACACTCAGCCATGCATGGATAGAGTTGATTGTCTTGCTAATGGTCGCTGCAGTTGGTTCAGCATTTTTATCCGCAAGTCATTTCGTACTCTTTGTGCTAACAACCATTATTGGGTTTAGTTACTCTATTCCACCCTTACGTTTCAAGGCGCGTCCCATACTCGATGCTTCATGTTTTGCTGTTACGTATGGTTTGCTAGTTTTTCTGTTTGGCTGGATTTCTTGGCGAGATAGCGTTGATGCAACCACCATCCAAACTGCCTTGCCCTATATTCTGCTGGCATTCGTCATACACGTGCTCACAGCTATCGAAGATGCTTCTGGAGATAAGAACTGCAACTGTAGGACAACTCCTGTGACCTATGGCACCACTAATGTGATCCTTCTCAGTTGCATGTTGTTAATCGCAAATGTAGCGATGAGCGTATGCCTAATGAATGCGATAACTCTGATTATCTCACTTATAAGTTTGCCATTCTGTTTGTATGCTCTTG
Organism: uncultured Candidatus Obscuribacterales bacterium; assembly: GCA_964503045.1. Classification (GTDB taxonomy): domain Bacteria; phylum Cyanobacteriota; class Vampirovibrionia; order Obscuribacterales; family Obscuribacteraceae; genus CAYZJR01. The sequence goes on from CAZCZI010000137.1 coordinate 7,423, forward strand.
CGAGACCGAACTTGACTTCAGTTCGGTTATTGTGTCGCGTACTTGGACTTCTATCGCTTGGAATTCCATTCCTGCTTTTTCCCTGGTTGGGAATATTCTTCTTGTTGATGCTATGCGCATGGGGTAAGATTCGATTTGGATCTATGCGGGGTATACTACTTCGTAGACGCTGATAGTCCATGTTGTGTCGCAAGCAACTCACTGTTCGTGCAACCAAGACAGGTCAGGTATGAAAAACAAAGAAGTGGTCAACCACATAGTAGCTAACCTTCCAGATGATGGCGACCCCCGATATTCTGAAGCGAAAGGCGATGAAATTGTCGATCGAATCTCGTCGGTGGAAGAGGCGCAGGCTCGTTTGAAAACGGAATTAGGTGATGTCGACACAGGAGTACTTGAAGTTAGCTTGGCGCTCGTCGCAGTCTCCCTGTTCTTCACAGCGGTGGAAATTCACTGGGTGATACGCCTATTTGCCATCGGAGCGTTCTTCTTTAGTTCACATGCTGCACGGAGAATCTATTGGAGCTACGTCATGCTTCGGGCTCCGCTCGTGTTTGTTACCTATACTAACTCACGGTGGGGAACATTCGCTATTGTCCGTCTCTATTTTGTTCTCTTTCGACGAACACTCTGGAAATCCGTTTCAAAACCAAGGAGTCCCTACGAATTTGAGAAATCGGGCTATGAGCTTGCGTTAATGAGCCTTCTTATTGCATTCACATCTATATGGATTGCTGCTGTTTTATGGATAGCCATAACAGTGTTCGCTGAAATCAAATGAGTATTCAACGAGTAGACACCGCCATTGTCTTTTCCTCCACTTGAATTGTGGTTCAAGGCTAACGCAACTTTTGTGCAATTAACGCCGGGTACGTGCAAAGTCATCAAAAACAGTGGCAAACGTGTGACGCAGTCGATGTGGCGTGACTGGGATATCGCACTTTTCACCCCACCGCCCCAGACAGGCACGAACTCTCTCGTCGTGGTCAGGCGTCGGCCGTTGTATTGCCACACATGATCATCGTTTGTGACGGGCCGCGCGCTCAGGAAGCAGCGGAGCGTAGTCACGAGAGTCGGCGTCAGATAGACCACGCACTCCTGTCCATTTTTGGTGGATGGGTGTCAAGCGACAATTAGATTTACACATCAGCGACAATTAGAAACGCCCATTTTGAATGGTTAGTCTCGAACTGTGTCACCCTGGTCAGGCTGAGCCTGACCCAATTCGCGTAATTGTCGTCGGGCTACTTCTTCTGCCCGTACACTGGTCATTTCCGACCCAAACTCGATGATTCGGCTGTGATGGACAACACGGTCGATGGCTGCAGCAGTGGTCAATGGATCTTTGAAGACTTGATCCCACTGCGAAAACACGAGATTGGAAGTGATCACCACACTTCGACGCTCGTAACGCTCAGCCAGGAAGGTAAATAAGACTTCCATTTCTTCCCGGCTTTGTTGGACATAGCCGATGTCATCCAGAATGACAACCTGGAAGCGATCGAGTCGTTTCAGTTCACGCTCCAGTTCATAATCCCGCTTGGCTCGCAGCAGGCCGTCGACTAGCTTGTAGGTTGGGGTGAACCACACGCTGTAGTCAGAATGGATCCATTCGTAGGCTAAGGCAGCGGCCAGATGAGTTTTCCCAGTGCCGGGCTGCCCAAAGATCAAAATGTTTTCCGCCTCCTTAATGAAATCACCCTGGAGCAAGAAAGGCATGACAACGATGAAAGCCGATGGTCACGTGCGACGGTGCCTAACCAGCCCATGCAGTCGACCAGCTACCGCGCCGCGTTCTGAGGTGTCGGGCGCTTGTGTCGCGCCTCTCGGAGGTGTACACTTGCCGTCAGTCGTGTCCAGCCAGCGGTGTAGCAGTGAGCTTGTGGTTACTTGCTTGCCGGGTAGTCGGACGCAACATGCCGGCGGCTGATGCGCGTGCCGCTAGACTGCAGAAGAAGGTATGTCACTCGCGAAGCAGCTCAGTGGAATGCGTGGTATGTGGGCTTCTCCTGATCGCAGTTCATAGACGCGATCATGTCTTCGCTTTCAGTCTGGCCAACAACATCTCGAGCTGACCGATCACATCCCCCAGCTCACCCCCATCACCCTGCTCACTCCCCAGCCCCCTGATCCGCTCCTGCCGGTCCTGGTCGGACATGATCGCGTAGATGCCATCGGTGACGCCGACGTTGCCATGCATCAGGTTCTGACTCACCGCCTTGAGGTCGGCCATGTCCCGCGCATGCATGAGACCGTACACGGCATGGCCATGGCGGAACTTGTGTGGCGACATCGCCGGCAGACCCGCCGCCTCGAAGAGCTTGGCCAGACCCCGACTGAGAATCTTCGCCCGAAACTGGCCCGGCTCATCCGGCGTGAGGCGCAGGGTGACCGGATCGATGACGGTGTACCAGTAAGCGGTCTTCAGCTCGCTGCGCACGTGCGCATCCCACCCATTCACAAACTCCAGCAGGTCCGAGATCTCGAGCAGATGCGTGACCGCGCTCTTTTTAAGTTTGGTCCTGACACCGCGTGTCGGGTCCTGGATCACCACGCGTCCGGGGATGTCGACACATGGCAAGGTCAGCGTGGCAAACGCCGACGACCGGCAGCCCGACAGAAACAGAAACGCCGCGGCCGCCTGGTCGCGCCAACGGACCAGGTTGTCCTCGGCCGGCAGCGCCAGGAGCGCCCGCACCATGTCCAGGGTCACCACTTCGTGTTGGGCCGGCCGGGCCGGCGCGGTTGCCACCGGGTGGAGCGTGGCGATCCATAACTCGGTGATCATCGGGAACCGCCGCGGGTAGACCTGGCTCAGCCAGCGGTAGAACAAGCGCGCATCGACCAGGACATACTGCAGGTGCCCGGGCTGGCTCTTGATGTTGGACAGGTAGACGGGAAGGGTCGGCCGGAACGTCGGGCTGCGCTCCAGCGGCCGGTCATCCGCCCAACGCAACACCCACTTCAAGCGCGAGGCTTTCACCCGCACCGACTTGGGGTCGTGCTGGCCGAGATCGGTCAGGTACTTCAGGTACTGGCGATACAGCTCGTAGTTCGGGTGGTGGATCATGCCATGGCTCCCTTGCAGACCGTCGTGCCGCAGATCGGGCACACGGCCTTGACGTAGGTGAATCTCCCTGACGTGGCGGTGCTCAGGCTGGCCGGGTCAGGCGTCACCGCCTGCCGGCAGTGCAGGCACAGGAACTCACCGGCCTTCAAGCTGCGTTTGACCTTACGCTTCTGGTCGAGAATCCACGTCGCGGCCGCCGGGCCGTGGATCCAGATCCGCCCCGTCTCATCCCGCGTGTGGGGGAGTCCGGCGGGAATGAGGTCCTTGTAGACGATGTCGCGGCTGATCCCCAGCTCCTCGGCCAGCTCCGTGACACTGT
>CAZCZI010000138.1:0-4723 GCA_964503045.1 uncultured Candidatus Obscuribacterales bacterium
TCCGAAGCCTCAGTCCAAGGAAACAGCCATCGTGATGCTGGCAGACGTTTCCGAGGCGGTCACGCACAGCATGAAGGATCCATCCGAACAGGAAGTCGATGAGGCGATGGACAGGGTATTTCAGAACCGCTGGGATGATAAACAGTTTGACGAATCGAGTCTAACTTATGAGGAACTGCAAAGAGTCAAGCAAGGATTTGTGCGAGTTTGGAGAACGCTGCATCATGACCGTTTGAAGTATCCTTCGACGACCACCGGGAAAATGGCTGTGCCACCGGCAAATGCGCCGGATGCGAAGGCAGCTGCGGGTTCCGCCGAAGCCCCAAATTCCGAAGCCGGTTCCGCAGATTCTTCACTGAAACAAGACTCGATGGCGCAAGCACCAAGCATCTCATCGACTAACGAGAATGCAGAGCCGGAGATAGAGATATTTCCATCATGCTGTGAAGCCGAGTACATGACAGGAAATGGCGACGCACCGAGCGCACCATCTACGCCACCGCAATCCAAAGGCAACTCGAAGGCGAAGCATAAGCCCTGACCCAGCTAGTACATAATGAAACGTCCGACTTTTCGAAAGTGGATCGACGGCGCCAGCGCCGACCGTGACTGATACCGATATCGGTACAACCGCCTATACATAATGAAACGTCCGACTTTTCAACGGACGATCGCCGGCGCCTGTCTATTCGCGCAGCCGAGTCCGATTCACCCAACCGAGCATGTACATGACGTAGTCGATCTTCGCTTTAGTTTTAGCTGCATAGTCGAGAGCCAATATTGCTTTTTCGTGGGTCAGGAACTCTTGCCCGACCAAATATGCCAGTCTCAGAGCATTGGACATGGCTAGATCTTCAACCAACTTTTGTTCCTTCAAAATATTGCAGACCTCTTGAGTCTGGTTATAGTTGACGTCGATGCGCTCTTGCACATCACGAGGAATCGAGGTTACAGGCAGCAATCCGGCTCCTGTTAAGAGCTCGACCATGATAATCGAAGGGTTGTGGCGAACATTGTAAGTCGACAACTCAGCGACTGCCTGATGCCAAGGAATACTTTTCGCACGAACTTCAAGAAGGGCTTCCAAAGCCAGCTTCAGAGTAATGGTTCCGTTGTCGAGCATCTCTTGCAGCTCGACCGTTCCTTCCACGATTTCTGCTGTCACGAGCTTGTGCGAAAGCATAATCTGACCGATGGGTTGCTTGCGGACCTGTGATGCCATAAGCGTATCCATCAACTGCGCTTCGGTAAGAAGTTTCGCTTGATAGAGCATCTCTCCAAAACGAGGAGATCCTTTCAGCGGCATGCGCTGAAAACCCTTGTTTATATCTTTTTTCTCGAGCGTGGTCTCGCGCGCAAAAGCCTCACGCAATGCGGCGACAGCTTGTTCTTTAGACAACTGGCCTCGTCTGATCAGTTGTTGACCGAGCAGAGCATTGTCGATAACCGGGTTTGAAACAAGACCGGTAAAACAAAGAATATGTCCCAGTGGAAGTCCGGTCTTCTGGTTGGTCTGAAGCGCTTCTTCTAGATCTTCTTCGAATATGACTTCTGCATCGAGAAGCAATTGTCCGAGTTTGTTGGTAAGTTGATCTTCCGGTTGGATCAAGCCGGATCTGATGAACGCATCAGTCAATGCTATGTTGTCGCCATGGGCGATTCTAAGGACGTGGGTTCCTACATCGATAGGTAGAAGTCCATCATTGACCATGGTCTGAATTTCGAGAGCCGTGCGCAGTTGTTGTTCGGTCAAACAACCAGAGAGCACAAGAACCTTGCCAATCGGCAAACCGCGTTGCTCATACTTTTGCAGAGCGTCTCTTATAAAGTCCGAGGAGATGATTCCCGCTTGTGAGAGCAGATCTCCAATCCTTACAAGCTGGTCGGTCACGAATTTACTACTCCCAATCTCCCAAGACGCCAAGATTCTTATATTGAAGGCGTTCTTTCAAAAAAGGAAAAGGCACTCTGTCCATATTCCCGCTTCTTGCGAAATACAAGTGTAGAAAGATTTTCAGGAAACTCATAGCCTCTGATATGTTCGAGGACAAGAATTCCATCTTCTTTTAGAAGTCCCCTGCGATCGACTAGTTCGACGATTGAGCTTGGCAATCGAGTCTTGTAAGGAGGATCCCCAAAAATTATGTCGAAATGGTCAGCCGGCAGCCGCCCAAGCACATCTCGTACGTCGCCCACAATCACTTCCGCCTCGAACGAAAGAACCTTGAGAGCATTTTCAATTGCACGAACGTTGCGGGGGCTTTCATCTACAGCAATCAGGCTGGCGGCGCCGCGGCTCAGAGCCTCGATGCCGATCACACCTGTACCGGCGCAGAGGTCGAGAAAGTGGGCCTCCCTCACCTTACTTGCAAGAATGTTAAATAATGCCTGCCTCATTTTGGAGGCGGTCGGGCGCACACTTAAGCCTTCAGGAACTTTGAGCTGACGCCCTCTTGCTTCACCACCGGTAATTCTTATCATGATTGCATGTCGCTATAACTTTACGAGAGCCTGAAGGTCGGGGTTCGCGGCAGCTTGCCATGGTAACATGTGACTTGCCATAGCTCTTGTCTTGAGCCCTGGCAAGTAATTTGCGTATTTCAGGTTTTGAGTGTTGAGAAGATCATGAGTGCACGACGCACTGCAAGAGAGCTGGCTGTGATTGTCATGCCACAGCTCCCAAAAGACAAGAACAAGCTTGAGCGAACCGATATCGAATACGTGGTCGGCAAGGCAGTGCACATGCTGGTGGAGTACTCGAAGCAAAGCTTGCTCGACGCATCGGCGTTTTTGACGCGGGCCAGCAAAGAGATTTTGGATATCGAAATCGAAAATGATACCGATGACAATACCGAGTCCGAACTTCGCCCCGCCCGGCTTACCACAGATCAAGTTCGCTCCCAAATCGACATGCTGGAAAGAGCCGTGCATCTTATTTCCGATGCCATCGAGATACCTGATATGGCACTGCACAACGGCAAGTCGCACATATCGATTAAATGCAAAAAATGTGAACACACCAATGAAGTATTGATTGACCGTCCGTCACGCTCCGAAGTTCGAGATTATGTATTTGAGCTGATTTCAACTTATGTGGAACACCAAAAAGACATCGATGGATTCATCAAGCAAGCAAAGTCAAAGTGGAAAGTCGAGCGAATGGTCTCTATAGATCGCGATATTTTGCGATTGGCTTGCACTGAAGCGTTTTTTATTTCGACCGTTCCAATCAACGTTTGTGTAAGCGAGGCAGTGAGCCTCAGTCACGAATTCGCAGATGAGAAGGCAGCCAAGTTCATAAATGGAGTGCTTGCGGATTTAGTGCCAGAGGCGCAGCACTTCCGGCGCACGGGCAAGTTCAGAGAGTTGCCTAAATCCGAAGAGAATGGTTCTGCATTGGTGCCTGAAATCAACGGTGACGGCAATGAGTGACGAAGACAATAAAGGTGGTTGGTGGGGCTCGACTCTTTCAAAGTTGAAGACCGCACTTTCGCGCACCAAAGAAGCAGTCGTCGATTCGGTCGTATATGAGAATGAGCCGGGTGCTGAAGCACAAGTAAGCGAACAACCCGTTCAAGCCAAGGAAGTAAGCACGGACGCGGGGAACTCGGTCAGTCCTGATTCGAGTCCTGATTCGAGTTCTGAGCTGAGTTCTCAACCGAGTGCTGAATCAAGTGCCTCACAGGGTTCGGTGTCGAGTTCGGTATCGACTTCCGTTTCAAGCTCGGACACCGGTTCGGCACCGCATACACATATGGGGGCGGTGGCGCCGCAGACTCAACCGTCAATCAGCGTTGCCGTAGCACAGCCGAAGCCCGTGACCACACCGCAGCCAACGCGACCCGAACGTCCGGCGCGTCCTATTGACGACGATTATCTGGACAGCTTGGAAGAGAAGCTAATCAAGGCTGACCTTGGCTTGGGAACAGCCGAAATGATGGTCTCAGACCTTAGAAAACAAAGTCGCGGAAAGAATTGGACTACTCGCGATGTCGAAGCCTTCTTGAAAAACGAGTTTCGCCAAGTGCTTTCGACTGCGTCCGATTCAAGGCTGCGGTACGAGCCTGGCAAGTTGAACATTTACCTAGTCGTAGGTGTGAATGGAACCGGTAAAACCACCAGCATCGGCAAACTCAGTTGGAGATTCAAGAGCGAAGGCAAGAAAGTGTTGATGGCTGCAGGCGACACGTTCAGAGCCGCTGCAGAATCACAACTTGAAATTTGGGCAGACCGCGCCGGAGTAGATATCGTCAGACTGCAAGATGGTTCTGATCCTGGTGCAGTCGTGTATCAGGCAATTCAACGAGCGATAGACGAGAAGTACGATGCGCTCGTTATAGACACCGCTGGGCGATTGCACAACAAAGCCAATCTCATGGCTGAGTTGAAAAAAGTGCGCGGCGTGATCGAAAAGAAAGCAGGCAATCTTCCTCTAGAGTCGCTTCTGGTGTTGGATGCATCAACCGGTCAAAACGGCTTGCAGCAAGCAAAAGTGTTCACCGAAGTGGCCGGACTTACAGGCGTTATCCTGACCAAACTTGATGGAACAGCCAAGGGTGGTGTCATATTCAGTATCGCCAGAGATTTGAAGATTCCAGTCAAGTTAATCGGCCTTGGCGAGAAAATCGATGACTTGAGAGACTTCGAGCCGGAGTTGTTTGTTGAGGCGCTGTTCTAGGTGATCGCTAGATCATCGCTAGGGGATCGCTAGATCATCGCTAGG
>CAZCZI010000138.1:4823-10262 GCA_964503045.1 uncultured Candidatus Obscuribacterales bacterium
GATCGCTAGATCATCGCTAGGGGATCGCTAGATCATCGCTAGGTGATTACCACCTGAAACCCTTGAACCCTTGGTTCAAGAAGTGTTCGGTGTTAGTCTGCGTACTGCGATACACGTGCCCCGCTGCATTGATCTGCACTGGACCTTTGGGAACCGACGTGCCATCGGCAAATTTGCCTCCCCAATCTCTCAAATGATCGCCTCTGACTACTTCCTTGCAATGACCGGTTTGATCGATGTAACCGCCGGCAATGCTTTGAACCCATACATATGGTGCCTCGTCTTTGTTTACAGCAGCATTGAGAACGGGTGGATTGATCACTCGATTGTCGTATGTGGCACCAGTCATCGGCTTGAGCAGAGAATCAGCCATGTCAATTGCGCCTGCAAGTCCACCTGATTGCTTGGCTGCTCCTTGTATCTGTGGTGTAGTCCCAAAAGTATTGCGCAAAAGGCTGCTGTCGCCCTGACCAAGTGCAGCAGGTTGAGGTTGAGGTGCTTGTACGGAGTCTTCTCGAGAAACACTACCGAACAGTGGTCTGCGCAATCTAGTCGTTGCAGCATAACCACCGGGACTGGTCGAATTCTGTTGAATAGTCGCAGAATAGTCCTGCTGTTGCGCGACAGCAGGTTCACATGCCACCACAATCGCGAAAAGAAGCGCAAAACGAGTACGCATAACTGCCTCCCGGGCCATTCAAGCAAATCAAAGTCTAACGACGAGTTTGATTCAATTTTGCTCCCGTCCTACCGATAAATTCCACAGATTCGCTGGAAGATAACGCACGATGTCTCAAATTGCTTGGACGGCACCTCTGCCTGCCCTAATTTTTACCGATATCGGTACAACCGCGTATATCAAGTGTAACGTCCGAGTTCGAAGAATCCGGCGTCTGCCAATTTAGCGAAACTGTTCGCCTAATTGTGCACTGGTAGTGGGTTTTCGATACGAATGAATCTGCAATCGGATTGCAAAAAACAATTGGTACTGTGAAATTGTGCGCCCCTTGCTCTTTCGAGACCTCTCATCATAAATCGATCACATCGATGGGATATACATTAAGTCAGGGAGAGCTCTACTCTGGTATCAGTTTTGCAATTTAGCCCTTCTAATCGTGGCTCAGGGACTGTCCTAGTCATCCTAGGTTTGGTCTCGCTCGTTCTTACATCCTGTTCGAAGGATTCAGCTTCTGACGTCCACGCGGCGAACGCATACAACGCAGCGCCATTTGCCAAGAAAGATGCCAGACACTTGGTATCGTTGGCTGGACAGCCCAACGTGTTATCGAAAATCGTCTTGGGCAGGGCGGAACTGCGACCGATCGATTTGACAATTGAAGCCACCGCCCAGCTTCACGCCAACGCCAATTCGGTAACACGTGTCAGCGCTCCCATAGCCGGCAAAGTGCTTGAAGTAAAGGCTTGCCTTGGTGACCTTGTGCACAAGGGTCAGTTGTTGGTTACGATTACCAGCCAAGAAGTAGGCGCGCTCATCACCGACTTGTTTAGAGTCGAAACCGAAATCGACTCTGATTTAGCCAAAGAGTTGATGCAAATTGAATACGACTCGAAAGAAACAAGCGCTGAGCTGGCCTTGTGCAGCAAACAGTTCGAACGTGCAAAGAAATTGATTGATGAAAAGATAGGTTCGATGGCCTCGCTTGAAGCAGCCCAAACCGAAGTCGAAAAGCATGAACTGATGATTGCAGCCCTTCAAGCCAAGAAGAAAAAGGCGATAAACATTGCTGAAGAAAAAAAGAAAATGGCTCAAGTTTCGCTAGAGCAAAAGCTCATGGTTCTAGGCATGCCACGCGCAACAATCAACGAGATCATGCGCAAGCGAAGCGTAGTTAACAGCGTGCCGATACACACACCGCAGACAGGAATCGTGCTGGAGCGCGACGTTAACGTCGGTGAACTGGTCGAACCATCGAAGTCCCTGTTCGTTGTCGACGACATCAACGACCTGTGGTTAGTGGCGGATATTTTCGAGCAAGACGTAGCCCACGTCAGAGTCGGGCAAAACATTGAATTCAAAGTCGACAGCTTTCCCCGTGAGAAGTTTAAAGGCAAGTTGAGTTTTGTCGCAGGAGCAATCGATCCCGAAACAAGAACGCTTCCGGTGCGTGCCGTAGTTCTCAACCCTGACTTCAGATTGAAACCCAAGATGTTTGCACGAATGAAAATCTTTGCTGAAAGGCACAAGGTCCTTACCATTCCCAAACAAGCAGTACAAGATGCCGGTTCTTTCAAAGTTGTGTACGTTCCCACCAAGACTCCTCAGGTTTTCGAGGAACGCCGCATCAAGGTCGGCGAAGAATCGGGCGACTTTTTAGAAGTCATCGATGGTATCAAACCTGGTGACTCCCTGGTCGTAATCGGTTCCTTCACGCTCAGGTCGCAGATTCTAAAAGAAGATCGCAAGGATGCAAGTTGATACTGCGCCCAAAACGGGATCCACGATAAGCAAGAAGTCCATTTTCGACGGTTATATCAGCGCGCTCATAAACAAGCGCTATTTCGTGATCTTCATGCTTGCCACCGTCCTTGGTGTCGGTTGCATCGCCTATCACAACCTGCCCCTGGAAGCTTATCCAGATGTTGCTAACATGCAGGTGCGCGTGATTACGCAAGTTCCGGGCAAGGCGCCGGAAGAGGTCGAGAGACTGGTCACGATTCCAATCGAGAAGGAAGTCAACGGCATACCACACAGCAAGCCGCCACGCTCGATTTCGATATTTGGGTTGTCCGTTGTAACCATTGTGTTCGACGATGAAGCAGAACCTTACACCGCGCGGCAGCAGGTGTTGGAAAGAATCGTTCATGCCGACATTCCCGAGGGCATCGAGCCGGAATTAGACCCCAACGCCAGCGCAGTCGGCGAGATTTATCGTTACACACTCCAAGGAAAAGATTGGTCGTCTCGCGATCGAAAGGAAGTTCAAGATTGGGTTCTCAACCGACTTTTCAAGTCAGTGGACGGCATTGTCGACTCTACCGGGTTCGGTGGACCAACCAAAATCTACTTGGTCGAAATGGATCCTGGACGCATGCGCGCACTGGGGCTTAGTCAAAAGGAAGTAGAACAAGCGATCTCAAAAGCAAACGACTCTACCGGCGGCAGCTACATCGTTCGCAACGATCAAAGGTACATGGTTAGAGGGCTTGGGTTGCTCAAATCCGAAAAAGACCTCGGCAACGTCGTAATTGCAAACAGCCCAGAAGGAACACCCATACGTGTAAAAGATGTTGCCGACGTCAAGATTTCAAACGCAGTTCGCAAAGGGCAAGTCGGGCTCGACGAAGATGACGATGCGGTAGAAGGCATTCTCATGATGCGGCGCGGCGACAACCCGTCTCGGGTTATCGGCAACCTCAAAGAGGTATGGAACGACTTCCAATCGCAGCTTCCAGAAGGCATGCACATGGTCACGCTGCAGGATCGCACCGCTTTGGTCAGCAGAACAGTCGAGACAATCAGCCACAACGTCTATGAAGGAATTGTTCTTGTAGTTGTGATTTTGATGATCTTTCTGTTCCAGGTCCGAGGTGCTCTCATTTGCTCGATTGTGATTCCGACTGCGCTTTTGGGAGCAAGTATCATTTTGCGACTGTTCAACATTCCAGCGAACTTGCTGTCTTTGGGCGCTATTGACTTCGGCATCATTGTAGATGGTGCCGTGATTATGATCGAAAACATAAACCGCGAATTGGGCAACCTCAAAGACGCAACTCCAGCTCAAGTGAAGCAAACAATTTGCAGAGCCGGTGCCGAGGTCGCAAAACCGATGATCTTCTCGACTGCAATCATTGCCATGACCTTTCTGCCGATTCTGAGCTTCGAACATGTCGAAGGGCGGCTCTTCAAACCGTTGGCAATATTGATGAATCTGGTCTTGTTGGTAGCCGCCGTAACGAGCATTTCAGCGTTACCGGTGATTTGCTATTTGGTCTTCAGAAAACACCCTCCAAGCGGAAAAGAGAGCCCGATTGTGCATTGGCTCGAAAAGTTGTACGCAAGGGTGGTTCCGCTCTTGCAGAAGTATTCCTTGGTTGTAATTTCGTCGTTTCTTATCATGTGTCTTGCATCTGGAATGTTGGTACCACAGCTTGGCGCCGAATTCATACCGGAATTGGAAGAGGGCAATATCTGGCTTACGGTCTACGTTTTGCCGCCAAGCGTCACACTTGAAAAATCAGTGGAAATAGCACGCGATATACGCACGGTAATGCGCTCGTATCCAGAAACTAAAAGTGCGTTGACGCAGATAGGTTCGCCTGACGACGGCACAGATCCCAATCCCTACAACATGATCGAGGTACTGGTAAATCTGAATCCGCAAGAGACGTGGCGCACGCAATTTCATTCAAAGGAAGAACTTGTAGACTCGATGAGCAAGCGCCTCAATGAAGAGATTCCCGGGCTGATCCTCAACTTTTCCCAGTGCATCAAAGACAGTATGGAAGAAGCCATGTCCGGTGTAAAGAACGGAGAGTATTCAATCAAGATTTTCGGCAATGACATAAATGAATTGGAACGGCTTGGAGATGCAGTGGGTACAGCAATTCACTCGGTGCCGGGCATTGTCGATATCTCTCACGACAATCTCACAGGGCAGCCGCAGTTGACGATAGAAATTGACAGAGAAAGAGCATCCCGGCACGGCATCTCGACTGCTGAAATTCTAGATATCGTAGAAACGTCAATTGGCGGTCAATCCGTTACTCGCGTCATTCAAGGCGAACGCCGTTTCGACGTCATCTTGAGACTCAACGAAAATTATCGCGGCGACCCTTCGAAAGTTTCTGAGTTGTTGGTTTCCTCTCCGAAGGGCTTGAAAATACCATTGCGTCAACTGGCTCAAATAAAAGAACTTGAGGGCGCAAACTCAATTCTTCGCGAAAACAACAAACGCCGCATTGCTGTCTACTGCAACATACGTGGGCGAGATTTGGGTTCTGCAGTTTTGGAATCACAACAAAAGATCAAAGCTATAACTTTGCCTCCCGGATATAGCATCGAATACGCCGGGGAGTTTGCCAGGGCAGAGGCAGCCGGTAAAACACTGATGCTCGTGGTCCCTATCACGTTGCTTCTGATCTTCATTCTCCTGTACCTTGCCTTCGACTCAGCCGGACTATCCCTGCTTACCATGAGCGCCGTTCCAGTGGCAGCTTCAGTAGCAATCGTGGTACTTGCTGTCACCAACACTCACTTAAGCATTTCCAGCGGAGTTGGTTTAATCGCATTGTTCGGTCTATCAATTCAAAACTCGGTTATCGTGGTTGCAAAAATGAAAGACATCATGATTCGAGAGGGTCTGTCACCTGCGGAAGCCGTTTTGAAGGCAGGAACAGTAAAATTAAATGCCGTAATCATCGCCGCTCTTGTCGCCGCAGTCGGATTGGCGCCGGCCGCACTTTCAAACGGCATTGGCT
>CAZCZI010000139.1:0-10248 GCA_964503045.1 uncultured Candidatus Obscuribacterales bacterium
TTGCGCGGTTTTGTCATTTTCTGCTTGCACCCGGGGCTGCCAGCATCCATCCTTCGACTCTCTTTTGGCTCATCGAAAGTAACTTTACCTTTAACGCTAAAAGTACTGAAAAAGTCAAAAAATCGCAGGTAGCGGCATGGAAATTTGGAAGGCATCTCTAAAATGGCGTCCATGCACTTCAAGACCTCGCTGCTTTCAGGACTTTTTGTACTTTTTCGCGCCTTTTAAGCCCTCGTCAATCAACGCCCGGGTCAACTCAGCCAGTGTCTCTTCCTCCGCGCGAGCCAGCATCATCAGCCCTTTGAGGCGAGGAAGTTGTTAAATTCCCAGCCAATTCGCATACAACGACCGCCACTAGAGCTACGTCCGTTCTAGATGGCGCGTGATCCTCAAGCGTTTAAGCATCTCACCACAGAATGTTATGAAAAGGTGCGTGCGCCCTCTAAACAAAGTTCAGAATGCGCACGGTAGAACATTGGAAATCCCGCTGCTTTGATGCTCGTCTCTTTAAATTGCTCGGGGACTTTGCAGTCCCCACGCCCCCCGCTGGTCATTGACCAAGTAGCGAAACCCTAAATGCAATTTATACGCAGCATTGCCCATGCTGCTGAGACTTGGAGCAATTGTTTACTCCATGCAGCTGGCGCCGCACGAAGTAAGGCAGGATAAAGGGAATTAACTACGATTTGAAAAACTCGACTGCTAGTGTGATTTCGGAGTTACTACCTGTCAAAAATTGCCTAAAGTAGTTACCACCAATCCCACAACCGAATGCGCCCTAGACTCTTCGGAATTACTTCCAATTTCAACCTATTGAATCGAGCTTTGTAAATCGAAGTTTGACTCAGTGTGCTTGTTTGCGTGCTCGCTTTGTTCGGTCGTTTGATGATGAATTCGAGAGTTCAAAAGCGACGCGTGGGAATTCATTTAAAGCCATCTTGGTCCGCTTATTCAGCCAAACTTCAAAATCTTTCCGGGCAATTATTTTCTTCTGCCCGATTACAGCATGTCTCAGCTCTCTGTTTCGCATCGCGCGATACAGTGTATTGGCCCCTATTCGAGAGTATTCAGCCAACTCTGACACGGTGAAGTAAAACGGAGGCTCCGACTTGTCTGTCGCGACACGTTGCTTATGCATGACTCTCACCAGCAAAACTGTTCGTCAAAAAGATACCCATTGCATATCCATCGCAAACCTGCGGCAGGATGTGCCGCAGTTCTCAAGTGCGGCAAAAGTGCGGCGCCGCAGATGTCAAGCTGAGCGAAATACTGGCAAAAGACGGCAATGTCAAGCGTCACAGCGTAGACCGTAGAAATCCCTAAGACCATGCTGTGGCTTATCTTTTGAGACATTGCTCTTACAGTTTCGAATCCTGTCGGAGCCAATTTATTTCTTGTCTTTGCTCCTCGGCAAGGTGCTAGTTCGTCTTTTCCAATTTCGGCAGATGCTCCTTTAAGAAGGCGATGCCTGCAGGGGTTACAGCAGTATCGCGCAGATTCACGTATCTCAAGTTTTTCAACCCGGCAAAGTTCTTGATGTCCTCGTCATTAGTTTTGGTCTCTGAAAAACTCGTGTGCGTCAGATGTGTAAAGGTTCCCAGCATTGAATAGGCATCGGATTTTAGCCTGCAATTTGGAAACATCAGTGAATCCAAACTCGGCATCTTTTTCAATGGAAGAAGCATCGCAGCGTTGATGGAATTATTATCGAACTCGATATCGCGCAGTATTCTGTAGTCTTTCAAACACGAAAGGCCTTGGGGAGTAAGTCGAGGCATGTGGTGCATTGAAAGATTGGTGAGAGTGTTTTTGCATGACAGATACTTGAAGCCCTCTGCTGTCAGTGGGTTGTTGCTTACATCCAAGACGGCAAGATCTTTGAGACCATTCAACAAACGCATGGACTCGTCTTTGAGTTCCACTCCATCAAGATTCAGCCTCCTTAATGAACTCAGCTGATTGATCTCCTTTAGCTCGGCATCGCGCACTGCTGAGTATTTCAGCTCCAGTCTCGTCAGGGATTTGAGCGGTTTTAGACTGGCAAGAGCACCGGCTTCCAGTGTGCAACCAGCTAAGGTCAGAAACTCAAGCTTCGGGTAAGTTGAAAGCGCAGATAGCACGCTCGCATCCACTGTGCATCCATCGAGTAGCAACCGTGTCAACATTGGTTTGCAAGCAAGTTCGTTCAGATCGCTTCCTTTCAATTTTGGACAAGCGATGACCTTGATCGTCTCCAGGTTCTTGATCGGCTTGACCTTGGCGAACTCGGACGCACCAGGCGAGCTTAACTCCGCAGTTGTTGCATTAACAGAAAGATTGCCTCGATCCAGGGGCAAAGCGGCGTCACCTTGGCCGGTCTTGATCGAAGGGGCTTGCTCAGTTGCTTTCCTTTCTTTACTTCCCGGCTCGCCGAACAAAATGTTCCATGAAAGACCAGAGCACACCAACACTGCCAGTGCGCATGCGGCATACATCGCATATGGGCGTTTTACAGCGCCATTCTCGTTTTCCAACTGGTTGACTGCCTTATTTACCTGTCGTCGCTCAAATGCATGCTTTGTTGATTCGGCGCTTTGAAATCGATCGTCAGGCGATTTGGCAAGTAATTTAGCGATGATATCTTCTAAATACTGGGGGAACTCTTTGTTATCCTGAGTACTGGCCAATGAAGGTGGTTTCTCGTCAGAATGCATCATTACCACCGCTAATGGTGCCCCTCTGAAGGGGGGACGGCCGGTGAGCGCTTCAAACAGAGTGCAACCCAAAGAATACAGATCAGCGCGATGATCCATTATCAGTCCGCTGATTCTCTCCGGACTGACATAAAGCGGGCTAAACGCCATGTCCTCGGCTCTGGTCACCTGTCCATCTTGACTCACTTCCTTGGCAGATCCAAAGTCGATTAGCTTGACCAGCCAGCCACCGGATGCAGTTCTACCAAGCATGACGTTGCTCGGTTTGATATCGCGATGAATTACTGCGCGGTTGTGCGCGTGCGAAAGTCCATCCAACAGTTGTACGAATATCTCATGGGTTGCCTGCACTGACAGGGCTCCATACCGTTTGAGATACTCGCTAAGAGTAATTCCGTCGATCCATTCAATCGCTAGATATTGTGAGCCATCGCTCATCAGTCCGAAATCTACGACACTGACGATATTAGGGTGACTGAGTTTCGAAGCTGATCTTGCCTCCTTGAGAAACCGATCCGAATCATTGTCGGATTGATTCGGTTTGATCACTTTTACGGCAACCAATCTATCGAGCTTTTTATGCTTGGCTTTATACACCGTAGACATGCCACCATGTCCAGCCACGGCTATCCATTCATATGGATCGCCGGCGATCGAACCACTCTTGGGAAGTGCCGTGGAATCAAGGTTGCGATCGAGTGCATCAGTTAAGAGGCAACTACAGCAGCGCGATCTGAAAATCCAGCTCGTCATGGTGCCCTCGCGACCTTTCAATCGCAACCCGCACAGTGGGCACAGTTGTAATTCACGTTGGCTTCGATCTTCCTCGCTGCAAGTACACCTCTTTGAGGAAAACATCCACTGCGTCATTGAGCCAGACTGATCGACCGGCTTGCCACAGGTTGAGCACAAGACTTCTTGCTGAACCAACCGTCACCTCATTGTCTGTCTTTCCGTGTTTAGGTGCTCAAGCAGTTTCTACATTGGGTAGCCTGAACCAGAAGCTGGCACCCCTGTCTCCGTTTTTCCTGACGCCGATGGTGCCGTTGTGGGCACTGACTATCTCGCGACATATAGCAAGTCCCAAACCAAAGCCTGATCCTTTGCCACTGTTCTTTCCCTGGAAGAAGCGCTCGAAAACCAGCTCCTTCTCGGCTTCAGGAATACCCGGCCCGCGATCGTTGACGGAGAACTCGATAAAACCAGGAATCTTCACTGCCTGAAGCGATATCGTCTCTCCTTCCGGCGAGAACTTCAGCGCATTCGATAATAGGTTCACCAATACTTGCACAATGCGATCTTCGTCCATCTCGACCTTAATATCCTTGCCTTCCACCACAATCGCAACCCCTTTTGACGTGGCGAGTTCGACTACGCTGTTTGCAGCCGAGACGAGGACGCCGTCGGTGAGGCAGGGCTTGATAGAGACTTTGAGTGAGCCAGCCGAGAGCTTCTCCACATCAAGGAGATCCTCCACCAGCGAAAGAAGTCTCTGGCAACTTGCCTGAGCAACGCGTCCTTGGCGTTTGACACCATCAGGTACGCTGCCGAGACGCTCCTCAGTGATAATCTCGAGATAGATTGCCAGCGATGCCAGGGGGCTTCTTAGATCGTGCGAGATCATCTGCACGACGCTCTGCTTGAATGCTTCAATGTTGTGGCGCTCAGTCACGTCCTGAAGCGAAACCAGCCAAGCATTAGTTTCTTTACTCAACTCATTTATATCTGCTGCTACGTAGACAACGCGCTCGTCTTCAGTAACAAGCTGAGTCTCAAAGCTGGATGAAGTAAAGTCTGATTTCAAAGGAAAAGTTACTGGACACTCCGCAAGCAATCCACCGATTGCTTTTCCAGCCACTGCGGCTGCCGGCTTGTCCAAGAGTCGTGCTGCTTGTGGATTGACTCCACGAATAATGCCGGTGCCATCGACTATCAGAAGGGCCAACGGGATGGCCTGGATAAGCATCCGACCACGTTTTTCGCTAAATTCTAGCTCTCGAAGTAGCTCTTGCTCGCGTTTTTCTTTCAAAGAGTCCGTCGACATTTTTGTTTCCGGTCGCCACAAGTCTGCCACAAGTCTACCACCGGCTTGCCCGGCATAGGCTTGTATGCTCTCTCAATCGCAACCCCAGTCGCCCCAGGGCAGTCGCCCAAGAGCACTCAGGAGTACAAAGATGAGAATGGAACACCAGGAAATGTCAGCTGCTATGCGCAACGACTCCGTTACTACTGTTCAAATTCAAAGGGAAGCCGGCCAGCTGCTCAACATCTGTAGAGAGGCTCCTGGTCCTAAGCAAAAAGAGCCTGGCGTACTGGAGTTTTCAAACATTTTTGCAAATCTGCCCGAAAAACCTGGGCAATGTTCTCTCAATACCAGGTGCGACCAGGCAAAGCGTTTCAAATCAGACCCGGAATATAAATCACCGCGTTCTGGTGAGTGGCAAAAGGACATGCAAAAACAACGTCAAAAGGACCTAGACGTAGATGGAGACAGCAATTACAAAGTAAAGAGAGGCGACACTGTTTGGACGATTGCAGAGAGACTATGTCGTGGAGCCGATGGAAAGCGGCCAAACGATCAGATCATCGACAAAATGAAGAGACGACTGATTGAGGCGAATCCTCAGTTGAAATGCAATCCCGATTTCTTGAAAGAAGGGGAAAAGCTGAAGATTCCTCAAGATGGCTCTAATAAGCAGAAACCTGATGTCCCCTTCTTAAAGCCGAGTCGCGTGCAGGAGTTGCCACTGCCTCCCAAAGATAATCTGCCACCAAAGAGCGAGCTGCCGCCAAAGTGCGATCTAACTCCATCGCTTCCCAAACAATCCGGCAGTGGCAGAGCACCAGATCGCGAAATAAAAGATGGTAGAGCGAATCCGACGGAAAGCACCCAGCGAAAAGACACGAAAAACGAGATTCCGATCATTGTAGAGGAAAAAGAAGTTCCACGGCGAGTGGAGCGTACGATCGGATTGCCCAATGGCGAACGCGTGGGAATTCAAACAGGCGCGGCAGAAGAGGACAAAGTAATACTTAGAGACAAGGATGGCAACGTGATAAAAGAGAAGACGACAAATATTCTCCTGTCCAACCCACCTATCTA
Source organism: uncultured Candidatus Obscuribacterales bacterium (assembly GCA_964503045.1). Taxonomy (GTDB): domain Bacteria; phylum Cyanobacteriota; class Vampirovibrionia; order Obscuribacterales; family Obscuribacteraceae; genus CAYZJR01. The sequence continues at coordinate 5,797 of CAZCZI010000139.1, forward strand.
TGTCACAGAATTCGAAAACGGTGCGATTGCAAGAACAAGGCTTGATGAGACTACCGTTACGTATCCGGATGGAACCGAAGTGACGATCAAGAATGGACAGTTCAAGAGAATCACAAGGGGGCGGTGAGTATCTGACTGAAGCAGGAACCAAACGAAGTTGTTTCAGCAGTTCTCGACCTCTACTTGGATATCATCAATCTCTTTCTAGATCTGCTGAGGATATTGTCTTATTTGAGAGATTAAGCTTCTCCTTATGTTTCCTTCAATCCGTACAATTCTTCACGCGGTGATTGTGAGCAATTGGTGACCACACATCAAGTTTGAAAGGTCGGCGCTTCAAAAATATTTTGTCGAAAAAATCGGGCAGCCGTGTATAAACTCTCGGCGCAAACTTGGTTTGCCTGAATTCCTTCAGGCGAAGTTTCTTTGGTCGCTATTGGCAGAAAATTTTGGAGGATTCGCAATGGTAGGCGAATTGGAAAGCGAACAGGTATCTTCAAATCCTGCACCAGTTGATGGAGTGAATACGGCACAAGTGATCGAAGAAGCTCTCAGGTACGGACAACCGTTAAAGTTGCGCGGCGTTAAAGCTCCTTCAACACAAAGCTCAACTGAACAAGCGACCCGAGATGCACTTAGGCGTGAACGTGATGAAGAAGCATTGGACAAAGCGAAAGAAGCAGCTGCTGTTAAACTCAATGCGGATGAAGCATACGAGAAACTAAGCAAGTCGGAAAAAGTCGATTATTGGTTCAACAAGCTCGACGGTTCATTTAACGGGAAACGTGATGGCATGATCGACGCTCATGAGGCGGCATACTCTGAATTGAATTCTCGAGTATCTCGCATTGCAGGGTTAGTTAATCAGTGGGGAGTTGATGAAAACATAACGAAGGAAGATATGACTCGTTATATCGATCTTCAAGACTATGCTAAAAAGGATTTTCCCGAACTCCTGAGGAAAGCGCGCCCTCAGCTTGATTTTGATGACAGGCAAGCAGCGAGTGATTTGCTCGGTGCTTTAATCGATGATGACCGAGCGAGATTCATCAAGCAAATAAACGATCTGTACAAGCAAGATAGCGAACGCTCAGTTAAAGCGCTTCGAGGTCTCTTTCGAGCATTCGATAACCACGATAACGTTTTCCTTTTCGATGAAGATGGTGGAGGCGTAAGACTTGCATATGCGACCAGCAGAAGACGCTACTCGTTTCATCTCTCAGAATATTGGTCCGTTGATTCCAGGGGGAAATTTGGTCCGTATTACGCGGCTTCTCGTGAAGACGAAACTTTTAGAACGATCGGAAATACCTTCATAGACCGATGGAACGAGACTCGACGCCAATAGAACCGCGTTAGTCCTTTTTGTCGTCGTCGTCGCTTTTTTCTTCAGTCTTTGCAGTTGAGGTGTCAGCCTTTGCTTCGCCAGTCTTATCGCCCTTCTTAGGATAAATATCCCCCGGCATCAGCACCGCGCCTTCACCTAAGTATCGTGTTGTGATGCAACCAAGAACTTTTGAATCTTCTTTTTTCGATTGGTATTGTTCTGTGTAACCGCCATACGGATACATGTAATAGTCTATTTCCTTGACCTCAATGTCATCTGCTGTTAGGGGTTTTCCCGTTTCGACATTTTTTGCAAGAATGACGACAGTTATCTTTTGGCTGAGCTTCATTTGCACATCTATTAGCTGTCGTTTCTCCTCTTCAGATGCGCCGCACGAAGAGAGAAACAGAGAAGATGCCACTGCAAGTATAATGAAGACTGCACCGTGAAAACCGGTAGGGTGCTTGTCAATAATTCTCATCGTTCACCTCAACATAGTACTGTGGCGTATTAGTTGCCTCTGGATAGAAGATCGCAGGAAAGCATGTTACTACAACATGACCCGATCACTGATGGTGCACTTCGTAAGTGGGCAGTTCTGCTGGTTTGTCAGCTAGTCTTTGTGCTTCAATCAGGTCCTTTTGTGCGAGATCCATCTTGCCAACCTTTTTGTAAGCTGCGCTTCGGGCCTGATATGTGAGGCTGAGTTCGGGCGACAATTCAATAGCCTTTGTGTAATCGGCGATAGCTTGCTCATAGTCGTTTAGCTTCATCCACTCCTGCCCTCTTAGGCGCAATGGTTCGTCATCACCGTTGTCGAGTTTTATCGCCTCGGTCAAGTATTCGATGGACTTCTTGTGACTGCCCTTCATGCTGCTCAAGGCGGCAAGCCGCTTATAGGCAATCGGTTTCAATGGAATTCTTTGCTTTGTATCGTTTTGCTCTGTCAACTTCAAATAAGCGGCGATGGCTTCATCGTACTTTTTCATTCCCTCATACACTTGGGCGATGCGAAAAAAATTAGTGGTGTTTTTGGGATCGTTTTTGGATAGTTGCTGATAGTCCTTTAACGCATTCTCTTTCTGTCCCATGGCATCGAAGATCGCGGCGCGGCATCTGTATGCAACTTTGTTGTTTGGGTCTATTCTTAATGCTTCAGTTAGCTCGGCGAGCGCTTTGTCTTGCTGGTTGTGCTCATCATATAGACGCGCTAGAAAACAGTGTGCTGGTGCACCGCCCGCACCAAGAGATATGGCCTTTTTCAGATCTGCAATTGCCTCTTGGTCTTTGCCACTGACTCCATTGCATCGAGATCGGCCTCTTTGGAAATACGCTTCACCATTATTGCTGTCGAGCCTCAATGCTTCATCAAGCATGACTTCGGCGGTGTCATTGTCACCCAGTTCCAAAGCACGATCTGCTGCCTTTGTTAGCGTTTGTGTGTCAACCTTTCCTTCGCCGCCTACAATTTTGACTGTTACGTATTTTTTGATTGCATCTTTCAACGATAGTTTTGGAGCTGCCAAAAGAAGTTCATCTAGGTCCTTGTCGCGTTTGCCAACCTTTGTAGGCTGCATTGCATCATTGGCAGTGCCCTCGTTGCTCGTTTGATGCGCTGGATCAATGTCTGTGCAAGCGGTCATGACCAGCAGCGTTACTGGCATCGTGAGAATGCGGACTATCGTCCTGACAGGCAAGCTAGCTATTTCCCAAAAGGCTGTTCTCTCTGCCTATCTTACTCTATGTGCGCACGCTATTTCTTTACGTAGCGCCACTCTACTTCGACTTGTACTTTTCCCGGGCAGAAATCTTCACGAACGGCAGCTTGCTCTCGGCTGCAGTAACTAATGCTGCCCGCTCCGGGTGTTCCTTCTTCATTTTGTCGCACAGTGCCTTGTAGTCCGTTACAGTGCATTCCGTTGCAGTATCGGGGACACGATTGTTGATACTCAATGAGGCTTCTCTTTTGCATATTACACGGCAATTATGCTCGTGTCTGCCTCTTTCGAGTGTAACTCAGACGCAGTCATCGATATCAAGAACTTCCTTGCGCTATGCGAAGAAATTCAACTTAGACATCGCTCGCTGAAAACCGTTTTGGAAATCTTCCGGTTTGGCATCCGGTCCAAACACCAGCCTGCGCGCTTGATGCGGGTCGTTTCCATAGATCAGACGCCTGCCATATTGGAACTTATCTACCAGCGCATTGAGCATGGCTGGATCATTGAGATCTTGAGAGGCGAAGCCACGAATTTCTTCGGCGACGGTGTCTAACTTCTGCGCGCGTGGTCTTGTATCAACGAAAAAGTTCTTGATACCTTGAGCATCAAGGGTGGTGTCTTGTGATTTCTCGAATGCGGCGATTTCATCGTCCCAGTATTTGGAATATGTTCTTACTCGACCAAGTTGATCGGGCAAAGAAGCTTTCGCGCTTTCGATCATCTTGGGAATTCCTTTTCCAGATGTATCGAGAATCACATTGGTTTTGAACTCAGCAGCATTGAATGCGTTGTAATAATCATGGCGAATTCCAGTCTTATAGCTCGTTCTTCTTTGCTGACAGATTCTTTTGCAGCGTCGACAAATCCTGCCGCTCCTTCCTTGATCAGTCCAGCCTCGCGACCCGAATATCAAATGAAATGCACTGGGGAAATACGTGGTCGGATTTGTTAGTTAGTGCTGTTTTGGGTTTCAGTTAGCACATCTTTTGTTTCGCATATCGAGCAGTGCTCCACCACCATTAACAGTATACCTGCCACAAAACTTCCACGAAACTCTAATAGGATGTGCTCATTACTAATTGCAAGCGCTGAACAATCGGTTGCACAGGAGGTCATGTGCCTGGACAAGTGAAAATCCAACCGAACCTTGCACGCTTTGAAGGGGCTCACGAAGTTGCGAATGTAGGTGCAGTTGATTCATCGGCCTCCACTCTCAGCGAATATCGAATGGTGGGAAAACTTAGCGAACCAAAGGTCTCCGATACGACGAAAGATTTGCTTCCGGTTCTCAAAATTGAAGGGCTAGACTGAGACATCGATTGAGCCGCTCAACCTTGCTGGCTGCCAAACGTCCCTATGGTGCCTTAGGTTCGATCACCACAGCTGTTCCATAACACACGACTT
>CAZCZI010000140.1:0-9302 GCA_964503045.1 uncultured Candidatus Obscuribacterales bacterium
AGGAAATCAGATTGACATTCGCTGCGCTACGACGTAGAGCAGCGGACGGACACGTAATGCCGACAAAATAGAACGCGATGGTACTGCGGTATCAAAGTACTCGCCGCTAACTCAAATCAACCAGGAGATCGAGAACCGATCCGAGATTCAGCAAACAATAAGAACGGTGCGACTGTGGCGGAAAGCGGCCAAGCGTGACGGCAAAAAAGGTGAGCAGAAAGACAAGTCCGGCAAAGAAAATGAAAAGCCCGGCAAAGAGAAGAAAGCCGAACACAGTATCCGCGTCGGCAACCTGGAACTGACCCGCGATTCAAAGCGGAGTGATCTTGATAAAGCATGGAAGGCACTCAAACCTGATCGCATCGAGATCGAGAAGCTGAAGCTGTGGCGAGACGAAAAGATTCTGATGGGAGAGAACTGGCATGGCCGGCCTCCCATGCTAGATCGCGCAGAGAAGTCGGTGGATGATCTGGCCAGAGAATTGACCGGCGGCAAAATGATTTCTGTTGCCGCAATGAAACTCGATGCTGCGTTGAGACGGTATGAGCAAATCGAAGCGTGGCGACAACGTCAGGCAGAAAGAAAAGATGCGGCAAATATGCGCGGCGATGTCTTTCTGAGCGCCGACGCCCTGGCAGTGATGCGTGAGCATGGCAATTACTACCTCTACTGCATGGAGCAATGGGATCGAACAGTCGATCTGAACCCAGAACGCCAGCGAATAGAGAAGGTTCACATCAAGGAAGAACACCATCGATTGCAACCTGGTGTGATTGAAACGATTAGAACCAAGCAGCAAAAGCTTGAGCAGACATCTAACCAGATCAAAGACAAACTGCGTCCCGGCAATTTTCTTCCGAAGGAAACTGCCGCCAAGGTTGACGAGATACTCAATCGGTCGCGCCTTAGCTCCAGCATCCAGGATAGCCAGCAAACAAAACAAACCCCTGGTGCCGACATGGTGACTCAGGGCAATTCGTGGAGGCGCGTTTTTGAACATCTGGATGCCATTGATACCACGCACAGTGTCAAGGCATCCGAGAAAAACAAGGGTGATACCACCAACGATAACCAAAGAACGGCTGGTGAGCAAAACCCAGAGGCTGATAAGCCGAAGCAGCAGATACAAAGACAATTTCCGGAGAAATCCGAGCAATCGCGAGAGGAGTCAGCAAAACCTCCTCGCCCGCGTGACCACAAAGGGAGGCTCATGTAATGGTCTTTGCCCAAAGCAACAATCCAGTCTACTTGCGCGTGCACCACGACGCCATGGAGAACATCTGTAAGAACGCGTGTTTTGCCCTTGGCTATCGAAGTGACAGACCTTCGAAGGGTTTCCTGAGAGCTCAACGACGCGATGAATTCCAAATAGGCAGACAGCGACTCCGGTATGTTTTCGATCTGACTCTGAGATGGCAGATAGTGCAGGCACCACAGTATGAATCCGACGACTTGGACCCGGACGATGAAATGAACTGGCCGGTTCACGTGCTTTCTGTTCAAGTGGAGGAGATGAACAATAACCCTGACTCGCGCTCCAAGAGCTTGCTGGAAGCGGCGAAGGTTATCGACGCCTTGCAAAACGAAACGGCGCACTGGATGGAACAGGAGAGATCAAGTCCGCCAGAACATAGATACGGAAGCGCTCGCTGGTCGACTGCGCAGGAGTTAGAGCTGGCATCTTATCTGTCAGATGATGTGAAGCACGACCAGTTTCTGGTCGGTTGTTATCGGACGGCATTCGACTCATACAAGTATCTTTCAGTACCGGTCCGAGAAACAGAGCGACATGCGCTCGTATGCGGACCTACCGGTTCTGGCAAATCGACCTCTATTTTCATTCCGAACCTAATAGAACGTACCGATACGTGCGCGATAGTTACTGAGGCCGCACCAAAGGGCGTCTTACCTCATCTGTTTCGCACCACCGCTGCACATCGGCAGGAGCATGGGCACCAGATCTATTACTTCAACCCAGCAGATCCCAGGTCTCACCGAATCAATCCGCTGGATCTGGTGGAGCGAGTTTCCGACGCCCAGGACCTCTCTGACATTTTGATCCGCAACACGACCTTAAACACTCATACAGGCGATCAAGTATGGGAGAACGCCGAACGACAACTTCTAACGGCGCTGATTATGATCGCGGTGCACGACCGCGCCACCGCCACCATGGCAAACATCCGTAAAATGCTGGTCGGTGGACAGAAGAAGCTGCGCGACCATATCCACAAAGGACCGCAGGGCAAAGCACGCGACGAAGCGCTGGCTCTCATGTCGCTTTCAACAGAGGGTTTCCTGAACAGCGTCATGGTCGGTTTGCTGGTCAGGCTGTCACCGTTTCTGACACCATCGGTGGCAGCGCTGACCAGTTCCACCACAGTCGATTTGAAACAGCTACCCGAGCAGCTCTTCACCTTCTATCTGGCGGTGCCTGCTGGTAACCGGCAAATCAAACCAGTTGCAGCGATGATCCTCAACTTCTTAATTGACCTGGTGCTGCAGACCCTAGAGAAGCGAGAGCATTTCCCGCGCCCTCTCATGATGCTGCTCGATGAGTTGACAAACTTCGGTTATGTGCCCGATCTGCCAACGCATCTAACCATTATGAGGCACGCGCGCATTCCACTCGTGCTTGGATTTCAAGATACCGAACAACTGATGAAGGTCTACGGGCAGCAAGACGGCAAAATCATTTTTCGGCAGCCAGCAACGCGGATATTCTTCCGGCCAAATGACGAAGAGACCGCTCGCGGTATAAGCAACCAACTTGGGCAGGGCACCAAAAAAGATCACCTGCGGGGCAATCTCTATGCGCGCAAGCTGATGACCCCTGAAGAGATTCTGGGGTTACACCAGAACCGCGCGATATGCATGCTTCCATCTACTCGCCCGGTGAAGGCCTGGCGGCTGATGCCTGAAATCTACGACCAATTCACAAACGGTCAGCCACCACTTTCTGAGCCTGCGCAAATCGATGACCGGATTGTGGAGCTGCTGTCCTACGAAACACCGGAATTAAAGTCTGCGGTTGAGAGCGTCAAGGAAGAACATCCTGCCGTGCTCGATGAACCAAAGACGCCCGTTGAACAAGACGACTTGATCAACGAACAGAACAAGAACCGCCGCCTTCAAGACGGCGGCTACAAACGCAATCGAGCCAGGCTAATCCTGGATCGAGTTGACCACTAAAAGAAGGAGATTCTATGAACAAATTCGCACTACTTATGGCTATTGCTGCCTACTTTGTTTCAGGGGCGCTTGTCAGCTTCTACGCCGACTCGCAAAGCGCGCTATTCCTGGGGCTGGTTGCTGCCGGCGTTACCTATTTCCACCTCTCCGGAAAACAAGACGATTCACTGGTGCAAAAACGCACCTACGGATTAGAGCTGGTGCCACTGGCTGAGTCAGTGACGCAAGCGGTAACTTCCGGCTTCTATGGCGACAGCCAATGGAGCCTGCATGAGTCAAGCAACCTTTCTCGCGGCTACCTTCACTTCACAATCAACTGGAATGAGACGTGGACCGCTGAAGCACTGCCCAAAAAATCAGGCTCCGCATTCAAAACAGGGCACCTGGAAATCCAGTTTGGTGACCTCACGGCTGAAGTGGGCAAGCCGAAAACTTCGGTGTTGTTCCTTTTTCAGGACAACTCCGCGTTCTCAAAATCGCACTTCAACCACATTGTTGAGAAGACTATGCAGCGCCTCGATTTCTTCATCACCGAGCATGAGAAAGTCCAGTTAACCTCGAAAGATGTTAGCGATCTTGCAGTTCAGTAAAACGCAATTAATCCAGGCTCTGACAGAGTGAGAAAGAGTGGGAAGGACTCAAACATGGTGGTACAGGTGGTGGCAACAAAACCGGTTACATACATAGGGAAAACCATGATTCCTTCCCACTCTCAGCTCTCTACAATGACACATAGACCAAGGTCGGGGGACAGCAGCAAAAGCTGTCGAGACAACCCGGAATCGCTACGCCCCGAACAACTTTCTATAGGAGGTAACTACAAAATGTCGAACGACAATAACACCAGCTGGTGGCGCCTGATGTTTTTCGGAACTGAGGCGCAAATCGCTGAAGACTGGGACGATGCGATTGGCTACTTCACCGAGGCATCTCAAGCCGCTCTCATTGATGGCGGCGATGACTCGTTGATCTACGCTCAAAGCATCGTCTCGCTCGGAGCGTGCTGCGTCGGCAAAGGTGATTACGTCCAGGCGGAAAAACTTCTGTTGCAAGCCTGGAAAATACGGCGGCTAAAAACTGCCCGTTGTCACTTTAGCGTTGCGGAGGTGCTCCACCTGCTCGCCAATTGCTACCACGGTGTCAACCAATGGGAGATGGCGTTGCAGTTCTACAACCGGACCCTGGAATGCCTAGCATTTCTCAGTCCGCATCACCCGTTGTACGTGCAGGTTGCAAGAAATGCAGTCTACTGTGCAACACAACAACAACAAGGAGAAGAAGCAGCATGAAAAAGCTACACATCGCCATCGTTACGATGGCCGCCGGTCTTTGCATAGCGATCATCCCGCAGGTGATGAACGCGCACAAGACTGACCAAACCTGGGATCCCCCTGTAACTCAAAAGCCAATCACTACCACTGATGGTGATAATCCCTACAGCGATGCCATTCAGAATCAGTATGAAATGACTGATGAGAGTCTCGGCAGCATAGACGAAACATATGGACAGCCGAACTCGCAGGTGAAGCTGCCCAAGAACGTCAAAATAACCATCGAAGTGATCGACCAAAACACGGCACCTCGATCTAACTCGCACCGACCGGTGCTTGATTTAGGAATAACACAATGACACAACAACAAAACGAATCACAGTCACCTGAGGTGCGATGGGCACTTCCACCCTTCATGCCCAAAGAAGGCCTGATTAAGCAACTCGAATTCGCGGTCCTGGAGGCGCAGAAAGATCTCGGGGCGACCGAGTTCGGGATCGCTCAAAGAAAAGAATTCAAAGTTCAGGATAAACCTTATCCAGCCGGCAGTGCCTGGCTGGAAGCCAAACTCGAATCGTTGAGAGCCCGGCTTGCCGAATTCGAGACCGCACTCGCATGGACGAAATTGTGGATAGCACAACAATGCTATTACGAACACGAACTCGATCAATCCCGCAAGTATCTGGCGGAGGCAACTCGTTCGATACGAAAACACAAGCCCCTGAACGAATCACTTTCCTTCTATTACCTGATGAATGATTACGGCTTCCACGATGAATTCGTCGACCTGATCACGGAACGCGAAGACGACTTTCACTCGCTGGACAGCGACGAAAGACACAACTTGGCCGACTGCTTGGTCAGAGCCATCACGCAGGGTTACCGAATGGACGCGTTAGCGCTCTTAAGACTTTTCCCCGACGTTGAACTACACGGCGAAGGGCTCTGCGAGGACCCATGCTGCTGGAGGAACGTTGCTTGAGCAGTGCCTCATATCTTGTGGCAAAACTGCCACTTTCAATAATCTGCAAAGCATCGCAGAATCAACCTGCTGCTTTGGTGCCATAAGGAACAATCCATGGCCAACAAGACCAAGAAAAACTTGACATGGCAAGAACATGTCAGCATTAGCGACAACATTCGGAAAGACGAACAATGGATTCGGCAGTTGGAGACTGACCGAGTAAAGCTCAGAAAGGAACTCGATGAAATCGAAATCAATCTGGCTTACGCAAAACTTTGGTTTGCAAAACACTGTTTGGCGACAAAGAAACGCGATGCCGGCAGAAGACATCTCGTGGAAGCGGCCCGACTGGCAGCATCGCATCTGACCCTCTGGCAGTCACTCGACTTCTTCTACGCAATGTTTGAAAACGATCTTCACGACGACATCGTCAGCACCATCGGTGAACGAAAGGCAGAGTTCGAGGAACTGTCCGATAGAGATACGATTCGCGAGCTGGCATGGCTCTTAATCGAATCGATGTGGAAGACGCATCGATTTGAAGCCTACGAGCTGTACAAGCTTCTGCCCGCTGTCTCGAAGGATCGAGACGACACCAAATGTGATGACACTGGATGCTGGACACCACCAGCCGCCTGATCATCATAACCACTTCGCTGGGGGCGCAACGCGCCCCCGGCCTCCTGGAGAATAATTATGGACAAGAAAAAAACAACAATAATCGCCGCATGCAGTTTGGTTGCGGTCACCCTCTTCACTTTCGGACAGCCGAAGGAAAAGCTAGCTGCTCACTGGACGCAGAAGGGACGACAGGCTGAACAGGCGGGCCACTACGAGGAGGCATTCGAGAATTATCGAAAGGCGGAAACGTTCGCAGACGATGCCGCGAGCGAGCACCCAGAACTGCACGCCGCGTTACTTGAGAAAATGGGGGACATGGCATTACTCAATGGTGATCGACAAAGTGCCCGTCAATATTTTGCTTCAGCTTATGAAGCCTGGCAATCGTTAAACAATCGGACTGATCATTCTGCGCGTGTCCTATGGAAAGTTCGTCAAACGTATGGAGCGGTGTCATGACGCAAACCCATCTAGTAGATCAACATCATTCGTCGCCATGCACGTGTAGCTTAATCGAGAACCTGCTCGCACAGGCACAAGAAACTAACCTGCTCTTAATCCAAGTTCTAGACACACTGCAATCCACAAATCTTGTGGCGACTTCACTACTGCAAAAGGCAAATTCCGGTATTCGGATTCAGGAACCACTCCTTGTTGAAGTAGATGGAATCGTGTCCGTAGTCGGCAATTGACACCTTAGAAGTCACTTCCTTCCACGCGATGAAACCCGGATAATCGCTGAAGGACCCAAGCCAGCACCAGGATGATCAGCGTGCCGGCCTCGAAGGTAGTTAAACTCTCGTGGGACTGCTTCCACCTTCTCTGGAGGTGGAAGCGGTCGCTTCTTTGGAATCCACGATAAGCGAAAGTCTACGTTTTCATCCAAAAACTGCTTGCGAATTTCGTATCCCAGCAACTGCCCGATTGCTCCAGGTACAGCATTTCCAACTTGGCGATACGCCGAGACGCGTTGTCCGGAAATCTTGAACTCCGGCGGAAAACTTTGAAGCCGACACAGCTCTTGAATTGAAAGTTGTCTATTTTGCCAATGGAACGGGCCAGTGGCAGGACCGGGTGATGCTTGAATGGTCCAGGATGGAAGATGTTTTGCCAATTTCAACAGAAACGACCAGTAGCGAGTTCTCCACCCGAATAACGGTTCACCGCCAGAACGCGACGTGTGCCATAGGTAATTCATCCCTTCTGGTATCGTTGGCAACAGTCCGGCCCACTTACCTCTTAAATGCAATTCTGAAGAAACATTCAATGCTTCCAACTCTCCAATCGCATCCCATGCCGTCGTATAGGGCAACATCTTGCAGCCTGCTCGATAGCAGTTGCTGTGACTACAGTGGGTTCTTGGTGGCAACAAAAATTTCTTGCCGTCCCGATGGGCAACTACGAAAATGCGTTCGCGAACTTGTGGCACACCATAATCCGCTGCGTTTAAAACCAGGACATACGGCACATACTTCACGCGGGCGCGGCGGTTGATGTCCCTGAACCGCTGTCTCAGCAAATCAAGACCTTCATCCTTGTCTTGATATCCCAGACCTCGAACATTTTCAAGTAGCACGCATTCAGGCAAAAATACTTGGACAGCCCGCATATATGCCGCTAGCGTATCCGACCGCGGATCATCAAGTCGAGCAGCGTCTCCGTTAATCCAATAGCCAGCCTTACTAAAGGGTTGACAAGGAGGTCCTCCAGTTAAAAGAGTCAACTCGCGTTTCTTGAGACCTGCCTGTGACAACAACTCTCGATCAGTTAGTTCGTGAATATCCCCTGGTTCGGATAGTCTCCAGCCGGGTCGATTAATGCGCAGCGTCGCCCTGCAATCTTCGTCAACTTCGACGCAGAGCCTAACTTCAAAGCCTGACTGCTCTATACCGACATCAAGTCCACCGGCCCCAGTAAAAAGCGACACAACGCTTGGACTCCTAGTGGCGCGCCGTCCCGAAAGCTTCTTGCTAGCTGAGATCTTCTGTGCTGCGATTCTTGTCATTTGGAGAGCAATTTGAGATCACTGGGCAATAGTAATGTCGTAATTGTAGTAGTTGGGCTTTGATGCCAGTTCATATCGTCGATATTCAGCAAGTAGTGTCATTGGATTTCTGATTCCAATATCAGCAGTCCCAGATCGGATATGCAATATATATCCTGAGACGGTTCACGCCTCCGCGACGTACAAGATGCATCAAAATTCCAGCTGACGATGTCTACCATTACAGACGTAGCGGCGGTATGATCGGACGTTTCACGGGCACCAGTCGCACATTATGCGGGTTGGCAAGATCATGTCAGGGCAGTCCAAGACAAATTTGGGTAGGGTCCTTCAAGGACTTCCATTCACTGACGCGGAGCGGTCTCGCATTGCTGCTCTGGCAAAGACTGGCGGACTGCCACGAACACTCATTTCTAAGTACGCTTTGGACACTGATGTTTTCAGAAAGTACGCCAAACATTGGGACGAAGTAAATAAGTTTCGGCCGAATACTCCCAAGTACAAAACCATTGCTACCGACAAACTGATTGATCGTTTAAATTCGCCGTCCAAGAAGGATTACGACTTCTTCTGGGGAATCTACCGAGCTGCAGCAAGCAAATTTGTGAATACGGAGATGATTCCGTTAGACAATCTCTGTGTGAAGGTTCAATATTCCGGCTCCCTCGAACCCGCGGACTTAATGAGATGCATTTGTTCAAATGCTATCGAGTTTGAAGTCGATCCTGATTCAATCCGTACTTTTTACGAAGTATGGTGGATACCCAGAGTTGACATCGAAACCCTGCTTTCGGAAAGCATGTCGAAAAATGAACTTCGACTTCAGCAAAAAGCCATATCCAAGGTAACCATCGCGATTGATTCTTTAAGGGAACAGTTGACCGGTCTGGTGACTCGTGTAAACGCCTGCGAGACGGCACAAAGGCAGATTGCGGAACAGAACAAAAAGGCTTCTGAGAAGAGCGTAAAACACGATAATGCAATAGACGCCCTTTCAAACAAAGCAGAGGAGACTGTGAACATCATCTCCCAAAAAATCGAGTCTGCCATTGTGCCTGTAACGAAAAGCGTTGAACAACTTTCTACTAAGCTGTCCGCAATAGATAAGCAAGCAAAGGACTCGGTCACGGAAGAATTGTTGAACTCCCGACTTGGAATGGCAATCAGCGAACTCAAAGTTTCAGTCAACGCTTTGTCGGACGACAGGAACAAGGCACTGCTGCAAACAACTCAAGAACAAGTATCAGCA
>CAZCZI010000141.1:0-9239 GCA_964503045.1 uncultured Candidatus Obscuribacterales bacterium
ACAATGCGAAGGTCGCCCAGACTCTCGAAGCACTCAAGGCTGGAATGAAGGCGGGCGAAAATTCCTTCCCGCTTCTCATCGATGCTGTCGAGTCTTACGCGACTCTCGGCGAAATCTGCGATGCCATGCGCCAAGTTTGGGGAGCCTATCGCGAGAACGCGGTTCTGTAATCCATTCGAATTAATTGAATAGATGCTTTGGTTCGACCATAAGGAGAACTTATGAGGCTACATGCAACTTGGATCGTTGCCGCAATTGTTGTATGGCGACAACGAACCAAATCCCCTCGACAATGCCAAAGGGCCATGCGCCTTGCAAGAAACCGTAGATAGAAGCAAGAATGCAAGAAAAGGCAAATGCAAGAACGAACCAGGCAGAGCGGCCCTCAAGCGCATAGAACAGCAACATCAGAGAAACTGCAATTGGCGATCAGTTACCGGATTCGCAATCAGTGGATATAAGATGACGGAGTATTTCGGTTATTCCGGCGGCGCTGGGCGGTCTGGCAGAGATATCGCATGAAAGAATTTCGAGTAATTTGGCGTCCATTTCCATCTTCTTATCTGTCTATCGAGTGACCGAGACTTTTAGGTATTGAGAGTCAACGCATGTCGTGTTGCTATTGGCTCTATTGGCGCCTTTCCAAAGCTGCAGTAGCGCGTTGTATAGTTCCTCTTGCTTCTGCTTATCGTCATCAAGGGCGGCAAAAGCGCGCTGAGTCGGTCCATAGTATTGGCGCCAGAACGAAACAACGTCTTCAGGCGGCATGTCGAATTCGAAGGTAATTGATTTTTGTTCAGTGGCCACGCCGCTGGCTTCCTTGAATCGTTCGTTTACCATGGTTTCATCGCTCCAGAGTAGGGGGGATGGCATTATACTTGGCAGTGGGACAAAGGTAGCAATTGTCTTGAACATATCCCACGAAGCTTTCCTTTGTCCAATTGGCCATTGCGAGTGTGCCACCGGGTGTGGTGACTCTTAAAAGCTCGGATGCTACAAGCTCTGGACGTGGCGCAAACATTGCTCCGAACATACTAACCACAACATTGAAACTTTCATCCGAGTAAGGCAGTTTCTCTGCATCACCTTCTTCAAAAGTTATATTCACTATCAATCTCCTCGGTGGCACCAGAGCTCTTTGTGCCCTTGAAAGTGGTCAGATTTCCAGATGCCGAGCGCAAGGAGATTTGCGCTCCGACGGTGGATGGGCTTGTCGGTGCTGTTAACGGATACGCATTGACGCCAATGGCAATCATGTCCGGATCATCCGTGATCTTTCTTGCCAGTTTGATCGCGATGTCGTTTATCGTGTCTGCGGCTTGCACTGAATGAACTATGGTCTTCTCTCCTGACGGCAAGGCCGGGTCGGTCACGACTATTCTCACTTTATCATCGAGAGTGGGTGTGCCGGTAATTCGTGCTGCATCGCCCACTTTCTGCTGTTTCGGCATCTCTGAAAGCTGCGATTCAGTTTACTTTGATTTGGTGGACGTGGACCCACCGTAAAGGCGCAGAATTTTGTCCCAGTCAAGCACACGTTCTTTGTTCTCGACTGTTTCAAGACCTTCTTTAACTGCTTTCAGGTTGGACAAAGTGCACTCGAGTCTTCCGTTCGAACCTTCGAAAGTTTCAAGCAGTCCATTTTGCAGCACGGCCCGTGGAATAAAGAGGATCCACATAGAGCCTTTCACTGGCACAACTTTTTTTCCAAACTCTTTTTCACTTTTCTGAAGAGCCTGCGTAGACAAGTCTTCCAGAGCATAGTTAATTCGAAACCCTCGGCCGCACGGAGGTCCCTTCAATACGCAGCGCGGATAATAGATCGCCTCAATTTGCTTTTGATGAGTGCGCTGCTCGGTCGTTCGGCACCCGGAATATTCTGCGATTAAAATGGAATCACAGCTAAATTTGTCTGATTTGATCTCAGGATTTTCAACGTCTGGAGTCGACGCAGACAGTATTATTGCCGACAAGAAAATCAAAATGTACGGAATTGTGTGTGTTCTCATTCCATAATTTTAGCTGATTTATCCTCTATTTCGCTCTTGGTGGCCTCGGTGAACAACAACAATATCTTCGATAACCCTCTGCGTTGTAAATGCTTGGATCAAATGTTGGCGGATGGGGTTTGCTTTCCTCAGATCCAATCTTGTGAGAACCAAGAACTTCTGAGAAACCGCCAGTGTCATCCGGTACCAAAGCGTGAATATATGGATTGGTTGAAAATGAGGGGTCACTAAGTGGACTCAGAAGCGGTGGATAACCTGGAGCATACATCACAAAGATGAATGGATGGCCTTCATCGCACTTGCACGCAAAGCCACATTTCGTAATCGGATTGCAGTTCACACCGATGACCGAGAAAAACTGGCTGTAAGATTGGCCGGGGAGAGGCTCTAGACTTGCGCCAAGACCACAAGCGTAGCCAATACAGTTTACCTCCCATGGATTGCGCGAAACTCCCAAATCGGGATTTGGCGAAAAGGAACGATCTTGTAATCCTAGTGGATCAGAAAATCCAATCGGGCTATTAAGGGAATAAGAATACAGATTGATACCACCATTCTCTTCAATCGGATCTCTGCCAAGCCATTTAGCCAACTGCGAACTATAAGGACGGAAGACAGGCAGATATAGCCCACTTCTACCGTGACTGAAGTATCTTGCATACTGAAAATCAGACTCAATGGTTCCGGCGATTTTGGTTGGTCTTCCGTAAGCATCGAAATTGAACTGACCTTGGATAGCTCCAGAACCATCTGTCATTTCTCTGATTGAATCAAGATGATCCAATGAGTAAAAGTAGCTCGTACTTGCATTTACCTGTCCATTTCCAAAATACTTCTTGGCCAAAGAGCCGGCCGAATCACGCTCCTCGCTTCTCACATCTCCACACCAAACAAATTGTCTTGTGCTCGTCACGGTGCCGCTCTCTGTTTCCTCAATTTTTACGTTCCTCGAAAGCCCGTCATAGACAAAGGAAGTAAAATTATTGGTCCCAGGATAGTTGATCGTAACTAGACGATTTTCGCCATCCCAGGCGAAGCTCCGAATTCCATCGGACGTCATATTTCCATTGAGGTCATACGTCAGACCAGCACTGGATCCGCCTTTCACTGAGATCTGATACTGATTCGTCTTCGTGTTGTTCCCTCCGTCTACAGCGGAAACCGAGACGTTATTGGCTCCCGCAGGCAATACTGCATTGCCCGAGAAGTCTTTAGTTGTGTCCAAATTCATCGGAGTAGCATTTACAGAAGCTGATTTCACAGCCTTGTTCGTCGTGCCCTGGAATCTCACAGAGCCGCCCCCGGTATGTGAAGTCAACTCGTTCACATTGTTGTGGGCGTACTGAGTGACGTTCATTGCCTGAGCAAGAGTCACTGTCTCTGTAGCTCCCGGACTAGTCGAGGCAGTGTAGCTCGTCAGCTTCACGGAATTAGAGGAGATGTTCAAAACGCCTGCAGAACTCGTTGCAGTTATGCCTTCGTTTTGGAGTTTTGTATTGGAATTGATTGCATTTCTGAACGCGGTTGCGATCGTGTTGGGCGTATCTGTCGCCAAAACAGTGTGAGTTAGCGCTTCGGAGCCGGTGTTGATGCCGGAGTCGAAGACAGTAATCGTTAGTTGGTCCCCGGCGGTGATTGTGCCTCCGAAGACGGCAGTTTGGGTTCCGTTGATGCAGGCACTCAGGCCTATCGTCTCCGTTGCACCTGGGCTCAACGATTTCTCGTAGGTTGTCGCCTTAAGAGAAAGCGATTGAATGCTCACAAAGTTCGAATGTGGTTTTGCGGTGACTCCGATTGCTTGCAAGTTTGCATTCGCATTGATCGCGGCAGCGAATGCAGTTGCAATCGTCTTTGTTGTGTCCGTTGCCAACACAGTGTGCGCGACGGACTCTTGTCCTCCGGCAAGGCCAGCGTCTTTGACGGTCAAAGTCAAAACGTCACCTGCGGTTATCGTGCCTCCAATTCTCGCGTTATGCACTCCGTTGAAGACAATGCTCGTATCAATCTCTTCGGTGGCACCAGAGCTTTTTGTACCCTTGAAAGTGGTCAGATTTCCCGATGCTGAGCGCAAGGAGATTTGCGCTCCGACGGTGGATGGGCTTGTCGGTGCTGTTAACGGATACGCATTGACGCCAATGGCAATCATGTCCGGATCATCCGTGATCTTTCTTGCCAGTTTGATCGCGATGTCGTTTATCGTGTCTGCGGCTTGCACTGAATGAACTATGGTCTTCTCTCCTGACGGCAAGGCCGGGTCGGTCACGACTATTCTCACTTTATCATCGAGAGTCGGTGTACCGGTAATTCGTGCTGCATCGCCCACCTTCTGCTGCACGGCAATTCTGTTGGAGGCAGAGTCGTAGTCGTAAAAGGTTTGATTCACGTAAGGGGGCACAGGGTTGCCCATCGATGATTGAGCAGAGATGAGCTGTCCGGCAAGATCATAGCCGAGCTTGTAGTGCTGCGCTTCTCCCTTCTGCTTCTGGATCCACTTGGTGATTTCTCCTGCGGGGTTATAGCCGTAGTTGAATTTGGAGAGTGTTTGCCCACCAGGCTTTTTGTTGTGAATTTCTTTCAAACGCTGGTCGCCGACATTATCGAACCAGTCAAATGTAGTCGTCTGTCCATTGGGATAGCCAATCGAGGCCAGGCGCAAGACTCCCTTGGATGAGCCGGGCGTATCGTCAACGTATGCGTAGTTGAAAGTACCGAGGGCGTTCACTTCCGAGATGATTCTCGACATGGCATCATAAGCCCAAGTTATGGCATTGCTGGCACCATTTATGGATCTGTTGGTCGTTCTTCCCAGTGCATCGTAACCATATGTGATATCAGAGTTTGGAATGACGTTGTTTGTGACGCTCGCCAGCATGCCACCACCGGTAGTAGGTGGTCCGAACGGATCGGTGATGTACGGATTGTATCCGTATGTCAGAGTGCCCCAGTCATTCTTGAGGATGCTCGTCACTCTCGAGAAATGTGGGTCCCACAGATAGCGAACGGTTGCAGTCGGGTTGATTGTGTTGGTATAGCCAATTTCGAAGGGAGTATTGTCGATGTTATGCGTGTAGGTGGTTTCTTGATTCTGTGCATCAATTCTCGTACGCAACCTGCTCATGTCGATTTCCCACACGTAGTTGACGGTGGTGCCGTTGGCGTAAACCTTCTGAATTAAACGGCCTTGCAGATCATGATGCCAGGCAGTCACATTGCCCGCCGGATCGATTAACTCTGACAAAGAGCCACAATCGCACCACTTGTACTGTACTTTTCTGCCGAGCGGATCGACTTCGGAAATGAGTTGATCGAGAGAGTCATATCTTCGCTCAGTCCATCGCCCGTTTCTATCTTTCGAAAGTACAGCATCCAGGCGGTTATAAATCGTGTCTTCCGAAGAGCCATCAAGGAAAAGGGTCTTTACAAGCCTGTTTGCGTTGTCATACAGGAAGAACAGCTGATAGCCTACAGAGTCCTCAGTTGAGAAGAGACGCCCAAAGCCATCGTACGAAAACTTTTTCACATCCTGGTTTCCGGGGAGCGGTCCGTCGATTTGCATCAGGTAACCATCCAGCGAATACGTCATGGTTGTGGTATTGCCGTTGGCATCGGTGATTGTCAGGAGTTGACCGGCCGGATTCCAGACGTAAAGAGTTTGCCGACCTGAGCCATCGATATATAGACCAGGTAGGTGGTTGACGTAGTTGTCCCAGCGTCCGATTAGGAAGTTATCACCATCTGTGGTTTCACGTTTTTCGAGCAAGTCGATGTTGTTGGGAGCATACGTGTATGAATTACGACGGCGCAATGGGTCGATTGACTGGAGCAAGTTGCCGATTACGTTCCACTGAAACTCGCTGAATTGCGTGCTTCCGTTTCGAGGGGTGCTGAAAGGATTGTTGCCGATGAATCCGCCGACCGAATATGTTTGAATATCGGGGCTGAGAGAGGAAAGGAACATCTGGGCACCGCTAGTGGTGGCGGTGACGGGCAGAGTCTGAAGGGTGGCATCTGCGTTGATGCCGGAAGCCAGAGCCTGGGCCACGGTCTCGAAAGTGTCGCCCGCCTGCACGACATGCACGATTGTACGTTGTCCGTTGTTATAGGGTGGAAGTGCAGGCAGTTGCACGTTGAATTGAATTTGCTGCCCTACAGGAGATAAGCCGGTGATGGTGACTGTCCTTGTCTGGACCACTTGAGATTGCAATTTGAGAGTCTCAGTGGCACCCGGCGACAGAGTGAAGCTATAGTGATTGAAGTTGTCGGTATGGTGGCGATCGCTGAGCGTAACCATGTTGCCTGCAGCAGCGGCTCTGACAAATCGCGCTTGAAACATGGCATTGGCGTTGACGGAAGCTGCAAGCCCGATTGCAATCTTTGGAAGGTCATCTCCTGCAACAACTGTATAGGCCGCGGGAGTCAATCCAGTCACGACGTTCAGGCGAAGGATGTCACCCGGCGTAGGCGTGCCACCAAGGATGGCGTTGACCATCTGGTTGCCGCAGCGCCGAGTGATTGTCTGTGGTCGGTCGCTGGGCTGGGTGTTGTTCGAGCCGCCTCCGTACGTGAAGAAGGTGGTGCTCGCTTCTTCCGGCATCTTCTCGTTTTGAATGGTTGGACCCTCCGCGCCATCTGCCGTTTGCACGGTCCAACGCGTCACCTTGCAATGTGTGTAGACTCTATTGGCCGGGTCGCTTGGAAACTGCTTGATTTGGTGGCGATCCCAAAAAAAAGTGAACTTTGGCTCGTTGATCCAGTTCTCCAACACCATCTGCGAGCCATCGGGTAACAAAGCACGGAGTCCTTTCGCTGGAAACACATCAATGCCCGGGACATATTGATGAAATGCTGTATCTCCGTACGGAGTCGACATCAAGTTGATGAAGGAGCTATCGCTATCGTAAGCGAATGCACTTTTCAAGCCTATGACATCCGTGATGGCAATTAAGTTGGTGGCAGTCGAATCGTACTGACAACTGAATGAGCGTCCGAACGGATCTGAAATCGAGGCAATCTTATAAAAGCCCGGGTTGCCCGGAGTGTCCGATAAATGGGTGACAGTGCTGACCTGATTCAAAGAATCTGTAACTGTGGAAAGCCTGAAGTTGGCATCGTAACTAATGACAACCTGGTTGCCATAAGGGTCGACTTTCTTCGTCATGAAGATGCGGCCCGACCCGTCCGGCTGATCAAACCGTTTCCTTTGTATTTCAATTCTGATGAGGTCTGGTCGATAGTTACAAATTCACTGAGTCAACGTGGGTAGATCCAAATCGAGTTGCAATGTCGTTGGGTCTGAAGGGTTGGGCGCCGGGAATTTCGATGGGTCGAGCACATATGAGGCGGAGCTGATTGTGCTCTGGACACCGTCAACCACGCTGATCGCCTGGACTGTTTGTGAATAGCTTACGTTTAGCGGCTTCTGATAGACGGGCGAAGTGGTAGGATTGGGCGGCGTGCCATCCGTTGTCACATACGTGACGGCATTTCCTTGTGTAGCGATGGCGACTTGCGTAGGCTCTACTAGAGTGCCGCCCGGTACCGAGATAATCGGCGGAGCTGTCGCTGCCGCCGAAGTTACCTGGAATTTCCAAATCAAGTATGCGGAAGTCGAAGCACGTTCGGCCTGTGTCAAATTCCTGTTGAAGACAAGCAACTCCGCTATTTCTCCCTGCCAAAAAGAAGACGCACTCAGGTCTGCGGCGACTCTATTTTGTGTGCGAGTAACATTCAACAAGTTTTGCAAAGGACCTTGTGCTGCGAGGCTGCCATTTACGTAAATAGTGCCGGATCCAGGACCGGTCTGAGTCGCCTCAATGAGCTGATATCTGTTCAAGGCGAGCGCACCGCTGGACGTGGATAAGGTGCTCGGCGTCGTCGAGTTGTAGCATTCGAAAACACCCTGCGTGCCGTTGTTTTGCACATTTATCATGTCAGTTGGTCCGCTGTTGCCGCTCACCAGAATGGTACCTGAGCCGGTGCTTTTTGGTTTTACAACAAAGAACAGGCTGCAACCTGAAGTCAGGTCGGCAAATCCCGACGTGAGATCGAAGAATTGCGACGTGCCATTGTATATGGTGCTTGCCAATCCGTTGATGACAGCAGTTTGCAAGGATGGTTGATTTGCAGAGTTGCTCTGAGTAGCGTCGTTATTACTGTTGCTCAAGTCGACCCATCTGGAGATAGAACCGGAGGTCGCGACAGGTCCGAAATCGCTTTTTAGCCACAGCTTGAGCCCAGTTCGGGGGATCATCGCTGTCGCCGGCTCGAATGAGATGTAAGAGGTGGCAATTGGACTCGTGTCGGGGCCAAGGATGGCAATCGCCTTGATCACCATTGGGTTCGCCAGCATGGCAAATGGGGCACTATATGTGGTGCTTCCGGGACCTGGATCCGTTCCGTCGCCCGTCCACTTTATGACTGCGCCGGGCTCCGCAGTCATGGTGATTGTCGGTGACGCTGTCGAAATCACCCCTGTCGGCGGAGAAATTTGCGGCGGGTTAACCGCCAGCGCAGCCGATGCGCAGCTGACAGATACGACAATTGCGCATAGAAGCTCAAACTGTAGAATAATTTTTCTCATAGAGGTTTTTATTGTCAGAAGGGGAATAGACGCCGCCGAAGAGCGACATCCAGGACACAACGAAACCCGCATCGGACAGTGCGATGATCAACGCGTCATGTAGGTTTCTGTAAATGATCTCGCAACGACTTGGTCAGAGACCGCATCGTGGTTATTGGTTATGCAAAAACTTCCTTACTAAAGGATGTTGATCTCAAAGACACCGATGACGCCATGTTCACACGATGAAGCCGCAAAGTCCGTTAGCTCTTGGCTTTTCAGGTTCCTTAAGGGACAAAAACCTTAACATTCCGGGTGAAAAAAAATCAAGGGCGCGAACTATGCTGACAGCCAACTTTTTATCTTTCCGACAATTACTCATCATCGACGATGCACACGACCGCCAAGCGTATATCATGGCATGGAATCAGCGGCGCGCCCGCGCTCCATGCCCCAGCAAAAGCCAAGCAGCGTGCTGTATAGCCCTTTCGAAAGCCTTGGCGCTTCACCAAAAGGTCGCCCAGTCTAACCCGGGGTTTCAATATCCCTAGCCGGAGTGCCGTGACGGTGCGCCAGACTGCACTTTGGGACTTTCACCATTGCCTCGACAATGGGAGATCATTACCATTAGGCCTTAAGCACGGTTCTCTGAATGAGTCTTAAGGTTTCAA
>CAZCZI010000142.1:0-9204 GCA_964503045.1 uncultured Candidatus Obscuribacterales bacterium
TTTCAGTATCTTCATAGTCTTCGTCTTCGTCATCTTCATCGTCGTCTTAGTCGTCTTCGTCGTCTTCGTCGGATGTGTCATCCTCTTCATACTCATCCTCCTCTTCATCGAGTCCCTCAATTTCGACCTTGTCAAAAGTCCTGACGTCAATGCCTGCATTAGCCAGTTGCTTCTTCAGAGTTTCGCCACTGCTCATTTTTGAAACCTCTTGCTTGAACGACGAACTGAAATTATATCGGATAATATCGATCGAACTTCGTCGGAGAGAATTGCAATGGGATACGAACTTGATGGCGTACTCGCCAAGCACGCCGACATTTCAACGTGGAATTTGAAGTCGGCGCTGGTTTATCCATTAACTCCGGAGCTCGGCTTGATTCCATTGACTTGGGACTTCGCGACGGAAGTAAAGCCACTTGAGGATTGGCTGAAAAACGTGTCGCGTTCAACCAAAGTCGCCTATCTCTCAGCCGAATACTTCGGTGGTGCCGGCGGTCAAGATTGCACACTTTGGGTAGATGGAACATCAAGAGTACATTTGAAAATCAATGCTATTTTGACCGAGTTTGGAGTCATAGCGAAAGACGGATCGGACGAATTCGACACGGTTGGGTTGGGGCAATTTCGCAAAACACATAGGTGGGCGGCAGCCGCGATTCTTGAGCCGATCAACGAGTCTGTCGACAAACTCATCAGTGCACTCAGTTACAAATGCGATGATAGAAATGTGGAAGAAACGGTCAGAAGCATCGCAGCAGAGCAACTCGGTGTACTCAAAGCAGTAGAAGCAATCGAGCACCTAAAGAGATTACTCGACGACAAGGAATATGGAACACGCCTGAGCGCAGCAGTCGGGCTCGGAAAAATCGGAGCGCCTGCGATTGCAGCGATGATTGAGGCTCTCCCTCGACAAGCAGACCCTTGGGGTCTGATTTTTTCGATGGGCAAAATGGGTAACGAAGCAAAACCAGCTGCTCCACATCTGGTGGCGTTGCTGCGCCACAACGATTGGAAAATTCGACTTGAATGTATTAAGACTCTCGAGTTGATTGGTTGCCTCAACGATCAAACAAGCGATAACAAGGACTTCCGCAAAGCAGTCGAGAAGCTGCTGAAAGACAAAGAGAAGCTAGTGTCTGACGCCGCGAAGCGAGCCTTAGCGACACATCCGTGAAGGACTCGAGAATTATCT
This sequence comes from uncultured Candidatus Obscuribacterales bacterium, assembly GCA_964503045.1. Taxonomy (GTDB): domain Bacteria; phylum Cyanobacteriota; class Vampirovibrionia; order Obscuribacterales; family Obscuribacteraceae; genus CAYZJR01. The sequence continues at coordinate 1,193 of CAZCZI010000142.1, forward strand.
CGATATTATAGCTTCCTCGCGCCTAGTGTGCGAAAATTACCCTCCCATGAAACGTCGAACATTCCTAAAAAACAGCGCCGCTCTTCTCACTTTGTGTGGAGGTTTCCTCATGAGTTCTAAGTCTCTCGCCGAATCTGTCTCTCTGGGCCCGTTGCTTGACCCGTGGACGGGCGAGCATGGCGGCACCCCGCGCTTTGACCTGATCAAGGTTGCTGACCTGAAAAATGCGCTGCTCAAGGGAATGGATCTCAAGCGCGCAGAAATCAAGGCGATAACCAGTCAAGACGCCAAACCAACATTCGAAAACACGATCGCGGCACTTGAAGATTCTGGACGCCCGCTCGGCAACGCGAGTCGCTTGATGGACATCTACACGTCAACGATGAACGACAAAACGATGCAAAGCATAGAATCTGAGATGGTGCCGATTTTGGCGAAATTTTCTGATGAGATTATTCAGAACGACGAACTTTTTCAGCGCATCAAAACAGTTTACGACGCGCGCACATCATCAGGACTTTCCCCTGAACAGCAGCGGCTCGTCGATGTGTACTATCGGCTGTTCGCAAGACAGGGTGCTGGTCTCGACACAAAGAAGAAAAAACGCCTGCGTGAGATAAACGAACGACTCGCGAACCTGTTCACCAACTTCCGGCACAATCAGCTGCATGACGAGGAAGGATACACGCTCGTTCTCGAAAACAAAGAAGATCTCGCTGGTCTTTCCGACAGCGCGATCGCAGCCGCTGCAGCGCTTGCAGAAGCGCGAGATATGAAGGGCAAGTGGGTGTTCACCAACACGCGTTCTTCGATGGAACCGTTTCTCACTTTCTCAGATCGTCGCGATCTGCGCGAGAAGGGATGGCACATGTGGACGCGTCGTGGCGACAACAATGATGAGCACGACAACAAAAAGATCATAAGTGACATTTTGAAACTCAGGGCGGAACGGGCGAAGATTCTCGGTTTTGCCACACATGCACACTGGATGCTTGACGATAACATGGCGAAGACTCCTGATGCCGCGATGGACTTGATGCTGCGTGTTTGGAAAGCTGCGGTAAATCGAGTGCGCGAAGAAGTTGCCGACATGCAAGCAATCGCTGATGGCGAGAAGGCAAACATCAAGATAGAACCTTGGGATTATCGCTATTACGCAGAGAAAGTACGAGTCGCGAAATACGCGATCGATCAAAATGAAGTGAAACAGTATTTGCAGCTCGACAAAATTCTCGATGGAATGTTTTGGGCAGCAAAACAAGTCTATGGGCTCGAGATGGTGAAACTCGAGGGTCTCTCCGTGGTCCACCCTGATGTGACAGTATACGAAGTCAGGCGCGATGGAAACCGCGTCGGACTGTGGTATTTCGACCCCTACGCGCGCGAGGGCAAACACTCCGGAGCGTGGATGAATGAATACCGCACGCAAGAAAAGTTTCACTCTGCGACGACACCAATTGTCTCCAACAACTCCAACTTCATCAAAGGCGCACCCGGCGAGCCGACGTTGATTTCTTGGGATGATGCAAACACACTGTTTCACGAGTTTGGTCATGCTCTGCATGGCTTGCAATCAGACGTCAACTATCCGACGCTGGCAGGGACGAACGTGAAGCGCGACTTCGTCGAATTTCCCAGCCAGGTGAATGAGCGATGGTTGCTGACAAATGAAGTGCTGCAGAAATTTGCATTGCATTGCAAAACGGGCAAACCAATTCCAAAGGAACTGGTAGAGAAAATCGAAAAGTCTAAGACTTTCAATCAAGGCTTCAACACGACTGAGTATCTTGCATCTGCTCTCTACGACATGAAGATTCACCTTGCATCGACGCCTGATAAGACGATCGATCCAAACGAATTTGAGAAAGTGACGATGGAAGAAATCGGCTGCCCGAAAGAAACAATTATGCGGCATCGTCCCACTGCATTCGGGCACATATTCTCTGATGACGGATACTCAGCGGGTTACTATGCCTACATCTGGGCAGACACGATGTCGGCAGATGCTTCAGAAGCATTCGAAGAGGCCGGTAGCTTCTACGATCGCAAAACCTGCGATCGATTCAGAGACACGATTTTCGCGGTAGGCAATTCTGTCGATCCTGCGGTAGCCTTCCGAAATTTCCGCGGACGCGACGTAGACACAAATGCGCTAATGCGAGATCGTGGATTTCCAATAAGTTAGCCACATGCAACGCCTCTATCGCGTATTACATGATCACGTGCCGCGTGATCACGTGCCGCGTGATCACGAAATTCGTGTCCCATTCGCTGCATTAATCTCGTCATCACGTCCCGCGTAACATCGGAGCAACTATACTTTGCATTTCGATTCGAAATGAAAACTGTAGTTTACACGCACAATTCATGCGTCACACTATCTCGTGCCTTCCAGAAGGAGATAGTCGTCTCAACTTCTTGATGAAATCGAGATCGACCATGCATACACCGTCCTTGCAGTTGCTTCCCGCTACATCGTTTAACACTGACTCTTCTTCTGGCAAAAGTGGTATGGTCAACAACCCCGTAGGCAAAACTCTTGTGAGCTTCTTTCCGGTCGTCGTCGAATCCATCGAATCAAGGATGGCTTTTGCAATCCCGGGATCCAACCAAACTGTTCCCAACTTTGCGCTTCTTATCGCCATCTCGAGCGCATCCAATTCTGATCCTTTTAGAACATAAGCATCAGCACCTGCATCTAGCGCGGCAAAAATATCATCTGCAGAGTCGCTTGCAGTAACGATCACAATGCGTACATTTGGACGCAACTGCCTAATCAGTCTGAGTAAGGCAATGCCATTTGGATCATCCTCACTCAACTCAATCAAAGCAACGTCGAATTTCGTGTCACGAAGTTTCTCCAGGCCTTGAAGCGAACTGGTCGCCTCGGCGACGAGATTCAAATCTGGATAACTTGCCAAAAGCCCCTTGAGAGCTTGCCCGCTTTGGCCATCACTCTCGACGTAGAGAATTTCAATCGTGTTTGGATTTGACATCGTACAATGATCTTATCACCCCATTTTACTTTGCAGCACGCGGAAAGACGCCTTGCCCGTTTTCGTTGAGGTATTCAACAACCAGGCTGGTCGCTTCGCCACCGGCACCGATTGTGAATGTCACTCCGCTCAATCCAGGCGAATTCTCGCCAGGTGGGCGAAAGGTAAAAGTGTCGCGATCGTAGTGTTTTAGGGGGAACGTCAATTTGTTTGGTCCAAAGGTAAAAGACAACCCTTCGGCATTTCCATTTACCGAAACCGACCCATAAAGATCGTTCGAATATGTCCCAAGATAAGCAGAATTCTTTAGTGCCGCCGATGGTGCCTTGGGTGGTTTGGAGTAGTCGAAGGTTTTGTCCAAACCAAGGGTGGCAGGATCAGAAAATACTTTCTTGTACAGTGCAAACCAGTCCTGAGTTTGCTTTCCATAAAGTGCTTGATCTGTAAATGAAGTCGTCAGAGATTCAGCGATTCCAATCGGGTAGCAATTGCTCAAGACGACGACGCCAACTTGTTCGCTCGGCACCAAGCTGATTGATGTGGCTGCTCCCAAAGCAAATGCACCGGAATGACTCAGGCGAAGCCGCCCTTCGTGATCATAGTTTACATTCATCCCCAAACCGTAGAAGCCAGGCGCGCCATCCAGAGGGCTGAAGTGAGTGAACATCTGAGGTGCTTCAGTCTCGGCAAGCGCCTTTTCATCGATGACTTGTTTACCGTCAAATCTACCTTTCGCAAGACGCAACCGCAGCCACTTTGCGAGATCGTTGACAGAAGAGCTTACTCCACCCGCCGGAGATTGCGGGTCGGGTTGACGGTCGTATTTCTGGACCCACTTCCCATCTACAAACACATGATTCAGCGCTCTATTGCTGCGCGCAATAAAATCAGAATGTCTCGAAGACGTTGAAGTCATGCCGAGTGGCTTGTACAGCCTCTCATCAGAAACGAGCTCCCAGTCCATCTTCGTCTTCGATTCACCAGGCAAGTATGTCCTCGCAGCGGCGACGGCCCCTTCAGTCAATCCAAAGTTCGTGTAAGCATAGTGCGAACGAAAACTGCTGTCCGGCTTCTGATATCGCAATCGGTGCAAAACTTGCTGGCGATCGTAGCCCATGTCTTCAAGCAAGTCACCCGCGTGATCAGGCAGACCACTTCGATGCGCATACATGTCTCGAATCGTCACTTCGCGTGTGACATAGTCATCGTACATTTGAAACGACGGATCGAGATCGGAGATTTTGGAATCCCATCTTACTTTGCCATCACCTACAAGCCCTGCAACTACAGTGGCGCCTACCGGCTTCGAAACAGAAGCGAGTTGGAAGACTGTGTCAGCATCAACTTTTGCATCTTTACCGACGTCACGCAAACCATATCCTTTCGAAAAGATGCACTTGTCTTTGTACACCACGCACACAGCAAGACCCACGACGGCCTTGTCATCAATCTGCTTCTGCGCGAGATTATCCAAAAGCTGTACGGCCTTTTGCACATTCGCTTCCATGGTTGCGGCGCTGTCGTCACTAAGTGCTGCGGGAGCAAGACTTACCGAAACCAACAACCACGACAACATTCCAGTAGTCAACAATCTCAATGCTTTTGAACGGGCGTGCATAATGTTTCCTTTCTGTCTCTTCAACTCATTGACTTTGCTTTGATTCACTCGCAATCCTCTCGCGTGTGACTTTAACGGCTTCCAGATACGTCTCATTGTCCAATTCACAATTCGAGGCTTGCTCATAATCGCGAAGAGCCTTCACGATCTCGCCCTTCTTAAGCCACTCATTTCCGCGCTCAAACCAAAGCTCTCCACAATATGGATCCTTCTTCACCTCCTCAGAGTACATCGCGATTGCTTCGTCCGGCTTCAACCCATTACAGTCACTAATAATGCGTTGCCGTTCAGTAGGGACCACCGGATTTTTCGCCAAACCGCGATCGAAAACTTGTATGTGTATTCTAGTCTTACTCTTTTCGCCATCCTTTTCGCTTGCGGCTTTCGGTATCGAAGCAACAATAATCACTTGCATTCGCCCCTTATATTTCGTTGCGAGATATGGTTTTTTCAAGTTCTTGTGCTCACACCCCGGCACAACTTTCCATCCATTGTTATCGAGCCACTTCTCGTAAAATGCCTCGACAGCTTGCGGGGTTTCGTCGGTTTCTAGTTGAGCCTGCCCGGTCCCTCGCGCTGGACCGAGATCTACAACATAGGTGATCAACACTTTGGAGCCCGGAAATTTTGGTAACGCATAATGGACTGGCCACGAGCTATCTGCACCCGCAACTTGACCATCCTTGTAGTTAATCGTCGCAGTTGCACTGTCATTTGGACCGTGTTTGAGCGGCGTAGCAACGATCGTAACTGGCTGGCTTTGACACGATGCACACAACAATGCACAGACAAAGCCCATTGTTGACCAATTGAGTTTCGCTGCATTCATAACTGTGTTCTGTTAACCTGACAGCATTTGTTTCTTGTTGATTTCAGTTTCGATGTCATAAATCAGAGTCCCAACCGACTTCTTGGTGGCACCAGAGAGATTGTTGACGATGCACTCAATAGTCCAAATTGGACCGTGAGGCAGCCCCCACCAACCGAGCAAGAGTGACCCAATAGTAAACGCACCACAGGCCGCCATAGACATCGGATCGCCTTTGAGCATGTACCCTGATGAAATCTTCACAGAGCCGGCTATCAACGAAATGCAAAATTGATACTGCACTACTTGAGTATCAAGTGAAATCTGTTTGCCATTATATGTTGCAGGTCCTTCCTTTATTTCTGCAAAGCGACTGGTTAACCACTCCAGAAACAGCCTACTGTCGGCAGAACACTTTCGTGCAATTAGCCATGTGCCAAACAAGAAAACAATTACGCCACTACAAATGATGCCAGGTTGAGTCCATCCGCGTCGAAAACACTCGAATGCAAAATATCCGAACAACGCCATTACTATGAACAACATGTGAAGTCTCCAGCCCCAAATCACCGTCATTATATTAGAATATGACAAAAGATTGATGACAAGTGACCAGTTTACGCAACGAATCGAGGCATTCCACGACATCGCCGATTGATCAAAAGGCGTAGTAATCCTCCGGCATCGTCTCTGTGGGACGCCAATCGATCTCACCGGACTCTGCTCCTTTGTACTTAAGAAACAGATCGGCCGTAACTTCATCATTCTTCTTCGGTTTGCACGCAGTTGATGCTGCACACCAATTCGCGACATTGCTTGGGTTGATCACATCAGCATTCACCAGACCGATGATGAGCACAAGTAGATGTTTACATAGCGAACCTTTCAAACCGCCGCACGCGAAAAGATTTTGAGTGGCACATGAATAGTTTCCTTTGTCGTCCATTGTGCAGCCGTATACGAGGCTTGCGTCAGTTTGGCTCCTAACCACCCCGGAGAGATTCTTGTCGCCGTGATCTGAGAACAGTTGAAATCGTTCTTTCTTCAGCATCTTAATAGCATTATCTAATTTGCCACGATCGACTGTGTTCTCCAAAAATTTGATGAAGTCTTCCGTAGATTTTACACCTGAAGCTGCATCAGCGATGTCCTTGTCGATATACGGGTTGTTCCCTTTGCCTTTCCAGATGAGCTTGCCATACTTGGTTAATGACGACGGAAACTTCGTCGTCTCGTCTACCTTTACACCGTCCAACTTCACCCCGGACATATCAGCGTCCGTAAGATCTGCACCACACAGGTCAACACTCATGAATGTGGAACCAGACATTTTTGCGCCTTTGAATATCGCTTTCTTATACGCAGCATCGTAAAACGTTGCAGACACCAGGCTCGCTCCAGTGAAATCTGCATTTATTCCCGAGCCATACGCAAACTGAGTGGCGTTGAGAATTGCGTTGCGGAAGGTTGCCTGTTGCATTTTGCAATTGACAAAATGTCCCTTCCTCATTGTTATGCCATCGAAATTCGTTCCTTCCAAATTCATCTGGTGAAGCTCTAGTTCAGACAAATTCAGCCCAGAAAAGGACAACTTGGAGAGATTCATTCCGCAAATATCCTTTGCAGTTTCTGGCGTTGAATTCCAGGTTCTGACGCCCTCTTCACCTTTACGCAACAACGCAATCAAGCTGTCGCGCACCAGTTTTGCTCTGTGCTCTTGAACTTCTTCCGCCTTCGTCGTAAACTCGCTCACATCAGCCTCTAAGCCATACGTTTGCGCCCAGGCTTTTCGTACGAGCGTAAACATTCGAGGCGTGCTCTCGCCACCTAATATGCCGACGGAATCAAGCAACGGATTGAGACCTTGCATTTTCTCTTTTACACAAGCAAACGCAGTCTCGAGAGAGTTGGCATTTGCACGCTCTGCTTGGTGGCCGATTCCAACATGTTTTCGAAAGAAAACGGTTGTTTCGGGAGTATCGTTCGGTAGACTAAATACCTCAACTACGACTTCTTTCAGTCCCTGCTCACTGGGGAAGAGCACACTCAGAGTGGTTCTGCCCTTGTTAGTGAGTTCCCTTTCGATCTCCTGAAAGCATTGAATAGTTTGCACCATGGGAGTTTTCTCGCTCATAACTACCGACGGAGACACCTAAGTTAAAGATTCCCGGGCGGATACGTTTTTATTCGCCAACTGTATACTTGCAGCTGAATATTTGCCAGGAGTCGACACTATGCCCGCGTTGCATTATGTACTGTTTGTTCTCATAGGTTTGGCAGCCGGAGTCTTGTCCGGAATGTTCGGACTAGGTGGCGGATTAATTATGGTGCCCGCGATGGGATTGCTAGGGCTGAGCTTCAAATCAGCAACAGGCACTTCACTTGCTGCGCAGCTTCTGCCATTTGCAATACTTGGCGTGATTCAGTACTACAAGAATGGCGATGTGAATGTGCAAGGCGCACTTCTGTTAGTGGTTGGATTGTTCGTCGGCGCATTCATCGGCGCGAAGGTAACAATCGGATTGCCTGACGAAGTGGTGAAGAAATTGTTTGGTGTGTTTTGCTTGTTAGTGGCGGCGAAGTATTTGTT
>CAZCZI010000143.1:0-9204 GCA_964503045.1 uncultured Candidatus Obscuribacterales bacterium
CGATACTTTTGATATTTCAGGGACTTCCGAAGCGTTCCCACAAACCAGTTGCGCTTTTCGAGCTGTCACGATTCCCAAAAACGTCACAGCATGGGCGTTTGTGAACAATTTGTGACTGTCGAAAAGTTGTCAGCCGCGGATATATCAGCATACGTGGACAACTTCCCACCCACGCCCGATTCTATATTTTGCGGAGATCGCCACAATGCCTGACAAGGACGAGTTAACGCCTGCTGTAAAACCTGCAAAAAATCCAGCAGAAGCTCAAGAACGCGAGCAAAAGCCTGAAGAAAAGCGCGACGAGAAGAAAGGCCCTGAAGCCAAATTGTTCGAAGACGCCTATCAGCCGAAAGCAGACGGGAAGCCTGCCGACAAGCAAGAGAAACCGGCCCCGGAAAAGCAGGAAGCAAAAGTCGAGAAACAGCCCGAAGAGCCGCCTTCTGCCGAGCAATTGAAGGCACGCGCAGTACAGCCTCTGGTCGACAAGATTTTGGCAGAACAGCCAGAAGCTCATTCAAAGGCAGACGAAGCATCGGTAAGAAAGAAAATTGCAGAAAACAAGATTGCGGACATGTCCTTGGCAGAACTGCGCCTGGCTATGCGCCTTGAAGCAGACGACAAAGCGCTCGCTGCACAATCGGGTTTGAAGTGCACTGAAGAAGGATACAAGCGCGCCAATAATTGGATTAATCAAACAGTCATCAACGCTCACATCGACCTGGCATCGACACAGTTGAGAGTGCGCCCGGGTAGTCCGGTTGCGCTGCCTGACGTGCCGACCGGTGCCAACACCGCATACGCGCAGCGCCCTGAGACGTTTGCCGCGTTCGCATCAAATGGGCAATTGGACACCAAAGCAGTCGAAGAACTGATTCGCACAGGGAAATTGACGCAAGGTCTGGTACTCGAACCCAAAGGCATGCCTACCGAACAAGATTTGACCAAGCTTCAAAACACCTATGACTGGGCTATGGAAGCACACGATCGACTGGCGACGAACAATCTAATAATCGAAGCCAACGGTCGCTACCAGGTGATGACCGAAATTCTGAAGCTCAATAAGCCAAACTGGAAGCCACCGGAAGATCCCGCGAAGTTGCAAGACTATTGCAATCGCTCAGATGAAGTTCTCAATTTGATCTTTAGAGTGCGCAACTATGCAGAAGCGATTAATTCGCTCAACTCGATAGATGGTGATTATAAAAATCAAGCTCTTTCAAAAGACAACTTCCCCGGCGAGGTTGGGTTTGATGAAAAAACCAAGCGCCTCAACAAAATGGTTTTGAACCTTCCTGACAGTCTCGAAGCGACTCCGGAGAACGAACGCGTTCTTCAAAAACTCAGAGACTGGTTGGACAAGAACAGCAAAGAAGTCGACGCCGTCATGCGCGACTATGAGAAGGGATCATTCATTAGATATGGCGATGTAGACAGCAAAGGAACAGCCACAGTCGGCGATGACGGAAAAGTCAAAAACATCGTCGACGAAAAAGGAGAGACACTTGCTGTCCTCAAAGACGGCAAGCTGTATCAACGCAGCCTGCTTGGCCAACTTCTCGACGGCGACGGCAAGCCGGCTCCGAAAGAAGTTACTGACGCGCTCGAAAGCGGCAAGTCAGAAAAGTTCGACTACATTACAAATAAGTTTGATCTCAAAACCAAAGACAATGGCGACATCGAAGTAACCATCGACAGAAGCTACTACGGAGATCACTGCGCAAACTACCAAAAATGGTTTGGACTCCACCGCGGCACGACCAACGAAACGCGTGTGTACAAGCCAGACGATTATGTCGCCGTTCAGACACAAACCGGCAAAGTGCAACTTGTCAGAGCCGACAGATTGCAAGAGTTCAAAGACATTCAAGCATTCTTCCACCATGGTTCTAAAATCGCGAGCGCAGCGCTCGACGTCGGCATGATCGTCGGTGGCGGAATTGGCGCCAGAGCCGCGTTCCAAGCCGGTAAGATGTTGTACGTTGCAACCAACGTCGGCAGAGTTGCTCTGGGCGTTGGTGGTTTCCTAGACCCCACATTCCGTCAGATGGGCGAAACAGGCGAAGCCATTCGCGACTTCCGCCAAAAAGCGATTCTGTTCGACGTCACTCAAGGTCTCGTTCGCCAGGGCGTCGGCAAGTTGGCCGGCGGCAAAATGTTGTTCGAAACCAAGGCCGCCGCCGAAGTGGCAGCAAAGATCGAAGCCTCTGCTCGTATGAAGCAAATCGACACCGCCACCAGGTATGTTTTCGGCGCTGCCGATGCGGTTTGGATTCCTCTTCTTTCGACCGAGATTCACGACCGCTTGCAACGCAAAGCCGGCGAAGCTCCCGAACGCAAAATCGACAAGGCATATGAAGACACCAGAGGCGGTGTCGGTGACAGCGTGGCGCGCGGCTTTGCCAGAGCCGATGGCGGCAACGTCAAACCAGCAGATGCCACTGCGAGTGTGTTCAACGTTTACAACTCCACCCTCGGCGTAAGCGACGACAACACCAAAGCGTCGGTAAAACAAAGATTTGATGCCGCAGTCGGCAAACTATCAGCAACGCAAGAAGCTCGCGACTCCTGGCGCAATGACGAGTTGATCAAAGTATTTCGTCCGTCCGGCGAACAACTGCTTCAAGCGAAGAAAGCCAACAACCATGCCATTCCGCGCGACCACAAAGTAACAGCAAGAGAGCAGTCAGCCAACGAAACCGAAAAAGTCGCCACCGCCATTGCACTGCTTACCACTGCCGAGAAAGAAGGCAAGCTTCCAGAAGATGGTGTTCTGGCCAAGCGCACGGTAAAAGTTGACGGCTATACTTATCAGGAAACGCGCTCATCAGGCGAATCAACATACACAGTCGATATCACAGTGAAGCCTGAAGAGATCGAACAAAAAGTCACCGTGGCCGATGCCGCCAAAGTATTGCAAGATGCAGCGCTCAGCTCTTCATCTCCCGGCACGCGTCTGGTTTCTGCCGATGCGCTGTTTCGCTCCGGCAACCTATCGGCCGCGAAATATGCCGGCGTGCTGCGCGACATCCTCGAGAAGGAACCCTCCAATGATGCCAATTTCGACGTAAAATCCAAAGCGCTTCGTCAACTCTCGGATGTAATTTCACTGCGCAAGTTGGAAGAAACCTCGAGACATGGTCAACCCGAAGGCAACTACGGACTCTCCTCCAGCGATCTCGAAGCAAGCCTTCGCAAGTACATGAAGACCGAGAAAGACCCTGACCTGAGAGCTTTAGCGGGTGCCACGATCTATGCAACCGAGTTCTCCGATGCTAATGAAAAAGTAGCCGGCTATTACAAACAGCTGCAAGAGAAATCCAAAATCAAAGGTGCTTTCAGAGAGTCAGTGTTGCAGGAAATGAACGCTGCAATTAAAGCACCACTGGCAGGAACTATAGAACAATTGGACAAAGCCAGATTGAGCCGGCTGCGTGCCGCTCGCGGTTTGTCCAACTTCGACGGCGCAGAAGGCGAACCAGCAATTCGCAAAGATCTCGACAAAGCATTGATTGAGTGCATTACGTTTGATGACAAATCATGGCACACTCGCAGCGCGCTCGAGCGCCCCGATCTCAAAGTAACCATGGGCGTCGTCAACGAATTGATGCCGCGCATGTCTCAAGTAAATGACGAACAGCAAAAAGCAGTCCGCAAAGTAGCACTCGACATTATGAGCATTCCTCATACCGATGTCAGACCGCAAGCCACGGACAAAGAGAAGGCAGCAGAAGCTCAAGCATTGCAAGAAACATTCGCAGCAAAACTCATGATTGCCGGACAACACGAAAAGATTTTTGGTGGGTCAACAGACGGAACAAATGATGTTGCTGCAAAAGCTTACAAAGCTTCGATGGCAGCCAAAGTCAAAGAGTGGCTCTCCCGCGAACAAATCGAAAATGGTTGGGGACAATATCCCGAATTCCGCGTAGCCGCAATCAGAACGCTCAGCCAACTCGGCGATAGAACAGCCGCCGATCTCATCGCCGAACGTCTCAACGTCGACACCACAAAGAAAGGCAACGAAGCATTCTTCGAGCGGTCGCCTCACGTTCGCACGGCCGCAATTGACGCACTCTACCGTCTTGATGAGTCAAGATTCCGAAAGACTCCATCGACCTTCCAAGGACCTCCAAAGTTCCTCACACCAGATCAAAAGCCGCTGGCCGGAACCCAAACACTAGTCGAAAACATGCTCAAATACGAGCGCGATCATGCTGCAGTCGAAATGCTCTACAAGATTTATGACCGCAGCAAACGTCCAGACCCTGAGTCTCTCGACTACGCAGACAGCGTTTCGAAGACCATCGAACTGCTTAGCAACGGCAGCAAAATCGACACCTCCAATGTCGTTCCATGGGTTCAGGCCAACTCTAACCTCTCGATGGTCGATCAAAACAAACTCGATGCAGAAGCCGTGAAACGCGCCAATGCTTATCTATGGTCAGGTTTCGGAGGTTGGCTTGATCAGGTGTTCACCAGCAAGAGCACAGAACAAGCTCGCGAAAGACAACGCGCTGATGACACTGAAAAGTACAGCTTGAGAGGCGACCGAGATAATCAACTGGCATCGCTTACTCAGTTTGGCGATAAATTCAAATCCCCTGAAGATCGCGCCATGGCAATTAAGACATTGTTGTACTTGGTGCGCAACCAAGATCAAACTTTGATCGAACAGAAAGATCAAGCAGTGGTGCGCGAAAGAGCATCTTCCTACTTGAAGCAGATTGCACAGTGGCAGCGCGACAACAAACATGACAAAGATGCATTGGACAACAAACTGCAGCTGTCACAAGCAGTCGTGTCGGGACTTTTGGATTCATCAATCGACTCCAGTCCGGAAGTCAAAAATAACTTGCTTGATGCGCTCAACGCGCTAGTTTCCAGAGACCAAGGCAAAGTTGCAAACGAAGGTGGAAGAGCAGACGACTACTTGATCATCACACCAGAGAGAGCCGGTGCAATCATCAGCAAAGCGCTCGAACGCGAATACAAAATCAATCCGGCTGACGGTAAACTAAAACAAGAAAACAAAGCCTTGCAGCTCAAGATGCTCGAACAGCTCCACGCTCTTCGTTACCATGGAGACTATGGTGTATTGACCGCACTGAGCGATGCAACTTTCGGAAGCAAGCACAAAGAAGTCCAAGTTCGCGCCTCTCAAGTCCTCGGCTCCTTAAGAGACGGAGTGGGCTGGGTGAACCAAGACACAATCCCAGCAAAAGTTGGAACCCTCGGACAACGAGCCGATCAGATGCGCACAGCACTCGAAAGTGATGATGCAAAATACAACTACGAAAATACCGTCAATACTATTTTCGCATCATGCAAACAAGAACCAATCAAATACAACACTGACCCGAGAATCGCCGTTCTCAAATCCGCAATCACAGACAGCAAGAGCGATCGCGTGAAATTGGCAGCGGCTTGGATGCTTTCGCAAAGCGCGAATCCGGAAGACATCGATGTAGCATCTGCAGAGATTGCAAGACTTGCCGCAGACGGCGCGCGCTACACAACCAAGAGCGAAGCGATGAGCATTCTCTCTTCCATGGTGCTCAGCGGAAGCAAGAACCATGTCGAGCGTGCTCAGAAAGCTTGGAAGAACATGTACGAGCAAAGAAAAGACAAAGGCTTTCAGGCACCACCTATAGTGAATGAAGGCGGCAAGCAAGTCAGATTGACTCCAATGCAAGGTGCCGGCGGGTTGCCGGTGTATGGTTATTACTCCGAACAACAAACAAGGGATGCAATCTGCGCCGTAAGCGGAATGAGTCCGACCGAACTCGAAAATCGCTTAAAAGTTGCCGATTATGAAATTCAAGAACGTGTCAAACCACAAGTGATGGTCATGCAAAGCACGATTCACTGCCACCAGCAACGAACTGAGCCAACCAACTTCAAACTGGACCTGTATTCCTTTGACAGAGATCGCCGCAACAACGATTTGCTTATGGGTTCATTCGACAAAAATCGCAAATTGACGCCGGAAGACCAAAGACAGCTTGCTCAGTTTTTGAGCAACATGAAGACGGCATCCTCGGCAGAACCGTACAAGGCGAGCGATACGCCCACATGGGAAGAGCTCGAGGGAAAACGCAGTGCTGTTAGAAGTCGCAAACTAGATTCATTGACATACCAATACGGAATCAACGGAAGAATAATTGGTGCCCAGGGCGGTCGCCCAGACCTGGCTCTGCCACAATGGCAGCCTGCGCCGTTCGGTAAATAACAATCTCAGACTCTGACTATGGCGTTGGTTTCATTGCGTGATCATGCGTCGCGTGATCACGTGCCGCGTGGCCATCGTATGTGGTGACTCCGCATCGTATGTGGTGGCCATGCGCCGCGTGGCCATCGTATGTGGTGGCTCCGCATCGTATGTGGTGGCCATGCGTCGCGTGATCACGTGCTGCGTGATCACGTGCCGCGTGATCACGAAAAGGTCGTCAAATTTTAAAAACTGGCTGTTTTTCCGGTGTTGGAGACAAATGAATCACACAGCCGCCATCTTCTGTCGCCTGATGAGTCGACGCTCCAAGCTCCAACGGTGGAACATCTTCGACGTTCATAGCACACAACTGTTCGAGAATACGTCCGTATTCTCGAATTTCTGGATTTGCATGAGACCTGAAGATCTTAAACATCTCGGACGATTCGGGATCTACAAAATCGGCTTGTCGAAACAGCAGGTTCTCATCGCCACAAGATGGAATAGACCAGAGTTCAGGATCGGCCGCAATGGCGAGCAAGGAGATGTAGATAAGCCAGGCAGAGAAGTTATCCAGATACGGTCCAAAGTGATGTGCATCACGTTTAGGATGTTGATAATTTCGATGACCGAGCTCGTTGCTCAGCATCCCTTCCATTCCCGGGACGAACATTCCATCGTAATCGACGAGACGCAGTCCCTCCGGGCAAATCATGATGTTTCCATGTTGAAGATCACCATGCGCGATACCGGCGCGCCTCAGATCGTTGACCATGTAAAGAAACTCTCCTGCCAGATGCTCCATAGCCTTGGTATCAAACCGATACTGATCGATGTAATCTTGAATCGAATAACCGTCCACCCACTGCATCTTGAGCACAGGAAAGCGACTCCCTCCTGTTAAAATGCCGTTCTCGATAAACTCGAAGCCAACAGTGCTCGGCAAATCGTCATTCAAAATGAAGTCGCTAATCATTTTGTATCGAGTGGATTGATCGTCCACTTCCCGCAAAAAGCATTTGATGGCAATAGTCGAATCGCCAGCCTCCACACTATAGACACTGGCAAAGGCTCCTGTGATTGGCTGCGGCAAACCCAGAGCATTCAGTTGAGGTTTGCATCGTTTCAAGAAAGCATCCTCAAAAGCGATGTTGGGATTTTGCATCGCCTCATTGAAATCTTGAGGGCTCGGCCACTGTCTTTTTGCCGCGCCGACGTGTTGTGGTGTTTTGGTGTATTGATGCTCGAATTCAGTCGAATTTCGTTTATTGGAAATTCCGGCAAAACGCGCCGCCTTTGTTCTGAGCGCTTTCTGTCCTTTGGGACCAAGAGAAAACTCAATCAAATCCAAGATTGTGTAATCAATTGCTTCGAGGGCTCCTGGAGAACGATGGTGCGCGTCATTTTCAATTTCCCAGCTACTGCTGACTCCTAGCCCCTTATTAGGAGTGTATCGCCAGGAAATGCGCAGAACTATTTGGAAGTGTTGCATCCCGCCCAGAGTGGAAGCCCCCTCATACGCCTGGTCACGATCGACATCTTCGTCGTAGTCTAGAAGAAGAGTCACGCTGTTCTCGTCGGACGAACACTCTTGCCACCAGAATCTTTGCAAGAGAAAAGGTGCATTGGGTTTGAGATTTTTTAGGAGCTTACCAGGGTTGCGACTCGGAGCATCAATATATCGGTGCAAGTCCGTCGCGAAATCATTTTCTGATACGGCGATGTGGTGCCGACAATAACTCTTGCCATAGTTAGGTTTTGGACGAAGCGGCAACTTGTTGATCCACGAAGTTCTAGAAAGAACGGAGAAAAGCATAAAGAGCAACCACCAAACAAAAAAGAAGTTTTCCGGCATTCGAATTCACCGATTAACTTTGTTCGTGTTTGCATTACCCGTATCCGTTTTTTCCAACTCAGTAAACGAAACAAAGTCCACCATCTCCCACACGCCTTCTTTATTTGGCTTGAACACATCCATACTTTGCGTTTCTTCTTCAAAGAGAGGTTTTCCATCTTTGGTCACCGTCAAATACCAGGTGATGCGCCCAACCGCAAGATCACCTGAACGATACACTCTAAGCAGCTTGAACCGATACTTGTACTCACGCGATTTGTCCGCAAAGAGCTTCTGAAATCGCATGCGCATGGTCGACCAATCTTCTGTAGGAATGCCTTGGTGATCGGCTTTTATATCTTTCGAAAACAGAGCGCAAGACCCGTCCAAATCTCGGCGATTAAACGATTCAGTCCATTCTGCAAAGCGTTTTTCAATTGCTCTGAAGTCATTGGCATTTGTGCTCGCTGTGGCTTCTGCATTTGAGTTTGCACTAGCACTAAGGCTGGTGACTAAGAAAACGGAGAGCGTTAGAAGTCCGATTGCAAATTTGCGCATTTTTCACCGTCAAACGAACATGACATTAGCTCAAAAGCTTATATTATAGTTGCATGTCTGGTTTAAACAATAGAAGTATTGAAGTTACTGGAGCTGGAAGAATCAAAGCACACAGAACAATGCCGCAAAAAACTCAGAAACCATCACAGAAGAAGAAGATCGCGAAGAAAACTTCAAACAAGCCTTCGTTCGCACAGCAAATTATCACCAAGTTGGAAGATCTCGATGGCTTTACATGCCGCGGCATGTTCGGCTGTGTTGGGCTATACGGCGAGGGAGTGTTCTTTGGCATCATTTGGGAAGATCGACTGTTCTTTCGCGTTAATAGCAAGACACTAAAGAAGTACTTAGATCGTAATTGCGTTCCATTTCAATTCAAGGAACGGCAGCGCAGCAATAATTACTACGAGGTTCCAGACTCAATCATTGGAAACAATACCGAAATCTTGAAGTGGGCTAGAGATTCTATTCGGTTTCGAGAAAAGTAAGCTCAGCTACTCGGAAGGATCTTGTGGTGGCGTATCCGGTGGCACGGGTGGCCGAACTCCGGATGTGGCTTCCTGCAATGCCAGGACCTCCGGCGATGGAGCGATTTGCAAATATA
>CAZCZI010000144.1:0-8904 GCA_964503045.1 uncultured Candidatus Obscuribacterales bacterium
CTTGTCCAACCATGATTTTTCCTTTTGCCCCGGCTTCGGAAGCGGAGGCAGCCGCTTCGGTGGAGGCGGCATCGGCTGAGAGTTGAGGTCGGCATCGAGGAACGCCGGATACTCTCCCCAAACCTCACAAGGAAACGAAGACAGCGGTTGAATGCGTACCGTGTCTGCGAATGCGACGTTGAACTTAAACGGTGCAATCATTTTCGAGATGTCTTCGGGAAGCTCGCTGATGTGCACCGGTGTCTCCGGTTTTTCGGCAATTGATCTGGAGTATGGAACCAATGCTTCATCTTCACTTTCAATGCCCTGTTCCTCAAACTGGTAGGGATCGTGACAGAAGTGATATAGTCCGATGGACAATGGTTCTGGACCACCGAATTTGTCTTCCTTGAGCGGGCGTTGTAGTGCATTAGCTATTCGCTCGATAATGTCATAACCCTCACCTTGGTCGAAGTGTTGGTACACCTCAACCGGCACGGGACCAGTTTCGTCCGATGCCATCAATGCGACAAAACCGTCTTTGTCAATCGCAAACCAGTCAGTGTCCATGCTATGAGCTGCCGGAAAGTCGTTCTCCATTCTTTCAATCTCCAGATTCTTCGGTGCCACCACAAAATTTCAATCCCAAATCTTTGAGGCTATTCACTAGTCCGCTATAACTCAGTTCAGTCAGCTTGGCTCGTGATTCGGTATACGAGCACCAGGCGACTGTTTTGTTCCATCCGATGGAGCAAAACCTAGGACTTCGCTTACATGCAGTAAGGCAGGACATTGATTGAAAGGCGTTTGCGCCTGCTACCTGTGCCACCATAGCCGGGGTAGGTGTGTCATTGATTCGCATGGGGAGGTAAACGATTCGTTTGTTGTCGATTCCATTTGATCTGATTTTTTCTGCTGCAGATTTTGCTGCTTCCACATAGGTTTTTGCTACCAAAAGATTGATACCACTAGTAATACCTTTAGCGGCCAACAACTTCACCTGTTCGATAACTCGATTTACCTCGTCGTGATCATCTGGGAAGTGGACGGAGATGTGCACTTTGTCAGGCGCTGCTGCGACTAGTTTGTCCATGAACTCATTGAGCAAAAGCCCATTGGTGGTCATCGAGCGAAACAAGACGCCTTTCAATCTAGTAAACACATCGAAGATGTCGGCAAACTGCATCGGTTCACCACCGCCGAACGAAACTGCCTTTACGCCGTTGGCAGCGAGGTCATGCGCAAAATCAACCAACTCTTCTGCAGTCCAGTCTGTATCGCCGGCGGGAGCGCTGCCGTTGTAGCAAAAGGAGCATGCCTTGAAGCACCGATTGGTGACTTCAATCGACACTCTGTCTAGCGCGAAGGGCTCTGTGGTCATGGCGAGTTAGTATACAAGGATTGACAAAACATACATTTGTATGGTTATAATAATGGATATCTGAGAAGCGTACATATATCGTCTGGACGGACGCATAATCCGGCGTTTGGCATTTTGCTGAACTGTCGGAAGTATTGTCCTGTGTTTTTCGATTGAACATAGGAGGAATCGATGGCAAGCAGTGTCAATGTTGCTGCGTTAAAACAACACTTCGAACATCTTTTCCCTGGTAAGTGGCTGCAAGATCAAAGAGATGGCAAATCTCTTGTTACCGGTATTTTAGAGATCGATTCGGTTTTAGGTAAAGGTTTAGCAAGGAGGCGCATATGCGAATGGGTTGGCACATCATCTTCAGGCAAATCGACATTGTTGCGGGCAGCTGTAGCCAATTGGTGCTCGTCGGGGTTTTTTGTGGCTTATGTTGATGCACAATCACGGCTCGTTGCTTCCGATTGGGCTTTTGTCGAACAAGGAAATTTAGGACTATCAGTAAACGATGCAACGAGGCTTCGGGCAGAACCTAAAGCTGGGCAGCCTAAGAAATCCGGTGCATTCTGGGTTGTTCGCAAGCATGAAAAAAATAGCTCTGATAGTGACGAGAAAGTACTTGGTCGTGACAATGCACTTTGGTCAGCAGAACAGTTGATTCGCTCGCAAGTATTTGATGTAGTGATTCTCGATCTGGGCTCTTCTTACTCGGTATCCAGCCGAGCTTATGCCAGATTGCAGAGATCGCTTGACAGATCGAAAGCAGCTTTGGTGATCGTCAAAGATGATGATTCACAAGAAATTGCTGCAGTAAAAACAATTCAATCTAATTGGGGTTGTCACACACGACTGCAATTTAGCTGGACTTTACCCGTACACTGTCGATACGGCTTGTTCGGCATTGCTTCTATGTCTCCAACAATTAACGGTTGTGTTTCCAGAGATGGAATGTCTCAACATATAGAGGTAACTGTTAACGCTCATGAGCCGAATCGCCTGTTTACGCATACCCAAATTCCCGATCGCCGTACAACGAAAACAAAACCCCGATCTCAAAAATAAGCCGCTCGTCTTATTACCTCAAGGGGCGGCTACAACTAAGGCTCTGGGGCGGTCGGTTATTTTGGAATGCTCCGATGAAGCCAACAAAAAGGAAGTATTTGCTGGAATGAGACTTGCAGCCGCGCGAGCGATCTGCGCAGAGCTCGTGTGGCAAGAATATGATTGCAGACTCTACGAACACGCACACAAGAAACTCATTGGTGAGTTGATTGCTTGCTCTCCGCGAGTCAGCAGCTATGAGTCAGGCATCTTCATGCTTGATGCCTCAGGCTTGAGACATTTAGGTGGCGAAAGCAAATTTTGCAGAAATATTCTAAGGCTTGTAAGCAAATTAGGATATGTCACCGGCAACGTCGGAGTTGCCGATAGTGCGTTTGCTGCTCGGATGGCAACCATGTGCAGTCCTCATAACACGAGATGGTATGTGGTTGACCAAGGCAGGACTGCAAAGTTTTTGGCGCCCCATTCCATACGCTATTTGCCCCTAAGTGAAGAAACAAGAGAGACACTAGTTGATTTAGGCATTCGATCTATCGGCAAGTTTGCTCAACTCTCGAAGATGTCCGTTATAGATCGATTCGCGACCGAAGGCGAAATTGCGCACACCCTGGCTTGCGGGTTTGACTACAAAGGAAACCACAGCCCTAAGATGCCGGCGAGAGAAACCAACTTTCAATGCTTTGTGGAAATAGGGGCACCTCTTTCCGAGCTGCAAGAAACAATGTTTGTCGTCAAATCCATGCTGGAGAGGTTGACTGTCCAGCTTCGAGATTCCGGTTTGTGTGCTGAAGAATTGACCGCATCGTTTTTTCACGAAAACGAGCTTTATGACGAACGCCCGATTAAATTGATACGCCCATCAAACAACAGCAAATTCTTGCTTGAAGTGCTGCGCCTGTCGTTGGAAGCTCGTCCTCTCATGAAAGAGTTTACTGCGCTGAGATTGGGCATCTCACGCCACATCAAAGAATCTTTTGAACAAACCAAACTCGCTTCCGAGGATCAACTCGATCCTCAATTTGCTCACGACAATCAAATTACGATGAATGCGACGTCGTTGCTTTTGCAACGATTTGCCATGCGCCTTGGTGAAGATTCATTAGTCAAACCAGTACCCAACGATCAATATTTCTACGATGAGATGGGTGGCTGGGTACCTGTTTCAGGAAAGCAGCAGCAAATTTTTCAACCAGTTAATGTAGAGCATGTAGATAAAACATTAGGTCCGCGTGGGCTGGTATCGGCATTGGTGCTAAGAAAATATGTCGCACCCACCCCTGTTTTTGTCGAGCTGGATGGTACCAGCCCAACTGCCATCACCTATGGTGGGCGGTGGCGGCGCATCAGCAAGATTACCACTCCGGAATGCCTTTCCGGGCTTTGGTGGGAAAACCCCGTCCGTAAGTCTTTTTATGTTGCTCTGCTTGAAGAAAAGGCAGAAGCAAATGTTCGTACTCGAATAACCACCGTGTTGCTTGTTCACGATCACCAACATCGCGGATGGTTTATTGAAGGAGAGTTCGATTGATTTCATTATGTCGAACGAAGAATACGCCGAATTACATTGTCACTCCGCCTTCTCATTTTTAGATGGTGCTTCTCACCCTGAAGATTTAGTTGTTTGCGCAAAAGAACTTGGTCTAAAAGCTCTTGCCTTAACCGATCACGATGACCTTGGCGGTATCGTTAGATTCTCCTACGCCGCCAAAGAAATATCACTCGATGCGATTGTCGGTGTCGAGCTTTCTATGGAAGATGGTTCGCATCTAATCGTTCTTGCCAAAGACTTGTCCGGTTACAAAAATCTCTGTTATTTGATAACTCAATCTCGCTCTGAATGCTTACGAGGAAGCCCCAGAGTTCTTTATAGTGATTTATTCGAGCGTGCATCAGGACTGGTTGCTTTGTCCGGCTGCCCATCAGGGCGCATACCGGCAGAGTTGGCTAGAGGAGACATCGATGCTGCCTTGGTACATGCACAAACCTTGCTTGAAGTTTTTGGCGAAGACTTTTATTTGGAGTTGTGGAATCACAACATTGCTCAAGAATTGGTAATTGGTCGGCGCATGTTGGAGATTGCAAAAACTCTTTCGGTACCATATGTGGCGACAAACAATGTTCATTATGCAACTGCCGATAAACGCATAGTCCATGATGTTTTAACTTGCTTGAGACATGAAGTCACGCTGGCTGCTGCCGGACGAAAACTGCGCCCTAACGGTAGTTGGTATCTCAAATCGCCTCAAGAAATGACGCAAATGTTTAGCCAATATCCTGAAGCCATAAGAAACACTTTAGTGGTGGCAGAAAAATGTCAGTTTCGACTTGGTTTGCTTAAACCCCCACTGCCGACATTTTCGTTACCACCCGAACATGAGTTGAGCAGCATGTCTCACAATGACTTATTGTCAAAATTGGTATGGGACGGTGCAGTAAAAAGATATCCCGATTTAACCGAGCAACACATCAAACAGATCAATCACGAGCTGGATTTGATCTTTCGCCTCGAGTTAGGACCATATTTTTTGATCATGTGGGATATTGTGCGCTTCGCCAACTCACAAGGCATCGCTGTACAAGGGCGCGGTTCTGCCGCCAATTCGGCTGTTTGTTATTGCTTGCTGATCACTGCTGTTGACCCCATTGGGATGGATCTTCTGTTTGAACGTTTTCTTTCTGAAGGAAGAAACGAACCCCCCGATATCGATCTCGACATCGCACATCAAGAACGCGAAACAGTCTTGCAATACGTCTACGAGAGATATGGGCGAAAACACGCTGCCATGGTTTGCGAAGTCATCACTTATCGCGGACGATCGGCTGTGCGAGATGCTGCTCGCGTGCTTGGTTTTACGCAAGACCAGGCCGACCGACTCTCGGCCGAAGCGTCGCGATGGGAAGCTGCCGATGCCGCACGCAGTTTGCTTGAAGGCGGTGCGCAAAGAGCAGGACTAGATTTAAAAGACAAGCGTGTGCAATTGCTCATTCGGGTAGTTTTCGGATTGCATCAGCTGCCTCGTCACCGTTCTATTCACGTCGGCGGATTCGTTTTGTGCGGCGAACTGCTTGGTGAGAGTGTTCCTGTTGAACCCGCGGCAATGGAAGGTCGCACCGTCATTCAATGGGACAAAGACGATATTGATCTAGTCGGCTTGATCAAAATCGATCTTCTTGGGCTTGGAATGTTGCAAATGATTCAAGAAGCGTTGAAATTGGTCAAGCAATATCGAGACATCCAGCTCGACATCGGGCAACTCGATATGTTCGACAAAAACATTTATGAGATGCTTCAACGAGCCGACACTGTTGGAGTGTTTCAAGTTGAGTCGAGAGCGCAGATGAACATCTTGCCCAAACTCAAACCAACATGTTTTTACGACATTATTGTTTCCATCGCCATCGTCAGACCCGGCCCAATCCAAGGCAACATCATTCATCCCTATCTGCGCCGTCGTCGAGGAGATGAGCCAGTCGTCTATCTACACCCAACGCTGGAGCCGATATTAAAACGTACTCTCGGAGTGCCACTATTTCAAGAGCAAGGAATGAAACTAGCAGTAGTGGCAGCCGGATTTAGCCCATCGCAGGCCGATCAACTAAGAAGAGTAATGAGCCACAAACGCTCGCTAGAGAGAATGGCAAAGCTTTGTGATGAACTAGCTGTCGGAATGCGGGCAAACAACTTTGCTGAAGAGGCGATAGCAACGATTACTCACCAATTGCGTGCTTTTGCCAACTATGGTTTCCCTGAAAGCCATGCCGCTTCTTTTTCTTTGCTCGTTTATGCATCTGCTTATTTGAAGCGATACTTTGCTCCCGAATTTTACTGCGCAATGTTGAATGCACAACCAATGGGATTCTATAGTCCAGCCACATTAGTCAATGATGCAGTCAGGCATGGTGTTGTTGTACGCCCGGTTGATCTGGCGCACAGCAGCTGGCATTGTACGCTTGAAGATGATACAGATTCTGACGTAGGACCGGCGTTGCGAATCGGCTTGAGATATGTTCGAGGCTTTGGACCGAAATCTCGAAGAAGCTTGGAGAGAGCATGGGAGATGGGAGGAACATTCAAATCTCTCGATGATGTGTTGCAACGCAGCGGGTTGGATGCATCAGACCTAAAGGTCTTGGCTCGTGCCGGTGCATTCGAAACGCTATTTCCGGGACGACGAGAAGCGCTATGGAAGATTCTCGATGAGTTGAGACCTAAGTTGCCCACTCCGCTTCTTGATGCTCTGATGCTCAATGCTGATGAATCGTTCAAAAGCAGAACAGAAAAGGCGAAGTCGCAAATGCATGAGATGAGTCCTATGGAAACTGTGATTTCCGACTACCGATTGCTTGGGCTCACAGTCAACGAACATCCAATGGTTTTTTATCGGAAATGGGCGCAGGAAAGAAACATTTATGCATGCGATGACTTGAAGTTGGGAGAACATGCAACAACCGTGAGAGTTGCAGGTGGAGCCATATGCCGGCAGCGTCCGGAGACAGCAAAAGGATTTGTTTTTATGACTCTTGAAGATGAGACTGGAATGGCAAATGTAATCATCAAACCGCAAGTGTTCGAGAACTACTACCAAGTAATAATGAAGTCATCGTTTTTGTGCGTAAGAGGGAAATTACAGCTTGAAGAAGGCGTAAGCAATCTAATTGCCGATCATTTTGAAGCACTTCCACCGTTGCCTAGTGATACGCAAG
Organism: uncultured Candidatus Obscuribacterales bacterium; assembly: GCA_964503045.1. Taxonomy (GTDB): domain Bacteria; phylum Cyanobacteriota; class Vampirovibrionia; order Obscuribacterales; family Obscuribacteraceae; genus CAYZJR01. The sequence continues at coordinate 7,115 of CAZCZI010000144.1, forward strand.
TGCACGTGCCGGCACGCAATTTCCACTGATTCCTTCCTCATTATATAATTCGTATGATCCCTGCAGGAGTTCATATTTTTGGACGAAGTGATGCTGGCTCGTCGCGAGTTTCTAAAGAGCATGATTGCTGCCGCGTTTGGTATTGCTTCGTTCGAGCATCCTGCGTGCGCACTCGACTCGAAAACATTTCAAGGTGAGCAAATCTTCAAACGCATTTTGAAAGACGCGATCGGATGGAGCGAACTTCCTATCGGCAAGTTAATGGGAAAGATTGCGATGGAGCTGAAGGGCACCCCATACAAAGCAAAGACGCTAGATCTCAGCGTCGATCACGAGATCTGTTCGGTCAACTTTAACGGTCTTGATTGCGTGACATTCTTCGAAACAACATTGGATCTCGCGCGCATGATAAAGAAGGGTGGTCGCTCACCCCAAGATCTATTAAAGGAAATCGAATTCACGCGCTATCGAGGAGGCAAGGCCGGAGATTTTGCTTCGCGCCTGCATTACACGAGCGATTGGTTTTTCGACAATCAAGTCAAACACACCGTCAAAATCCTCGACGATCTTCCCGGTTCCAAGCCGTTTACTCAACATATCGATTTTATGTCGACTCACCCCGAAAGTTATCCGCAGCTGGTATCAAAACCAGCTCTGCTGAATGAGATCAAGAGATCTGAAAAAGTGATAAACGCTCGTTTGATGAAATTCATTCCAATGGATAAAATAGCTTCAGTAGAAGCGTTGTTGCAAACCGGAGACATAGTTGGGGTGTGCACTAACTTGCCTGGTCTGGACATTGTGCACACTGGTCTTATTGTTTGCGATGAATCAGGCAAACGGCGGTTCATGAATGCTTCATCGGCGAAAAGCATATATCAAGTAACTGTCAGCCCCCAATCATTGACTGCGGCGCTCTCTTGGTCGACAACTAATACTGGAGCAATGTTTGCGCGACCGCTCAACCCCTAAGCAACGCCTTTTTGTGTGGAACGATTGCCTAAATGGAGTCCGAATGTTTTCGGTGGGTGGTTCCGGAAACGGGTGCCCCCGTGCACAAAAGTGACTCCCGCGAAGGCAGACGGCGCAAGCGATTCTGGTTCCGGAAACGTTGTACGGGGGTCACCGTTTCCGGAAACCGCAAGAGAGATTTTTCGAACCGCCTTTGGAGAATGTTGAGCGTTAAGTTTCTTCGAGATCCTTGATTGGCTTGGTGAATCCCGTAAACATGAAGATCAACCAAGCCACTGCGCACAAGATCACCAGAGGTAAAAGAATTGGACGCAGCGCTGGGTTCGTGGAACAGAATGAGATGGCTGCTGTCGAAAGCAAAAGGATCGCCAACAAGAGAGACCAGAAAATAATCATTGGGTGCTCTGCTTTGGCAAGCGGTTTTCGACTTTTGGCCAAGGTGGCGAATTGTACAGGATGAGTAATAAACAGTCTTCGAGGAGCGAAGTAAAACGCTTTGTCGACTTCGTCCGCGAAATCGCGAATTGTCTGATAGCGCTCGGACGGCTCCTTTGCCATTGCTTTGTCTAATGGCTTTTGAAATCTTGCATACTGTTTAGGCAGGCGCGGTGGAGCCTCTTGTGTGTGTTTACGGATCAGCTCTAGCGAGGAATCGCCTTCAAAAGGTGCTTTGCCGACAAGCATTTCATAAAGAATGCACCCCATGGAATATATGTCCGATCTGGAATCGAGCTCTTTGCCGAGGCACTGCTCAGGAGACATATACTGAGGGCTTCCAATGAGTGCTCCTTGCTGCGTGAGCTGTTGCTCGTGTTGGG
>CAZCZI010000145.1:0-8789 GCA_964503045.1 uncultured Candidatus Obscuribacterales bacterium
CGCGCTAGGCCTTTAGATCCTTAAACATGACAATTGGAAACTCACTGCGTTGCGCAGCTTTCTTCGAGGCTTTCGCAGCAGACAAAAGCAGTCCGATTTCTTTGCAATCTTCCGGAAGACCGGCAACACCAAACGCAAGTGCGAGGCTGTCTGACCTGACACCACCGAGGGTGCCTGCTTGGAGAACTTCCAGGATGCGGTGAGCAAGCATGGCTGCGGAGGCAGCTTCTGTTTGGGGCAGCAACAATGCATAGTTCAAGACTTCGTGGTGCGCCAGGATGTCGATGCTCCTTTTCACGCTATTGATTCGGTTGGCTGCTTCTCTAATTGCTGGTACCGGCAGCGGTTCTATCTTGTCGCCAATGCGCATCCACATTTCGAACAGCACCAGCGAGAATGGCGAGGCGCAAATCTCATATCTGCGAAACTCTTGTTCGAGAAAATATTGAAGTGCCGGAAAAGTCATCATGCCGGTATCTGTGCGCATGAGTTGGCGGTGAATGCCTTCTATGGCGGAACGGTCGAGAGCGGTCGACTCAAGCAACGCCGTTTTGGGAGGCTTGTCTGATAACGTGATCAAATCGCAGGACAGCAGATTGAACATGATCGGCACCCAGTCTTTCTTTGCCATCGGTCTGCGTCTGAGCAGTTCGAACAAGGTTATGTCACCGTCAAGGTGCAGATAAAACTGTTTTTGCAAGTGCATGTTTACCGGCGCACCAGCTGCGATGCGTTCTTCGAAGCCGCGCTCGGACAAGTTTGGATGTTTCTTGCCTACATAACTGTCCATCTTCAAACCGAAGACCATCAGCGCTTTGCTTTGATCTAAAAGCGTGACTGCCTCGAGCAATAGAGCGTCAAGTCGGCGATTTACTGTCTGCTGATCGGTTTTGTCGTCCTTGAAGAAGAAGAACTTTCCGGATTCCCACGTCACGAGTTCTGAAATTGCGGCGTCGCCCTTGATATCGAGTACGGTGGCATGCTTGAGGTTGCCGTCGACGAAAAAAAGCTCGGCAGTAGCTTGTTCTTTATTGTGAATCAAAAGTTTCCCGGTCATCTGACCCATGGTGAGGGTTTGAAGCAGGTTGGGCAGCTGCACGTCTTGCAAATCACCCTCCATTGCCGGAGGTTTGATTGGCTTTGCGAACTGCATTGTCGGCACGCGAGTGCCTGCCGTTTGTTGCAGACCCATCAATGAAGTGCTGTACGAACTGGCCAGGCTGGCGTTGGTGCGCCCCATATCGCCGGGTCCGATTGACGTTGTGTGGGGTGCCGGGGCGCTCGGCATCGAGTCGCCAGAACATTCCGATAGCACCAAATTAAGAATCAGACCGACATCCCGGGTTCCATAATTCCAGACTTCCCTGGCCAACTCTTGCTTGCCGCGAGTCAATGTCCAGAGTGGATCGCCGCCGCTTCTGCTGATGTGAGCTACTAAGGAAAACGGAGTCACACCATCTGCAAGCATCCAGTTGAGCTCGACTTCGGAGCCTTTGTTTGCCTCTGCGTTGTTCAAGAGCTCGACGATTTTGTCCATGTTCGGTAGAGCTGCCAGTGCCGGCAACCGCAATCTACTACCGTGTGGGTCTTTTCGGGCTCGTAACATAAAACCGGATTTCAGTACTTCTAGATTACCAAACACCCAAGTCGCAAGCCTCTAGCGGATTTATCAGTCAAAGGGACTGATTCGCGACCGAGTATAATTTGCCCATTCCTCCCGGGACATACGCCTTCCGAAGAGCATTGATGTGACCATCCAAGTCCTGGCGGCGCCATAAAAATCCTTCTTAAATGAAGCCCAGAGCGCCTCTTGCAAATCATCTCGCAGAAGATAAGACTCGAAAATGTTCATTTCCAGGTGGAAATGGGCTTTTGTCCAGTCGGTCATATCCTGAAACATCGTGTGCACTGAAATTAGGGCGTCGAGTGAATGCGGTTCGGTGAAACTAAGCGTCAGGTCTGCTCTTACCAATTCACAGTTGAACGCGTACAGATTGTGCCAAAGCGAACCCCGCTTCGCGCGCATGTAGGTCGTCGAATCCTCGATAAAAACCATGCGCCGTTGCCTCCAGAAGTCGGTGGCTTTGGCCCGGACGGACTCGTTCCACACAGGAACTCGAATGGTTTTAGCAACTATGTATCGCAGCGCCATGACGCCGTCAAGCGTCCAGCACTTCCAGCTGATTCTTCACACTGTCGAGTTGTTTCTCGAAATCTTCGACTTCCTTTTGAAGCGCTTCGACTTTTTCTGGTGGTGCCTTCGCGCGGAAGTCCTGATTGTTGAGCAACTCACTCTTTTTAGTGAGATCGCGCTCGACTGCTTGTTTGCGTTGCATCAATTTCTCGCGAGTTTTTTCGGTGTCGATGACTTTATCGAGAGGCAGATAAATGGTCGCGGAAGCAACATTTTCTCGTGCAGCGCGGCCTGGCGGTGTCAGTTCTTGCGAGACGACAATCGAACTCACGCGAGCAAGGCGTTGAATGTAGTCTTTTCCACCGGTGAGACACTTCATCTCGCCGGCATCGCGGCACTTGACCAATACCTCGACTTCAGCACCGGCAGGAACATTGTAAGTCTGTCTGATATTTCTGATGGCTCGAATCATGCGAATCAGCAAGCTCATGTCTTTCTCGGCACTGTCGCTAAGCATGCGTTCGTCCGAGCGCGGGTACGGTGCAAACGTCATCGAATCGAGCTCTGCAAACATTGCGTTTTTGGGCATCTTGCTCCACAGCTCTTCCGTGATGAACGGCATGATCGGATGCAATGCACGAAGCAATCCTTCAAACACCGTGCACAAGACATGGCGAGTTTGTCCGATGTCTGCACCGTCTGTAGTTTCATGTGCAATTTGAATCTTGGCGATTTCAAGGTACCAATCGCAGAAGTAATCCCAAATGAACTCATGCAAATTGCGCGCTACATCATCAAAGTCGTAGTGCATAAACGATTCGCTGATCTGCTCCAGCAAGATGTTGTACTTGTGCAAGATCCAACGGTCGGCAAGAGTGAGATGTTCCAAACTAATGGCTTTGGGCGTGTAGCCTTCCAAGTTGAACAATACGAATTTTCCGGCGTTATACAACTTGTTGGCGAACTTCTTATATTCATCAAGTTTGTCTTCGCGGAAGCGAACATCTTGATCGCCCTTCACCCCGATCGATGCAAACCAGAATCGATTTGCGTCGGCACCGTATTTCTCGATCATGTCCAGTGGATCGATAGCGTTGCCTTTCGACTTCGACATGCGCTTGCCATCGGCAGTTTGAATCACCGGGTGAATCAGTACATGCTTGAATGGAATTGTTTTGAGAAATTTGAGGCTGGAGAAGATCATTCTCGCTACCCACAAGTTGATGATTTCGCGCGCGGTCGAAAGCACCGTTGTCGGGTAAAACATTTTCAACTCAGTCGTCTGCTCGGGCCATCCCAAAGTAGCAAACGGCCACAATGCCGAGCTAAACCAGGTGTCAAGCACGTCTTCGTCTTGCACGAAACTCTTCGAATTGCATTTCGGACATTCGGTCGGCGGCTCTTCGAATGCATCGACATGATTGCAGTCTTTATTTTGGCAAGTCCAAACCGGAATTCTGTGTCCCCACCAGAGTTGGCGGCTGATGTTCCAGTCGCGAATATTGGACATCCAATCTATGAATGTGCTGGCATAACGCTCGGGCACGAACTGCACCCGCTCTTCTTCGACAGACTTAATGGCAGGCTCGGCCAGCTCCTTCATGCTCAGGTACCATTGATCTGTAAGCATGGGCTCGATGATGGTGCGGCATCGCTCGCAGTGCCCAATGCCTTGATCGTAGTCTCTGATTTCTTCAAGAAGATTAGACTCAGTGAGCTTCTCCACTGTTTTTTCGCGTGCTGCGAACCGTTCCACCCCATGAAGATCTGAAGGAACATACTCATGCTTGAGCATCTTGCCTTCGAGATCGATCACGATGGGCATGTCGAGTTTGTGGCGCTGTCCCACTTCCCAGTCGTTGGCGTCGTGGGCAGGTGTGATTTTCAAAGCGCCGGTTCCAAAGTCACGCTCAACGTAAGTGTCGGCAATAATCGGCATTTCGCGCCCGGTGATGGGTAATTTCACCATCTTGCCGACCTTTTCTTTGTAGCGCGCATCTTCCGGATGCACCGCCACAGCGACGTCTCCGAACATCGACTCCGGACGTGTCGTAGCGACTGTGATCGAGCCCGAGCCGTCGGCGAGCGGGTATTTGATGCAGTAGAGTTTGCCCTTAATGTCTTCATGCTCGACTTCAAGGTCTGAAAGACTGGTCAGGCAGCGGGGGCACCAGTTGGTGACGCGGGTGCCGCGATAAATCAGCCCCTCTTTAAAGAGTGTTACGAAGCATTTATAGATTGCTTTTACATAACCTTCATCCATTGTGAAGGCGAGACGGTTCCACGCAAAGCTGACGCCAAGCCGCTTGTACTGGTACATGATGGCGTCGCCGTTTTCTTTGCGCCACTCCCAGACTTTCTCGAGAAACTTCTCGCGACCGAGGTCTCGGCGGTTCTTGCCTTCCTTTTTCAGCTTGCGCTCGACCACCATTTGGGTAGAAATGCCCGCGTGGTCGGTGCCCGCCTGCCACAAAACGCAGTATCCTTGCATGCGCTTGAGACGAATCAAAACGTCTTGCAGCGTGCCATTCAAGGCGTGTCCCATGTGCAGGTTGCCGGTGATGTTTGGCGGCGGCAAGGCAATTGAAAACTTTGGTTTGTCAGGCTCGATGTCAAGGTCGAAGCACTCGCGGTCAAACCAATGTTTAGTCCACTTGGCCTCTACTTCCTTTGGGTCGTAGGCTGCGCTTTTGCCTTCCATTTTGGGTTCTACTGTCTGCTGAGGGGTTTTTGATGTCGACATTATTTTTGAATCTGCCAGCACTTTTTGACGTGTAAAAAAGTTGTGTTTTGGGGCGGAAATTGCGATTATAGCCAGCATTCAAGTCTCTCGGCAACCAAGTTGAGCCCGTGTGTGAAGCTAAGTAGAGATATGGCCTAACTATCAATTGAATAAGTAATGTTAGAATCTGCCGTGGCAAGAGGCAGCTTCCGGTCATTCTTGACTATTATTTTGGTCGCGCCTTCCGACTTAGAGACTTCGATACGGACCTTTGATTCAATGATTTCGAGCAACGATTTTCGACCTGGTGTGACAATCGAATATAACAACGGCATTTGGCAAGTTGTGGAAGCAATGCACGTTAAGCCCGGCAAGGGCTCGGCATTCGTCCGCACGAAACTGAAAAACGTCGAAACCGGCAACGTTTTGGAAAACACTTTCAGAGCGGGTGAGAAGGTTCCGACTGCAATCATCGAAAAAGCCGACATGCAATATCTTTATAAAGCCGGCGCCAACTACGCCATGATGGATGCTGTCAGCTACGAGCAAATCGAGCTGGAAGGCTCGCAAATCGGCTCCCCGGCAGAGTTCTTGAAGGAAGGCTTGGAAGGCATCGTCGTGATGAAGTACCAGGGACGCGTGATTGGCGTTGAACTTCCCACCACCGTTGAGCTTGAGGTGACGGAGTGTGCGCCAGATGAGCGTGGTGATACCAGCTCTGGTGGCGGCAAACCAGCCACTTTGGAAACCGGGGCGGTTATCACTGTTCCATTCCATATTAAGGTTGGTGACAAGCTTAAGGTAGATACCCGAAACCGTAAGTACATAACCCGTGTCTAAGTCTAAGAGCATAGAAAATCGGCCAACGGCAGGGAGCCAAGTGGACCAAGTGAAGATAGATCTGGAACAAATTCGTGAGCTGTTGTCGGTAGTCAGCTCTACCGACATCACGGAATTGACCATAGAATCTGGAGATCAGAAGATCACGGTTAAGAAAGAGCGGCAAGTCTTTGTTCCGCAAGTGACTGAAGTCGCCCAGCCCATGCACGTTACCGTGCCTGTTGCTCCCGGGCCGGTAGCAACCGCAGCGCCTGCTAACCCACCTGCTGCCAAGCCGCAGACAACCCCCGAGCAAAACGGTGCCAAGGAAGAAGCCAGCAATGGTTGGGTGCCCATCACATCACCAATGGTGGGAACGTTCTACCGTGCCGGATCACCTACCGCAGCACCATTCGTGAATATCGGCGATCGCGTGAACGTCGGACAAACGGTTTGCATCATCGAAGCCATGAAATTGATGAACGATATGCCTGCTGAAGTGGCAGGCAAAATCGTAAAAGTGTGCGTTGAAAATGGAACGACAGTCGAGTACGGGCAAGTGCTCTTCCTCGTAGACACGAAGGGTTAGAAACTTTCAGATGATTGAAAAGGTGCTCATTGCCAACCGTGGGGAGATTGCCCTGAGGGTTTTAAGAGCCTGCCGGGAGATGGGCATTAGAACTGTCGCTGTCTATTCCCAAGCCGACGCCGACTTGCTTCACGTCAAACTTGCCGATGAGGCATTTTGTATAGGACCCGCCGCATCGCAAAGAAGCTATTTGCACATACCTGCACTCATCTCGACTGCAGTCGTCACCGGTGCCGACGCAATTCATCCGGGCTACGGATTTCTTTCGGAAAACGCAAACTTCGCAGAAATCTGCCAGGACCACCGCATCAAATTCATCGGACCGAGCGTGCATGCAATCAAGTCGATGGGCGACAAAGCCTCGGCAAGAGAAACCATGCGCAAGGCCAAGGTTCCGGTTATTCCCGGCAGCCAAGGCTTGCTCACCAATGAAGCCGACGCCTTCAAACTTGCCGATGAGATTGGATATCCAATCATCGTGAAAGCAACCGCAGGTGGTGGCGGCAGAGGTATGCGCGTTGCTATGGATGCAGTTCAGTTAGGAACGGCAATAACATCGGCGAGAAGCGAAGCTACCGCCTCTTTTGGTGATAGCGGAATCTACATCGAGAAGTATCTGAAACCAATTCGCCACGTCGAAATACAGGTGCTGGCCGACAGTCACGGCAATTGCATTCACCTGGGCGAACGCGATTGCTCGGTGCAACGCAGGCACCAAAAGTTGATCGAAGAATCACCAAGCCCGGTGCTCACGCCCGAACTGCGCGAACAAATGGGAAGCGCCGCGGTCAAAGCCGCCGCCTCAATCAATTATGAGGGGGCAGGAACGGTCGAGTTTATTCTTGCCGGCGACAAGTTCTACTTCATGGAAATGAACACTCGTATTCAAGTCGAACATCCAGTAACCGAGATGGTTACCGGTATTGATTTGATCAAACAACAGATTCTGGTTGCTTCCGGTCACAAACTACAATACCGCCAATCTGACATCAAGATGACCGGTCATTCAATTGAATGCAGAATCAATGCCGAAGATCCCGATCGCAATTTCTTGCCGTCACCCGGTCGGGTCGATGCATACATTGCACCAGGCGGCCCCGGGGTGCGCGTAGATAGCCACTGCTATCCCGGCTATGCAATTCCACCATTCTACGATTCGCTCGTGAGCAAACTGGTAGTATGGGGCGCGGATCGCGCCGAAGCGATTCAACGCATGCAGCGCGCACTCGATGAATATGCGATAACTGGAATCAAGACAACAATCCCATTCCACCAACGCGTAATGCAAAATCAACACTTCCAACACGGTGATGTGAGCACCGATTTTGTTGAGAAACATATGGTACCTCACGAAGTGAAGTGAAAAATCGATGAAACCGCATCAAACTCTGGCAATCACGGCATCTTCTTTTGCAGCATTGACAGTTGGAATGATTTTGCTTTCCGGTTGTGATGCGATGACACCGGGACCACATCGACTAACGACTTCTAAGAATCCCAGACTCGTATATGTACTTGAAGATGTTCCGCCAAATCGTGAAATCAAGGGAGACATCCTCGACGAGCGCGAGTTTCTCAGCGATGTTCCTTTGGATTGTTACCATAAAGCCGATGACATAGTCGGAAAGAAGGTGACGTACGGAATGTCGAAGGATCAACCCGTGACTGTTTACGATGTCACAAACGCCCAGCAGACAGAGCCGCCGGAGACTAATTCGAAAGATATTCCGACCGATCAAGAATATGGTGCTCCTGGTTATCCAAGCACCATCGTCAACTGTATAAAGCAAGTCTGCGGCGCTATGAGGCGCCACGACTATGCACGCGCGATTTCTTTGTATGATGCTTTGAATTTGGACAAGCAATTCAGAGACAATATTTGGGTTTTGAGAGGGCGCGCATACGCATACTCGAAGAAAAAGGACAATGAGACAGCCATCAAAGAGATGACTGCTGCGATCAACTTTGCCAACACTAAACTCGGACAGATAGATGGTTATACTCCGCAATGTATACAGCGTCTCTATCTTGAGCGAGCCGGTTTGTACAGGCAAATCGGAAATGACAATGCGGCCGCGGAAGACGAGAAGCTGAGTCAAGAACTGTCGAAAGAAATTAAGTAACTAGAAGCGAGGGCAGGCACTCTGGGTTTGGGTGAATACTTCTCTTGGCAATTAGATTAAAGCGGTAGTCGACCTGTGTTCTTTTTTCTCCAAGTGGCTTCCTGAACAAAGCACGTAAGCGCCCACTAGTCATGCCTCAAATCAGAGGCCCAGCTAGCGTTTTGGGGAGCGTCTCACCTGCGCTTACAGGTCCCGTGCCGGTAAGCTAGCCTCGCAAATTGATAAGCCATGCAAAGATATGGATGCAAGGTCATGTAATAGACCGGAACAATTGAAAAGACCGATTAGCCAATGATATAGAATAAAAGTTTCCCTTCCGGCTGCTTTGGCTGAAAAGCGGCTCCGTAGCTCAATGGTGGAGCAAGCGACTCATAATCGCCAGGCTACAGGTTCGAATCCTGT
>CAZCZI010000146.1:0-8599 GCA_964503045.1 uncultured Candidatus Obscuribacterales bacterium
TCAACGCTTCCAAAGAAGTGTCATTTTTAAATGAGTCAATAAGTGATCACGAAATTCGTGTCCCATTCGCTGCATTAATCTCGTGATCTCGCGGCGCGAGATCAAAAAAAATGGCAATTACCAGTTCAGCTTTGTTAAATGTCGCGGCGGCGGCGCTTGGACAGTTCCGCGGCTTTGAGTCTGGCGATGGCGCGAGACAGAGCCATTTCGGAGATGTAGACATCGAGCTTGTCCGTCTTCTGGGTCTTTTCCGCTTCGGCGCGTTCTTTCGCTTGTTTGGCGCGAGCTTCATCGATTTCTACATCGAGTTCGGCGGCGTCGGTCAGAATGGTCACTTCATTGCGAGACACTTCCAAGATACCGCCGATGATGGCAGCCGATTCTTCTTTGTTCCCCTGCTTGTAAGTCAAAACGTCGACCCCTAGCGCCGTGACCAGTGGCTCGTGACCAGGCAAAATCGAAAGACCACCATCAACTGCCGTTGCAGAAACTTGATCGACTTGCGTATCGTTGAGAACGATTCGATCGGGAGAGATGATTCTGAGAGTGAGAGTGTTGGTAGCCATTTTCGGTCCTTTGAATTGCGCTTTTGCGTTCCTTATCTGTTGTACGGTTAGCGCTTGCGGGCGCGCTTTGTTGTTGCAGAAGGTCTGGTTGCCGCTTTAGATGCAGTCTTCAACGACTTGGAAGCGGTCTTGGTTTTGGTCTTGGAGCTAAGGGCAGCGACCTTCTTTTCCGAGGCCTTGCCTTTTGGTTGCTTGGCTGATTCGAGCTCGCGCTCTTCAGCTCCAATAGCGCGCTTCGCGACGTTGCCGCGCACGCCCTTGTGTCGAATGATTTTATCGATGATGCCGTAGTTGAGCGCATCTTGAGAAGACATATAGTGATCCCGCTCGATGTCTTTGCGAAGAACGCCTTTGTCTTGTCCGGTGCAGCGGTGCAAGAGTTCTATCTGAGCTTCGCGAAAACGTTGACCTTGAGCGGCTTGTATCTCGAGGTTGGTGATATCGCCTTCTGCTTCCCAAAGAGTTTGATGAAACATCAAGGTGGCAAACTCGTAGCAGAGGCGCTCGCCGGTTCCTGATGCAAGAATCTCGCAAGCACCGGAAAGCGCATGGCCCAAGCAAATCGTATTCACCTTGGCCTCAATCATGTTCATCACAGCAATGATGGCATCGGCGTTGTAGCCGTTTCCACCAGATGAGTTGATGTAGAGATTGATAGGCTTTTTGGGATCTCTTTCATTGAGTCTCAATAGCCTGCGAATCACAGGTAGCGCAACTTCATTCTCCAAGCGATTGAAGATATAAATGTTGCGGCTCGTGGCGTCTTCCTGTTTGGGATCTGCCGACGGTGCCGGTGCTGTTTCCCCCGCTGTACGATTCTTTTTTTTCATTCCGTTAAGCCAATTTCTTAGCTTTCTCCTTGGCTTGTTCGATGTTGCCTACCATGTAGAAGGCTTGCTCCGGTAGATCATCCAACTCGCCGGTCAAGATTTGCTTGAAGCCTTCGACTGTTTCTTTCATGCTGACTAGGGTTCCTGGTGTGCCCGTGAAGATTTCGGCAACGAAGAATGGTTGCGACAAGAAGCGTTGAATTCTTCTTGCGCGCATAACGGCAATCTTGTCGTCCGCCGAGAGTTCGTCCATACCGAGAATGGCGATGATGTCTTGGAGATCTTTGTAGCGTTGCAATGTTTGCTGCACGCCGCGAGCGACATCGTAGTGCTCTTGTCCGACTACTTCGGGCTTGAGCGCTGTAGATGTAGAAGCCAGTGGGTCAACGGCCGGGTAGATGCCCAACTCGGCGATCTGACGGCTCAACACCGTGGTGGAGTCGAGGTGGCCGAATGTGGTCGCGGGCGCTGGGTCAGTCAAGTCATCGGCAGGAACGTACACAGCTTGCACCGAAGTGATGGAGCCGTTCTTCGTGGAGGTGATACGCTCTTGCAGTTCGCCCATTTCGTTGGCGAGTGTGGGCTGATAGCCTACGGCAGATGGCATACGTCCCAGAAGCGCTGACACTTCCGAGCCCGCTTGCACGAATCTGAAAATATTGTCGATAAACAGAAGAACGTCGGTTTTGCTTTGGTCTCTGAAGTATTCAGCCACTGTCAAAGCCGAGAGACCGACGCGCATTCTGGCGCCCGGTGGCTCGTTCATCTGACCGTAGACTAGAGCTACCTTGTCGAGAACCTTGGAGTCTTTCATTTCATGCCAGAGGTCGTTGCCTTCGCGCGTGCGCTCTCCGACACCGCCAAACACCGAATAACCACCATGGTGCTTTGCGACGTTGTGAATCAGTTCCTGAATAATAACTGTCTTGCCGACTCCGGCGCCGCCGAACAGTCCAACCTTACCGCCTTTGATGTACGGAGCGAGGAGGTCGACAACCTTAATACCGGTTTCGAAAATAACGATGTCTGTTTGCAGCTCTGTCAAGGAAGGGCAAGGGCGGTGAATCGGCCAGCGTTCTTTGGTGTCCATCGCCGGTCCTTCATCCACAACTTCTCCTAAGACGTTCATAATCCGCCCCAGAGTGGCTTGTCCGACCGGCACCGAGATAGCTTCCTTCGTATCGGTGGCGATCATTCCGCGCGTCATGCCGTCAGTGGAGCTCATCGCCACTGTTCTTACGCGGTTGTCACCCAACATTTGCTGCACTTCCACAATAACTTTGAGCTCATCGCCAGCGGGATTTTTGCCGGTGATTTCAAGTGCGTGATAAATCTCAGGAAGATGATTGCTCGGAAATTCGACGTCGACGACCGGACCAATAACCTGTACAACCCGTCCTTGGGTGGCTTCCATTGCTACGCTGCTCATTTGAACTCCACATGTATTTACTGCTAGAACCGAGATCTTAACAGCTAAGAGTAAGCCGAATGCCGTACTTTTGCCGATCCGTTTATGATACTTTTCGTATGCTCCTCACATTGTCGTGAAGAGGCGCCCTCTGTTTTCCCCAAATCTCGTGGTTTCTTGAGCAGCAATGCACACGATGACCCAAACTCAAAAAATATTAAGAGACCTCTTTCTGCTGGTCATGCTGACCCTTGGCGGCACCAGCGGCTATATGTTCATTGAAAAGTGGAATTTCCTCGATTCGCTATTCATGACCATTACAACGATTTGCACCGTTGGATATGGCGAAGTGCACGAATTGTCGGACGCCGGGCGCATCTATACGATAGTGCTCATCCTCTCCGGCGTCGGCTTTGCGTTGTATGTGCTGACTGATATGGTAAAACCGCTTCTCGAGCTTAATCTGGGCACCAGAAAAATGAAAAATCAAATTGTCAAGCTATCAAATCATCAAATAGTCTGCGGTTTCGGCAGAACCGGACAGGAGGTTGCCGCGCATTTCAAGAACAACAACATCCCATTTGTGATCATCGAGGCCGAAGCCGCGCGAGCAAAAGAAGCCACAGATGTCGGTTATCTCGTAGTCGAAGGCGACGCGTCAACCGACGAAATGCTCATTGAAGCCCAAATCTCAAAGGCTGACGGCATTGTTTGCGCCCTTCCCGATGACACAACCAACACCTTTATCGCACTCTCCGCCAAGGGTCTAAAAGAGAATATCGCCATCGTGTCAAGAGCCGCCAACCCGGGCTCAGAAGCCAAGCTCAAGCGCGCTGGTGCCCGCATGGTCATCTCACCTTATGTAATCTGCGGCAAGCGTATGGCGACGGCGGTCACGCACCCTCTCGTGACCGAATTCCTAGACGTGGTAATGCATTCGCCGGGTTATGACCTGAGAATGGAACAGATAATTGTGTCTGAAACATCACGAATTGTTGGGAAGACTTTAAAGGATGCAAATATAAAACAGCTTGCAGGCGCTATGATCTTGGCTGTCAACCAAGGTGGTAAGCTGATAACCAATCCTTCGCCGGACCTCCTATTTGCAAAAGGGGATGAACTCATTGCATTAGGAACCGAGCAAGAGCTGGTGAAACTTCAAGAGATAGCCGGCGCCAAAAATACTTGAGGAACACAGATGAATAGCGATGCCCAGCTCCAACAGCCAGAAGAAGCAATAATCACCCTCGAAGGAGAGGATGGTCATTCTTACAGCTGTCAGATTCTTGACATATTCGATTTCGAAGAGAAAGAGTATGCGCTACTTCTGAAGATGGAATCTGAAGAAGAAGAGGAAGGCGCGCTGGTGATCATGCGCCTGATTCAACGCGACGACCAGTCCATATTCCAGACCATCGAAAGCGACGAAGAGTTTGAGCGCGTAGTCGCATTCGTCGAAGACCTCGCACGTCAAAGCACTGAAGAAGAGCCCGTCGACGACTAGTGTTCGTCGATTGCCCGTCTCTCTTTTTTGGCATTAGTGCTCTTTAGGGTCATCCCACAACTTCAATGGTCGGTCAAAGGCTTAGCTGGATAGGACTTACCCTCGATGGCTACGTCATTAAAGACCTGGCCGGAGAAGGGGCTTTTTCTTGGGTTTTTCGTTCCGTCCATGCAAACGGTTCGTCTTCAAAAGCGATAAAAGTCGCCAAACCAGCCGAGTCTATTCTGGAAGGCGGCCCAACCGGGTGCCTGCCGACACAAGCGTTGGTGCAAACAACAGGCGGAATCGCGCCTCTAAATCCTGATGCAGACGAACTCTTACGTATTCAGGCAGGGCGCCTGCAACGAGTCAAAGATTCTGCATTGGTGAGGGTGGAGACGCTAGCTCAGCGCTCAGGAACCACCTACTTCACCATGCCCTACCTGCGCGGTATCAACCTCAGACAGTACATGAAGTCAGGTCCTGTGCCGATCAAGGTTTTGCGCGACCTGGCAATGTCGTTGGCGCGACTTTCCGAGAATCCGTCGTTTGGATATCACGGTGATTTGAAGCCGGAGAACATCATGGTTACGCCAAACGGCATCGTGCTTGTCGACCCCGGCTATTTCGGATCTCTAACAGTTCAAACCGAAAACACATCACAGCCATTGACGGGTTGCGCCGTGACCACGCCGCAGTACTACCCATTTTTGAAACCCGATGATTTGTTTGCCACCGGCATAATTGTTTGGGAGGCGTGCTGCCGTGCACCGCTTCTGACCAAAGCAAGTTACTCGGCCGACTTCAACAAGAGCTTCATCGGAAAGCAGCTCTGGGAGCTGGTGCGAGCAGAAGAAATCGTCGGCAAATTCCACTTCTCTTCTATTTTAGGAATGAAACCGCCATCCATTCTACGCCCGGGCATGCCACCACAATTGGAGTCATTGGTTTTGAAAGCCGCGCGAGTGCAATTCACCGAAGAAGGGCAGCTTGAGCTAGCTGACGGCTTCGCATCTTTCAACGAGCTCGTCGAAGCACTCGACAGACTCATCGACGACAACATTGTTTATGTTTGATTTGCCATGAGCACTCGAAATCAAAGAATCGGTTTGATCATCAGAACGATTGCCTGCAACCCAGGCATTACACTTTCCGGATTGCTCAAGGAAGTGCACGATCATGGAATCGAGGTGACCGAACGCACCCTCGCCAAAGACATCGGGCTTTTGAAAGACGAATACCAGCTCCTCGTGCAGCGCCCGCGATTGCGACAGGGATACGTTCTTCAAGGTGTGTACAGCCTCTCAGAGAAAGAACTCGACACAGTAGTCGACGCCCTCAATGCATTTGGAACTTCTCTTGAATCACAAAGCGCGCAAGAAACTGTCGAGCGACTCAAATCGCAAGCACAGGGAGTGAAGAGAACGACGAAGAGCTCTACAGTACGCGTCATCGGACATCGGCAAATCTATGCGCTGAAAGACGAACAGAAAAAGGCCGAGCGCGATCTCGCAGTCGCAGCGCAAAAACATGCCGCCATCCAAGCGACGTACAAAACGCCACGCGAAGCCAAACCAATTGATATAAAAGGATATCCTCTGTTCCTCGTCTTTTATGAACGCGGGTGGTACTGCATCATCAAGGACATGAATGAAAAAACGTTCCGCCCAAGACGTTTGGATCGTTTCCACAATTTGAAAATCATGAGCAATGAGCCATTGAACTCATCGCACGACGCTGACTCTCAAGAAGCCCGGCTTTTGATGAGTCACGGCTGGGGTATGAGTTTTCCGCGCAGTTTTGCGGAGCTCAATAAGAGCGATCACATTGATGTGATTGTGCGTTTCGACAGCACACTCGCATCATATATATTGGAAGGGCAGAGCCGGCACCCGCTGGCAAAGACGACGCGCGCCAAGGATGGTTCGGGCGATGTGGAGTTTCGCATCAAACTTCATGGCGATCTCTTCGAGTTTAAGAATTGGGTGCGGTCTTTTGGTTCGAAAGCGTGGTTTCTTTCGCCACAAAACATTGTCGAATCCGAAAAGCGCGAAGTGCGGCGTATGGCAGAGCGATATAAATTGTAGAAAACAAACTTTTGGGCTTCACGCTAATTTCACGCTCGATTCACCGACATTTCACGTCGGAGCGTTAAATTGGAAATATCCTCCCAAGTAACCCCCACACTCACAGCACCGGCAAGCTCCCGCACCGGACATGTGTAGTGATGCCATCTGCCTGCATAGGAGTTCCTACAATGAGTAACATCACAGCGGTTCTAGCAGCTCAAGACTTCCAAGTTCGCATTACCAGCGCTTACCACTTCAGAACCAGTCTCGATGCAGTGCACAAAGCCGGACCAATCGAAGCTCTGTTTGCCGAAGAACTGAAGCGTCAGACACACATCGAAGTGATGGCTTATCTCAACAACAAGCTCGATGACACCAAGCGCCTGCAACTCGACGGTCGCGCCATGAACGTCACCGAACGCACGCTTCTGATTAGACTTTACGATGCCATGCTTAAAGGCGATCTCGAAGCGCTCGGCGCAGCGGCCAAAGAAGTGTTGGCAGATGAAAGTTTGGCAAGTCGCGTGGTTCGCGAAACCGCAACAGACTTCGCACATGCACCATTCATCCTGGAGCATAATTTGAATGGAACATTGAGCCTGGCGCTGCAATCAGTAGACGGCACGCTCGTTTTCTTGAAAGATGGAACCAGCGAAGTGCAAGTCGACATGCTGTCAGCACAACAAAAGCCGCAAGACCTAATGAATCAAATCGCACAGGATGAAGTGAAGTTTCAAGCGTTCATGCTCAGACAATTGCGGAAGTATCCGTTCTAGTTAGGTGTTTCCTCGCCTTACGAAATGCGGGTCCCATTCGCTACATTGATCTCGCGTTGCGTGATCACGCGGCGCGTGATCACGAAATGCGTGTCCATCGCACAATACCAATTGACTTATCATTAAAACCAAAGAGCTAAACCTTACTCGCTAGTCCTTTGCGCCAACATCTTTTGCAGAAGTGTCTTTTGCAGGAATGTCGCGTTCCATCCCTTTGGAGCTCATTCTCAAGACGACTAAGAACACTGAAAACAAAAGGACCAACCAACTAGAAGAATAGCCCGGCAAAGCAACGTTGAGGCCCGCGGCCACAAATGTTCCCAAAACTCCAATCAGGCAAATCTTAGGAGCCTTGCGACAGAACCACAAAGCCGGCAGCAGCAACGCGGCGAAGGCAATTCCATTGGTCAAGAGTCCTTGATAATAGAGTGATGGTACATCCACAATCGGAATATGCGCGTTTACGATTGCGTACATAGCTAACCAGCTGAACAAGAGCATTCCGACTCCCATCAGAAAGCTTCCGGTTACGAACAGAAGGACTCCTGTAAGTACATAGATGAGAAACACCTTGATTGGAACAGAGTAGTCTCTTTCCAAAAATTCAGCCGCCGAATAAGAAAAGTCCGGTGGTGGGCTCCCTTCAGGATTCGCGCGAATCGGTCTCAGGATACCACTTCGCACATCACTGGACTGGAATAGAAAATCTCCTTGCACCATGTCAAACTCAAACTCATTGCCCATGACGAAGTTCGGAATAAATTGCTGTGCGATCTCTGAGTACTCGCTGCGCGGGCGCTCGAGCTTGACCTTGTGCACGGGAGAAATGAGCGTGTCTGCCAACATTGAGGACATCTTGTCGGATGACACGACTAACTTGTGATCTACTTTGACTACTGAATCCAAAACTGGAGCTTTTCCTGTGTGCGCATCCACCGCCGGAAAAAATAACCGGTCGGGATTACGTGGTTCATACCACCAGATGAGTGGCTCAGGGCTCTTAAGATCAGTTTTGAAGCAGCACATTGCAAAGCTCCAACCCGGATACCATTTGTCATAGGCTTCAAAGATTTCTTTGTTGATCTTCGGCCGCTTTTCCTCAGGAACACGCGAAAGAGCGCCCGGAATCGCGGTTGCCGTATCCGAGAGCACTACAGTATAACTTCCCTTCTCGAAGACTTGAACTGTGGCCCCTTTCGTGGCGCTGTCTGCATAAGAGCTGAGGTTCTCGAGCTGATCTCTGATCTTGTCTATAAACTGTTCGATGGGTCCTCGACTCGACTTGTATAGGCTTTTGACGACCCCGCGAAAGTCCTCGCCATTCAGCAAATTCTTGTCGGAAAGAGTTTGCGATTTTGCGGGAATCGGCAAAATCATTGCGTTTCCGCCTTCGGTTGCGTTGCTGGCAACATTCTCATAGGCCAAGATATGTACGAGTTTTCCGTCTCTTTGCAGTTCGCCTATCCA
>CAZCZI010000147.1:0-8431 GCA_964503045.1 uncultured Candidatus Obscuribacterales bacterium
GCAGGTCTTTAGCTTCCGCCGGCGTCAGATATTCGCGCGATCGCACATCAGCGTTCTTGGGCTTAGCCGGCGGAAGCGAAGACCGGCGGCGGCGTGACTTTGCCGAAAATGATGTTTGGGTCTTCTTTTTTGGCATGCGGCGGACCTGATTGTGACGGCACGCCGACAATCATACACTGCCTAATACGGTCTTTTTCGGCTGTGTTCCATCGCCTCTAACCGCCACCCCTGGACAAATCAGAGAAAACCGCTTAGAATACCATACAAATATACGGTACGCTTGGGAGGCGCAGCTAATTGCCTGAGTTTCCTCTTTTCGGCACTGCGATTTCGGCAGGCTTTCCAAGCCCTGCTGATGATTACGTTGAGCGCAACCTTGACCTCAATGAGCATCTCATCCACAACCAGCAAGCGACTTTCTTTCTCCGCGTTGCCGGCGATTCTATGAGTGGCGCAGGCATTTACAACGGAGATCTTGTCATTGTCGATCGGTCGCTGCCTGTACGACACAGATCTATTGTAGCTGCCGTGCTGGACGGCGAAATCGTGATCAAGCGTCTATTGCAATTAGATAGGAGAATCTTCCTAGCTGCCGAAAATCCAAACTTCGAGCCTATCGAGGTTAAGACAGAAAGCGGCTTTTTGGTCTGGGGGGTAGTCACCTATGCAATACACCAACTGTAGCGACAGAAAGATTTTTGCACTTGTGGATTGCAACAATTTCTATGTCTCTTGCCAGCGCGTCTTTGACCCAAAGCTAGAGGGAAAGCCAGTCATTGTCTTATCCAACAATGATGGCTGCGTTGTCGCTCGTTCGAACGAAGCAAAAGCCGCCGGCGTGAAAATGGGTGTTCCTCTTTTTCAAATCGCTGACCTGGTGCGCAGATACAACATCATCACACTTTCATCAAACTATGCTCTGTACGGCGACATGTCCGGGCGAGTCATGGCTGTTCTGTCAGAATTCAGCCCTCATCAGGAAGTTTATTCGATTGATGAATGTTTTCTGGATTTCACTGGTTTTACAAATTCGGTTGAACATGGGCAGCGCATTCGCCGTACCATAAAGAACTGGCTTGGTTTGCCGGTTTGTGTCGGTATCGGACCGAGCAAAACCTTGGCGAAATTAGGCAATCACATCGCTAAGAACCAACTGCACTATGACGGCGTGTTCGATTTTGCAACAATTTCGGAGGTCGAGACCGAAGCGCTACTGAACCGGATTTCAGTCGTTCACATCTGGGGAATCGGCGGCAAACTGGCCAAGAAGCTAAATCAGATAGGAATCTTTAGTGTTTCGGATCTGCTGCGGGCCGATCCTCAGCAAATGCAGGAGCACTTTAGTGTTGTGGTTAAACGCACTGTGCTTGAATTACGCGGTTTATCTTGCCTCAATCTGGAAGAAGTAGCGCCGCCTAGAAAGCAAATTGTCTCTTCACGCTCATTCGGCACTTACGTCCACAACGTAGATCAGCTCCAAGAAGCAGTGTCCTGCTTTGCCAGTCGGGCTTCTCAGAAATTGAGAAATGATGGTTCTCTTGCTGCTGTAGTACAGGTCTTCATTCTAACCAACACGTTTTCCTCGACGCCGCAGTACTGTCCACAAGGCACTGTCAGACTCGCTCCAACAGATGACACGATGGCTATCACCAAAGCAGCGATTTCTATTCTGCGGCAAATATTCAAGCCTGGATTTGCTTATCAGAAAGCCGGTGTGGTTCTCATGGATCTGCGGCCCGCAGACTGCCGACAGCTGCAGCTTTTTCTTTCGCCCGAGCGAGCATCGAAGTCTCAAAAGCTCATGCAGTTGCTTGATGCGATCAATGCAGCAATGGGACGAAAAACCCTTTATCTGGCATCGGAAGGGCATGATGAGCGGTGGCAAATGAAGCGCGAGCACATAAGTCCGAGCTATACAACTTCATGGGAAGAGCTAACGATCGCTCTGGCAAAGTAGGGTTGAGTATTGCCGAAAAGGGTTATTTTCGGCGATGTATTGCAGCAGATAAAATAGACGGCTCAATAGGGCGATCTTAAGATTATCGTGTTCGAACCTTCGCCCACCAGTGCGTCGGACTGTAATGATCTTGCCACACTTCTTCAAGCCGTCCGGCGTGCTCGAGGTTTTCGTCCGAAAAGAATTCTGCATCTAGGCCTTTGACTATCTCGTTACGCACGTGGGCAAAGGTATCTGTGCGCATGTGGATGCGGTATGAGGTGTAAGTTCCTGATAGATCTGCACCCTCAATGCACTTATCTGGCTCTAGAGAATATCCGGCAATCTGTAATCTGACGCTGCCACTGTGTTGCACGCTTGAGAATCGCTCTTCGAGGCGATCAACACGCGCTTCGACTGCACGCAGATCTTGCTCGATTTTCGGATCGTAGGTCATGAAGAGCACCTCGTCGATGACGAACAGGAATTATCGCACTAACGCTAAACATTTGCAGTAAACAATAAATTGCGGAGTACGGTTGTTTTCAGCAATGTATAAATCATCAAAATTCCCACGGGTTTTTTGTGGAGTTTGCCGGCGTCCACCAAAATCGAAAGCCCGAATCTCCAACACCAAGTGGCATGCGCGGCTTGACGAATTGGGCATCGCTGACCGCGCCTGGCTGCTGGATAGTTTGTATGGAGAGTGGCGGCGGAAGTGGGGCTGGAACTAGATATATTTCCAGATTAGGCATGATTGGGTATTGGTGGTCATTCGAAAATTCGAGAACGATGTTCCGTTGAAACGGTAAATTGTTTGGCGGCGCTGGAAATGGTGCCAAGTCTCCCAACAAGAGTCGAATTGATTCGCAAATCGGCGCGGGTCCGATGATTTTTGTGACTTTGAATGTGACCTGATCGCCTGTTTTGTAAGGGGTGACGTGACAGTACGCACGGCGATTCTTAAGGTTGGTTATGATTTCAGCGTAGTTTTCTTGGCTTTTTATCTGCACCTGTAACCGATCGAACCAAGGTTCCAACGCTGTGCGTAACTTAGTCGTCGCTCGCGGTTCGGGCACGCTCTTAAATCTCTTGCCTTCGTATTCGGCGGCCATGGCCGCTGGCGTCAAAAGAAAAAGTGTAATAAAGGCGCTCAAGTAGCGTAGTTGCCGCACGATGACTTTCCCAGCAGCTGTTCTTCCCTTAGCCTATCATCGTGGGGAACGGTTGTTTTCGGCAGTTTCAGGCATCATCGTTTTTTTGGGATTGCCAGAGCACGCGATTACGCCGCGAACGGTTCGGACTGGTTTGACAACACGAGGCCCTGAAGCTACAGCCGCGCCGAATTTATATTAATTCGCACCCGGTCAAACATCGAGAGGACATGAAGGCGATATTCTTTGACGCCTGTCTCATTGGCGTCCCATGGAATTACTCGTTCAAATGAGGTTGCCCACAACATGTCAGTTAAAGTAAAAAAAGACCGAGCCGCCGTTGCTTTGAAAATTGGTCCGATGGCTGCAAAAACGCAAGTTGCTAATCGTCTCAAGCTGGACGATCAGATTCGAATTTCAGAAGTGAAGGCGCTGCACCTTTCCTCTCTGCAAGAAGAGCAGGGCAATGCACCGTGGGAAATGTTTGCTCATCAACTCTTGGATTACATTTCAGCGACGACGCCGGAAGAACTCGAAGGGCTGCAAATCGTCAGCACACCAATGCTTGCGGATTGGGACGACCCAAAGTTCGGCCGGTATCGTATGAATTACATGATTGCCGATCGCATTCCGCGGTGGGGAAGCAGCTATTTCGCGACGAATGAACGTGTAAGCGATGGCTACAGAATATTCATAGACAACATCGATCTTCCGCAACCAAACAAGGAAGAATACGACAAGGCCCGAAAGGCTAAGGATGATTACTTCACAGCACTGGACGCTCTAGAAACAGCTCAGGGTAAAGTCGGAGAACGCTGGAAAGATTTTGATGATCGGCAACAGAGCGTGCCAGAAAGCAACCGGCTAACTTTTGATGAGTGGTTCGAAGAGTTTGATGGTCGCCGCATTGGGATGCTACAGGACGATCTGGACATCTATGCGCAGGAGTATTCAGCCTTCTTCAATAACGCTATGAGTGGAATGGGTTGGGCAGCAAGTGTTGTCGATGACTTCAAAAATAAGGCATCGACCGAATTTCTTACAACTCCCGGCGATCGAAAAGTTCAGTGTCGATCGTATGAGGTTCTTCCAGACTTAGCTAAATGGATCAATGAGTCTAAGGCGACGATTGATGCTGCACCGGCTCTTCGCATCGTGATGAATAAGAGTAGCTATCGTCGCCACACGGAAAACACAAAACTGGGCGGCGGTGGTTTTTTCTGGGGCGGCTTCTGGGGAGTGAAAGTAGGCGGTCAGTATCAAAAGTATTCCAATGATGTGAGTTCAGAATCTTTTGGTCTGACATTCACGGCGCAGAATATCGCTAACTTCGACATAGCGCCGGGTAATTGGTTCCATCAAACCGCGTGCAAAGCGCTAAAAGATGGGCCGTTTGTTGAGAATGGACCCATAAAGAGAGGCTTCACGAAACTATGGGGACGGGACGGAGTTTTGAGCCTGGTGCCAACGACACTCATTGTCGCGTACAGACCAGCCGTCACAGGAACCTTGTCGGAGGCTGATTATTCGTATGTGAAAGCTTCTTATCAAGCGGGCGGCTCCATTCAGATCGGCCCATTCGGTTTTGGGGCCGACTATTCGAAAACTACCGAGGACGTCAAATTTGACGATTCCACGAGGAGTTTCACCGCTCGGAGCAACACGGACCGTCCACAAGTCATTGCTGTAATAAATACGGTTATGCCCGGCTAAACACTGCCGAAGTAACGGAGAGCTGCACGATTGTGCAGCTCTCTTTTCCATTAACATTGCCCAAAAGAGTCATTTTCGGCAATCTTCCCGAGATCGACGAACAGTATTTTTAGATGCCTCCGTTCACCCCCGGTTGTGTCCCATCGGACTCGCAAACTTACGACCTACCATGATTAATTGACGGTTTTGGCGGATAGGCTATAGTTGTAGTAATTGTTAGTCTACGAAAGAACCATGTGAGAGCTGGAACACTTGTGGTTCGAGCAACGACAAATCAGAAATTGGTTCAGGATTGTTTTGTGAGCGACGAAAGATACAAACTAAACCTAGGGGGGGCGCGCCTCAGCAGCGCGGGTCTAGATCCCCGATTGGAGCGCGTCTTGCATGGACTCGGTCTAGCGAGTATCCCACAATTATACGGGGTCATTAAGTCGAGTCCGGAAGCGATACAAAAGCTTGTCGAGGACTTTGACGTGGATTTCGATACACTCTCGAGCCTAGTCAATGAAGCGCTGACTGCCGAGGAGAAGGCTAGACTGGATGTACCGGTGCCGGTCGAAAATCAAGGCATGGGTGCCAACCTTTTCGAACCTCATGCCGGAAACTCATCGTCTACAATCATTAGACGAGATAGCAAGTAGCAGACAAACGCCAATCCATGTTCTATCCTTCTGCATTCGTTCGGCGTGCAGGAGGTATATTCATGTCCCCAGTACTAGCAGAAAAGTCTTACAGAGTAAATTTACGGGGTCCCGAAGTAAAAGAAGCAACGACTAAGTTGGAGCCCGCGAAATCACAAGCGCTTCGCGGAGCAGGCTTGCAAACTCTGCCATTGCTACTAGGAGCTATTCAAGCGGATCCTAGAGCGTTTGCTAAGTTTGCTGGCATGAATCAGGCAACATTACTGCAGTTCCAAGCGACTCTATCAGCAGTCGCTGGAGCGCAAGTTACAAGCGAGGCGGACAGGGAGAAACTGCTCAAATTGCCGTGTGCACTCGGTTATGACCTGGAGAATATGTCATTTCTTCGATGCATGCAGGGAGAAACTGCAGAATCACTAGAGCTGTCCGGCATCGCGGCACCTAGTGTCGCTGCCGCTGGATTTGATTTGGTTGCTGATATGCCAGCGATCCGCGCTCAAGGCAAACGCGGAACTTGTGTCGCCCACGCGGTGACGCGTTGCTTTGAGCTGCTTGAATTTAAGACGAGTGGCCGCCCTCGTCCTAATACGCTCGATTTATCGGAGCAGTTTCTTTACTGGAATACTAAGGAGATCGACGGCGATCCTGGAGAAGGCACCTGGATCCATTTTGCCGCAGATAGCGCAGTTCATACCGGAGTTTGTTTGGAGGCTTCTATGCCTTACGAGATGGCTCCCTATCCGAACGATCCTACACAAAGGGGACCCAAGCCCGACTATCATGCCTATACTGAAGCCCTGCAACATCGGCCGGATGAAGCGCGTCAAATTGCTCCAAGAGATGTGGTGGCGCTGCAATCGTCACTGAGCGCCGGTTATGCAATTGCATATGCGATTCCTGTCTTCAGGTCTTGGTATTACAGTCCCGAAACACGTGCAACCGGATTCATCACAATGCCGTTAGGAAGTGCAGATGCAGTGGTTGGCGGACATGCGATTGCATTGACCGGCTGGGGCAAAGACGATAATGTCCCCGGGGGAGGCTACTTCATTCTCGACAATAGCTGGAGTATTGACTGGGCTCCCACTAATCAGTTCGGCGCGGGTCGCGGGATTTTGCCATTTAAATATGCTCAAAACTACGGTTCCGAGGCATGGATCCTCAGAATGGATTAGTTCGGATTTGTCATAAACGAGGCGAAGCAAGGCAGAAATGCCTTGCTTCGCATTAACGTCGCTGTCGTGGATACTGGTTTGAGCGAAGTGGTCTGAAGGAGTCTAAAGGTCTCGCCACTGTCCCTGTCCGTTAATGACGACGCACTCGCGCCTTTGTCCAGCAAAGTTAGCAATGGTTCCAGGCGACTGCATGGCTCCGTCGACGTAGCAATTGGGGCAATCGAACTCGTCGTTGCTTGTTTCTTGGTCGTTTGCCGAGGCAGCGTAGAAATCCCGCCATTCAGCTCGTCCGTTTACAATGACGCATTCGCGCCTAAGTCCAGCGAAATTTGCGATTGTCCCAGGAGAACATTTCTTGTCGTCTACATAGCAATATAAGCAATTGGACTGCACATCTTCAGGTGGTGTTGTTTTTACGTCCTCTTTCAATTGCAGATCGCATTGGATTTCCTTTTTGCTCATGTCCAGCCTCCTTTCACGAATGCCTACAAGAACACGATATGGTATGCCGCAAGTTCTTGATGGTACGAAATCCTAGTTACCCACTGAAACATAAAACACAGTACCAGTCAGTTCGTTCTTGGGCGCTTATTGTTCTTGCCAGCATCCTTCCCGCCTGTTTTATTTTGCGTCGATGGAGGACTCGGGCTGGCCGCTGACGGATAGGGGGAGTTCAGAAATTCGTGAATTTCCGCGGCCGATGGAGCGTTTTTTATCGCATCCATTTGCTGTTTTCGCTCGGCGTTGTATTGCTGAATTTGTTGATACTTCGTCCACGCAGGAGTCTGCTCAAGTCGCTGCAACGCACTCTGAAAGCGCAACTTCTGGGATTCAGTCTTGGGCAGTTTGTCTAAGGTAGCGATGACTTTCACCAATTCCACGCCAGAAGCTGGCAAATCTATAACGGTGTCAAAATAGGTCTGGAACGGTGGCTGCTCCTCGGGAGCGGTCCCATAGAAACTTTGAAACTGCTGCAGAAGTATCTCTAAGCGATCCAGTTCACAGTCAACCCAAGTGCGGGGAGATTGATATCTCGGACCGGTCTGCGCCGATGGCGCCAACGTGGTCTGCTTGGTCTTCACAGGGGATGCTAGCGCCGGCGCGTTAGTGCTTACCATCAAGACTGGCAAAAGAACATACGTCAAAACTGGCTTCAGGTTTCTCATGGGGTTCTCGCTGCCCTCCACAACGATGATGACACGTCTCGGTCGCCAGCAAAATCTGGTGCGCGATTTCCACCCGTCACTCTGCATCAGTTCCGGCTCGCCGCCGGCAACCACCGGATCGAATCGAGAAAGTACTGAAACTCAGGGCGCACATATTCGGCGTTCACGGGAGTGCATCGAAGCAAAATGTGCACCTCTTGGACCCGCCAGTCGCTGCCATGCTTTTCTCTGTCCAGCAGCAGATGAAACCCCGTCTGCTTCTCGATGATGCCACCAAAATAGTGCTCGGTCTCCACTATCGCCGCAGGTTTTCCTGAGAGCTGCCCTGCGTGCGCAGATAATACTTTGAAGTCGCTTTCGATATCGCCGCCGGCGCATTGTAGAGTGGCCTTCATTTCGTAGAAAGCTTCCAGAAGAGCAGGATCTGGCGGCGCTGTCGCCGGCAACTCCTCAGCATCGGATGCGGACATGGACAGCCGTCCGCGGTTTGAATACCACATCGAGAAAATAGATCTGCCAGCTTGGGTCACTTCCTTTGGCGGAATGGTGCGTTGCGACTGCAGCAAACCATCGGTGCTTTCAAGTTCCCAATTCGAGTAAAAGACAACGTCAGCAAAGATCGACAGGGTCGCCAGATTCTCCGGCG
>CAZCZI010000148.1:0-8318 GCA_964503045.1 uncultured Candidatus Obscuribacterales bacterium
CAACACTTCCAACCTTCAACACATCGCCGTCATAAACTGCAATATGCTCGAACGCCGCTTTGGCCTTATGCGAAAAGACAATCTGCGCTCCCGTCGCCCGCGCTATTTCTTGATGTCCCGAAATGAAATCGGCGTGCAAATGTGTTTCGATTACATACTTGATTTTGCAGTCGAGCTTCTTGCACTGCTCGATATACAAGTGCACATCGCGCTGCGGGTCGACAATGCAAGCCTCGCCGCCAGACGCGATCAAATAAGACGCGTGAGCAAGGCAACCCAGAAAGTATTGTTCGAAATGCATGTCAAGTTGAGGGGCGATACCAGCTGAATATAGAGATCGCAGAGGTCAGAAACTACCCGAGCCTAAGATTAGATTATCACTCCAAATTTCTTGATATAGCTTTTTAATGTCGATAAGAAAATGCCAGGCACACGGTGCGGTAGACTTCATTGACTTAATCGCGCTGACTTCGAAACGGGAGTTTTGCTGTGCTGTTTTCTTTAATACTTCAGATCGTCGCCCTCTTGTGCCTTTGTCTTTTTGCACCCCCTGCCACTGCCGCCAAAGAAACGGCGACAACGGGAGCGTCACGTCCTGAAAAACAAACAAAAGACGAACTCAGTCAGCGCTTACCGACAACCGTAAAACCTACAAAATACACGCTCACCTTTGAGCCCGACATTGACAAAGCCACCTTCGACGGCTCGGAAACCATTTTTCTTGCTGTTGAAAAATCAACTAAACGCATAATTCTCAACAGCAAAGACATCACCATATCTAGTGCTTCAATGGCAGCAAGCTCAGCAGTCGGAACAGGAAAAAGAGACAGACCGACAGGAGAATGGACGGAAGCAACAATTAAGGCCCAGCCCGATGCTGAGCGCGTCTTGCTTGACTTTTCACACAACATTACGCCTGGCAATTATGAGCTGCAGATCAAATTTAAAGGAACATTGAATAACGATCTCTGCGGCTTCTATCGGTGCTCGTTCAAAGACAATTCAGGAAAATCGCATTGGATGGCGTCAACTCAGATGGAGCCGACGGATGCTCGTCGAATGTTTCCGTGCTTTGACGAACCGGCTTTCAAAGCCAGTTACAAGATAACTGTGGCAATCGATCCATCACTAGTTGCCATCTCGAACGCACCCGTGAAGTTCGAAAGCATGGACAAACGACGAAACAAAAAAATGGTTACGTTTGCAGAGACTCCGGTGATGTCCACATACTTGGTGGCGCTGATGGTGGGTCCATTGGAGTCGACTCCTGTTACTGAAGTAGGCGGAATTCCAATCCGGGTGTGGACTACCACCGGTCGCAACCACCTTGCACGTTATGGAAAAGAAGTCGCCGTAAAACTGCTTCCTTTTTTTATCAAATATTTCGGCACACCATATCCGGGAGCAAAGCTTGACCTGATTGCCATACCGGACTTCAGTGCAGGTGCCATGGAAAACCTGGGGGCCATAACGTTTAGAGAAACTGCGCTACTAGTAGACAACAATGCATCAACCAAGTCGAAACAAGGCGTTGCCAGCGTGATTGCACACGAAATGGCACACATGTGGTTTGGCGACTTGGTAACTATGCAATGGTGGGACGAACTGTGGCTTAACGAAGCATTCGCGACCTGGATGGCCGACAAGGCCATCGATTTCCTTCACCCTGAATGGAATACGTGGGACTCTTTCGCGCTAGACAGGGCCGATTCCATGGACTCAGATTCTCTTCGTGCCTCGCGTGCGATCCACTTCCGCGTAGACAGCCCAAGCGATGCGCATGAAATGTTCGACGAAATTACCTACAGCAAGGGTGCCTCTATCTTGCGCATGCTTGAACAGCACGTCGGAGAAAGTGTCTTTCAAAAGGGCATTCAATCATATATGCGCAAACATGCCTTCGCCAATGCCAGTGCGGAAGATTTGTGGGAAGCAATCGCGCAGGAGTCACATAAACCGGTATCGAGAATGATGGCCGGCTGGATCGATCAAGTCGGCTGTCCCCTTGTCTCAACCGAGTTTTCAAAAGATAGAAGTCAGCTTCTTTTGACGCAAAGGCGTTTTCTGCTCGACCAACCCAAAAAGGGTGAAAAACCAACGAGATGGTACGTGCCTTACTCGGCACGATTCTGCATCGACAGCAGTAATCCCGTAATCTCCCATGGTGCCTTCGAAGGCCAGTCGTCCAAGATCGGCTCACTTAGCCACCCACTACCGTTTTTCCTAAACTCGGGAGGCAATGGATATTTCCGTACTCAATACGAAGATGCGTCCTTGGCAGCACTATCTAAGGTGGCACAGAAAAAGCTTACACCAGCTGAAAAGATCTCGCTGCTTTCCGATCAAGCATCATTGGCAGTGGCAGGCTTGATCGACTTCGGAAGATATCTTGACTTGCTTTCAACTTTTGAACACGAGCAAGATCCTTCTGTTGCCTCGCTCATTGCCAATCAGATTTTTGATCTCAACTCTTTGATAGAAAATGATGTTCCAACTAGAAAGGACTTTGCACTTTTTGTCAGAAACATGTTTGGTGCAACCAAGCAAGAACTTGGTTGGTCGGCAAAGGAAAGCGATTCAGATCTGACGAAGCTTCTTAGATCGCGTGTTCTTCAGGTAATGGGCACTGTCGGCGAAGACAAACAAACGATCGAAGAGGCGCGACAAGTTTTCGATCAGTACATTGAAAAGAGACTGGTTAAATCTAGAGACAGCCGCGAACCGATAAACATCGACGGCAACATTGCTTCGCCGGCCATTCAAATCGTCGCCTACAATTCCGGAAAGGCAGAGTACGAAAAGCTCGACAAGTGTTGGCGAATAGCGTCCACTCCTGAAGAGATGGAACGCGCTCTCATGAGTCTCGCCGCGTTTCGAGACGCACAGCAAGTCAACGACACCTTAAAGCTGTCGATGACTAAGGAAGTGAGAACTCAAGATGCGCCCAAATTGCTGGCCGGCGTCTTCCACAACGTCAATGGAAGAGACAAAGCATGGGAGTTCACCCAGAAGAATTGGAAAGAGATAAATACGAGGCTGCCATTCCATATGGTGCCTTGGATCGTCGGTGCCGCCTCTGGCCTCACCACCAAAGAACGAGAGAAAGAACTGCGCGCATTTTTTGCCGACCATCCCGTAAAGTCAGGCAGGCGGGTGGTTTCGAAAACACTGGAGACTGTAAAGATCAACGTCTCCATAAGAGATCGATCTTACGGTGAGATTAGCCGTTGGTTTGCCAACTACGCAAAAAACGGTCAACACGCAAACTAGTACGCGTTCGCCACCAAGCTAATCGCTTGCACTGAATGTCTGCCAATCGGACCACAGGCTCGTTTGTAAATATCCCGCTCGTCCAATTGGTTGGTCGCTGAGCGCCGGTTTGAACGCGAAGCCGGTAGACTTTTCGACACCTTTGTCTCGTTTGTAAGAGGTCACGAAATATACTCCGCCGGTATCGTCAGTTGCATAGGTATCGAATGCAAAGACACCGGCAGAAAGCATCGGAAGCCCCTGCAGATAATGCAATTGTGGTCCTTGGTTGCGAGAGCTGAGGTTGATTGCAAGACGTTCCAGCTGAGGGCGAGAGAGCTCAAAAGCAATGTGCTGCGGCAGTGGCGTCAAGGCCAAAGCAGAAATCAGTACGAGTGAAGGGAGCGCTATCAATGACGCATTGCCTGACTTCCTGCAAAAAGATGTCGAAAAATCGGACTTTTGGAGTTTGAAGAGTGCAAAAAGCCAACCGATTGCTGCCACGAGAAACAGTTGAAGACCAAGATTCATTAGGTCTGAACGTCCAGGAAGATAGCAACGGTACAGAATCATCCCCGAGGCCGCAATTGCCACGACTGTTGACGAACGGAGCAAACCCATGGCTTTTGAAACATCGTTAGCCACCACAATTGGTGTAAGCATAGGACTCGGTTTAATAAGTAAAAGGTTTGATTTGAACATATAGTTTGATTCGTGTTGATTTTGCCGTTGCCATTTGGACGGCGATTTAAGCGACTAAGGCCGTGTGCGTTCGGAGCAGCTCGTTCACGTAGTAAGAATGATGCATGGGAAGGTCACTGAGACTTGTGGTCTCATTTACTGCAAACGTCATCTGATTGCGGTATTGCAACTCGTTGGTGTAGCGGTTGACAGTCATGATCGAGCTTGTCTCAGCATCGATTCCTACCAAAAGAAGGTCACTGTACTTCCGTCCCATTCTCGGAAGAACTGCATTCACTTCGTGAAGCTGTTCGACCATCGACTTAGTGTCGATAGTTGCCAACGCTCTATACAAAGAGCTGAAATCACTATCCAACTTGTTAGTAATGCGTCTCAGTGCATGCAAAACTTGGTTGTTCATCACGCCGGTCCTTTGAATCTATGTATCCGCCAGGGCCCACTCTTCCATCGTAGGGTTTGGGGCGTGAAGGTCGTGTGATGCAATCGTGAAGTTTCTGTGTTGTATTGGGGCGACTTACATTAATTGGAGGAATATAGAAATCACGTATACTTCCAAGTTCGGCGCTTTTTGAGGAAAAGCACAGATTAAATGGCCACCCGCCCCTTACCACGATACTTCGTTTCAGGACCTGATTCGGAATGGCCTGATGAGAAAGTCAGTCTGTTGGACCCGACCCACGCCATAGACAGCTTCTTTCTTGGCGGACGACACGTTGTGGAGAGGGAATGGCTGGTCACAATCGATGCTGGCGGAACCCTGAGACCTTTGGCAGATGATGACATCTCGAACCTGCCGTCGGTTGTGCAGCAGGACCTCGCTTTTAATGAGGTCATCGGTTCGGCCGCCCAAAGGTCTATTGAGGGCATTGAGTTTTATCTGTTCCATTTAGAGGCTCTTGAACAACCTCCGGAAACCCCGGGGTTAAATGATCCGGTTTATTTGTATGGAACGATTTACGGACCGTTCCCCTCAAAATCAGAAGAGAATTACCGGGGCATTCAAGGTCAGCTTACAGTCAATCGAATTGATTTGTTGGCGGGCTTTGTCAACTCGGCGCCTTACTCATTTCACTATCAAACCGACGCCGGCGGCGCCACTCAGCGTTGCTTCAACATACTTTTGCCGGGCGACCGCGAAGAGGAAATCATGCGCGGCAAGGGCATCGTTTTGGCATACCCGCTCATGCCTGGAGACATTGGTATGGGCGAACCGTGGAACGAATTCTTGGTTTCCAACTTGATCTTTGACATGCTGTCGGCTTTGAAGGACGACCTGGAGAAAGAAAAGATCAATCACCCTCTGTGCCACATGACTTTGCCGGTTACCAGCCGCTATTCTTTGGAGCAAGAACTGCAGTCGCGTGGCTACGTAATTAAAGGTGAGGTGGCGACGCGTCCGCCGGGTGCAGCGATTGGTTTGCCGAGCATGGTCACCAAGGCGCTCGGATGTATCGTGCAGGACAAGTACGACTTACCTCCTGAAGGCGACATCGATGAGTTTGTTCGAATCGCACGTGAATCATTGAACAAATTGCCTGGGTATCCGCCACCGCGCACGAAGGCACTTGCAAGCAGAGTGCACGCAGCATCGGTAGAGGCGCGAGCCGGCACTGCAAGGAAAACTGCAGCTGCCCCGAGAACGATTAAGACTCCGACCGGCAATGTTGCTCAGCCACCACCAGTGAAGGCAAAGAAAGCTGATTGGATGAACGATTTCATTACAACACATCGCACCGCTCCTAGTGTCAACGAAACTCGTCTGACCAATCTGTCGCAAGTAGCAGCATCAGCTGAGTCAACGAAAAAGCAACAGGCATCAAGAACTCCGGCGCAGCCTAACTGGATGAACGACTTCCAGCAACAAGAGGCGCCGAAGAAAAAGGAGGAAAGCAAGGACGTCAAACAGCAAAAGGGTTCTGACAAAAATCCTGAAAATCCTGATTGGATGAAAGATTTTGAATGAACCTTTAGGTGATTCGGCAAATTAAATAGGAATCCCGGAAGCCCAGATATTTAGAACGATACAGACAGTTCGACAACCAAACTTACAAAGGTGGGTTATATGACAAAAGTGCACGAGCGACCAGTAGAACCATTCTCAGACCTTCACTTCGAACACGGTGAAGTGCATGCGACGCTGTTGCATGATCCAACCGTCGAGGGCCTGGACATGGCGATTTACCTTGACGGTTCGGCCAGCATGAGCGATGAGTACGAGTACAAAAAGAAATGGAAAGGCATCATGCACTGGTTATTTGGTGGAACACCTGAGTTCCAAGACAACATCGTAGAGCCGCAAGCCAGATGGATTCTCGAGTATCTAGCCACCAAAGATCGCAACGGTCTTTTGCGCGTTGCCTACTGGGCATGCTCCGGCGTTTCTCCAATTGAAGTGATTGGCGAACTCAAAGGAGTTGACGTTCAAGCATATAAATTCCCCGGACCACGCGAATGGGGACGACAAACCAATTTGAAGCCGGCGCTTCAAGACTTCGTCGAATACATGCGCAAGCAAGCCCAGCTTGGTGCTAAACAGGGTTGCGCGGTATTCATCACAGACGGTGTCATACACGATGCCGACGACGTAAAACGCTATTGCAGTCAAACAGTAAGAGAAATTCTCAAGGGAACGCTGCCCAAACTCAACTTCATTCTCGTCGGCGTAGGGACCGGTGTAGATGAGGAACAGATGGAAGACATCTGCCACGAAGAGTATCCGAACTTCGGTCACCTCTGGTGTCACAGAGTATCCGAAGAAATCGAGCAAATGGCCGAACTGGTTGCAGTGCTAGTTGACGAAACGATGACCGTCGCTTCCGGTGGTGTCATATATGATGACAAAGGCAATATCGTAAAGCGATACGAATCACGCTTGCCGGCCGTGCTCGAGTTCAATGTGCCTGAAGGATGCAAGAGCTTCACGCTCGAAATTAACGGACAGCGCTTCACGCAACCGCTCCCAGAAGATGACGACGATGATGACGATCACCACTGAGCTATGGGTCAGTCAATCAGCATCAATAGTCAACTATAAATTGAGGGAGAGATCCAAAAATGGCTCATAAGCATGAGGTTATTGTCAAACCGTTTTCAGATGTTCACAACAAAGATGGCACCGTACTCGCCACACTGTTGCATGACCCGACAGTAGAGGGGCTCGACGTAGCTCTTTATATGGATGGCTCTGCCAGTATGGAAGACGAATACGGACCGCGCGGAATTTTGGCTAAGATCGGTGGTGTGAGAAACCAGGTCGAGCCACAAATGCAGTGGATGCTCGAATACCTTGCCACCAAAGATAAGGATGGCGTACTGCGAGTTGCATACTGGGCAACCGGTGACGGCTCTCAAATCGAAGTCGTCGGTGACCTGCTTGGCAAAGACGCGAAGAACTTCAAGTTTCCCGGCCCGCAATATTACGGAAAGGGAACTGTAATGCTCCCTGTCTTGCGCGATTACGTTGCGCACTTCAAGGCGCAAGCCGAAAAGGGCGCCAAACGTGGATTGGCAGTGATAATTACAGACAGCCAAATTTACGATCCGGATGATGTGAAGGCATACTCGCAGCAGGTAGCAAAAGAAATTACAGCCGGAAGATTGCCTAGGATCAATTTCGTGCTCGTCGGTGTCGGCGAACAAGTTGATGAAGAACAGATGGAAGCAGTCTGTCATGAAGAGTATCCGGGAGTTGGACACTTGTGGTGCCACCGGGTTGCCGATCGTATGGAAGAAATGGCAGAACTGGTTGCAGTTCTTGTCGACGAAACCATGACGGTGGCCCAAGGTGGAACCATATATGATGACAAAGGAAACGTGGTGAAGCGGTATGAGACACGCCTGCCCGCGGTTTTGGAATTCAAGGTTCCCGCCGGGTGCAAGGCGTTTACCCTGGAAATCGCTGGTCAAAAATTCACCCAGCCGATTCCGGAAGAAGATCATGACGATGACGATGACGACGACGATCATGCACCGCCGCCGGCACCAACATCTGGTGGGCAAGGACGGAGTCATAAACACTAGGGCGGTACCAAACTCGGGAAGCGCACTACGCGTCAGCAAAAACGCGCTTCCCGTGCGGGACATGAGGTTTGAAAATGTCGACAGACGACAGCAAGAAGGGCGGCGGGCACGTGCATACTGCAGCATGCAAGCACGACCATGAGCATGAGCACGAACAAGAGCATGAGCACGAACAAGAGCACGAGGAACACGTTCACGGTCCTGAGTGCAAGCACGATCATGATCACGACCACGAACACGAGCATGCGGACCATGTCCACGGTCCCGGCTGCAAGCACGATCATGAGAAAGTAGTCCTTCTACATATTCATACAGCCGACTGCAAGCATGACCACGAACACGAGCAC
>CAZCZI010000149.1:0-8309 GCA_964503045.1 uncultured Candidatus Obscuribacterales bacterium
CTGCCTGTGGTTTTTCAATCGGCTTCGAGCGCATCATCGGTGTTTTGGCGGACAAGGGAATCAAGCCGCAATCAAGCACAGAGAAGATCGCTCTCATTTACGAACCAGCAAGAGACCCGGCGCCTCATGTTTTGAAAGCTGCAGCCAAGTTGCGTGCCGACAATCAAGCAGTCTCACTTTTGCCGAGAAAGAAAGACATGACCAAGCAAATCGATTCACTGAAAGACGAAGGGTTCACCGGCTTCTGTGCTTTCCGCGGAGCCGATGCGCCGTTGGACGTGAAGAAAATTGCCCAGTGATAATTGCCGGTTGCTTTGTAACTAACGTGCTGACATTTTCGGATGAAATGTCACGACTGCGGTTACACATCCCATAGAGAACTGCGAGTCAGGTGACTTATAGATCCCTTTTTCTATCCAAAAGAGACCTGTGAATCACATGCATCTCGTTCTCAAACCGCCATGAGATGAATACATCACTTTTCAAGCTAAAAAGAGACCGTTAGGTCACATCTTGAACCACGTGGTGGAACTGCGGATTTGAGCCGATGCTGGCAGGATGTGCAGCAACTAACGTGCTGACATTTCCGGAGGAAATGTGCGAGGGCCTAGGCGTTTCGAGGGCCTAGGCGTTGCGCGTGTCTTTGTCGGTGCCGACATAGCGCAAGAACATTGTTTTGTCATAGCGAGGATTGCTGAAGTTTACGCGAGTTGTGTGGTCGCTCGACTCGGTAAGTCCTCGCGAGTCGCGCCCGGTAATCACTGCTACGTGACCGGCGCCTCGCTCGTTGCCCGACCATCTGCGCAACATAATGTCGCCTTCTTTCGCTTGGGATGCATCGACTTGAACAAACTTGCCCGAACCCATCAAAGCATGTCGCATCTGCCAGCCGTCGCCCGAACCCACGAATTCGCCCAGCCCGACATTAGCCAATGCGGTTTGTACGCCGGTTGCGCAAAGACCGGTGCGGTCCATGCGTGCTGCCACTCTTTCTGCAGCCTTGTCGAGGCGGAACGCTGTTTCGCTTGTTGGTCCAAGATTTTGATCCCAACGAATTCTGTCGTCGTTGGTTGCGGCTTGGCGAGCAGTGTTGAGTTGTTCAAACCGTCCTGCCGCCGCCATCAAATCTTTGGATGACTTGGTGCCTAACTCGTCCGCGGTCAATTGATCGGGCGACTTGCCGAGTTGGAATCCCAATGCTACTTTGCCTAGATCGCCGCCGGACTTGTCGGAGAAATCCTTGACCAACTTAGTGGCGATTGTTTCTTGCAATTCTTTCGGCATGAAAGATGCCATCTCTTCTTTCGAGATGCCGCCTTTGCCGCTCTTCATCTTGCCGAGAAACTCACTAAACTGCTTGGCGAATTTCTTATCTTTGAATTTTGCTGCAAACTCTTTCGAGACCTTTCCGTCTTTAGCCAGCTTTTGCATCGCCGCTGCGACTTGATCAGGGTCTTCGATGTTCACGCCTTCGCCGAATTCGGAGTTCCACCAACCCCAGATTAGTGGTTGGGTGAGCCCGTAGCGACCGACTGCATAACCTTGATCGCCGCGCGTGCGAACGGTTTCATATGCGTGCCCGCGATCGGGGTTGAACAGTGCCGCCACCGCTTCTTTGTACGAAGCGATTTTGTCTGTTTCTTGCGCCTGCCGCGGAACATCGCGCTCTGGGAAATAATCATTGGCTTGTTGCCGCGACATGCTGCCGCCGCCACTTCCGTTGAAGCGATTCATGTTGTTGACTTGCTGCTGCGTTTGTTCAGGCAATTGCCCGCCGCCACCCTGTCCGCCGCCTTGCCCGCCTGCCTGCCGTTGCGGTTGCTCTGGTGGTTGTTGCTGCTCTGGCGCCTGCTGTTGCTCTGCGGCTTGCTGCTGTGCAACTTGCTGCTGTTCCGGTTGCGGTCGCAGCGCCTGACGCATCGCTTGAGAAATCAAACCTTGATCATCTGTTATTTCAGGCAGTGCTTGAGCTTGTGCTCCAAGACGCGTGTCGAGATATTTGACGAGATTATCGAGAGCTTCTTGCTGGCTGGGCTTGCCTTCGGACTCAGCCACCTTGCTTGGTTCTATCTGCCCTGGTTTACGTTCCACCTCAACTACTACATCGCGATCTTTAGTGGTTTCAGGATCGCTCATGAACACAACTGTTCCATCAGTCTTAACGACCACATCTGGTTTCGTTTGATTTGACTGTTGGCCAGATAGATCTGAAAACTGCACTGCGATTTTTGGCGATTCGCCCGGTTTTAACTGTTCAGCATTGCTCAAAGCGTCCTTTTCAGCCTTCACTTCCGGCGCGCGTTGAAAGGCGCCTTCTTGAATCAACTGAGTGACGGACTTCTCCGGATTGAAACTTGCAGTTTGTGCAGCCGATTTATCCGTGGTGGTCGTCGCATTTGATCGATCGGCAACAACGGGTGCCGCAGTCGTATTGTCGCCTGGAAGAACCGGAGTTCCAATATCTCTTGCGGTGCCGGACGTATTGGCCGTCACCACTTCCTGATTGGATAGAACAGACTGAATCGGCGTAATGGTCAGCGATTGCGCGACGGATGAATCGCCAGAAGATGTGTTCAAAACTGGGTTGGAGAAACGGAGCTCAGTTGCGTGATGTTGCAGCGCCGGCGTCGAGTCCGCAATTGGAAAGGCAAGCGGAGGAGCATCCGAGAAATTGATGGCGCGTGATTCGCCCGTTTTACTCATTAAGTGGAGGACTCCTGCCTGGTAAGGTCATTAAGAATTCGGGACCCCGAGCGGCTGTGCCTGGCTCGGTTTTGAAAGTATGCGTCTTTTTGAGGGTTCTGTGATTCTAGGTGAATGCAGGGCGCTTGGATAGCTGGCGTACTACGTATTATTCCCATTTTTGGATTAAATCTCAGGTTGGATAAGGGTTTTCGCTGGTCGAGGCTACCGAGATTAGGGGAGATTGTTGGCATTTTCGGGTCATGACCAAACACTTTTTTATTCTGAGGGAACGGCGAAGACTCCACGCGATATTCACGCTGGTTGCGTTAGCGTGGACTCAAATTGGTGAGTGCGCCGACTGCGGCGAGCTAGTTTCTTTTGAAAGTGGGGTCGACAAATGGTGTTGAACAAAGACAGTCTCGATTCGTTTCGAGATGCCGGTGGCTCTGACTCAGCGCAAATTGCTGCGATGAAACTGGGTGAAGATGCAAACTCGAAGTCCTCGAATACAAATAATTCGAGTTTGCGAAAGTTTGACGGAAGTCTATCTTCAATGCCAGCTGAGTTCGGTCAGATGCAACTAGTGCAAGAAGACCGCAGGCTCGCCTACAACACGCAGGAACAGCAAGCCGCGGCGTACGAACAACTCAAAACCGGCGTTGTTTTCATTGAAGGTGTTGCCAGCGTTACCGATGCGCTTGTTTCAATTTTCGCTCCCGGAGCCAGAAACAAAGAAACCAAAATCGAGTCTCAGCAAAAACTTGCAGACGGCAGTTCGGTGACCAAATTTGCCGACGGCCACAAAGTCACCGAGAGTCCCAAAGGCGAGAAGCGTACCGACTTTCCTGACGGGCACTACATAGTGAACAAGCCCGATGGCAAAGGTGGATACCGCGAAGAACACGGCGGCAACGCTCGACCCGAAGCAAACTTTACGATGGTGAAGACTAAAGACGGAATATACCGTTTGGAAGATCCGCTCGGCATGGGTGCTATCGACGGGCACGCATCATTTGGCGAACGTACATTCATGGCCAAATCTGTTGATAAATTAGCAGAAGAGAAGATCAAAGATCCCGAAAAACTAGCAAAGTTTCGCGCAGACATGCTTCGTTTTGAAGAAGCAATGGTGTCGCGCGATCTCGGTGGTTTGGAGGCGATGGGGACGTATCAGCAGATCGAACGATTGTTGAACGACCAGAAGAACCAACCGCTCACACAGGCAGAACGCGCGCAGTTGGCTTGCGACTTGATGAGTCAGCTTGCCTCGCCATCTTCTATTGATAAAGGTGAAAAAGGAACGGATTTTGGTTTGAAGACGGAGAAGGATGCGTTCTCGCAGCGGCCTGAATCGGCGGCGCGTTTGATTGTTGATTTGGCTTTGACTGGAGAATATGAGGATCGAAACGGCAACTTCAATCGGCTGAGACCAATGGCAATGTCGCCAGATGAAGAAGCGAATTCGTCGCCGAACAAACCGGGTAAGCGCAGTTATGCAAGTCAGCTGTTTCAGCAAGCATTGGATGCGAAGACGTTGGAGGACTGAGGCTGACCTCATCCTTTCTGCGCCGAATTCGTTGCGGTCCTTTCGCCAAAGCAAGGTTCACGACTTCACTTAACCGGTTTTTCGCGTCCGCTAAGTTCCACTCTGCCATGGTATTTAGAGATGACAGCGCTGGTCCTGAAAGCGATAAGGGTGGCGGCTGCAGGTCAGTCGTATGCCAGGCAGGCAGCGATAGCGACGCAAGACATTGCGTCTATTTTGGGGCGAGCAAATAGGCACGGTGGAATCTTCAGTGAGTCGCAAGGATGCAATTGGGAGGATGGATAGCGAAGTCAGGATTTTGCCCAGTGGTGGGTGAAGAGTGGGTGATGTCAAGGTTGCTGGGCCAAAAAAATTGTGGGGTGAGAGGGAGCGAAAAGGCTCTCATGAATCTCAATGAGATACGCCCAAGTAGTGAAAAAAGAAGAAGGGGTGGTTTAAGCCACCCCTTCTTCCAAAAAAACGGGGCTGCGCGGAGCAACCCCTCAGTAGCGATCAAGTCAGTGTCTGAGAATGGTTTGTATCAGACGTTCAACTTGCCTTTCCTGAGGCTACCCAAATGATAAAGTTGAGAATAGACCTCTCTCATTGTGTGGTGGCAAAATGCTCCGTATGAAAACCCGTTTTAAGCTCATCGTTTCGGCACCGCCCCTTGTGTATTTTTTGCTTCTTTCTAATCACCCAGTGCTATCAGCGGAGAATCAACAGACTCCTGATGAAATTCTCTACCAGGGAGCATCGACCCAAAAACGTCCCAATGTCTGGACGACGAGCATCAGTTCGAGAGAGGAGCTTCGCGCAGCGGTGTGCTACTACATTGGAGACTTAATAAGCGAGTATAAAAAATTACCCGCAAGCTTGCCTCGCGATAAAGAGCATTGGGCACATGCCATGATCAATGAAGATCGCGGGCTAAACAACATGAAGTGCGCAAGTGACTATCTGTTGTGCAAGCGAAGATTTCTGGTCGAATTTGCCGGTGAAAAGGCTGTCTCCGACTTCGAATCTCACATCGAGCGGACCAAACATCCTCGCAAAAACCAGCCTAAAGTACGATTCGTCGAAAAAAACGAGACAGGCGACCATCCACCCTTTGATTCGCTCAAAGATCCTCGAGTCCCTTGGAAGGATGTGGGCTACTCAGACTTGCCTCGTGAGGCGGATCCTTGAAACTATGGCAAGGTCGTGGCGGCTACGGTGACATTGCCATTCAACGTAATGTTGAATGGCTCGTTGTTTCGGTCAAAGGCAATGCGTTGCCCAGCTGCATTAATGTGATTTTCAGGCGAAAACCCAACTGGCGTTGGTTGGCCCCAATAGATCACGCCTGTTCCTGATGTCATTACTGAGGTGTTTTGAGGTCTGCATGGATCAGAGCCACCGCCTGAGTCTTGGCAGGCATTCGCGGGCACACCAGCCAATGACACTGCTACGTCCCCGTTCGTCGCGCGTATGTTTGCATCCTTGCCAAGCGCAATATTGCCATTACCGGCTCGTAAAGTTGTATTTCCTTGCAAAAGTGTTTCGACTGTCTCCTGGTTGCCAACGATAAGGTCTCCATTTTGGGTCGTCGCTGAGAGATCGCCCCCAAATGCTGTAATCGTCCCAAGCAAAACATCGCCGTTGGAAATGACTGCGCTCCAAGAACCTAGTTCCGTGGTACCGGTCAATCGCCCAGCACCGCTGTCATTCGAATTCCGAATCGAATTCTGCTGAATGTTGACGGAAAGTCCGTAGGTCTGAAAATTGTTCGCAAAGATGTTGCCACCGCCGCTAATCACGAGTGAACGAATGGAACCGGTGCTGGGGTCAATGTTGCTGTCATGCTCAATTCTGCCGGAGCTCTTGAGGTTTCCCTCATTTATCAAACTTCGAGCTTCGAGTTTTAAGGTGAAATCAGTCCCACCTGGTAGCGAAGATGCTTCAACCGTCGAACCAGAAGCGACAGTTATGCCGCCGGTGGGGCTTAGAAGTACAAGAGAGTCGTCGGATGTTGCACGAATATTTTGACTACCAGAGAAGATTACATTCATCCCTGCGGAACCTGTTGCAATAAGGCTGACATTGTTTCCGGCGAGTG
The DNA here is from genome assembly GCA_964503045.1 of uncultured Candidatus Obscuribacterales bacterium. Classification (GTDB taxonomy): domain Bacteria; phylum Cyanobacteriota; class Vampirovibrionia; order Obscuribacterales; family Obscuribacteraceae; genus CAYZJR01. The sequence goes on from CAZCZI010000149.1 coordinate 6,309, forward strand.
TGCCCCCGCCTGAAATATCAATGTCATACGCGAGAATTGTACTGACAAGCGAAATCTCGAGGAGATCACCAGGGGCAGTGCCAGCAACAATTGTGCCCGAGTTAACAACTGTGAATTCTCTGTCTCCTCCTTGAATTGACACAGACGGACCAGTTATTGTTCCGTGGTTAACCAGTCTCGTGGTTATGACTAAGACGTTCGTGGTCGCACTTATCGAAGATGATGGTTTCTGAACCACCATGATCGAACCACGCACTGCTGTACTAACACCAACGCCACCCTCGTTGGCCTTTAGCGTTTCGATTCCAAATGTCACCGAACTGTGCGATGTTACGAGAATCGACTTGCCTTCGGCTGACAGGATGCTTGCGAGGTTACCGGTGGGTTGAATCGTCAATGAAATGTTATTTGTATTGCTGTCAAAAGGGAGTACTTTGAATGAGCCTGAGAACCTAAAGTCATTCGTAGTATCCGTCGTCGTCTCCACACTCCCAAAGATAGATACAGTTACATCATTGTTGCTCGTGTGGTGAATTCTAATGTCTCCACCCGCAGTGGAGCTCCCAGTTCCATTTGCGGTCAGCGATTCGACAATAAGAGGAGCAGACCCGGCGTAAAATAGATCGATTGAGCCTCCCCTTCCACCATTTTGTCCGCCATTTGCAGACAAAGATCCATTTAGGGTCAAACCGGACGGGTCAGTAGCCTTAAGAGAAATAGTGCCACCATTGCCGGTGCCTTGTCCGCTGACTTCGAAGTCCCCATTTACAGTAATTTTTCGACCAGTAGCTATCGCCGCACCGCCATTTCCATTCGCCCCAGCTTTTACCTTCAACCTGACTCCATCCACTAGAATTTCGCCTTGGCTGCTCAGCTCCACCGTTCCCGCCCTCGCTCCGGGCGATGCTCCCTGGGCTAAAAGTTCGACTTCGCCTGCGCTGGAACCGATTTTGATGTCGCCAGCAGCATCCAGTTTAATGTTGGTTACGCCGGGGACTCCACCCCCACTGGCTTTAACTTTGCTCGCGGCACCTCCAAAGACAAGGTTCCCCGCGGTGGTTGCCGAGACCTTGCCCGCGGTGCCACCGTTGCTTCCTTCTGCTGCTGCCGAGAGAACTACTTGGTTTTGAAAGACGAGACTACCGATTCCAGTGTTGGAAATTGTAATTTGTCCGCCATTACCAGTGGTGCCATTTTGACCGCCGTCAGCGATGATGTTGGTAGGTCCGGTGCCGCTAAAAACAATGTCGTTGTCGGACTGTGCAGTCAAACGAATTGTTCCGCCATGAGCACCATTTCCGGTACCTACGGCCTTGATGTCACCAGAGACGGCGAGCGTGGTGCCGGCGTCCACAAGGATGGAGCCTGCATTTTGCCCAGGTCCGCTCTTGACGTCGAGAGCGCCACCGGTGATGATGAACCCCTCGTTCAAGTCTGTGAGCTGAAGCACTCCTCCAGCCCCTAAAAAGGCGCCCATGGCGTCTTTTCCGCCATTAGCCGAAAGCGACAAAGCACCCTGCTGTTGTCCTGCAATGATGGTCGGGTGGGAGCTTGCCTGGATGATTGCCGTGACGCTGCCACCGGCGCCCGTACCCGCCCCGTCAGCCGACAGGGACTGACCACCACCGGTAGTGCTGCCGTTGAGTACCAGATCGCCGGCGTCGACTTTGACGAGTCCGCCGCGACCGTTGCCAGATAAGCCGGCATCGGCTTTTAGCGATCCAGTCAGAGACAGACTGCCGCCAATAGTCAGGTCCAATTGCCCACCTGAGCCAGTCGGCCCGGACTTCACTGATAGCTGTCCGGAGGTGATGTCTGCCGAGCTTCCGCTTATCACGGTGATCTTGCCGCCGTCACTGCCCACGGTGGCATCTGCTTCAGCGGAGAGCTTGACTGCTCCGAAGCCAGACCCGACAGTGATGGGACCGTCGACATCCAGAATGAGCTCGCCACCCTTGCCCGATCCTGTGGCGTCGGCCGCCAATTTCAGACCTGTGCCGT
>CAZCZI010000150.1:0-7988 GCA_964503045.1 uncultured Candidatus Obscuribacterales bacterium
GGCGATTAGATTTCCCGCGCTTTCAATCCCAAAATAGGTCACAAGGTTTTTGATCTGTAACCAGCAGCGATGGCAGTGTCATAGCTCATGTGAGGAGCAACCAACCGAAGGTAGTCTTTATAGCTGAGAATCACAGCTGCGACTTTTCCATAATCGGTGATTTCCACAACTCCACCGACCTTTGACAGGGATCACCTCGTAAAGCTGAATCGAATTGAAAAGTTTCAATTCAAGTCCTTCGAACTCACACCTGAGAAGAGACGACACAAAATCGGTACATAAAAAAGAGTGAACAACGTGGAGACAGACAATCCACCAATCACAGCAATCGCCAGTGGTCTGTGCAGTTCAGATCCTGCGCCATGACCAAGCCAGAGGGGAAGCAATGCCAACAAAGTACAAAGGGTGGTCATCACGATTGGTCTGAGGCGAACTATTCCTGCCTCAACCAGCGCATCGTCCAAAGTTGAGCCTCCTTCTTGCAAGCGAATAGAATATTCCAAAAGAATGATTCCGTTCTTCACCACAAGACCGACCAGAAGAATGATGCCCATGAAGGAAGAAACGTTCAATGGCGTGTGCGTAAATAAAAGCGCCGCCTCGACTCCCAACAGCCCCAACGGAAGAACCAACAAAATCGCAAGGGGTTTCAAGAACGATCGAAACTGAATAACCATCATTAGGTAAACCAGGGCTGTAGCAAGCACAAGGACAAGCATCAGTTGTTGAAAGCTTTCTTGCTGGCTGAGGTAGATGCCTCCCAGCGTCACCGAAACACCAGAGGGCAACACCATTGCATTCAAGATGCGGCGAATCTCTGTCACAGTCGAGCCGAGATCGCGTCCTTCAATACTTGCTTCTACAGAGACATAGCGTTGTTGGTGTTCGCGCAAGATTTCAACTTCGGCATTGATCTGGGTAATCGTCGCAATTGAACCAAGCGGCAACAAAGCACCGTTCTTCCCGAGAATTTGCAATTCATCGAGCAATGATGTATTCATGCGAATTCTATCTGGATATCTGACCCTCACATCTACGAATTTATCGCCTTGTCTCATTTGTGTCGCGACATGCCCGAGCAAAGCTGCCTTGACTTGATCAGTTACATCAAGAGGAGCCAGAAGCAAACGTCCGGCTCTTAGAGGGTCGACTTTGATTTCGAATTGCGGCGCACTATCTTGACTGGTTATCGCAAGGTCAACTAATCCTTTTACGCTCTTCAATTTGCCTTCAATGTCTTCAGCAACATGTCGTATAGATGTTCGATCTTCTCCAAAGATTCTTATTTCAACTGGGTTACCGGCACCAGCCAAATCATTCAATTGATCAGCCAAAATCGGATGAAATTCAGTTTCGACTTGCGGAATTTGCTCTGCGATTTTTTCTCTTTGTTCATCCATTACCTCAGAAGTTGATTTCTTTCTCTGGTCATGGGGACGCAGCACAACCAAAATATCACCCGTGTTTGGTTGTGTTGCAAAAAGCCCAAGCTCGGCACCAGTCCTGCGTGTCCATGCCTGAACTTCGGGACTCTCATGAATAATCGCTTCGATTTTTTTGCAGATGGAATCGGTTTGAGCCAGTGATGTTCCCGCTGGCATGAGGTAGTCCAAGACATAGCTTCCCTCATCCATCTCAGGCAAAAAATCAGTTCCGACTTTTGAATAAAGATGGAAAGTGATTCCCAAGATAATCACCGCAGTCAGCCCCGCAATCGAAGGGTGCTTCAATGACATTTTCAAAATGGTGCGATACCAAGACACACTGTCAATCTTCGCAGTCTCACCAACGGGCTTCTTTGATGCCGGCATCACTTGTGCACAAAAGATTGGAACAACAAAAAGTGCCAAGAAGAGTGAGAACGCCACAGCACTAGCGAGGGTTATCGTAAGTGCGGAAAAGAACTGCCCGGCGACACCAGAGATAAGGCCCAGTGGGAGGAACACTACAAGTGTAGTAGCAGTTGAGCTGATGACCGGACCTGCCAACTCTTTGACGGCCGCGATTGATGCCTCCTTCGGTGAAAGCGACTTTTGCAACTGGCGGTGAACGTTTTCAACTATAACAATCGCATCGTCAATTACGAGACCGAGCGCAATTGCTAAACCACCCAATGACATGATATTGAGGCTCTGGTGTAACATTGCCATCACAGCAAATGCGAAAGCAGCACACAAAGGAATCGTAAAAGCTGCGATTAGAGTACTGCGCCAAGAACGCAAGAATGCAAACAAAATTGTAATGATAAGAACGACACCAATGCATATTTCGTTAAGCACTGAATGCAGTGCTTGGCGCACAAGCCGCGACTGATCGTATGCCTTGCTGATCTTGATTCCGGCCGGCAGCGCGCTCTTTACTCGTTCAAATTCGGCAGCAACACCATCTGACACAGCTACAACATTGCTGCTTGGCTGTCTAAAGATGTTCAAGACGATTCCTTCCTTTCCGTCTGCACTTACGATGGAAAGCGGGTCGCGAAATGAATTGGATATTGTGGCTACGTCTTTCAAGTAAACCGGCGCGCTACCCGCGCGCGAAACGACCAGATCGTAAAGCTGCTCTGGCGAGACTGATTCACCCGGACCCACTACCAAATTTTGTTTGTACCGATCGTCGATTCGCCCTAAGACCTCTATTTGATTCGTTCTTGTGAGCGCGTTGGCGACATCGATGATGCTTATTTTGTAACCCGCCAGCTTTTCTGGATCGACTTGTACTGCCACTTCAGGCACTTTGCCAGACTGGGTTATCGCCCTTGCTACACCGGCAACTTGAAGAATACGCGGCTCAATCTCATAGCGTACGATGTTGTAGAGATCGGAATCAGGCAGCGTGTCAGAACTGATGTTGTAGTTTAAAACCGGAAAAATTGCTGGAGTTACAGGTTCAACAATAAGCGATGCTGATGGCGGCAGGCTCGCACGCATCTCAGCAATACGAGCTTGCACTTGCTGCCAGGCAAAAAGCATGTCAGTGCCCGGTTGAAACTCAATTGAGAGCTCGCTTGCCCCCCTGATTGTCTTCGAACGAATCCAGCGAACACGATAGGCTTGATTGCTGGCTTCTTCCAAGGGGCGAGTGACTGTCAGCTGGACTCTTTCCGGTGCAATATCTCCAACTGTTGCTATGACTGCAATTCGCGGAAAGGCAAGCTCGGGATACACATCGCTTGGAAGCACTTGAAACGCGAGAAAACCGCCCAGAGCGATCATCGCAGTGACAAAATACAAAGCACGACTTTGCTTCAAGAAAAATTGCAGTACTTCAGTTATCACTTCGATGGTTCTCCTCGATCGAGAATCGTTCCTTCCGGTACTCCATACGCACCTGAAGTAATAATCTCGTCTCCGCTTTTCAGTCCGTCGAAAACAGGAATCGAGCCGCCACTTGGATCACCAACACCAACTTTTGTTTGGCTCAACTTTCCATCTCTGACAACGTAAACAAAGTGCTCTGATGGGTCTTCGCTTCCTGGCACCAGTGCTGACTTCGGCACGAGAATTGCTCTTTGCGTAGCGTAGACAATCGACACATTGACCTGCTGCCCCTCTTTCAGTCGCCCCTGAGCATTCTGAGCGAGCAACTGAACAGAAACTGTATTGTTTGCGGTATCGACTACCGGGCTAATGGCAATAATCTGCGCACCATATTTGACACCAGGAGATGCAACGCTCGTTATGACGGCTCGGTGCCCGACCTTCAAGTCGGCAGGCAAGTCGGCCGGCATGTTCGCGTCGATTATGACAGTCGATAGGTCCACAATATGTACGATCGGTTTGCTGAGATCTGCTGTATCTCCAACGTTGAGGAAGCGCTGAGCGACGGTGCCCGATATTGGACTCACAACTCGCGTGAACGCAAGCTGAGTCTTAAGATGAAGCGGTGCAAGTCGAATCTCGGACACCTTCGCCTGGGCAGCTTCAACTTGCGATTTTCCCAACTCCACCTGGCTGCGAGCGGCAATCACGTCCTTTTCTGCAACGATGTCTTTGGCAAACAACGATTCCATTCGAGTCAAGTTTTTCTCAGCTAAATCCAGAGAAATCTTGGCTTGCTCAACCATATTGAGAGCTGCGCGCTCCGGAGCAATCGACTGTTGAATCTGAGCCACCAGTTGTCGATCATCCAGGAGAGCAACTAGTTGTCCCTTCGCCACGTGCTGTCCAGGCACGACAAGCACCTTAGTTATTTTTCCGGAGATATTCGGGGTGACTAAAACGGAGTGATCAGGAGGAGCTGTAACCTTTCCAGGGAAGGAGAGCAGCTTCTCTACAATCGTTGCAACAACCCGAGTTGTAGGGAGGTTGATGTGATGTTGTGCCTCTGGCTCTGTAACAGTTTCCGGCTTCGCAGAAGGTTCTTCCGCCTTCTTGCAGGACTGAAGAATCAGTGTGCAGTACGCAAATAAAATCAATAGCAATTTACTGTAGGGGTGTTCCAATTGCTTGCTCCAATTCGTTGATTGCCAGCTCGTAAGCGAGCAATGCATCTAGGTATTGTGTTCGAATGACGACATTTTCTTGCTGCGCGACAATCGCACTGTTGATATCGGTTTGTCCTATGCGGTAACTCAAGTCTGCTGCTGTCGAGATTGTGTTTGATAGAGCCAATGCTCTGCGGCGAAAGGTCTCAATCTTCACCAACTGTGTTTGCACACGCCGATGCGCTAGAAACACCTGAGCATTTATGATGTTGTCTTGCGAAAGAAACTCACTGGCGAGCTGTGTATCGGTAGCTTTTAGCTTTGCAATCACACCTTGCTGGCGATCTAAGATTGGAAGATCAATAACCGCTTGGAAGAACGCGGTTTTTCGATTCAGGGGTCCATTGATTATGTCTTCTCTCATTCCGCCGACATTAAAACGCGGGGCAGGAAGAATATTTCCACGGGCAACCAACAGGTTGGCCCGATTAACTTTCTTTTGTTGCTCGACTATTTTCAATTCTAGCCGATTGGCTCTAGCGATGGTCAACAGTTCGGCCTGACTGGGCAGCTTCGAGGCATCGGTCAAAAGATCAGTCTTGACTGACGACAGCTTCGAAGAATCCAAACCGTTTTTTGCAAGCACAATAGCCAGTTGTTCGGCAGTTTGTTTGACGACAATATCGGCTTGTTCCACCTGAATTTGCGCCTGAATTACGGCAAGCTCAGCCCTGTGAACATCGAGCTTCGCAACATCTCCTTTTTCAAATCTCTCTTTTGCAACAGTCCAAAGTCGATTCAAAAGGTCAAGCAGCTGCCGCCTCACCTCTGCCATTTCTTGCGCCACAACAGCCTCGACGTATGTTCGTCTTACATCGGCGCGAAAGAGCCACAACGTTCTTGCAATTTCCAAATCTGTTTGCGTTATGAAACTCTTAGCGGCCGCTCGCCTAAATATCAGTCGCCATGGCGGTTCTATCGTCATTGATGCACCGAGTTTGTAGGTAAACTTGTATTGGTTGTCTATGAAGACACCAGGGTTGGGCAACACGTTTGCCTGAACTAGGTTTGACTTCGCAATACCTAGCTGAGCGCGTGCAGCTTCTGTGCGAGGATTATTGGCCAACGCGACATTGAACGCTCGCACCAATGTGAGAGTTTCAGCGCTCTCGTGACCGCGCAGAGGCGCGCTCTGAATAGGACCTCGAAGCGGTAGTGGAGGTGCATCAGCCAATAGTGCATCGCTTGCGGCAGAACCAGTCGCACTACTCTCGCCCGCATATGCCGACAGGCGTGGCAAGAGAGCAAGAATCATTGCCAGCCCAATAAATAGCAGAGAAGTACACTGACCAGACACCATTTTCGGAATGTACTTTATTCTGGTGAGGAACTGGTAAAGATGGGCTGCTTATTGCGAACACTAAACAGCTGAGTTCGGCAGGACGGGGTCAAGGCTCACCTTAAAGATGCTCCCCTTGCCGACCTCACTGGTCACACTGATCGATCCACCATGCTGGTCGACAAGAGCTTTCGCGATGGATAAGCCAAGCCCCTGCCCAGAATCGTGAAACGTCCGTGCCTTGTCCGCACGCCAAAATCGATCGAAGACCTTTTCGATGTCTTCTGACGCGATACCAACTCCGGTATCTTCAACAGTCAACCAAACCTTGTCTCTGTCCTGTGAGGCATTGATGGTGACTGTACCTCCCGCTGGTGTATATCTCAGGGCGTTCTCAATCAGATTGGAAAGTATGCAGCGAAGGTCATCTGGGCAAATCAAGACGTTTAGCTCGGGAGAAACAGCCACTTTGATGGTTATTTTCTTGTCCTTCGACAACTGCAAGATACCTTCCACAACCTCGTTGGAAGCGGTAAGCAGATTGACTATCACGCTTTTGTTTTTCACGTTTTCAGCCCTGCTCAACAGCAAAAGATTCTCGACCAGCTGTTGCATTTGCCTTGCAGCACTTTCGATCATCTCAAATTTCTCTTTATCGGTAGTGCGCATACCGTCGGCATACTTGAGGGCTACTGCGCTGTTGCTGCGAATGGCTGTGACAGGATTTCGCAGCTCATGCGAGGCGTCGCTGGTGAATTGCCGCAGACGCTGCACATTTTTACGCATTGGCAGTAATGATTGCTTCACGAGAACAAACACGCCGAAGCTTGTCAGAATCAATGCCCCAGCAGTACCGAAGGCGAGCCCGGCGACAAGGTTGGAAATGAAACGATCTTGCTTATCCAGCGGTTGCGCCACGCGCACGTAGCCGAGCAACCTTCCTTGGTCGAAAACTGGTCTCGAGTACACAATTCCGTGTGGATTATTTTGAATTTGAGTGGCTTCATTTTCTGCAAACGGCACATTGATTTCAAACGCTCCCTTCTGCGCAGCAAGCTGCTTTTTGTAATTGAACCACTCAAGCCTGAGCGAATTGAGAAGGCTCGAAGCGCTATCGGGCATGGCACTTGCGATGAGATCCGGTTCGGCTTTATCCGGACTTCTCGACGGATCTTCATCAAAATCGATAGAGGCCACTACTGCGTCAGCCAGATGACGAATGTCCGAATAGGTGTCTTGATTTTGCCTTTCTGCAACAAAGAAGAAGACAATGAGCACGAACGTGACAAGGACAGCCGCAAATACCGAGGCGTTGATCAAAGTCAGGCGCAATTCAAGCTTATCTGAAGTCTGCATTGAGTTTGTAACCAAAGCCGTAAACTGTGTGTACCAATTCAACTACGCAACCGGCTTCCGAGAGCTTTTTGCGCAGTCCTTTTATATGAGTTTTGATGACTGAGTCTCCAGGCGAAGAGTCATAAGTCCATAACTTTTCAATCAAATCTTGCTTGCTGAAAGTGATTTCGGGATTGCGCAAAAAACACATGAGTAGTCGGTATTCTGTAGGCGTGAGATCGATTGAGTTGCCGCTGTACGATACCTTGCATGCACGTGTGTCTACAGTGAGCGCGTGGAAAGTCAAGACAGCCTGAGTGGCAGAACCCCGCCGCAATAGAGCACGTATGCGAGCGGCAAGTTCGTCGACATCAAACGGCTTTACGATATAGTCGTCAGCCCCTGAGTCAAGTCCGAGAATCTTGTCGTGCTTTTCGCCGCGAGCAGTCAGCATCAAAATAGAGCCTTCAAATCCACTAGAGCGAATTTTCTTGCACAGATCGACTCCAGGGACTTTAGGTAACATCAGATCTAGCAAAATCAGATCGTAGTTTTCAGACAAATACATGTGCCACGCAGTCTCACCATCTGCAGCATGATTTACAACCATGTGTTGGTTTTGCAAATCTTCCATTATAGGTCGAGCAATTCGAATGTCGTCTTCGACTATTAGTACTTTCATTGTGGCGGCTTGGGTGACTCAACAAGAGGAGCATTATACAGCCACCTTTGGAATCGTGAAGGACCAGACGTCCTGAATTCCGTCAGCAGCTTGAATACTTTAGTACCTCGAATATCGCTGCGCTCGCCCAATGCGGCTTTGCAGCGCGTAGGCAGCCGCAGCCTTTCGATGCTTGCCGGCGCGTCCCTCCGGCAGCTCAAGCAAGA
>CAZCZI010000151.1:0-5244 GCA_964503045.1 uncultured Candidatus Obscuribacterales bacterium
TGCCCGACTCCAAATACTCGCCTGCAGCGTTCGAGCAGTAACTCACTTGCCGGAGACTGGACTACGGTTGACGAGTTGCACCATTTCCTAAAGACACGAAACTAACTCCAGCCAAAGCCTTTCTTTTGGTTTTTGACCGAAGGTTGATCACGGTTCAGCTTCTGGCGGAGCCGCCGCTCAGTCTAAGTCAACCCACCTTCCTGGATTAGCTTTGCGGTGTAACTTGAAAGAATGTCGCGTGCTTCTGTGCACAGTGGTTGGGCTAGTTCGTTCTTCTTTTGAGCTTCATAGCATTGCGCAAATTGCAGCAAGATGTGCGCGACTATGACGTGATCGTCTCCGAGTCTTGCTTTCGCAATCTCCAGAGAGCGCTTATACAACACTTCCGCCTTCTCGTACTCTTCCTTTTTTTGTGCAACTTTAGCTGTTTCAACCAAAAGCTTCCATCCCAAAGTGCGCTCCGTATCGCCGGCAGAAGGGGTTGTATTGAGCGCTCTGCGCATTGGATCGACGTTCATTTTTATTCCTTTGCTTCCAGCATAGTGTCGCGACAATTCGAACGAAGACGTGTTTCCAAATCACGGAAGGATACTTTGTAAGGCTCCTGCAGCGAAATACATAACGATAAATCCGATGATGAACCACAGCACCATAATGATGCGAGCTTTCTGTGATTTCTTTTCGTTGGACAACAACTTGGTGGCTTTGATTTTCAGATCGATCACCTGTGCTCCTTGCGCAATGTGATCAATGACAGTAAAGTTCCCACCTTGCTCTCCGAGTTTCTTGAGTGCATCGATCAGCAGTTGCATGTTTTGATAGCGATCTTTTGGTTCCTTCGCCATGCATTTGCAGATCAACGCATCGACAGCACCGGCATTCTTGATGTCCGGTGCAAGTTTACTGACGCTCTGTGGCATTTCATTGATGTGTTGGTAGTATGTTTCGTAGACATTGAAGTTGAGGAACGGTGGTTGTCCTGTGAGAGTAGCAAAGATCAAACAGCCCATCGAATACATGTCGGAAAGCTCATCGACATTGAGTGCCATGCATTGTTCGGGACTCATGTAATACGGGCTTCCGACGATATCTCCCGTTGCCGTGAGTTTCATTTCTTCACTGCCGAGTTTCGGAAGAATTTTGGCGATGCCGAAGTCCACGAGTTTCACAGTCGTTGTGCCGTTTTCCCCGGCAATTAGCATCACATTGCTGGGTTTCAGGTCGCGATGAATAACGCCTTGTTCGTGTGCATATTTCAATGCGCTTGCAATCTGCATCAAGACTGGAACCGCTTCATGAAGAGGTAACGGTCCCGATTCCAATCGCGTATCAAGTGCTGTGCCCTCAAGAAGATCGACAACCAGGTATGGACGTTGCTTTTCGTCGAGTCCGGAGTAGTGGCTGGCGATGATGTTGGGATGCTTCAGATTGGCAACCAACTGTGCTTCCTGACGAAACCGATTGAGTGCAGACTTGTCAGTGAGGAGTCGCGAGTGCACGACTTTCAATGCGAAGTCGCCACCGTCTTTGAGGTTGTTCACTTTCAAGACTGTGCCCATTCCACCGACACCAAGAACGGAAACTACTTTCCAGTTGCTGTCGATTACGTCGCCAACCTGATAGTCAATTTCATCACGTATTTCGGACTCTTTTTGGTCCGTGTCTTGTGGCAATGTTTGTTCGTCGTCCACTTTCATACGTCAGGAAAGATGATCTCTGTGACTGGGAATCAAATCACTGAGACACTTTCGCAATCTCCGCCTCCAGCGCTTTTGCCTCATCAGCTCGGTTGAGTTTTTGCAGAACATCAACTTGAGTGCGCATAGCTTCAAGGCGCTGCTCTGCAGACAGTTCATTACCAGACGCCAGGGCGGTGCGCATGGTCGATTCGGCCTGTTGCAGATTTCCATCCAGCAAAAATAGCTTGCCTAGAGCGACACGTTCTTTTGCTGATGTCCCCGATCGTTGACTAAACGCTACAACCGTCTTTTGATAGCCGATTGCGTCTTTAAACTTGCCCTGTTCTGTGGTCACGGACACAAGCTGTTGAAGAGTCGGGACACTTTTGGCGCTTCCTGGTCCTTCGCGCAGATTAATCATTCTGAGCACGGATTTGAAGCATTCCTCAGCGTCTCCCCATTTCTTTTCCGATTGCAGCTTCGTACCGGAAGCGACAGTCTGGTCCAGTTCTTTTTCCGTCGGAATGGCATTTGCCTTTGGAGGAGCGTTTTTGCCGCCCGTTTTGGCGCCTTGAGTCTTTGAACCCTGCTTAGAAAACTGAGCTCCAAAACCAGCACCCAAACCGGCAGCACCAGCGCCAGCGCCGCTCATCTCGATCGAGCCTTGTCCAAAGGCAGGTTGCGGAGCAATTTGTGAAGGGATTGAAATCAGGGTCACCGCTAAGGCAAACAGAAGTCCTCGCATAGTTTTCCTCTCCTCGGAAGCACTATCGCTATACCCCATTTTTGGGGTTGGTAAACGAACCAAACAGACGCGCGTATCCGCGCGTCAGGGCTATTGAGGAACATGGAAACATCGACACTGGTATCATATATGGTGCACGCATCGTTCGGAATCGAAGATCCCAGATTTTCTTGGCTAACACTTAGGTATGGTTTAACTCGCGAACGGCAAGTCGTCTTACTGGGCACTAAGAAGCAGCACAAGAAACAAAAAGAGAGGCTTGCGCCTCTCCAATTGCCGCGCCTGGCATGGCGCGATCAGGTCGTTGGCTTACCTGAGGGACAGCTGTGATTACTTTGCTTAGCTCTTCGGCTTCCAGATCGGATCGTGGAATGACTTGCTCGACTTGCTTGGTTCGAACCATCTAGTCATGGTCATCTTCTGCTGTGTATAGAACTGAATTCCTTCACGTCCTTGTATGTGCAGATCTCCGAAGAATGAGTGGTTCCATCCTGTAAATGGAAACCATGCCATTGGAGCAGGAACGCCGACGTTGATGCCGATCATGCCGGCATTGAAGTGTCGCTTGAACTCACGAGCGGCGCGCCCACTCGAGGTGTAGATAACAGCGCCGTTTCCGTATGGACATTTCTTTCCGAGTTCGATGGCATCTTCGACTGTTTCGACACGCACCACTGACAATACCGGTCCAAAGATCTCTTCTTTGACGATCTTCATTTCAGGTTCCGCATGATCGAAAATGGTTGGTCCGAGGAAGAAGCCCTTGCCTGGCACTTTTACTTGCCTGCCATCGAGCGCGAGTTTGGCACCTTCAGACACACCGGCTTCGACTAGGCTGCGCACTTTCGCGAGGTGTTCGGGCCCGATAAGTGGTCCCATATCGGGATTGTCGCTGCCGTCTGTCGGTCCGACTCTCATCTTGCCGGCGGTTTTGACTAGTTCGGGAACCAGCATGTCGCCTGCCGCTCCGACAGGAATTGCCAAGCTGCCTGCCATGCAACGCTCGCCCGCGCATCCGAATGCAGATGCTTGAAGGGCTTGAACAGTGTGTTCCATATCTGCGTCAGGAAGAATGATGATATGGTTCTTTGCGCCACCGGCTGATTGAACGCGCTTGCCATGCGCTGTTCCTGTTTCATATATGTATTTCGCAACTGGTGTCGAACCGACAAACGAAAGTGCTCTCACGTCTGGGTGGGTGAGAAGAGCATTTACGCAATCTTTGCCACCATGGACGATGTTGAACACACCATTGGGCAAACCGGTTTCCTGCAGCAGTTCGGCAATCAAGATACTGGTGAGCGGAACTTTCTCGGATGGCTTGAGCACAAAGGTGTTGCCGCATGTAAGAGCAACTGGATACATCCACAACGGCACCATTGCCGGGAAGTTGAACGGCGTGATGCCGGCGCAGACTCCGAGCGGATGGCGCTGCGTTTCGCAGTCGACGTTGCGAGCGATGTTTTCCATCGACTCGCCCATGATCAAACTTGGAATACCGCAAGAGAATTCGACTACTTCGATACCGCGCTGTACGGACGCTCTTGCTTCAGGCAATGTCTTGCCGTGCTCTTTTGTGACACAGCGTGCAATGTCTTCATAGTGCGCCTCAAGAAGGTTCTTGAAGCGAAACATGTATCGCGCTCTTTCAACGATTGGAACTTCCTTCCACTCTTCAAACGCTTTCGCAGCAGCTTTTACTGCTTTGTCTACTTCATCGGCTTTGCACAGCGGGGTGCGCGAGATGACTTCACCGGTCGATGGATTGTAGATGTCTTGAAACTCGGTGGCGTTTGATTCGACCCATTTGCCGTCGATGAGTAGTTTGCACGCGGTTGCTACACTGCTTTTTGTCGCGGCCATGACGAACCCTCCAAACCGAAAAAGCTTTAATGCTCAGCCAAAAGGATATCTTGTTGATATCCAGTTGACAACCGGCTCAAACGGCTAAATCACATAGAATTGGACTAGATATTTCTAACCTTGGCTCAGTTGCTGGGGGCAGACTCGGCGCTAGAGTATGCGCGATTGGCGGCTGACTCCGCGCGATCGGCTTGGTATGACGCGTTATCGGCGTACGAGCTTGCCTCGGGAAAACCGTTTGCCCTCGAACGTGCGCGATTCGCAGCGGCTCTTGCTTCGTTGGCCGCCGATCGAGCTTCGGATGCGGCATTCATTCTATAAGTGCGTTCGCCGTAGTTGGCTCTGCCTTCGCATCCTTCGGCGTAATCGGCTTTGCTGTTTGCAATGGACTGCTCGTATTGTGCTGCATTTATAGCTTCTTGTTTGCGCGCGGCATAGTTAGGATCGTTGGGGTTGACTGGTTCGCCGTCTCCGAGCAAAGTCTGCAAAATCTTTCGCTTGCTGAACATGCCGCCAAGGCCGCCCTTGTTCATCATGTTTCCAAATCCGGAGAAGGAATTTTGAGGCTGCATGCCTTGCATCATGGAGGGCATTCCTGATTGCATCATTCCGGACATCATCCCGGGCTGCATCATCCCTGATGGCATTGTTCCTTCCATCATATTCATATTCATATTCATGTTCATGTTTCTGGGCATGACGCCTTGTGGCAATGTTCCTTGTTGCATCATGCTCTGCTGCATCATGCCTGGAGGACCTTGCATCATGTTGCGCGGCATCACACCCTGCGGCAATGCGCCTTGTTGCATCAGGTTTTGCTGCATCATGCGAGATTGCATGCCCGGCATTCGTTGCATCAAGCCTTGCTGCTGCGGCACCATATTCGGTGCCGGTTGCATGTTTCCGCCACCAAATGATTGCTGTTGATACGATTGTTGCGGATATGATTGCTGCGGA
>CAZCZI010000151.1:5344-7877 GCA_964503045.1 uncultured Candidatus Obscuribacterales bacterium
TGCGGATATGATTGCTGCGGAAATGATTGCTGTGGTTGAAACGATTGCTGGGGCTGCATGGGAGTGTCGGCATCATCCAACATGCGCTCCAACTGTTGCGGCGACATGTTTTGAGCCTGAGCGGGCGTGCAAACGCAGACTAGCTGTGCACAACCGATAGCGGCGAACATCAACAACCAGCCAACTCTATTGCGCATTAGGCCCTTACTTGCCTCAGCTTGCGAACATAATCATCTGCGGTGAGATCAGGCACCTGACCGCCGGCAATTTTGACGCCTAAATCTTGAGTCCACAATCCGAGCTTGCGCAACAGCCAAGCGTCTGGGCGGTTCTGCTTGAGTTTGGCTCTTAAGTGCCTAATTCCATCCATCAGGCTGCCGTCTTCAAACGTACGAACAGGCTCAACGCCGCAACCGAGCCTACGACCGTGCGTGCAATGCAGCACATCCATAATATTTAGAAACGGCACCGGTCCAAGCACTGCAACGGACATGGACTCGGGACAATCAGGATTCTCTTGAATGAAATCGACTTGAATCCAGGTTCTCGGGGTGAATTTAACTTTGAGAACGACCGGTTCGCAAATGAGCGAATTGGTGTTGCCTGGTCCGATGTCTCTGAGACAGGCGGCTCGGGCATAAGTGTATGCGTCTTGCGGTTTGGTGCAATAAAAACTGTAATTGCTGCGCCCAGGCTGAATCTGGCCGCATCGGTTTATTTCCCACCGCCGGTAGCAGTTGGTGCCGTGATATAAGAAAAGTTCTCCGGTAACTGGGTCATGGTCTACTGACGGAAACTCAGAAACGAACTTCTCCAATGGAGGGGGGACTTGATGGTTTGGAATGCTATCCAGAACGAGATCCTCAACTACCACCACTTCGATAAAACAAGACACTGGACTCCTCCTACCCCTATGCCCTAAAAGTGAGGGATTCTAAACCCCAGGTAAAGCTTTATAAGGCATGCTACTACGGCACTACGGACAGGTTTTGCCCTGGCGTCTGTTTGTCAATGGGGTGCGATGGGTGGGGTGCATCGCGATCTGGTCGACTAACCCATGCTAGTCCATGAATTTTTCGCGGGCAGCTTGGATTGCCTGGAAGGCTTCCTGGAAGGCTTCGCGGACTTTCGCCAAACCCTGGTCTGCTGCTTCGCGCACGCCGTTTGTGTGCTCCACGCGCTTGGTCATGAGTTCGGAATTCATGTCCTCGCTGAGACGCTCGAGTCTGTCACAGCCTCGTTCGATTGTGTTTTCCAACTCGTGTCCGGCTTGCTGCTTCAGTTGCTGCAACTTCGAAATTGCCGCATTGCGCTCTTCGTTGAGTTCGGGCTCTGTCTCGACTGAGGAGGTTTCGACCAGGCGCTTGCAGATCGCCTCGCTGGCGTTGATTTCCTTTTCACCTTCCTGCAAGATTCTGGCTGCGCGATTGGTTATGCGTTCAATGCGATCGCTGGTTGATTTGAAGATCTCTTCCAACCCGCTTTGCTGACCTCTTCCTACCGAGTCGATGCTGCTCATGCACTCTTCGACTAGTTCTTGCAACTGTTCGCGAGCGGCAGAGAGACTGGATTGCAGCCCTTGCAACTGACCGCGCGACTGGTTGGAGGAGTCTTCGATGAACTGCTTTCGCATCTCCAAAGACATGGTTTGAAGAATCGCTCTGTGCTCCTTCTCTCTAGGCAGAATCACGGAAGTAAGAAGGGTTCTCGTCTTTTGTCCCAGTCCAAGCTCCGCCGTGCGAACCGTGTGGTTTACGGTTTGTTGGAAGTCGCTGTTGCTGGCGCTCAGTTTCTCGTGAGCCCGATCGCGAGCCGCTTCTATCTCTTCGGTCATCGATCTGACGTTTCTTTCCAACGACGTCACCATCGAGTTGACTTCTTCGGTCATGCGCTCGTTGAAACGCTCGAAGCGCACCTGCAACGCGGCTGCGTAGGAGTGCTCGCCGTCATCCATTGCATCGCAGATGACATCGATCATTCCTTTGAGTTCGCGCGTCTTTTGACCAATCATTGACTGCAGTTTGAAGTCGGTCTTCTTGGTCAGGCTATCTGTTTCTTGGCGAAATTCCTTACATGCGTTGGAGAGAGAATCAAACAGATGTGCTCTGTCATCTTCGATATCGGTATGGCTCTTGCCCAGAGTGCGCTTGAAGCTGTCGCTTCCGTATCCGGTTGTTTCCAACACTTTGGCGCGAATTTCTTCGGCGACATCGTCAAGCTGCTTGTTTAGCCGCTCAGCAAGAACAGATGCAGTCACTTCGCTCTGTTTTTCGGCTTGAGTCGCTTCCTCGACCAATTGCTCCACTTGAGCGTTGAGGCGCTGACGCAGCTCGTCGGAGCGATTGCCGAGACGCTTGGCCGCTTTCGAGACCTGTTGCTCGAGCTTGCTCATGAGCGTAGCCATTTCATTCATGACCAGCTTGGGTTCTTGAAACTCGATGGACTTCCTCTTGAGCGCTTCAGCGTCTGCGGCCCGTCTTACGCCGGAGTCGGTCATGTCCGGCGGTGCTCCCGGTGCTCTGCGCACGGCGGA
>CAZCZI010000152.1:0-7501 GCA_964503045.1 uncultured Candidatus Obscuribacterales bacterium
AAACGTACCAAAATTTCCAGACGCTGCCATCTATGAGTCCGCCGCAACTGCCTACCAGACAGGGATCTACAGGCGAGCGATCGGCAATGGGACCTGTCGACATTTTGCAAAATGTTCCATCATCTGAGCCTATCGCCAATCCGAGCGCAAGCCTGAAAGGTACCGAGCCCCCGGTATTCCAACCCACGTAGTACAGATACTTCGCCTTACCGTTTGGGACAATCCATGACGGCACGCAGCCGTGCTCATCGAATGTGCCCATCTCCCCAGGCATGACGAGCGGTCCCTCTGAAGAATTAGTAATCTTCAACGAATTGATATCGAAGTCAAATGAACAAATGTGAGATTTCTTCGATTTGTCTCTTCCTGCGAAGTAGACTCGATAGGTTGCTCCGGATAGATGCTCGACGACAGGCATCAGACCGTGGCCGAGACTCACGGCAGGCAAGCTTCCGGGAACGTAAATTCTGCCAAGGCGTCTCCACGTTTGCTTCAAATCGAGACTAACTCCGTAACTATTTCATTGCAATACTAACGCGCAGGAGACAAGTCGCCGTTAGCGGTCTATAAGTCATGATTAACCTCACTCATGAATTTGAGCTTTGGCTAATCCCACCCTTGTCATCCAGTGTTACAATCGCACCCCATGTTAGCCCTTGCCGCCAAACAGGACACTTCGTCCAACAAAAGCACAGAACAACAGGCAGCCGACTCGACATATTGGGATGCTCTGGACGGCGTGCGTGCTTTAGCCGTCGGTTTGGTCTTTTTCCATCACGTTGGACCTTTTCCTGGCAGCGATCAGAACTCTTTCGCAACTTGCTTGAACAGAGTCGCGCAGTGGGGGTGGATTGGGGTTGACCTCTTCTTTGTTTTGAGTGGTTTTCTCATTACGTTTCTGCTCGTTAGGGAGAAACAGACTTCAAGTACAGTTAGTATCAAGAATTTCTATGTTCGAAGGGCGTTGCGAATTTGGCCTCTGTACTACGCCATCTTGTTTCTAGCCTTCATTGTCGTTCCAGCCACGGCTCCTCAGCATCCTTCAGCAGCGGGTTGGGCGGAGTTCTTGCTTCGAGTGGGAGCGCCGTTTGCATTCTTTGCCGGCAATTATGCAACCATGCTGGACTTCCCAGCGGTATCGTATTTTGAGCAATCTATTCGCCTTTCGACCCCATGGATATTGGGAATTCTTGCACCATTGTGGTCCCTGTCGATTGAAGAGCAGTTCTATCTGGCATGGCCGTGGGTCGTGCAACGAATACCATCCGTCAAAACTCTCATCGGACTAATTCTGATAATTTGGGCAGCCACAGCCACGATTCGCCTCCTCATTCTTTCCCAGCTCGGTCCAGATCTGATTACGCCGCCTCATGTCTGGTATTACATGAACACGATTGCAAGACTCGACCCACTCATGGCAGGAAGCCTGTTGGCCTGTATCGTTGCGACCTACTCGGGATTCGTGCTGAATTCAATTCGAAAATACTGTGCCGCGGGACTGTTCGTGGTTCTGGGCTTACCGACACTTATCGCTGTGTTTCCAAATATTTCTCAAGTTTCGTCGGTGCATTTTTTCACACTGCTATTAGTTTCACTGCTGGGACTTTCATTGACTGCATTGTGCCTAAGTCCCGGTCCAGTTCAAAAGATTTTTGCAAATCCTGTGCTGACATTCATCGGACGAAGAAGCTATGCGTTCTATCTTTTGCACCATGTCGTAATCATGTTCGTATCTGTAAACGTAATGAATCACATTCATTTGGCAAAGTCATCGTCTTGGGGGGTCAAAGTAGCTATTAGTTTCGTCGTCACCGTTCTACTCTCGCATCTTTCATTCATATGGATAGAATCACCGTTTCTTGCCCTACGAAAACAATTCCGCAAGTAGCTGGCAAGCCTGACTACTTTGACGTCTATAGGCAAATCGCCATTTGCGTTTTGCTTACCGCGTTTGCAATGTCAATTACGAATTTCTTTTTGCCAATTCATTTTGAAACAAATGATGACGTCTGTTCAGCGATGATTAGCTATGGATGTGGTCTCGTCGATGCCCCTGACGAACACTTACCCAATTCGAATATTGTTGCGGGACTGCTTCTGAAGGCACTGTGCACGGCCATACCTCAACTCCCGTGGTACACGGTGCTGCTCATGGGTACGCAACTGAGTTCCTTTTCCACGATTGCGTTTGTGCTCAGAGAAAAGTTGGGCAGATTGCAAGGGACACTGGCTTTCTTTGTATTTTATTGTGCACAAGCCGTCATCTTTTGCACTAGATTGCAATTTACGACAGTCGCATCTTCGGCAGCCCTGAGTGCATCACTTCTGCTTTTCCTGTACGCAGATAACAATGAAAAGGAGAATCTACCTGGTAAGTCCCTCTTCTGGGCATTCGTGTTGGCAGTTGTTTCGTGCCTTATTCGAACTGACGCGTTCATGCTCATCTGCATTATGAGCATGGCTTGGCTCGTGATCAAACATGGCACGAAACTTCTACAGCGAGGAAAAGCCCAGATCGCCTTCCTCGTCTTGCTTGGTACTCTCGTCACTTCGCAAGGCCTGTCATTACTCAATCAGAGCTATTATCGAAGCTCCGCCGATTGGAGTAATTTCTATGCAAGCAATGCTCGCATGAGTAAGTTTTTCTACGGATATATTCGCTACACCGACGCTAATAAATCACTTTTTCAGCAGGTTAGCTGGTCAGACAATGATATGGAAATGATCGCCAGTCGCAACGTTGGAGACACGAAGGTCTTTTCCAAAGAGAAAGTTTCCGAAGTGCTTAAACACAGCGCCAATCATAGGCAGCCATTGTCAGCACGAATAGTTCTGGAAGACATCGAAGCATTGTTGAAAGATCCAATGAGCTCACCGACAGTTCTTCTTTTCTGCTTCGGACTGCTAATGGTTTCCTGGAGTGCGAAGTTGAAGATCACAGCTCAAGCGGCTGTTTGCTTAGCAATCATGGCGTTTGTGCTCTCTCTGGGCCATCTCCCCCCTCGCGTCTATCTTTCAATCGCTGGGTTTTTAGGCGCATTAGCGCTGTTCGAGTTATGCTCAAAACTAAAAACGATGAGTGGATGGCGGGCAAACTGTATATTGTCTCTCCTCGCAATCATTTGCACCTTTCTTGTTTACCCCACATTGAAGACCGAGGCAAACGCTTACGTTGTTCAGAACGCCCGGCTAACGCAAATCTTGAAGGACATAAATCCTCGGTCGACGCAGCTTTACATAGCATGCGCAAGTCTTTTTCCATACGAGGCGCTCACACCCTTCAGCAACTGGAGAGACGAATTGAAAGACCTGAAACTCCTGTCTCTATCGCAATATACTTGGTCTCCTTTTTATACAAGTAGACTCCGAGAGTTCAACCTTGAAGATCTTTGCCAATCAGCCGGGCGCGACGATGTCATCTGGATATCGGATCTGAACCTAAACAAAATCTTCGTTAGATATGCATCTGAACATTTCTCGAAACAGCTAACTTTCGCTCCGCTTTACAAGAGCGAAACAGCGCACTTCTCCCTATTCAAACTTTTGACCACCGCTCCCTTGTCAACAACCAAAGCTCACTGATGAGAGACTTGTCAAAGTAGCCGGAAAATTAAAGAGTAAAATACCGCCGTGATCGTTCACAAAGGCAAGCGGAATGCAAGCACTAAAGCAAGCAAAATCATCAGGTACCACAGATGCAGTACGCTTCGTTCATGAGAGCAAGCGCACAGAAGGACGTATCGGGCTCTTCAGAAACATCTGTCTCAAGTTTTCAAACCTAATACTTCAATTCCCAATAATGTTTGAGCTGCAGCAAAGGTTCTTTCGCCAGCCTGAACTTTTGCGTGGCGAGATTGAGGAAGAACTTCACGTACTGACCAAGGAAGGGTCTGACGTTGTTGTACTCGATTACGGATGTGGAAGCGGGAAGTATAGCGGCATGTTCGGTCCCGAATCCTACATCGGAATCGATATCAATGAAGGAATGATCGAACGTGCGCGAAACGTACATCCCGACCATACGTTTTTACAAGCCGGCGATTTATCGGGAATATCAGATGGACTGGCCAATGTCTCTGAAATACTGATGGTTGGGGTAATTCACCACCTTTCGGAAGAAGACCTTGTATCGATATTGTCCAGTCTGCCAAAAAACCGCGAAGTGAGACTTTTGGCAATTGACACACTTCTCTGCACTGCCGGGTTCGGGAGATTTGTGCAACTTTTTGAAAGAGGCGAATTCTTGCGAACGGAGATAGACCACTTAAGCCTACTTCATCGCGTAGCGACTGAAATTAGCTATAAGAAAGTCGCATACGGCAAATGGTTTGAGTTAGCCGTATTTCGCGGCACAATCAAGATCTAGGTGTTCCGCTACAAATCACTTCGATGAAAAGTGTGGTACGACATCACCATTGTGCTGTTTAGTTTCTGCCAAACTCTGTGAATTCCGATGTTTGGGAGTTGTGTGCGTATTTCCACAAACTCCATTCCCATATGCTTAAACCACTCAATACATTTTGCCGCTAAGGCTGCGTAAATCTTCTTTCCTTGGTGTTGGGGAGTGACTGCATTTAGCATGACCTTACCAATCTTCAACCCATTCTTGACTTCATCTGCGGTGGCTAGCTTCGCCGTTGCGAAACCTAGGGGTCCACGTTCGTCACTGAAGACAAATGTTTCATCTGCCAAAAGCTTTTCCACAGATCTAGTTGCCCAGAGTCCGTACATCTCGCTGACTTTGTCAGATGGGAACCAGGCATCACTATTGAATCGATTTCGATTGTGTTGCCGATCACCAAAACACTGACTCGATATTTCGTATAACAATGGTTTGTCTTCGGGTTGCGCAGGTCGAATCTGATGGGGCGTGTCGCTCTTCTCGTACAAATTGCAATCAAGCAGGTAGCAACAAATCGTGTCAGCAATAGTAAATCCATTGCGTTCGAGTGAGGCATGAGCTAGCGAATCATTTGTATCGACTGAGCAGGAGAGATGCTTTATTCCACGATGTTTCGCCGAGTCAACAACCTTGCTCACGAAAGAAATGCCACTTTCCAGCAGTTGGGGACTAAGTGCATCATAGTGAGGACCCACCAAACACTCTAGCCGTGCCATCGGACTGCCAAAGAAGTCGGTCTCCCACTTGAGTTCGTGAATGAGGCTGCACCAAAGTCCAGCGCCGTCCGTATAACTCACCTGAAAGCCCTGGTCTGACTCCAATACATTCTCAGCTCGCTCCAGCATTAGCGAAGCGGTCTCTGAGGGTCTCACGTATCTCATTGAATACAGAGGATAGCGATAGCCTCCTAACACGTCTCGCAACGCTGCCCCTGGCGCAATCATGTTTTGTTTCGTCGACGCAGCCTCGGACATGCTGGAAGCACCCCTCTTCGCTAGTTATTCACATCCAAAACCGGACGCGCTTTAGAATCCTTCTTCACAAATCGAATGTCATTGATTCGAATTATAGCCTTCTCTGCCTCACTTCTCATGTACACAGGAAGAAAACAGAGTCCCGTGATTCGCTCGTCCTTGCCTAACTCGAGCAGCTTCAGATCATAAGAGTATGAGTGCATTCCAGAGTCCCAAAGCAAAGGCACAAGGACTTTTCGCAAAACGGTTCCATTGATAACGAGTTCAAGTGCAGAAACTCGGGGCTTACTGAGCGATTCGCTACCCTCAAGCCCAAAACAAAGGTGAGAATACTCCTGAGCGCTGACGTTCAATCCGGTTTTTAGAGTCAACGTAGGCTTCGTACCCGCAGTTCGCAAAGAAAGAAAGGTACCGCCGATGATACCACCACCGCTTTCAATCACTTCGATATCATCGTAGGCCCATATCGCACTGTCATTCGGAGGAAAGACTAAATCCTGTTTGGTATATGCAGGAAAGCTTTTAGATAGCTCCGTGTTTGCCGGGCGAAGATTCGAGTCGATTTGGAGCGCACGGGGGGATCCAGTTCTTTCGATTCGCACTACTGGGTACTGAAAGAGAATGTAGCCGTCCGCAGCGCCTAACGCACCTAGAGAAATTGAGACGCCTCGCTCTTTCGAACTTAATGGCACAGAAAAGTCGCGGAAGCTGTTGGAAACGGGCAGAACTTCAGCGTGTTGAGAGATTTCACCCGACGAAATTTTCACCACCGCTTTTGGCATCTCGCCAGTCTTTGGAGAGATCCCGCGAAGCTCTGTATGAAAAACGGCACTGGACGTGTCAGCGGGCAGGGATAAATCCCAGGTTACAACATTACCCGCGTAGATCTTTAGACTCAGGTGTTCCGGATCTTGCCACGATAGCTTCTTTCTTGGTGCAATCGGATCTACCCATTGAATTTCGCTCGAGCCGATCGCCTCATGCGTCACAACTGATGGAAGAATGTAGTCTCCTTGCAGAGACCTCTCAAAAGACCGACTAAATGCTGAAAGCTCGTGTTTCTCCAGTGGCACAGCAAGGCGTGCCAGCCTTTCCAAATCACCGACTTCACCGGCGAAGATACATTGTTCGCCGTATGTAGGAATCGTACGATACTCCCGCAAACACATCTCGGATGATGGAGAGTGAGTTCGACGATACCAGTCTTTGTCCTTGTAGCTTATGTTAGTCCGCACATAGTTAAAACCGAACGTGCAAACGAACAGACAACCTATGACAGCTCCAATTCTTCGGGACAACCCCTTGGAGCGCAGTCTCATCGCAAAACCGGTCTCGTCTATTAGGAAAATCGCAAGAGCACCCAATCCAGTCCACAGGTAGCATCCAAATGTCACATACCACGGTGTGATATATGCCCGAGACAACGAGGTAATGAGGGAGCTTCCCAAGCCGTATACAATAAGGGCTACTGCACATTGAGTTTGCTTGTTGTGGAGTAATCTCTTTCGACTCAGTGCAACCAGTAAAACACAGAATACCAGTGCCTCCCCTCCTGCCAAAGCCGACATCGGTAGTGACGAGAATTTGACAGCGATGTCGTTGCAAAATGGCCTACCGATAGTGTTTATGAAGGAGTCTGCAATGGCTAAGATATTCGATCGATCTACTCCATCGTTAGTGCCAACCTTCTGCGTCAGCATGCTCAGAACAACCGGCAACGATAAAAGCACAGTAATTGAAGCTGCGACAGCAGCCCTTCTAAACTCAGTCTTCGACAGAACAACAATGACAAAATATGCCAACCAACATGCGGGCCAATTCGCGACGCAGTAGCACGACAAGGTACCGGCGGCTGCAAGCAGAGCAAGCGCCGCATTTGGCCTCAATGCGGCCCATCCCCACAAACCTAAGACGAAGAAAAAGCCACACAGACCAAAGGACGTTGCTGGTTGTCCACAGAAAAGAATTGAGGCGTTGCATGTTCCAAAATTAAGCAGAAAGACCAGCGCCAATAGAGTCAACTGGGCGCTGCGAGAGCTCTTGAGCGTCAAACACGCAAAGGTAAGATATGTGCGGAGCAACAGCAATCCAAAGCAAATTAGCAATTCGACTCGCGCATCCCACG
>CAZCZI010000153.1:0-7261 GCA_964503045.1 uncultured Candidatus Obscuribacterales bacterium
CTTTCTGAAATCAGGACCTTAAGGAGCGAGCACTTGACGCAGGTCCTGTTACTTCGGCCACCCTCACTTTCAAGTGCGAAAGGCGTCCTACACGACGCTGCACCACCCGTAGGAGTAGCCTACTTAGCCGCGAGTCTTAGGCAAGCGGGTCACAGCGTCCAAGTAATAGACGCTCTGGGTGAAGGACTTTTTCAATATGAGAAAGTGCATCAAAACAACACGCTCGTAAAGCATGGGCTTTCAGACGAAGAAATAATTGAACGAATCCCAGACTCTATCGAGTTTATCGGTGTGTCTTGCATGTTTTCAGTCGAGTGGCCGTATGTTCGCGACCTTATTAGAAAGATACGCCGGCACAAGCCAGGACCACATATCGTTGTAGGTGGAGAACACGCGACTGCAGCACCGGACTACGTCCTTAAAGACTGCGCAGAAATTGACGTCTGCCTACGAGGAGAGGGTGAGGTCACAATTGTTGATCTTGTCGATGCACTGAACAACAATCGATCGCTCGAAACAGTGGATGGCATAGCCTTTCGCCTCGAAAGTGGAGAAGTACATCTTACGAGTCCAAGAAAACGAGTATTTCAAGTCGATGAAATTTCCCGACCGGCGTGGGATCTCATACCAATCGAAAAATACCTGGATAACGAAATTAGTTTTGGCGTCAATCTAGGACGCACTATGCCAATCGTTGCGAGTAGAGGCTGTCCGTATCAATGCACTTTCTGTTCTAACCCCTTCATGTGGACTCAACTGTGGCGCGCACGCTCACCTGTAGATGTTGTAGATGAAATCGAAGACTACAAAAAACGCTACAACGCTAAAAGTTTCGATTTTTATGATCTAACAGCCATCGTAAAAAAAGACTGGATAGTTGAGATGGCAAACATACTCATAGAGCGAAAGCTGAACATTACATGGCAGCTTCCTTCCGGCACGCGCTCCGAGGCTATTGACGATGAAGTGAGCAGACTGCTGTATGCGTCTGGTTGCCGCTACCTCAACTACGCGCCAGAAAGC
Source organism: uncultured Candidatus Obscuribacterales bacterium (assembly GCA_964503045.1). GTDB lineage: Bacteria > Cyanobacteriota > Vampirovibrionia > Obscuribacterales > Obscuribacteraceae > CAYZJR01. The sequence continues at coordinate 1,024 of CAZCZI010000153.1, forward strand.
GGTTCAGAAGAGATTCTCAAAAAGATCAAAAAGATCGTGAAAACAGATCGAATGTTGGACTCAATGAGATCCGCGGTCAAAAACGGGCTCGGAATCAAAGCAAACATCATTCTCGGCTTCCCGGGAGAGACCTTCAAAAATGTGCTCGATACATTCTGGTTCATTCTTCGAATGGCTGCGGCAGGCATTGAAGATGTTTCAGTCTTCTCATTCACCCCGTATCCAGGCTCAGAACTATTCAACGAGCTTGTCGAAAAAGGAGACATCGTACTTAACGATGACCACTTATTTAGCCTCGCGCAATACTCAGACCCGAGCGTGATCAAATCCTATTCTGAGTTCATCTCAGATACTCAACTGAGAATTTTGTGCCTAGCTGGAATGGCTTTGTTTTATGCGGCGAGCTTTGCGATAAGACCAGTTCGATTACTGAAACTAGTGCGAAATCTCTATCGCCAGAAACCAAGGACAAAGCTAGAAGTTGTTCTGGATCGAATTCGCAAGAAGATATTCGAGCAGAAGACGCGCGCTTGCTCTGCAGCATTGCACGAAAGTTAGCTCAGCGCAGTTCGATTTAACGATTTAGGTTGCAACTCGCAAATGATCTTCATGCGACAGGCGTTCAGCCGTTTGCTTCAATCCCTCCGGGAGATCAACTCTCGGAGACCAACCGAGAACTTCGACTATCTTGGAGTTGTCCGCGACCCAAGAAGTAGTATCCCAACTCCGATTCGGCATCGAACCCCATACCGGTTCTTCGTCAATATTAAAGAGTTCTCTCACCACTTCTACAATCTCTCGAATTGTTGTTTGAATGCCGGTACCCACATTGAAAATCTCGCCACGCTGGACAAAAGGCTCTTTCGCTGCTAAAACGAGCGCATCTACCACATCATCTACAAATACATAGTCTCTCGCGATATTCGGATCAACAAGCGGTGGTAACCTCCCCTCTCTTGCATGTGCAATAAGCGTTGGAATCAGCCTTCTCGAGTCTTCCCATGGTCCGTAAGCAGAGTACAACCGCATGGTGCGAACAGGTAGCTTTTCTTGCTCGGCAAGAAACTGACAAAACATAGTTGCAGAAGCCTTTGCAAAGGCGTAATAGCTATTTGGCTTCGGTAACTCGCTTTCTTTCGGTGGGTGATCGACCAAGCCATACTCGGAAGACGAGCCCACATTCACGAATGAATCGAACCCGGTTTCAGCGCATGATTCAAGAAGATTCTGCGTGCCCAACACATTTGTCGCAACTATCTTTTCACGATCGTTTTGCCACGAATAAGCACCATGAACTGCCAGGTGAAAAATCCACTCCGGCTTACATGCGCGCACCGCATTCAGTACCGCATCTGCGTTACTCAACTCGACTTCCCGAAATTCGATTGCATCAGCAATAGTCTTAAGCCGCCAGAGATCAGAGCCTGGACGCACGAACGCCGAAACTTCATATCCCTGCGCCACGAGGCGATGCGCCAGATTCGCACCAACGAATCCGGCAGCCCCAGTGATCAGAACACGCTTCATTTATGCGAAACGAGTTTTCTATTCAGAATATCTTTGTAGTCAAACTCGTCGAGATATTGGAAGCACAACCGTTTGATGTTTTCCTTCTCTTCAGCACTCAGCTCATTGCCTGTTGCAATGTTGGCTTCTGGTGTCGCCTTTCGGATTGTTCCCCAAGGATAGACTTCTTCCAACTCTTTGCCATTCCATGTAGGAGTGGAGAGTGAGTCAGACACTTCAAGACCCAACTTTTCGCAAAGGGCTCCAAGAGTCTTCTTAGGCGAACCCATTACGTCTTCGGCGCGCACAATGTGGAACCTGCCGGGATAGAGTTCACGATACTGAAGGGCGTAATACTGGTTGAGAGTCCATCCGAGCATGTAGTGCTTGAGGCTCAGTGGCACGGGGCGCTTTTTCGTGTCGGCATATGCCGACCATGGATTGCGAACGACGTGCAGAACATGAGCACCCGGAAGATCTTCCAAAATCTTGTCGCCATCTACGCCGATAATCGGGCTATAGCCGACATAGACTTGCTCTTGTCCAGTGCGATTGTAGTTTTTCCAAGCTTCGAAAGTGGCTGTGAAGAAGGCAGCCATGTTGCCGCCGCGGGAGCGTTGTCCCTTTCTCACGATAGAGCAATAGATTTTCTTGCGTTCTTCATCACACATATCGATATCAGCATGTCTGAATTTGCTGACATTAGGCGTTCTTGCTCGGACTTTACCTTCTTCATCAATAATCGCGTGATAGTCTTCTTCGGGCGTTGCATCAAGTGCGAACTGCGGCCATCTGTACTTCAGCGGAAACATGCTGGACAGATGGTCGTTGACATGTTTTGTGCCAACTTGAGATTCAAAAGGATAAACGAACATCTGTGGATGCCCATCGAGGAAACGATGTGTTGTGTTTCCACCGTTCTCGTACATCGCACCCAACATCAGCAATCTGAAAGCCGTCATATCCTTCTCCTGTCTTACCTTCGAGTGTAAAACTCGACTCCCTTACCTGTTTTAAAACTATTGGTTGCCCACATCAAACGCATAGAATAGCCCAGTTAGGTCATTTTGGTCATTAATGACAAATGGGAATCCTTTGCTTTTCTTAGAACTAAGCGATTCTATCGCAAAAATCTGATTGCCCCATGGCCAGGTTATCGAGCCAAGAACCTCACCACTGCGAAGATTGAGCGCCACAACCCCACAGCTCGATTTGTCTACATCGAGACCAGGTGCGTATTGCCTAAATTTTGGAATAACTCGGGAAATGCCAATAAAGGCTACATTGCCCACCATGCACAGACCGCGCGTCCAGCTCTCCAGCTTTCTGACCGGCACAAACGCTTCGCCCTCTACATATCCAAACTCGCCGTAGCCGCTGTTATCAACCCAGAGCCTTCCGTTATGCTGCCGCGCAGAATGAGGCCTGGTTAATCCTCGACAGATCGGTTGCCGAGTCTGCCCGCTAAAAATTACACCCCGTCTATCGACTGGATATTCCGGCTGCCCTGGACGCAACTTCGTTATTTCGTCCGAAGAGGCGCTGAAGAACGACTCTTCAATCGTCCGCCCAGCTGCGATTGAATTGAGCTGAATGTAGTTTTGCTCGAAGTCCGGCTCTCCGTCATCGCCTTCTATACACTTTGGCCACCATACGAGATCCGGCTCGGCTCCACCGTCGAATCGAACAATCGAGTTGCGCCCGACTGCGTTTCCGTGAAGTACATCACCAATGAAAGCCAAATCATGAAGGTAGAAACAGCCTGCGATGAATCTCGAACTTACGGGCAGCAGCGGTGAGCCTTCTGACGGCTTGCAAACTCTATCTTTTCGACTCAACAAACCCTGACTTGGACGAAACTCAAAAATCTGATTGGGATTGCGAGTGCTTGCGATGAATACACTATTAGAGTCAGGTGAAACGGCAATACCTGAAGGGTGGGGCATAGGCAAAAACGAGACACGGGGCTCGTCTTCATCAGCCGACATCGCGAGTACTAAATGCTCGTATTCGCGCCCAACAATGAGCGTGATGTCGAGCTTCGCAAGCGTCTCCCACCAAAGCCCCTCGACTTTGTATTCGAGTAATCTTTTATCGACACTTCCGGCATCTTGCCAGTGACTAATCACTTGCTCGGGCTGACGCCAGGTGCCTTCATGTGCACTCCAAAGGTCGTCCGGTGTGGTCGTCGGAAGGGCGCTTACAGAGCGCGTCCCTGTAGGGTTTTCCAAAGTTGCAGTGCTCCCGTGTACATCTTCACAGCAGACATGTAATTCGTTGTCGATTTTCCGCTGTGTCGTTTTGTAGAAAATATTGGAATCTCCAATATTGGATAGTCGTTGTTTCTGCATGTGGCAAGAAACTCCGCATCAATCAAATCATCTTCTCTTGTAAGCTCCAACAAGTTCTTGAACTTTCTGGGAAATACTTTTGGCGTTCCATTTATATCCCATGTCGCCAAATCAAAGAGCGCTCTGCACTCAATGTTGTACAGAAGCGACCCAAGTCGCCTCCGAATGCTCTCTCTGATTTTTCGATTTGCCTTGATGACGACGTTTGGATACACCGTGCTGTACACAAGGAACAGTGAGAGAATCTCTGGCGTTGTTCTTGCTGAATTCGTATAGCAAATGAGATCGCCTGACGCAGCCTTGATTCCAAGTTTGACCGATAGACCCCAGCCACCACGCTCGGTGACAATTGTTTTCACGTTGGGATACTTCTTGCCGAGTTGCTCACACACTTGAGGCGTTTTGTCAGTGCACGCATTGGCAACAAGAATAAACTCCGTCTGAAACGGCACCTTCTCTAGGTCACGAACGTATCCTTCTATCAGTTTTTCAACGTGATCGGCCTGATTGTGCACAGGCAAAATAATTGATACTAAACTCGCGCTGGACATTTTTCCTCCGCGAATAGTCTCATAGCCTTTTCAAAGATTCCGGATTTCGAAATGCCTAATTGTTCCTGCACATATTGCTGGCTTCCAATGGTATCAACCGGCATTCTGCCAATTGCACAGTTGTCGGCACGGAAATTTCTCAATCCATATTTCAAAGCAATTTCGCCGATGCAAGACCAGAGACCACCTACTGTGTAGTGTGATTCGACGGTGAGCACTCGTTCAAACTGACTGAGCAACTCTTGAATGTGTTCTTCTGGTGTTGGATTGAACGAGGAGACAATTGCAATCGTTGTTGCTATTCCTTCCGCATTCAAAAGCTCGGCAGCAGCGACTGCTTCCAAAGTAATAGCTCCAGTCGAGATAATCAGTAGGTCTTTGCCTGTGCCCAACGTTTGGCATCGATCGATTTCGAACTTCCCATCCAGACCAGCAATGATTTTGCTATCGTCTTTGCCAAGGCGGAAATAAATTGGCGTTGGAAGATTCCAGGTTGCTTTAAGGGCTTCCGTCGTTTGCTTCGAGTCTGCGGGAGCAATGGTCGTGAGAGCCGGCTGCGCTCGCATCACCGCCAAGTCTTCGACACCGAAGTGACTCAAACCGTTCAAACCGTATTCGACACCACCGCCGACACCAACAATGCGCACGGGCAATTGGTGAGCAACGGGACCATTGCGAATGAACTCGTAGGGACGCAGCACTGCAAATGGTGTAATCGAATATGCAAATGGAATAAGCCCAGCCTCAGCCAACCCCGTTGCTATTCCGATCATGTTTTGCTCTGCAACACCGACGTTGTAGAACCGATCAGGAAATGCATCGGCGAACGGCTCAAGCGCCATATAACCAAGATCGCCCGTGAGCAACACGATTCTTTCGTCTTGCCGAGCTAATTCGGTCAGTGTCTTTGCAAACGCGCCTCTCATGTCACCGCCTGAATTTCATCGATTGCCTGCGCATACTCTTCATCGGAAAGCGGGCTGTAGTGCCATTTAATCGTTCCTTCCATAAAGGAAACGCCCTTGCCGAAAGTTGTTCTTGCAATGACGACTTTGGGCTTCGAAGCCACCTGCCGGTCCAATGCATTCAAAAGCTCTATTTCATTGTGTCCATCAGACTCTTGCACATGCCAGCCGAAGCTTGCCCAGCGCTCTGCGAGCGGCTCGGTATTAATAACGGCTTTCGTGTAACCGAAAGCTTGTTGACCATTAACGTCTATCAGCACAACAAGATTGTTGAGTTTGTGCTGAGCCGCAAACATCACGGCTTCCCACACAGAACCTTCATTGAGTTCAGCATCACTCATTAGTACGTAAACGTTGCGTTGCGACTTTTGCATCTTCGCAGCGAGCGCTGCACCAACAGCAAAGCTCAAACCTTGCCCAAGAGAACCAGTAGAAAAATCGACACCCTTCAACATGAGCTCTGGGTGTACTCCCAGATGCGTGCCGTTCGCACAGTAAGTATTCAGCTGTTCTTGCGAAACGATGCCACGTTGATAAAGAACTGCATACAGCGCAAGGGCCGCATGCCCTTTGGACAGCACGAAACGATCTCTGTCGCGCGCATCTTCCGGCAGACGCAGTGCATGACCGTAAACACAATGAAGTAGTTCGACGACACTGAGAGCTGAACCGATATGTCCAACGCCAGCGCGCTTGGACTGCTCAATAATGATTTTGCGAATCTCCTTGGTCTCGACACCGCAGTTGGGACGCGAAAGAAGAATGGGCTCCCAGGTTGGGGAGCAATCGATAGGCAAGTTGCTGTTTACGGATTCTGTGAAATTCATGCAGGTGCAGGCGATTTGAAAGACGCCACATCTTAACT
>CAZCZI010000154.1:0-7206 GCA_964503045.1 uncultured Candidatus Obscuribacterales bacterium
ATCCGGATCTCCTTCCTCGAGCTTATACTTCGGCGATGAACCAAAAGCTTCCGGGCAAGTAACGAAACATATGATGACTACTGGATAACGGTTTTTACGCCTATCGCTCTTGTGCTCGCAAAGTTGGCTCGACGAAGCAATATGTTTGATGGGCGCACGCTTGGATAACCAATGTCTTCAGTATGAGTTTGGCGCCAGATCGCTGATGAGCTGTTTGACAACTTTAAGAAAAGCACTCTGGTGGTGGATGCGGTGATCTATCTCTTGCAAACGATGCTGAATCTGGGCACTGTTGGGATTCAGTTTTAAAACCTGGCTATAGAGCTTGGTTGCCGTGTCCCATCGTTGTCTCTGGTGGTGAATCGCGGCCAAAAGCTCCAGCAATGGCAGAGACTCTCCCACCACAGAACTCGTGTTTTTCTGCCGTTGCTCGAGGCCGCTTATCATCGTTTCTACCAACAGTTGAGTCTGTCCCCACTTCCGGCGCCTCAAAAGCAGTATGAGCAGGGTTCTTTGCGCGCGCAGATACAGTATGTCTTCGCGGCCTCTCTTTGACTCAATGGACGACAACAACTGTCGGCAAAGCGTCTCTGACAGGCTCAGTTGCCCCAGGGTGCACAGATAATGGCATAGATGGAGCGATGCTCGCCAGACGTCTTCACTGGTTGTGTTTCCGTCCTGGTCGGCGAGAAGGGCGATCCAGTGCTCGACTGAATCGAAGCGGCTGTGAAGATCATTGGTGTTGGAGTTGCGGATTTCGTCGCTCATAGTCGATTAGGGGTGAGGGTGCGAAGATAATTCTTTACCTTGGGCCTGAGACGCTCATGATGAATTTATGTCGTTTTTCTGAACTCCCTTATAATGTTGGTGAATCTCCGAACAAGATGAACAGATTGCCGTCGTGAAGCTCACACTAGCCTGGAAGGGAATGCTTGTCATTGCCCTACCCTTTTTGATTCAAATAACCCTATTGCTTGGATACCAACGCATTCTCGCTCAAGCCGAAACACTTGCGCAGAAGGAGTATCACAATAAGGAAGTGATTGGCAAGACCAACTGGCTCGCAACCCTGATTCCACTTTGTACGACTTGTGCCCTGTCTCTGGCGATCTCGCATGACAGGTACTACAAGATGCACTACGACGAACTTACGCGCAATGTGCCCGATGAGTTTTCCAATCTAGCCATAGCTCTTGCTGACTGTTACTCAACACCATTTAATCCACTGGCTGTAAAAGGTGAAGCACCAAATACGGTGGCGGGGTTGCGGTATGCACCCCAGCCGGGTTGGCGGCAAGTTTATAGCAGTGGAAACCGTGCCTTGCTCGGATACATGGCCCCTGGTGAGGACTTTACTGACTTTTTCTCCGGACGCTCCGGGCACATTCTGGATGCCGCCGCCGGCAAAAGAAGGCTGGAGAAGCTGGAGGATCTCAGTCGTGCCTGGATGCGCTGGAAGCAGTGGAAAACCTTTCTCGACACGATGTTGAACACCTCGGAAAGTCTGGGAGAATACGTAAACAGCAAGCACACCGAAGAAGTCTGGCGAAGCCTTTTTGAATTACGCCAAACCATCCTGAAGAAGGAACGCTCGGAATTTTCTGTGACTCCCGAATTGAGCAAAGCCACTCGCAATAATTTGAGAGATTGGATTAGCTTCGGAATCGTCGTTAATATCGCGATGGCGCTCGTCTTGTTTCTCGCTTTCACCAGACACATAACGCGCAGGCTAAAAGTTCTTGAGAACAACTCCAGCCGGCTGGCAAGAAATGAAGAGCTCAATCCACTGCTTGCAGGCAATGATGAGATCGCAAAGTTAGACTCTACCTTCCACTCAATGGCGGATGAACTCACAAAAGCGCGCCTTGCACTTTTGGCAAGCGAGCAAAGGGTTAGGACTATCATCGAGCAGATGCCTGTTGGGCTGGCGACCTCCGCTGCTGATGGAACAATAGATTTCGTCAATCCAAGCTTCACTGAAATGTTCGGCATCACCAACAATGATGGGGCAACCACAAAGTTGACCGAGACACTTCCTCTTGTGACGCAGGCGCTTGGCGCGCTCGAAGAAGGCGACCATCCTCAGATTCTCATACAAGAAATGGAGACGAAGAATCGCCTGGGGCAACCAGTAATGGTGGAGGTTTCACTTAAACCATTTGATACCAAAACCCTTGCCATCGTCCATGATGTGACAGAAAGGCATGAGCTCGAAAAGCGAAAGCACGAGTTCATCGCCATGGTCACTCATGATTTGCGAACACCGCTCACAACTGTTCAAGTCTTTCTCGAGATGCTCGAGAAGAGTGTTTTCGGACCATTTCCGGAAAAGGCGATTCCGACTCTGAACAAAGTGGAGCGAAGTGTCGGCAGGCTTCTAAATATGGTTAGCGATTTGCTGGATTTTCAAAAGCTGGAGGCTGGAAAACACGATCTCGTATTGGCCAAAGTTTCGGTGTCAGCGATTGTGGAAGGTGCCGTGGAGGCGGTCGAGGAGTTCGCCTTGAAAGAGAAGGTAAAGCTCGAGGTAGGCTCTGTCGAACTGGAAATCTTGGCTGACGGCGAACGTTTGATCAGAGTGCTAATCAATCTCATATCCAACGCAGTCAAGTTTTCAACCGCCAACCAGACAGTGAGAACTACCGTTGAGCGTGACTGCGAGTTTGCACTGTTTAAAGTTTCAGATGCGGGGCGCGGCATCCCCGAAACGCATCTGGAGGCTGTTTTCGAGAAGTACAAACAAGTGGAAGCCGCTGATGCGAAAGAAAAAAAGGGCACCGGACTTGGTCTGCCAATTTGCAAAGCGATTGTCGAACAACATGGCGGTATCATTGGTGTGGAAAGTAAGTTGGGCGAGGGGAGCACTTTTTGGTTCAAAATTCCGGTCGGTTGCTGATGCCTACTTCTTTGCTCGCACCTTATAGCCGATTCCGTGAACTGTTTCTATGTATTCATGCTCGGTGGCGACGCTGATTTTCTTGCGAAGATTCTTGACGTGGGTTCTAACCGCGTCTATCGAGCCGGCTTCTTCATTTTCCCAGATACGCGCAATAATCTCTTCGAGCGTAAAGACGCGGCCGGGGTATCTCATCAACATCTCAAGAACTGCAAACTCCTTCGGAATCAGGTTTAGTTCGGCGTCATTGACTGTTGTTGTATGTTGGTTGAGATTGAGTGTCAGTTCACCACACCTTAAAGTATCATCGGAGGAATACGTCGACAGTCTCCTCAAGAGCGCTCTGACGCGTGCGGTCAGCTCATCGGTGTGAAACGGCTTAGTCAGGTAGTCATCGGCTCCGGATTCAAGACCAAGAGACTTTTCTTGAACGGCATTTCTTCCGGTGAGCATCAAGATCATCGCTTTGCCTCCCCCCGAGCGATAGCGACGAACTAGTTCGACACCGCTTAGACTTGGAAGCGTCCAATCGACGATAGCCAGGTCGAAGGAGTTGCCTTGCAAGAGCTGCAACCCATCGGCACCATTGCTGGCACATTCGACTTGATGCTGCTCGAACTGCATGTAGTTATTGAGCACGTCGCTCATCGCAGGGTCATCTTCTACAATCAGTACACGCGCCATGCTCTCTCCAGCAAAGTCTGGCGATATTGTACGCCATTATGTTTTCTTTCTAAAAGCCCAGTGAAGTAGCCCAGTCCATGAACTGCTGCAGCGCAACAATAGATGTCGCAGTAGTGGGGCCTTGTCCCAATGAATTGGCCATGTCGTAAATGTTGACGGATCCGCTTTCAGAATTTCCCGCGTTGAATACAATCGCAGTGTTGTCCATGCCTCTGGCAACACTAAACTGATTGGAGATTGAGCTGGTGTAGTTGACGCCTGGGTCTATGACGTACGAGATGGTCTGTCCGTTGGCATTTTGATAACTAAAAACGTCTTGGCCGGTAAGCACGTTGCCGGGGGTGCTTGATTGAGTTATAAGATGCTGTCCTGTGATCGTGGTATCCAGAGTCACTTTGTCTGGAAACCCGTCATTGTTAGTGTCTAAAAAGGTCGGAGTGGTTGTGATGTCTACCATATAGCCACCACCGACGGTGTTGGGGTCCGGCTCCCAGACCTTGTATGTGAATACGCCCGGATAATTCCATCCTGAGCTGTTTGCCAGCGTGTAGCTCCCTGTGCCCTGGGGGTTAGGCGTGCTCGACGGCGGCGACGAGGGCAAAGATTGACCGGTGCCCGGATTAGCTATGGTCGCTACCAGAGCGGCAATCGGGTTGCCTACCAGTCCTTCCGGGTGCTCGACCGCGGCTCTGTTAGTAAACTGGAGTCTGGCCGGCTTGCCTATCAGCGGAATGTTTCCGACGAAAGGAACACCCGACAGATTGAGGAACGGACCTACATCAGCAAGAACCTTCGCCTCGACCTCATATATGTTTGTGGCAGTGTCGATCGGTGGTGCCAGTGGGCTGTTGGGCCCATAAATGCTGGAAGAGCTGTTCTGATAATTAATGGCATAGAGGAAAAGGTTCATTCCTGAACCCGCCATTCCTCCAACTGGAACTATCTTTGCGAACTGGCCGAGTCCAGACTGCTCGATTTGCACACTCTGGTTTACGGCTCCTTGAAGCGCTGCCGGGAAGGATGTGGCGCAGGCTGCCTGGTGAGACGCTTGGTGTGCACAGAGATAGAGGGTAGCGGCGCCACACGTGAACGACACAAGATTGATCAAAGGAAAGAGCGTAATCAGAAAGAAAACGCCTAGCGCAAGAGGAAACTCCGCGATGTGCCCCTTGCGGGATCGAATTTTTTTCATCATCTGGCTCGTATCCCTTCACCTCCTGACAATTGTTCCATCTGGGTCAAAGTGCTGTCAATTGCTGACCATGAATAATGTCCACCACAGGCCTTGCAGCTGAGCCATTTAGTATGCATAGCTTCGCTGTGTTTTTACGTGAGACCACGGGCTGCCTGCCGGAGTCGGTTCAAGATTATAGTTGTCCTCTGCCTTCGGACCCCAGTGTTCTTCTCTTGTTTTACCCGTGTAGTGTGGTCGAGAAGCGAATCCGGTTCCGTCAGCTCCCTCTTGCTTCACGACCCCGTCAGCCCATTGCGTCTTGGTGGCACCGGATTTCTCTTTGATGACCGTGCTGCCGTATTTGCTGTCACAACTCATATCGAAGTTTTCACTGTCAGAGTTGCCCCAATGATGAATTCGAAATCCGTTTTCTGAAGGTGTCAGCGAGTAACCGCTTCCATCTTTAGATGAAACTCGTACTGCTCCGTTTTTCCAGTAGGTAACTGTACTGTCATTGTGCTTCAGATCAAAGCCGCCGTCAGGCCTGTTGGGTTTAAGCGAATCGAGGTCGACTGCCGGTATCTCACGTACATTTATTCTGAACGAATCGACAAGAGAATGCGGAGGCAGTGCAACCGTCATTAGCGGTGTTTCCACCTTCTCTTTGCCCATGGGCATGTTCGGATCGATGTCGCAGGGCGTACGTCCTAAGTGCGGCATCTCTACAGGAGGAATTCTGCCGGGATTTTCTTCCGGCACTGGCATGATCTGGTCTTCCATTTCTTGATATGGAATGAAGAACGGGTGATTGGCCTTCGGATGTTCTTTAGCTTTGTGTTCTTCTACTTTCCTATGCTCTTTGGCTTTCGCGTGCGACTCCTTCGGGTTCTCTTCGCTCAGATTAGGAATCAAGAGTTCCTGGCCTGGATGGATGATGGACTTGTTACGATCCAATCCATTGGCCTCGGCTATTTTCTTTGCGAATTCCAATACCTTCTTCGGTGATGGATCTGCATCTGACTGTGTCAGCACATCCTTAGCGATGCTGTAGAAGCCCTGTCCTTTCTTGACTGTATATGATTCCGGAATTGATTTGTCAGTGTCTTCAGACCTGATGCGCGCTGTTTTCTCCAGGTCCTTCAATACTAGGTGGTTCGCGGCTTCTTTGGTTTGACTATCACGTTGAGAAGACCCGAGCTCCAGTGAAGGCAAAAGCCCTTTCCGCATCATGCCACCATTGGTGTCATCTTTGTTTGGTAAAACTGCGTCTTTTGGAAACTCTGCTGGTGACATCGGCTTTTCATAAAGTTCACGAAGAAACTGCGAGAGATTGTGGTCACCAGTTTTGGAAGAAGGAGTAATGTTGCCGATTGCAGACTCACCGCTTTTTGGATATGACATATGGACCTCCGATAGCGTTGCCGAATGGGTGCAATGTACGGGCATTGCCTGTGGTCGCTATGAGTGATTTATGACGTTTTTATGAACTAAGCTGCAGCGATTCCTTTCATTACCAAAATTCGAACGCACGTACCTATTTATGCAAGCGAGCCGCAGCGGTTTGTCGGCTTTGAAAATCAACGCGGCTGGTCATGAAAAGTTCATAAATCCGACAGATGGAGTTCACGGCAAAGGGACAAACTCTCGCCATGCTACGAACAGCCCCCACGCTAAAGCATTGAAATTGCCAGGAGAACGAAACCATGCAAAGACATTCAGCCAATCAATCATTCGTACCAGTTTTAATTGGACTGGGTGCAAGCCTCATAGCAGTGCTTCCTGCGTCGGCCCAATCACACATCAACTCCAATGCGATGGAGAAAACAAAGTTTTATCAGGCCCCAAGGCAGGTCCAGATCGTCGATGATCGGCCAATAATAAAGGACTTTAGAAGCGCACCTGACGCACCGCAGATGGTGCAACTTCCCGAGGCGCCTCAGGGGTTCAACAATGGTTTTGGCGGACAGGGGGCTGGGGCTTTGGGTAACGCTTCATCGGTCTTGCCCGCCGGCGGATTGCAGCTCGGCAAACCGAGTGGCGTAGTTCCGTTAGGTTTGCCTCGCGCTGGCTTCGGCTCGAACTTGAGAAATCCGGCTGGAGCTCTTCCCAACGGGACAACCACTAACAGGCTGATGGGTAAAATGATGCCTACCAATAAGCCTCTTCCTGCTGGAGCACCACAAAGAAGAGCCCTAGTTCAGCAACCGCGTACGAATGCGCCTGCGCCTGCCGTTGCAACCTACCAACGAAGCTATCCAAGCACATCTGTTGCCTCGACTAGTGCGAACGCGTCGACAAACGTAAGGGGGTTCTTGCTGCGCTGAGGCAGTTCAATGAACAAGAACAAAAAACTGAAACTTCACAGCAAGTGTTAAGAGGGGCGTACGTCGCTACACCGCAAATCTGAAGTTTATGCAATCGCCATCTTGGACTTTGTATTCTTTGCCTTCTA
>CAZCZI010000155.1:0-6674 GCA_964503045.1 uncultured Candidatus Obscuribacterales bacterium
AAGCGGTCATAACGGCGCCGCCTCGAAAGCGGATGGGCGCAAGCCACGTGGGTTCGAATCCCACCCTCTCCGGTCTTTTCACCGGAAAGTTCAGCCCATGACGCTTTGATCTCAATAGCGTCTGCGTCGCTATCGTCTGGTTACTTGAGTTCACCGCTGGAGACCCTGTTTGTTAAGTTCGAACGGAGAATGCTCCTATGTATGTAATTCGAAAAGCAACCGCCACATCGATCGCAATCGCGCTTTCACTGACGGCTTGCCCGACGGCAATCGGTCAAAACGCGCCAACGCCTGCACCTGACGCGGTCATGAAATCGGCACCCGTGCAATACTTCTTGCAGTTCGTTCGCGCAGCACGCTCTGCAAACTCGATGGATTCGATAATGCCTTATCTGACTTCGCTCGAACAGGACAAAATGAAGCGCACTCAGTCAACCTTCGATCCAAAAGTAGCTGCAGAGACAAGAGCGAGACTCAAGTCGCAAGATCCAAAACTGACCGACGACCAACTCGACCACATCACAGGCTCGCCGGGCGCAAACAAATTGAAGTTTTACAAGAAAATCGCCAACAAATTTTCGCGCGTCATCAGCGCGAGAATGAAAAACAGCGAAGTCTGCATTATCAAAGTAGCGACCGACAACCGCGGCAATCCCAAGGCTTCGCAGACTGCTCCATTCAGCACCGCCGAGGTTGCGATGCTCCAGGAAGGCAGTTATTGGAAGTTTAAAGAGTACGTCGATAACGGTTTAGACTACGCGACTCCGCAATAGCACCAGATTCAGTATCAATTACCGAATGACAAATAGTCGTCAGGCGCCGCCACGAACGATTTTTCGACTTCGGTAACGATCGAGTCGTACTTAGCTCTCTGTGCGATCGGATAATGGAAAATGAACTTGTTAACGCGATTGTCTCCAGTAAGAACAGACTTGATGTAGAACACGTCATTATCTACTGTTCCTGACACCTGATACCAATTCTCGCCGACTTGCTTGTCTGTCACTTGCACTTTCTTGCCGCCGTCGCCTTCGAGATTGATGTCCGATTCGAGCATCGCACCGAGCGATTGATCCATAGAGTTGTACTGCCCGAAAGCGCACAGCTCAGCTTTTCCGTCTTTGGACACAAACGTCTCACCGGCCGCACCAGCAACACCGCGAGGGCACAAAACTTTTTTGGGATACGCCATCGAAAAGCCAAATCTATTGTTTTGGAAAAGCGCATAACCAGGAGCAAGTGACTTTGGAGCGCTGGCGGAGGCTGTCGGAAACGGCATCGCATTAGATGCGTGCGCGTCGGCAGCGATAGTGGTCGAAGCAAGCGAAATTGCAACTGACATGACAAACATGAGTTTATTAGAGTTCATCACAATTATTCTCCGACGATTCGACAAGATTTGAGGTTCTTAGCCTTATACGTCATCCGAAGAATATTTAGGGGGAACATTCAAATTTGTTCCAAACAGCAAAGGCGACGGGCACGAAGACTCGTGCCCGTCTGGGTTACCAGGTTTTTTCAGGGATGCCGTGAGGCGTTCAGTATTGTGGGCGGTAGACGTAGGGATTCTGATTGACTTGCACTGTGTAAGCGCTGGTGTAACCGGGAGCCCATTGATAGGCGCCGCGCTGTCCGGTGTTAGTCGTCCACTCGATGATGCCGGCGCCGTTACCGGAGCGTATCGTGGCTTGACCCATGGAGCCGTCGGCATTGCGCCAACCCATGTTGCCGGCACCTTGTGAGCGACCGTACGCATCGGTAGTCCAGCCGATTCCGCCACCATTGGCGGTCCAGCCGTTGTCGCTTCCCCATGATGCTTGCCCGGTTTGCACAATCGGCGGCCGATATTCATTGTAGTTTGGATACGATGAATAGCCAGGTGTGGGAAAACAGCCAGGAGTTCTGTAGCTATAGTCTGGTTGTGGTTGCGGTCTATATTGTGGCGGCGGACAAGGCTGCGGACGGCAAATCTCGACTGGTGGAAGACAATTAGGTTGAGGTGGTCTCTCACATGGCTGCGGATATTGCGGTCTGTGTGGGCGGCAATCGCTGCCTGAACCGAACAACTCTACGCCGAACTGCGCCGAGGCTGAGACCTCCATACCGAAAGACGCCGAAGCTCTAAAACTCTCTTGATTATGATGATTTCTTCCGCTCATCTCTTGTGTTCTCCATTTTTAGTATTGGCATTGGCGCAATCTGCGGTGTGCATTCAAGTTATTGCAATCGACGTGAAAACGACGTGCAAGCCTCTGCGGGAATTACGAAGACGGCGATGCTTGATGGTAATATTGTTCGGATTGAACTCCCGCTGTGGTTTTGACCTTTGACTGTCGGCACTTTCAGAAAAAAGCTTCTTAGCTCGACATTGACTGTATTGGTCTGTGCCTGCTCAATGGCAGCCACACTTTCCGGCTGCGCCAAGTCCTTCGAACAACGCATCAAAGATGCTGAAGAAGCCGAGAAGATGGGCGACAGCGAGTTGTCCGAAGAAATTTACTCGGCTTTGATCGAACAAGCTAAGAAAGACAAGGATTTGAAGCACCAGCAATCGGCAATGACCGGGCTTGCAATCGAGTACTATCTCCAGCGGCGATACGACGAAGTGAAGCCGCTATTGGAAGAAATAATGCAACTCAACTATCCGGAGAAAGCAACGGAGTTTGAGAAGCTAAAACAATTCATGAAGTTTGGTCGGCAGCAAGTTCATGCATTATTAGTGCACAAAGAGTTTGATGCAGCCGAGTGGCTGATTAAACTGATGATCTCTTTGCACGTGCAGACCATGCAAGTTAAGGATCCAGATTACATCGACCTTCTACAAGGTCTCGCCGAAACTTATTACGATCGAGAAAACTGGCAAAAGGCAAAAGAGGCATACAGCACCGCACTGGTAAAGATCGAAGTCACTTCCGGGCCAGACGTAATTTACGGGCAACCTAAACTGATCGACACGTTCTCTCGTTTCACCGAATGTTGCATAAAGACCAATGATCCCAACTTCGGAATTCCTTTGATCGAACGATGGCTCCAATCGAAGATCGACATGGAACGCCGCATTCTCAAAGCCATCAAAGACAAAGAACAACAAGAACGGCGCAAAGTAAAAGTCATCCACGGGCCGGCCGAACTGAAGAAAATCAAGGACTACCCGAAGGCACCTGGTACCGCAATCGTAGCTCTATATACTTATCTCGGTGATCTCTATCAGCTGAAGGGCGACAAATTGAAAGCCCAAGACGCCTACAAACATGCAGTTGCGATTTATCCCGATTACGAGTTTGCAGTCAAAGGCCTCTCAAGCCTATCGAAATGAGAAGTCTCCTGGCTACCGGCAGTTGCATTGCGCTTTTGACGAGTTTTTGCGGAGGTGCATTCATGTATAGCGGGGCCCAGCAACAAAAATCGGTTCATCACAAGCTGCAAGATGCAAGTTTTCTCAAAGGAGCATGGTCGAGCAAAACCAAGTCAGGAGCCCTGGTTGAAGAGTTTTGGTCTCAACCCGAAGGCGACAGCATGGTCGGCTATTGCAGATTTATAAAAGATCAAAAGACAACATTCTATGAATTACTAACCATCGTTGAAACTAAAGATCATGTGGTGTTGAGAATGCGACACTTCAATGAGAGCCTGGTTGGGTGGAACGAGAAAGAGGAAGCAGGCGATTGCATATTGACGGAGAGTAACTCGTCACAAATCACATTCGACAACAAGAGCGAAACGCACCGAGTAAAAGTCACGTATAAGCGCTCAGGAAGCAACTCATTGCACGTCACGGTTGAAGACACAACCAACGGAGAAACCGTGAAGCATGAGTTCGATTACAACAAAAATGAATAAGCGCCTGCTGACGGTCTACATAGTTTTGCTTGTAGTCTCTTGCGCCATCTGTGTTGCAACTGGCATGTTCTTAAAACACATAGAACCACCAACCGACTCCTCACTCTTTGGTGAGTACATAGGCAGCAGCCCCTGCGGCGAGGCAATTCAAAGAATGCTGCAAATCCCCGCCGATGCAAAACCAGATCTTATTGAATGGGATCTCATTCTTTATCAAGATCCAAGAACACATTCACCGACCAAATATCATTTACGCTGCAATTATGGACACACAGAGCAAGGAAAACCCGGATTATCACAAGACATACAGATGATCGAACAAAGTGATTCATGGAGTTTTAACTCAACCGAGAAAAACATTTTAGATCTGAAAGCAACATTGTCTCTTCGCGAAGTCAACGAAAACATATTGCAGATTCTCAATCCGGATCATTCCCTTATGGTTGGACACGGTGGCTGGAGCTATACCTTGAATCGAAAAGATCGAGCGGAACCTCCAGTCGATCAGGTATCTTTGATGTTCCAACCGGAGCTGACATATCCGATTTCAGACCCATCAACAGGACCGACAGTGTTTGGAATCTTTGTTGGAAGAACGCCTTGCCAGGGCATTGCACGAGTGCTCAAAATCCCGATTCATGACGGGACAACAAAGGCGAAATGGCGGGTGACCTTGTATCAAGATGCGACAACGCACGAACCGACAACATACAAGGCAGAGGGATCGCTTTTTAGAGATCATGCGCGAGAGGGCTCGTGGTCTATCTCGGAGTCGAAAACCGAGCCAAGGAAAACCATTTATAGTTTGGCGTTATTGGACAAGCCCCCCATACTTCTTCAAAAAGGCGATGATGGAGTTTTATTTTTCCTCGACCAAAATCAAATTCCATTGGTTGGAAACGCAGAGTTTAGCTATACACTAAATCGACACGATCCTACCAAGACAAGATTAGAGGCAAAGGAACAAAAGTAATGATGGGTCTGGTCTTCAAGTTTCTCACTGCGCGGATTTTTTGGATTGTGCCTTGGCTAATGGGTTCTATACTGGCTCCGGCGTTTGGAAAAGACTCGAAATCGGATCAACCTGATTTGATTCGCGTTCCTATGACGCGACAATCAACGGACTACACATGCGGTGTCGCCGCTGTTCAATCAGTGTTTGGATATTATGGAGATGAAGTCAGAGAGGACGTTTTGGCAAAGCAGTTGCAGGCTGAGCCGAAGAATGGAACCAAGTACGAAAACATTGTAAGCATTGCGAAGTCGAAAGGATACACAGTCGCCGTGCACAAAGACATGCGTTTCGAAGCGCTCGCAAAACTGCTCGATCAACGCAAGCCTGTAATTTGTCTAATTCAGGCGTGGTCTGAAAAACCGGTCAATTACGAGACAGACTGGGAAGATGGGCATTACGTTGTTGCCATCGGATACGACAAGAAAAACGTGTACTTTATGGACCCGTCTACACTCGGAAATTACACGTTTATTCCAATCGCCGAGTTTCTGAAACGCTGGCATGACACCGATACCGAGGTGAAGCTGTACAACTTCGGCATGGTGATTGAAAAGGCGAAGCCGTCCTTCAAAAGCGACGCCATCACGAAGTTAGAGTGATGATTAGTTGAATTCAATCTTGCAAAGTGGGAAACGTCTGTAACACTTGCTGCAAAAACATAAAAAGAGCACCGATCTCTGTTAGAAAAGAGTGTTTGAACAGCTTGCGGGAATTCTCAGATGAAAGTAGGAATCATTGGCATACCGGCTTCCGGTAAGACGACGGTATTCAACGCGGTAAGCGGCGGAAGCGCCGAAGTGCACGCCTTTTCAGGGGCTGCGCAAGCAGAGCCCAATCAGGCAGTTGTACCGGTTCCTGACACGCGCCAGGAGTGGCTATCGGCACTCTACAAGCCAAAGAAAACCACACCGGCGACCGTCGAGCTGGTTGATGTCGCAGGGGTTCTGCCAGGTCAAGCAAAAAAAGAAGGTTTTAGCCCCCAATTGATCGCGCACCTTCGCCAAGTCGATGCCCTCGTGCACGTCGTGCGCGCCTTCAAAGATCCTGCGATTCCACATCCTGACGGCTCTGTCGACCCGCTGCGCGATGCACAGAATTTGGAACTCGAACTAGTCATCGCCGACCTCGTAGTCGTCGACAAACGGCTTAGCAAGTTGGATGCTGAAATTGGGCGCAAGAAAGGACCAGAGCGCACCGTATTAGAAGCTGAGAAAGAACTGCTCACACGCTTCAACGAATTACTGCAAAAGGAAACACCGCTTCGTGGAATCGAGTTAACTGAAGAAGAGCAAAAGGTCATTCGCGGTTACACATTCCTTTCTCAAAAACCGATGCTAATCGTCGCAAACATCGATGAATCCGAGATCGGCGAAGAAAATCCAGCTTCGATCGCAAGTCTGAAAAAGTTCGCCGACGATCACAAAATGCCTCTGCTTACATTCTGTGCAAAAATCGAAATGGATATCGCGCAACTCGAAGAATCAGAGCGCGGCGAATTCATGACGGCAATGGGAATTGCTGAAAGCGGCAGAGACAAGCTAATTCAAGCAACATATAGCTTGCTGAATCTAATTGCATTTTTCACCGTCGGCGACGACGAAGTAAAAGCATGGACCATCACCCGCGATACCATTGCACAAGAAGCTGCACGCAAAATTCACTCCGACATTGCCCGCGGTTTCATTCGCGCAGAATGCGTCGCCTACAAAGCACTGCAAGAGCATGGAACGTGGAATGGCGCTAAAGACAAAGGTCAGGTTCGCCTAGAAGGCAAAGAATACAAAGTCCAAGATGGCGATTGCATAAACTTCAGATTTGC
>CAZCZI010000156.1:0-6434 GCA_964503045.1 uncultured Candidatus Obscuribacterales bacterium
TCTCCGCGAACGTGCGTGGCAGGATCTCCGCCTTCTTCTTCTTCGCTTTGCTGGCGCTGATGGTGCTTGGTCTGTTCAACGACATCACCAAGCCAATCGGCAAGTAAGCGGTCGACGAAGGAAGGACATGACGCAAGTCTAGTCCGGGGAAGGAGAGTCGAAGCCGCATGGCTTCTTCTTTCTTTCCCTTTTTCAGCAATTTTTACTACCGCTTTTAGTATTACAATTTTCAAAAAAAATGCAAAAGATTCTCCCTTGCCCAAGCGGGCTGGATCTAGCGATCCAGCCCGCTTACAGAAGGATGACACAGACTCACGAGCGCTTGATCTTGACGCCGGTGACAGCCACGTTGTCTGCCACCACGAACGCTTCAGAAGAGCCTTCTGGCGCTGTGCCGGCCAGCAGCTTGTCGCGATGCACGACGCCACGCAGCGTATGCATTTCTTGCCGCGCGACGACAAAATCAGCACCATCGGTGAAGTCGGGTTTCAGGAACATGCCGACATCGACGACCATGTCTTTGCGCCCCTTGATCGCCATCGTGCGCACACCGACGCGGTCTGCGTCGGAAGCAAACACAGTGACTTTGCCCTGAAGCGGTGCAAGCAGAGCAAGCAAGAAACCGGACACCAGACCCATCTGATGCGCGAATCCTGCAACGGACACGTCCGATCGCAGGTCGAACCAGAAGAGCTGAAACACCGCCGGCAGAACCAGCGCGATGACGCCGATCTCCATACGGGACACTACCCCCTCGCGCCGGGCAAGCAGCCAGTAGCGAACGGCTGCGGCAATTGAAGCACCCCACAGAGCCATGACACCGCCGGAAGCGCCAGCAAGCGGAGTGTTCGGGCCCATGAAGATGAGGTCAAGGCTCTCTCCATGCCAGTTGGCAAAGTCAGCTGCCGGGTTGTGGTGCACTGCCACGTAGCTCAGATTGCCGAGGGTGCCGCCGACGATGAAGAACAGCAGCCACCATTTGCCGACGAATGCCTTGCGCAGAAGAAACCAGAAGGCAAGCATCATCAGCATGTTGTTGGCGATATGCGAGACGTTCCCATGGAACCACATGCAGGTCACGGGCGACCAGATGCGCTCCGGGAAAAACGGCTCGTAGAGGGTGCCCCAGTTGAGCAGGCCGATGATGAACCGGCGAACCCCCTCGCTTGCCGACACGGCGTCCAGCCGCGTGAGCAAGAAGACGACGACGATACTAGCGACGATCGCGGTGAACAGCCGAGCAGAGGTCGAAACTCCCCTCAAGCTGACCGACAGATCGCGCGAACCTGCTGGAACAGCCTCATTCGGCGTGATTTCCAGCGTCGTTTCTTTCGAAAGTCCGAAGTTGAATTTCATAGCACTCTCCGAAGTTTCACCACTTTCAGGCAGTGGCGTAGTTTGGCGCCAAAGGCGCAGCCGACTGTCGAACGATCTCGACACCGTCGGCGGTGACACACACCGAGAACATTCTTCGAAATCAAGTCCCTGACTCAACGCACATCCACTGATGCTCGAATGATCAATTGATGGTTGAGATGGGTATTCGCTTAGGGAGGTTTTTTCCGAAGAGAGATTTGAAAAGTTAACTCAAGCTTATATTCCTAACAAGACTCGGATCAATTCAGGCTCGCGAGTTCAAATTAGGGGAATTACGCTTCCATCCTCTAGCGCAGCTGAGCTCGGCTCTCATAAATGGGGCCCAAACAGGCAAAATATGCAACAATCAGCTTAGTCAAACGTAGAATTTCCTCGGGTCTCTTTCAAGGAGCCAGCCTCATGTCCAAATTGGCGCTAATACGCGACCCCAAGTTTCAAGAACATCTGACTCCCGACACGCATCCGGAGTCACCAAAACGACTCCAAGCCATCGACAGCGTCATCCACAAGACTGCACTTGAAGGCAGCCTGAAAGAACTCCATCCACGCCCAGCCACAGAAGATGAGCTTCTGAGCGTGCACAGCGACAACTACATTCATGAGCTCGAGAAAGAGTCTTCATTGGCTCAAAAACGAAACGGCCTTGTTCAGCTCGACTCAGACACATTCATGAGTCCGAAAACATATGAAACAGCAAAACTGGCAGCAGGAGCGGGTCTCGTCGCAGTCGATGCCGTGTCCCACCGCAATGGACACACGAGTTCATTCGTTGCAGTTAGGCCGCCTGGTCACCATGCACTCAAAGACAAACCGATGGGTTTTTGTCTTTTCAATAACATCGCTGTCGCCGCCAAGTATGCGCAGAAAAGTCTAGGTGCCAAGAGAGTTTTCATTGTCGACTGGGACGTCCACCACGGCAACGGCACTCAAGATCTTTTCTACAACGACCCGAGCATATTTTTCACTTCGTTTCACCAATATCCTTTCTGGCCGCCAGATTCGGGTTGGTACACCGAAGATGGTGACGGCGAAGGCAAAGGCTTCAATATGAACATCCCACTTCCTGCCGGCACCGGAGATCGCGGATACCTGGCGGCATGGGATGCGCTGGTCAAGCCGGTTTGCGCTGAGTTCGAGCCTGACTTGATTATGCTCTCTGCAGGATACGACGCGCACAATCTCGATCCATTGGGTCAACAAAGAATTTCAACTGCTGGTTTTGCCATGCTGTCTCAGCGACTTTCTGAGTTGAGTCGTTTTGGCGACACTAAGATCGTTTGCTTTCTTGAAGGCGGTTACAACACACATTCCATGTCCGAATCCGCAGTAGCAACGATGCGTGTCTTAAATGCAGACGGTGAATCCGAACTTGGACAAGTGCACGCATCATATCTCATGGATGGTCCAGCGTCGGGTAAAGAACCAATAACCGACGACCGCACTCCAGATCAAGTCGATGAGCGTATTAAGGACGTTCGTAAGCACTTCTCGAAATATTGGAAATCGCTCCGCTAAGTCAAAGTAAATCTATTGAGTCGCCACCACTGCTGGTGCGGACCGGACACCCCTCTTCGCCGACAATGGACGTAGCGCTCGACTTGCTCAATAGATCAAAATCCGCACGCCACCTCGGTTTTCAAGAGGATACCCCTGCAAAGCCGCGCTAACTACGAACTGGTAATTGTTTTGAGGTTTCCAAGCTATAACAATGGATGTCCGACGGTTGTCAAGAATACGACTCATTTGTTGACTACTTGCAAAATGTCAGCCTGTGCGCCTTTTCACACCACCTTGACAAGCGCGAGTTCTTGTTACACCTTCACGCACCCGCGCAAGGCCTGACAACACAAGTATTGTTTGCAATTGTTTCCAAAGACATCTCTCGCTATGTTTTTACCATCTTCCAACCTACCCCATTTTGTAGGAATCTCCCGAGTTTAGCGGCTTGAATCTTTAGGTGACGAAACAGCTCTGAGTTGCAATTCAGCGACTTTGGTTTTGTCCGTCTAGCCGTTTCGCTTTCACGCTCGAGCACTGGTTCGCCCACGCTTTGGCCGAGAGACCTCGAGGAAAACGGAGGAGCTAATATGAGCAGCACAATCAATCTCTGCACCCAAAGCACCGGGCAGGAGGACGATTGGAAGGACTTGTACGAGCTTGCATTCCCACAGGACGAACGGATGCCCGTTGCGGACGTGCGGAAAATGCTTGCTGCCGGTACGATGCTTCTTCACAAGACGACCAACACCACCGGTGAACTCCTGTGTTTCTCCATTGTTAATCCGTTGAGCAACTTCGCCCTTCTCGGCTACATCGCGACTGACTCTACAAAGCGGTCGTCCGGTGTCGGCTCCAAGCACATGAAGCGCTTGATCGAAATTTTGAAGAAGCAGTATCCGACTTACATCGGGCTGTTCCTCGAAATCGAAAGCACCAAAGAGTCGAACCTATCAGTCGAAGACCAGAAAGCTCGCCAACGTCGGCTGGCTTTCTATCAGCGTCTCGGCTGTAAGCGGCTGTGCAAGAAATACTTGATTCCCACGTACACTCAGGGCGCCCAACCGCGGCTCGGCGAGCTGCTTTGGTCTGAGTTTACGACGGTCAACGAGTCTGACTTGCCGGCTGTGATTACGGAGCTTTACCAGAAGGCGTACAACCTGCCTGCTACTGACCCCATCGTTCAACAGGTCATCGGACAGTTCACACCTGCAAATGGTGCGAGCTCGACGGTGCTCTGCACGACGGGCGACAACAGTGGCAGCGGCTCTAACAGTGGCACCAGCACTAGCACTCCTGCTAGCACTGCCGGCGACACCACCTCCACGTCCACACCAGCCACCACCGTATCCACTCCTGCTGCCGATTCCGCCTCAAAGGGAATCGACACTAGCACCGATACTGGTTCTGGCGTGCAAACCCCCGCTGTCCCTGCCGCGCCCACAAAGCCGGCCGAGACCAGCGAACCCGCAAAACCGGCTGATGAAGCCCAGAAGGCGGGAGACGTGAAGTGAGACCCTTTCGGCCTCATCCTGGTCGAAAGCCACAACCATCAGTTTCTAGATACAGGTCGGAGAACCGGGATGATCCCTGAGTGTTACAGGAGCACTTATGGAATCCCGGTTCCCGACCATTTTTTTAAAGCTTTCTACGACATTCTATCGTATTTCAAAAACCAAGAGAGGATGCCGGTTGTCCCAGCATCCTCTCTCTTATTAGCTACTCAGCAGCTTCTTCCACGACTTTGTATTTGGCGCCGCAAACTGTCAGAAACCCTCCGCGTTCGGCGAAGTCCATAAGCGCGCCAAATAGCCAGACAGCCCGGTAAAACGAGGGCAACTGCTCCAAGAAATACGTACGTTACTGTATTCATTCTCTTGCGACTTTTCAGTTGCTTTGCGCGCTTTCAACGGGAACGAACCTCAGGTCTCCACACACGATTACACTTCTGCCATTGGTTAGAACCAGGTGGTAGGCTGGGAAGCCGTGCGCTCCGGTTAGCGGATATGCCTTCACGATGTCCCAACTTTTCTGCCCAAGGTAGACACGGTAATGCCACTCACGTGCTTTCACATCGATGCGAGGAGGTGTTTCCCAAATCTTCTCGATCACATAAGGACCGATTATAGCTGTAAACTCGGCATCACCAGCGGCTTTCACAAACACGGCACCGCTGACGTCGCGCAGAATCTCGCAGGCCTCGGTGGTGCGAAAGACCAAGCCGTGCCTATAGATCGACACGCGATAGCGCCCAACATCGGTGAGCCGGTGTTGCCGCTTTTGCTCCGGCTGAGCATTTTGCCGCGTTTGCATGGCAGCCAGCGCCTTTGAAACATACCAAAAGAGGGCACCCATAAATGCAACAATTACCAACAAAGAAACGATGAGATCAAAAGCAGTCATTTTGTGAATCAGTTTGAAGTTAAGCAAGCGATGACACAGCAAACTCTAGGTCAGATCAACCCATTTAGATAAGCTAACTTGGTGGTGAAGTTCCCTTGAGCTTGGCTAGGGAGAATCCTTGTACGTCGAGGCTGAGAAAGAGAACGAGATAGTAAACACATTGCCCAAAACATTGCTCAGAAACAAGGATTTTCATTCGTAATTGCAACATCAAAGCGCCGATCAATACCTCACAGAGCTGCACCAACACTTGGTTTTCATCGCTTCTAATCCAAAGCAAGATACCCTCAACCCAACCAACAATGGTCGAAATCGAGGTTCTGAAGCACTTTTGCTCCTTCAGAAAAATTTCTTCAGTTTGAGTAGTGCGACCGACTCCAAATCAGTATTCAGATTTGTTAGTACCTGAAA
Organism: uncultured Candidatus Obscuribacterales bacterium; assembly: GCA_964503045.1. Classification (GTDB taxonomy): domain Bacteria; phylum Cyanobacteriota; class Vampirovibrionia; order Obscuribacterales; family Obscuribacteraceae; genus CAYZJR01. The sequence continues at coordinate 5,689 of CAZCZI010000156.1, forward strand.
CAACCTGAGTAAATCCTGAGAACTGCGCTAAGCCCCGTAAACAAGCACTGGCGTGCCCTGGTCGCGCGCGCGTTGCATTGCCTGGTCTGCTGCTGCAAGTAAAACTCCAGGATGATCTGTGATTTCAGGCAAACTGGCAACACCAAAAAAGAGCGCTACTTCCTGCGCATCGGATGAAAGTGGCGAAGACAAAACACTTCGATGCAAGTCAGATGCTAGTTTTTGCGCATCTTGAACGCTGCGATTAGGCAAAAGAAGAGCATACAAACTGCTTCCATAATGTCCAGCAATATCAAGTTCGCCGAGTGACGCCGATATGCGTTCGCAAGCGGTGCGCCGAGCGGCTCCCGACAGTTTGCCGACTCCTGTGGCCGGCGACTTGGCCAACATATCGAAGACTACCACGCTAAACATCGAGCGCGTAACACGAAAGCGCGCGAACTCTCGCACAAGAAGGAAAAGGAAGCTGCCATGCGAAAAGAAGTGTGTTTCCAGGTCGCACATTTGACTTTTCACGGCATCGATCGCCACTCGATCTAGTTCTACCGGTGGTGGCAGCACGATGTCTTTGCGAGGCTGAACAGAAGTTTGTGCTCCCTGGGCAGACGGGACGTACTGCGGCTGTGCAGCATACGCTCCTGTTTCCATCGACATTACCGAAGAAGAAATTCTTGCCGGGTCGCTTTCAGCAAGAATCAATGTCTGAATCAAGGTGGTATCAGCGCTTTCGTGCGACCAGGCAACCG
>CAZCZI010000157.1:0-6324 GCA_964503045.1 uncultured Candidatus Obscuribacterales bacterium
TTGTGTTGGTCCATGGGAATGGCAACACAGATGTTATCGTTCTGTGGCTACCGAGGCACAAGCCACACAACAGATCTGTAATTGTTGCGCGATCCTAAAGCAACAACCTTCTAATCGCCCTTCGAACATCCCCACTAATAGCAGGACCATGTCCCGGCAACAACATACGCGCCGGCAACTCGAGATAGCGATGCAGACCAGCTTTCTGCACGCTGGAATCAAGCGTAAACAATCCAATTCCAATCCGCACAGAACCCAGCCGATACAACAAATTATCACCGGTGACGATCGCCTCTTCTTTCTCCGCCCACAAGCTAAGACTGCCAGGCGTATGCCCAGGCGTATGAATGACTCTCAAATTTGCAATCTCTTCGCCATCTTCGAGTGATTGCACACCCTCAATTAAAGGCGCCGTAACTCCAAGCTTCTGTGCCGTTCCCAACAGCATTCTGCATTGCCAAAATCCGCGTTCATCCGACATCAACTTTCGCCCTTCGACATACTTCACGTCATCGACATGTGCGTAAACAACAGCATCTGTCTTTTCAGCAATTTCACGAGCCGCACCGAAATGATCCGGGTGCGCATGCGTGATTATGATGCGCCGCAGAGGTTGATTCAGCGCTTTGATTGCGCTGAGAATAAAGTCGCCACTCCATGGATGCGCCGCATCAATAAGACTCAATCCGTCGCGACCTTGAATAATCCAGCAATTGGTCGGCACAGGAAAGAACGAAGTCACTTGCCAAACAGTCGGTTTCACCTGCCTCACCGCATGCGTCGCGCTTTGCGGCAGAGTATCGCATTTTTCCAACAGTTTCACTGGTTCCATCCTAACCTTGCGTCTATAATCATTGAAAATCGGACAACATTCCCCATTGTGCCAGATTTGCCCCTCAAACGTGGCATAACCGATCAGCTCTCATACTGTTGGTTTATTGAATTTGTTACTATTTCGTGGTTCTAGCTTTGAGGTTGTGAATTGCCAGAACAGCAAATTGCGATAACCATAGCTGTAATTGCAGCCATTGTTCTGGCTCTTGGTCTTGTGCTCGCCAAGTTGATTTCTTGGCGCATCGCTTTCTGGGCGCCCCACGTCGCAAAAGTCCGCGAAGGTGGCTATGTATCGCCGCCTCCATACATTCTTACAGAGCTTCTGATGCGTTCCTTCTGTTTTCTGCTCGGCTTTTTCGAAGTTGGACCGATCAAAATCTTGGGGCGCCACCGTTTGCCCAAAAGCGGTCCGATGATCATTGCGCCGATTCACATCGATGCCGGTGATGCTTCGATTGTCTCGGCACTGCTTGGAATACGATCGATGTATTACTTGATCAGAACCACCGAAGTGCAGGGGTGGCGTGGATGGATTGCCACCATGACCGGTGCCATTGCAGTCGATGAGGAAACGCAGCCAGGCAGAACCAAAGCATTCAAGGCAGCCATATCGGCTCTCAGCAATGGCGGTCCCAATGCCTGCATGATCATTTTTCCGCAGGGGATGCTGGTGCCTGATGAAGAGGTTAGGCGTGATGATTTTAAGTCAGGAACAATGTTGATTGCCAAAATGGTTGCGAGAAAGAGGAAGGAACCAGTCTGGATTGTTCCTGTCGGTGTGCACTATAAAACAGATCCGGTGGAAGCGACACTGTTTCACAAATGTGTTCAAGGGCTTGGATTCAAAAAATTCCGGAGTTTGTTTGGTCAGCAAAACTATGGTGCCTTTGCAGTTGTAGGCAAGCCCTTCAAAGTCACACCAAAAACCGCGAACCTGGAAGAAGTGGCGAAGAATTTGTCGCTTGTTGACGACGCGGATAAGGCTACCGACACCTATGTACAGAGAATGGAGATTCTGCAGAAGACAGCCAGGCGTAAGGCAGCAGAAGCGCGCTCTTCAAGAAGAATCAAGACTCACTCTTGAATTCGTCATCAACCGTCAGTGGAAGCCCCAGCTCTTTCTCTGCCTGATTTAGTGCTCTCCTACTTTGCGCATCCGGCAAGAGCCACAGCTTTCGGGCTAGCATCGAACTGCTCCTCTTCGGTTGACCCCTTTAAAGCCGCTGTGGATGCTGATCCGCCGCTTATGGTCATGAGCACTTGGTCGAAGTAACCGGTTCCGACTTCGCGCTGATGGCGAACGGCGGTGTAGCCCTGTTTCTGGCTGGCGAATTCTTCCTCTTGCAATTGCACGTAAGCAGACATGCCGGTTTTGGCGTACGCGTGTGCGAGATTGAACGCGCCCATGTTGGTTGCGTGCCAGCCGGCCAGCGTGATGAATTGATACTTGTAGCCCATCGCGCCGAGTATGGCGTTGAACTTGGCGATTGTTGCATCATCCAGATGCTGCTTCCAGTTGAAGGATGGAGAACAGTTGTACGCAAGGAGCTTGCCGGGAAACTTCGCGTGAATTGCCTCTGCGAAAACTTTCGCTTCTTCGAGATCCGGTTTTGATGTTTCATACCAAAGAACATCCGCGTAGGGTGCATATGCCAAGCTGCGCGCAATGACAGGTGCGATACCATCTTCGACTTGGTAGTAGCCTTCGATTGTTCTTTCACCTTTGATGAATTTGCGATCTGCAGGATCGATGTCCGATGTCAACAAAGTGGCTCCCAGGGCGTCAGTGCGCGCAACAATTATTGTGGGAACGCCAAGCACATCGGCAGCCAATCTTGCACCTGTGAGAGTTCGGATGAATTGCGATGTCGGCACCAAAACTTTGCCGCCGAGGTGTCCGCATTTCTTTTCTGAGGCCAGTTGATCTTCGAAGTGCACGCCGCTTGCGCCTGCTTCGATCATGCTCTTCATCAGTTCGAAGGCGTGCACCGGTCCGCCGAATCCTGCCTCCGCGTCAGCCATGATCGGCACGAACCATTCGCGTTCTTGAAGATCTTCACTGGCGTCGATCTGGTCGGCGCGCATGAGCGCGTTGTTGAGTCGTTTAACTAGCTCGCAAGCGCTGTTTGATGGATAGAGGCTTTGGTCAGGATAGGTTTGTTTAGCGGCGTTAGCATCGGCTGCGACTTGCCAACCACTGAGGTAGATTGATTTGAGTCCGGCGCGAACCATCTGTACTGCTTGCGATCCGTTAAGTGCACCGAGGGCGGTGACGTAAGGCTCGCTGTTGAGGAGGTGCCAGAATTTTTGAGAGCCAAGCGTCGCGAGTGTGTGTTCGACTTGGACACTACCACGCAGCTTCACCACATCGGCAGCCGTGTAATTGCGCTTGATGCCTTTCCAACGTGAATCGGTTTCCCAGAGCTTCTCGAGTCTGGCTACTTCAGCGGCTTTGGCTTGGTTCATGATTATCTTCCTTAGTGTGGTTGAACGGGATATTGTCCATTCGACAAATAGTTAGTTGCTCGACAGATAGTCGTATGCTCTGATCGTTAGAAACTCGGCGAGTTCGTCAGGCAGAGTCACGCTATCGAGAATCTCGACAGCTTCTTTTAGCCGATTCTCTCTTTTATTCAGTTGCGGTTCCAATTTAGATAGAACCTCTTTTTTCAGTTCCTCATAAAGACTCTTGTCGATAACTGTGCCGTCATCGAGTTTTGCGTCTGAATGAATCCAGCGCCAAAGTTGCACGCGAGAAATTTCCGCGGTGGCAGCATCTTCCATAAGATTGTGTATTGCTGCGGCTCCCACTCCACTCAACCAGGACTCGATGTATTGCAGTGCTACATCGATATTGTTTGTGAGCCCGGTGCGCGTAATTTTTCCGTCAGCGATTTTTGTATCCAGAATCTGCGAGGCAGTGACTTGAACATCATCGCGCAGTTTGTGCAATTGGTGCGGGTGCTCGCCTAGCTGCTTGTCGAAGACTTCGCGCGCGACGGCAACGAGGTCTGGGTGCGCCACCCAAGTTCCATCAAAACCATCTCCGGCTTCTCTGTTTTTGTCTTCTCGAACTTTGGAGAATGCAATTTCATTGACTTCTTTGTCTTTGCGGCTCGGAATGAATGCCGCCATTCCTCCGATTGCATGCGCTTTTCGCTTGTGACATGTTTTTACCAGAAGCTGCGCATAAGCACGCATAAATGGAACTGCCATCGTAACTTGCGCTCTGTCGGGCAATATCGAAAGTGAGTGTTTGCGCGTCTTTTTGATTAGGCTAAAGATGTAGTCCCAACGTCCTGCGTTGAGTCCTGCGGAATGTTCGCGCAGCTCATAGAGAATTTCTTCCATCTCGAATGCGGCAAGAATAGTCTCGATTAGGCAAGTCGCCTTGATTGTTCCTTTTGGCACTCCGAGCTGATCTTGTGCGAAAACAAAAACGTCATTCCACAGGCGTGCTTCTAAGTGGCTTTCCATTTTGGGAAGATAGAAGTATGGTCCTGTCTGTCTTGCGATCAGTGCGCGGCAATTATGAAAGAAGTAGAGTCCGAAATCGAAAAGTGATGCCGACATCGGCTTGCCGTTGAACTGGGCGTTGTCTTCATTTAGATGCCAGCCGCGCGGGCGTACTACAAGTGTCGCGATCTCTTCATTGAGTCGATACTCTTTGCCTTCGGGGGTGGTGAAGGTGAGCGTTCTTCTGACGGCGTCGATGAGATTCAACTGTCCGTCGACGACGTTGTTCCATGTCGGTGAAAGCGCGTCCTCGAGATCTGCCATGAAGACCTTGGCGCCTGAGTTTAGCGCGTTGATCATCATCTTTCGCTCGACCGGTCCGGTGATCTCGACGCGGCGGTCTTCTAGATCTTTAGGTACGGGTGCGACAGACCACGCGCCCTCACGAATGCTTTTGGTAGAGGCTAAAAAATCGGGGAGCTTACCGGCATCCAACTCGGCTTGCCGTTTGATGCGGGACTCGAGCAGCTGCTGGCGCCGACCTTCGAATCGATCATGCAATGCAGTGAGGAATTCCAGGGCTTCCGGCGTAAACACTTTGGCGGCGTCCCAATGGGTTTTTCCAACGATTTCAACCTGTTCCATCACTCTGTCCATAGCGTACCTTTGTTTCTCAGGAGTCGAACTGTTGATATGTTGATATATTGATTGCAATTGATCAATACATCAATTTTTTAATTTGCCTTAAACTCTATGGTATGCATTCTGGATAGCCCCGGTATAGCTATTACTCCGACATACCTGATGTCTTGATTGACTTGATATCTTGATCGATTTAATCTATCTATCAATCCTTATATTGAAACTAAGGGCAGATTGAATTGAAACTAAAGGAACTGCGGTGAGCGAAAGCGAAGAGAAATTCCTGACAGGGCAGCAGGCTGCCGAATTTCTCGGGGTTAAGTCCGCTACTTTGTATGCGTATGCGAGTCGGGGCATGATTGAGAGCATGCCTGCTAAGACCGCGCGCGAGCGGCAATACAGATTGAGTGATTTGATTCGGCTCAGGCAGTCATCGCGCGGTTTCAAGACTGTGCGCGAGCAAGACCCGCCGAACTGGATCGGTCCTGTAATCAAGTCTTCGATTACCGAAATCAACTCCGATGGTCACAGATATCGCGGCGAGAGCGCATTGGATCTCGCGTTAAAAAGTACTCCATTTGAGGCTGTTGCCGAACTCCTCTGGGAAACCGGCGCAGACGAGAGAGTGTGGACTGACGTTGTTCCGATACGTATCCCGCAGCAAGCGTACAAAGCCGTGATGCCGGATGTTGATCATCTCGATGTTTTGAAACTCATTCTTGTTATGGCAGAGATGTCTGATCCTGTCGCGCGCAAACTCTTGCGTGAGGATCGCTTTAGCACAGCTCGCAGTTTGATATTGGCTATGGCGATGGCTCCATCGTTTGCCGAGGGACAGCGAAAGTTTCTTGCCGATAGTCGCTTTCCAATAGCGCATACGATTTTGAATGCGCTATCTCCGAATGATACTCGGGAGCGCAAGATTTCTGAAGAACGCGCTGCCGCGATCAACTGTGCTCTTGTTCTTTGTGCCGATCACGAACTCAACGCTTCGGCTCTTGCGGCGCGGATTGCAGCCTCGTGCGATGCCTCAATTTATTCGTGTTTGTTGAGCGCACTTGGTTCTTTCAGCGGCAGTTTGCATGGCTCGTCCAGTCGGCGAACTGAGGAAATCGTCACTAATTCTTTGCGATTCAAAAGTGCTCGCGCCTGGTTGAAGGACTATCTTCAACAGTTTGAACGCATTCCTGGATTCGGCACTGATCTCTATCAACAAGGCGATCCGCGTGCGAAGGCGCTCATTGATACAGCGCGGAGAGTATCCAAAAAGAACGAACACTTGAATCGGCTAGTCGAAATCGTTGACTGCGTTCGAGAGCACTTCGAGGCTGAGCCAAATCTTGATGTCGGTCTTGCGGCAATTTCATACGCGCTCGATTTGCCTCCGGGATC
>CAZCZI010000158.1:0-6229 GCA_964503045.1 uncultured Candidatus Obscuribacterales bacterium
GCTTTATTACACTTCGCTGGATCCTGAGATTATCAAAAATGATCCGCCGCCGGGTATTGGCTAGCTTCGGCGCGATTTCCAAATGAGCGAATCGCACCAATAGTGGTGAAACGCAAACGAGAATTGCAGCGCGGCCAGGACGGTTGCAGAGAATAGATCTGCAATTGAAAATGTCAGCCGTACTATGCAGCTAATTGCCAAAATGCCTAGAAGGAAAGTCAGAAAGGAGTTACGACCAGAAGTGATGTTTCTGCGGTGATGTTCGCTAAATGCAAGATACTGTGCACTGTGCCACAGCGAAACAGCAAGGTACGCCCAGGTGATGTTGGTGATTAAATAGCACGCCAGAAAGTGCACACCAAGTATAGATCCTAGGATCATCGGTCGTTTCCCAATACTGATACCTCTTCGCCACTGATTTGACTCAACAAACACATACAGCACGAGCGCGAGTAAACAAGCCAATTCTGCTATATGATTGGCCGTGCCAATGAGCTGTCCTGCAGGGATGCTTAGCGGATACCAAAACAATTGTTGTGCACTATTTTGCAAGCAGTGCACAAAAGCCACAATGGGAAAACTGAAGTTCAAAAACTCTGCGAGTATCGCTGCAAGTCCTCTAGGCGCTGCGCTCACGCGCGCATATTTGCGCATGATTCCAAAATTTTGTGCACTCACATGCCAAATTTGTCCAAAGAGCCAAACGGTCGCTAGTTGAGAGGAGAATCCGCTGATCACTAATAACAGCGTTGCTACAAGCAAAGCGACCGGACCGGCCAGATACAAGATCGGAAACTGCATCTTCAATCGCTGCTCTGTCGCCAGTCTCCAAATAGTGGCACTTTGATGAGGAACGCTAAAAAGTAATGTCCAGGTCCAAAAGAGTGACGGCCAAAGATCGGGAAACCAATTTGCCAAAACAACCACAGGCACCGCCAGCAGTGCAATTCCAACGTGCAGGAATGCAATGTCGGACCACTTTGCCAGGAGCCAGGGAGACGGCTGGGCAACAGCTGCTTCAGCCTGGAGTGCAGGCATTGCCAATGGAGACTTATTCGAAGGTGTAGCAACTGTTTGCATGCGGATATTTTGGCAGAACCCAAGTGGTACATTCTGAAGCACTTGCCATAAGCTTTCCTTAGACTCGCTAAAGATCGCTAATAAACTGCAAATACAGACCCAGATTACCGTTTTGCCCTTGTCAATATCAGAGTTTGGCAATACTGTTATGTGCTCGGAGGCACTGTGCGAATACAGGAAACACTTATCGCTGCTGTTTTTGTTGCTGGTGCAGTTGCCGGCAGCGTTGCTGTATGTCAATCGAAACCCGTTGATGATGAGAAGGGTCTTAGCTGTGGCTTCTTGTCGAGGACACGAGCCGACAATCAAAACGACCCATTGACCAAAGCCTCACGATTTCTGGATAAGGGTGAACCCGGAGAGGCCGCCAAGATCTACATGGACTACGAAAGAGCCTTCGTAGCTTCCAATATTGGAAAGGAACTCTCCAAAGAGCAATTAGAACACATTGCCATTGTAAGAAATAACACGGGAGTGGCGATGTTTCTTCAGGCTCAGCGTCTAGCAGAACCGGAAAAGAACGAACTACTTTTGAAAGTTGCAAATGAATGTTTCAATGCTTCTCGAAACAGCATGCTCGATGTAAATCCAGAATCATCGCTTGTTTCGATAAGCCTGCTGAATCATTCCAACGTTCTTCGCACACATGAATGTGAAGAGAAGAAGAAACTCTTGCGCATGACTGAATCTGCGAAAAACCGCATGAACAAGAAAGTAGGCGAGCTATTCATATGATGAATAAGCAAGCCGAAGAATCACTAGAGATGTTACCGATTTCGAAGCGGTGGCGACTGTTACTTTCTTTAGTCGTGGTGTCATATGTTTTTTGCTCCGTTTTCTGGCTCGGCAGACAATCCGCTAACTTCGCAGTCGACGAACCACTAAAACCTTTAAGACAAGTCTGGTTTTTCCTTGGACTCGATCAAGATTGGCGCTTGTTTGGTCCTGAAGTTCGCACATTCAATTGTCGTCCTTCCGCAATCATAGGATTCGATAACGGGGCAAAACTGCTTTGGCAGCCACCAGTGGGTGAGGAATTTGATGACAAACTGCGCCTGAATTGCCATCGGAAATGGACGATAGATTACCTATTGTGGCCACTCTACACCGGTTATTGGTGGAGTCTATCACAGTTCATTACGAGTGCCGTGGACACCAACGACATGCATCCTCGCGAGTTTACGCTTTTCATCAACTTCAGCCACTTGAACGAAACAATACAGGAAGTGAAAGGTCGAGATGGTTTTGCTCGCTCAATGAATGCCGGTATTACCCCGAAGTTCTTCCTCCAAATGAATGCAAAGCAGGCAAAGAAGGGAGGTGAGTGACTACGTGATTTGGAACAAGTTTCAGCGTTTCCTCTTCCTTCCAATTGGCACTGAAGCTATTTCATTGTGCAGAATCGGTGTCGCATTAATGGTGTTGCAACAGCTCATGTTTGGAATCGCTCCAGATCTTTTGTTTTGGTTTGGAAAGAATGGCGTTGTTCCCTTTGATCTGGTGACACTATATGCGTGGCGCGGAGAAGCTAGATTCGACTTGCTACCGTTGTTTTCACACAATGATGCGCTATTGACTGGGTATTTCGCGACACTCCTCATCGCGGCGATCTGTATGGTGGTCGGATTCAAAACTCGCTTTTCGACCGCATACGTTGCCTTGGGTTTGATCTCACTGCATCACCACAACCCGTATGTGTTTAATGCCGGCGACAACATGATGCGGATTCTCTGTTTTTGGCTTAGTCTGAGCCCCTGCGGCGAATCTTTTTCAATAGACAGGTACCTCAGCCGGCGTAAACTAGGCACAGCCAAAGAGAAGCTTTGTGTCCCATTTGCTCAGCGCATGATTCAGATTCAACTAGCCACCGCATATGGTTGTGCGTTCTTCGCAAAAATCGTGGGCTCTCAATGGCATGAGGGAACAGCTATCTTTTATGCCACCCGACTTACGGACTTTTTCCACAACAGATGTGCGTTGTTTGATACCGCAGCATTTTGCAGTATCGCGGGTTGGACAACGCTGTTGATCGAGCTTTCGGCATTTACTCTTATCTGGTTCAAGAAGTTCCGCACTGCAGTGCTCATAGCTCTTTTAGCCTTACACCTGAGCATCGATTTTATATTCAATCTTCCAGTGTTTCAGTTTGTCTTTCTTGCAGGACTGATTTGCTTCATCGAGCCAAATACAATCAGAGTCATTGCAAACAAGGTAAGCCGTGCTTGGTCACAGTACAGAGATGCAAGCGCACACGAGACGATTGCGCGCAAAGACAATATCGATTCAGAGAAAGCTGAAAGTGAAAGTTGTGATTTGGAAGTCGTAAGAAACTAGGTACAACCGCATCCGCAAGATGGACTGGAGGGCGACGACTGTTGCGGCTTTTTCCCATCAAGACAGTTCTTGATATTGTCTGATGCAGCGTTGAATAGTCCTGCATTTGTAACTGCAGTTTCTGCAATAATTCTCCGTTGTTGAAGGGTCTGATGTGCGCCGCAAGAATCGCAAGCCGTCAGCATGACTCCGGTAAAAAGAATTATTGATGCAGATAGTATTCTAGAATTCATTCAATTGCTCACTTTCAATTGCTCACTTTCGGCGTCATCGTCTACTCGTCGGATTTCGCAAAAGGAATACGTTGGTATATGAAATTACCGCTTATGACAGGTGGGTCGCTGGCAGGTAAGCAATCTCGTCTGTTTGCATTGATAGCTTGCTGCTTTATGTCCTGGTAATCTAGGTCGGCTTTCAGTCTCAAGTTGAGACCAGCTTCCATTTGTTGCGTCGCTTCGTTGCAATCTCTCTCGGTAATCGTTTCGCACGCAGCGAGTGTGAAGACTAATAGTGATGCAGACGTGACGTACCTGAAGAATTTCAACACAAACCTCTCATAGGCAGTATGCTAAGCATGATATCAATTAACCAATCGTTGGTGAATCCTTGATATCTTGCAAATCCTGGTGCTGCTTACAATTTGCCTAAGGATCACAATAGTTTCTTTTGCGTTGTTGAGAGTACTACTTGTCTTTGATCGCTGGTTTCGACTAAGGGCTGCTCAACGCTATACCGCCAGATTTTCCAATCTTCTCTGATTTGATTTCGAACGAGATCCATCTTCAGACTAAGCTGTTTGAGCCGAGGGAGTCTGGCTGCCACTGATGCGACGTCTTCACTGCTTCCTGATGTCGAAATGATTGGCGCTGGATCGCTTGGCGAGAGCATATCGGAGAGTTCATCTCCGAATATCTGACTCAGTTCTGATGGGTCTGGCGACTTCTCATCTGTTTGTTTTGTAGGGATGTCTTTAAGGTCAATCGGAGTCGCTATGCTGCCCTTGTTCATCGATTTGCGAAGTCTCAACGTGAGCCCTTTCATGCCCTCTTTTTGAGGTGATTGAGTGTATCTTTGAAATTCAGCTGAGGTCATTGATGATCCAAAAGCAGTTTTCATCGGCAGAAGGTACGGGCGATCGTTTTCGAATTTGAGCTTGACCGAAGCTGTTCTGTGCACCACATCTTTGTATTTTGGGTCAACTACTTCGGGGCCAATCGATTGCACTTCGAAAGAATATGGTTGCCCGATTAAGAAGGCTGCATTTGGCTCCAACCCACTCTCGTAGATGAGGTAAGCGGCCCAGCCGCCTGGCGGGCTGCAAGAACATCCTTTCGAACCAAGGCATGCGACAGCCTGTTTGGCTTTTCCGCTTCTTAGATCGACAAGGAAGTTTTGAATGATCTGCTGCTCCGGCTTCAGTGCAGTACTTGTAGCAGTCATATTAGGAGCCGCTGTGCAACCGGCCAGTGCCAATACAAGCGTCAACGAGAATACTGACATCGATGCAGGTTTCATATTGGCTCCTACTTGATTCTGGGGGCAGAACTCGCGGCGATTTTATTAACTTGTTCAACTCGAGAAGCGTTTGCCGTAAGTGTCGTTAACAGCTTCTTGCAGGATTTCCAATAGTCATGTTGTGGATTGTCTGACTTTGTGTCTTGTGGCAACTCACTCAGTAGTGATTGAAACATTGCCGAATCGTCCGTGTATTTGCGATGCGCAAGTTGAACCAGCTTGAAAGAGTCTTCCTTCTTGTCGAGGGCAACGCACAATCTCAATAGTAGTGGATAACTTTTGCGATTCCATTGGTTCAGCGCGATTAGTCGCCATGCTGCTTTGATGACGGAATCTTTCGAAACGGTCATTTTTTCGAAGCCATTTTTTTCCGCGATACATAGTCTTTCGATGGCGAGTTGGGCCGTGTCCTCATCTTCTGCATCGAGTGACGCCTCTAGCAATGACTCCCAAAGGTCGAGGGAATTGCCAAACTGTGTTGCTTTGGTTTTTGCCAGCGCTTTGGCCTCTTCATTTTTGTGATTCAAGGCTAGCGCGCGGACTTTTCCGAGAATGTACTTTTCTTTGTTCGAATCAATAGCAAATGCTTTACTGAACGAAGTGCTTACTCTTTGTGTTTCCTTGAGCTTGTCGTAAATGAAACCATCGAGAAACCAGAGCTCTGCTGACGCGGGGCATTGTTTGTGTGCTTCAACCAACACCTTCTTGGCGTCATCGAGTGAATCCGTGCTAATTAAAATGCTTAGGCACTCAACATAGTTGCTTTCGTTCTTAGGCTCTCGCTTGAAGAGCTCTCTGTACACTGCCACGGCGCCGTCCACCTTCCCTTGGGCAACGAGACGATTCGTGAATCGGTGGAGGTCCTCGTTACTAACATGGGCGGGCGAGGGTTGGAATGAAGCCAATCCTGCAACTAGAGCCAGTGAGTAGAGAAGTGTGTATCGCACCTGCGACTGCCCTTAAGTTCAGATTGACACATAATAAAAAAGGCTTGTCTTCTAAGCAAGACAATCCCTTTTAGGTGAGTTCCGTCTCACTTAGTGCTGCTTTTCGCGCGCCGCTTTGATCTCTTTCAAGCGAGCGATCAATGTCGCTTGTTGCTCTGGTTTCAACTGATCTCTCAGCTCTCTCAATCGCACGAGCAAGGCTGACTCTTGTTCTTGCGTCAACTTTCCAACTTTCTTTGCATTGCTGGCATCTTGGTATACGTTTGCAATGCCGTCCATCAGCTGTTGATCGTTGATCTTGTCTGCACCGTAACGTTCGAAGAGGAGCTCGGTTTCTTTCGTGTAGTCTATTT
>CAZCZI010000159.1:0-6155 GCA_964503045.1 uncultured Candidatus Obscuribacterales bacterium
GCCTGATCTGCGCTTCGACTTTGGCCCACTTCGCCTTGTTGATGTGATTGCAGAACCCGTTATGCTTCGCTTCAATCCAGGCGGAAATAAGCCTGTAGCGCGGATCGTCGTTCCATTCACCAGGCAGTGCCGGCACGCCGGCGGAACTATCCCCATGCCAGAGATAATGCTCAACGGCGAGGATCGCATCATGTCGCTGTCCGCTTGCCGTCAAGCCAGTTTGCCAGTATCGGCGCCCATCTTGGTATTTCTCTGGAATTAGCCGATAATTAAAGAGGCGCTCAAAATCCGCAGTATCAAGCTGTTCTTCTCGCCCCTGGGCGTTATCTTGGCGTTGCCGATCGAGCTGCTCTAATTGGCTTTGTATGCGCTTTCTGCTTTCCTTCCAATTATTTGCCCTGGCTTCCAGGTCATTCAGAAACCGGATTATGGCGTCGTCCGTGGTCAGATTTTCTCGACGCTCCAGGACAACGCCGTTATCATCGAGCCAGGCAAAACCAGCCTGTAAGGGCAGTCTCAAGCCATTACCGCTAGGAAAGATTTCGAGCTGTCCGCCTCTGATCTCATAGCCGTTCGCTACAAGCCAGGCTCTAAGCGTCTCTTGTACTTCGTTGCTGGTTTCCCATTGATCCAGGAAAACATAAATATGCCAGCCGCCACTATCACTACTCTGATAAAGGGTCGCTGTCAGGCTTACGCCGGCCAAGATTTCCAGAAGTCTTTGTAGCTCCTGGGCGCTGTGATATCTGCCACCCGCGTCGATGTCCAAGACAGCAAAGCGCGTCTGATCGGCCCATCGCAAGCCGTACACATTCCGCTCTTTTCCGGCGACTGCAGCCAGGATTGTTTCATCCGGCAGCGGCCAATGTTTGCTGATCGTTGTCCACGACTTGCAGCCAGGCGGTTGCAAAATTGCCTGTACGCGATTTGGATATAACGCGAAAAGTTTATCTTTGATCCCGACGCAAGGTGGGGAAAGCGCTAAAGCTGAAGCTCCGGTCACGGTCTACCTTTGAAGGTGTGTTGACGTGCCGGATCGTTCCGTGTATTCTTCATGCATCTCGGGAAATCGCCTGCAAGCAAACCCGAACTACAATTTGAATACTCAGATCAATCCGTTAAAAGGTTGTCTGGCAGAGGCATCGCTGAAAAGCGGTGTTTTTGTTTTAGCGGAGTATCTCCAAACGATATCCAAAGCATAGTATCGCCAGTGGTGTCACTCGATACTGCCGCTAACTATAAACTGATTTGATTCGTCTGACTACTGGCCAGCGCACCATTTCGTAAAACGCGCCCACCAGCTCGTCTTATGCTGACTGTCAGTCAGAAGCTTGATCTGTTCCCGCTGCGATTCCAGATCTTTTTGGCGTTCCGAGAGTTGCGATTCCAAATAGCCAATTCGATAGGTAGCAGCTTCCAGTTCTTTCAGAAGCTTGTGTGCATCAAGAACGCTAGAGCTGTCATCGTATATATCTTGAGGTGGGCCCTCGTCGCGCGACAACCGCACATTCAACTGGGCCGGGCCCACGTCCTCGATGTCAACAGAGACATACTCAGCCGGGCCCTCGTCGCGCGACGGGCCCGCGACGATCATTGCTTGCTTGCGTTGTTCGACGATCTTCCACTCAATAAGGTATTTGCCGTCCTCTTTGACGGCATCTAGCTTTTGTTCCTGGATCAGACGCAGAACAGACCGCTTATTGATCCCGAGTATCTTGGCGGCTTCCAACGCTGAGACATACTGCGACGGGCCCGCGTCCTCCTCCTGAGTCGGGCCTGCGACGGACTCACTTGACGTGTCGGAGACTATGAAAAGATCTTCCAGCCCCTCTGTTGTGGTGGCTGATTCTATCGTCTGATAATTCTGCGCCGGTTCAGTCATCAAGCGGATTATAAAGTGGAGGGATCGCGACCACAACACTTGACTATTCTTGCCAGGAAAGAACCTGTCATGATAAGTCGAGCTTGAAAGAAGAACGTAGGTAGCCGGTTCAATGAAAAAAATTCTGCGTCTTGATTGGGATTTGATCGCCGGAATAATCGCGGCAGTCACCGCCCTTGTACTTCATACACTGCACATCGTTGAACAAGAAGTAGTGCTGGCGGTGATTCTTTTATTGCTAACGTTGCTACTGGTGCGCGATCTCCGCGGTGAGCACAAATCCGAAAAAATGCTTGACCTTACCGAAGATATTCGAAACCAAGTAAGCAGGATATCTTCCAGTCTTACGCCGCCCGATGTAATTCTTGTCGGCCCGCAACAGTTGCGCTCGGCTAGTGAACATTTCTCGGCTCAAGCACGAGGTGACATGGTTTGGTTTAACGTTTGTCTAATGATGTTCAAGCCACAACCTCTGTTTGACACCATGCTAAAGCCTGCAATCGAAAACCCTCTCGTCTCGTCTCTAGAGTTTGTGATCGATCCGCAGCAGAAGCATATTTGGGATGAAGAGGTTGCTCCAAAGATCAATGCCTGTGTTGGCAAAGAGAAGGTGCGGCCCCCGCGCTGGTGCCGAATCCACGAAAGTCTCTCATTCATTTTGTCTGGAGCAGAAAAGCCAGAAGCCCTATTGAGCTTCTGGGGCGAACCATTCATGGCTAGAACAACTGGCCGCGATATTCCTCGTTATGTATTTCATGTACTAAGCCATTCAGAATTGGTGAGCCGTCTTTCTGAGCTTGAGCGAGGTTACAGGCTTGATCGTTCAGAAAAGGACAGCTCATAGCCGATTTACGTTTAAGTTCGCGTTTGTTGTTGAAAAACTTCATTTCAATTCAATACTTCCGGCAGGCACTCTTGATTTTTTGCTATGTCCATATCGGAAGATCGTTATTTGTAAGGTGAGCATCATGCAGTTAGAAGTCCTGAACCTGAGCGATTGTGCCGAATTTACAGAACCTCAAGTAGCGAAAAAATCTGTCGCGTCTGGTGAGGGATTTAAGTCGATCATGATCAATATGCTTCCCGGGCAAGAAGTCCCGATCCACAGTCACGCGGGTTTTCAGGTTCTTCTATTGCCGCAAGATGGTGACGGCGTACTCTTCGACCAAGCAACGCAGACGAGCCTGAATCCTGGGTCTTTGTACTTAGATCGCTCTGGAAGCACCTTTGGGCTTAGAAACCCTAATGACAAACCTTTTCGAGTTCTCGTCATGCTGATCGCCAAAGGAGGCACGTAAATGCAAATCACAATCGATACAACCGTCAAAAATATCCTCGATGAATATCCGGATGCGGTCAAAATCTTTGAGAAACACGGAGTCGATGTTCCGCTGGAGTGCGATGAGAGCATCCTCGACACGGAACTAGCCATCTGCGACAGTATGTGTCACGTTGACGATCTAGACGCACTTATTCGCGATCTGCAAAGTTTCGTCGATGCCAATCCAAAAACCGCGTAGGAGAATTAGCCATGAAGCCAGGCAGACACATTTGCACAGCGTGCAACGCTATCTACGAAGAACCTGCTGAGAAGCTTGATCCGACGAAGCAGTCTTTTGAATCTCTTCCAGCCGATTGGAAGTGTGAATGCGGAGCCGGAAAGGAAACGTACCAACCATGCTCCTGTGTAGAGATAAAAGGACAGCCGACTGAACACAAACACACTGACGACTGTGAGCAAAGCTGTAATCCTTAGCTTCGCCTTGTATATCAGAGCACTGGCAGCGCTAACGCCCATTAAGCTGGCGCTTTGAAAGCTTTGCGTGTAAGAATTGGTATTGCCGGACGCATGAGCAAGCGGACAGCAGGCACAGAACAAGGAGGCGGACACAATGTCATATACGATTGTCAGCGACGTGTGCGAAGGTGTGGGTGATTGCGTGCCCGTGTGCCCTGTTGAATGCATTCATTGGGCCGAAGGAAAGACGAACGCCAAAGGCACCAAATACCCATGGATCGATGATTCGACATGCATCGATTGCGGCGCGTGCCTATCGGCCTGTCCGGTAGAAGGCGCGATTCTCGATGAATGGAAGCCCGAATTACAGAAGCCATAAGTCTGCTCTGTATCGCGTTTCTTAGCCACGTCCGATAAGGTTGGTTATGTTGCATCCACCATTTTTGAAATCCCGAAAGTCTCACCAGTAGCCACTTTCCAGATTTCAATTTTTCACCGCTCTTTGTCCAGCAGCCGATAATATCCTAGTTCAGCCCCCTCTCAAGCCATTTTTGGGGTGCCCTACTACTGCTCAAATACCTTTTCCAAGTTGCGGCGACCATGCAAAACGTGCACTATTTCTAGCTCCCCGTTCAGCACGTGATAGAAAATGAGATGCTCGCCTACTGCCGAACTTCTCATCCCTGGCTCTAAGTCGTCTCGCTTGCGCCCGATTCCAGGCATCTCACAAAGCTCGCGGCACCGGTCATTCAGCCGCTCGATAAAATCCGAAGCCGCATCAATGTTGTCTTGAGCGATGTAATCGTGGATATCTTGGAAGTCTTGCAGCGCCTGGGCCGTATAACGTAGCCGTTTCACGCGCTCCCTTTCTCTCTCATAGCCGCATTTCGCGCCCGCATCTGCTGGAGTACTTCCTCTCCGTCAAATACTTCACCACGGGCCGACTGTTCAAGGCCGATTTTGATCTTCCGGCGCAGCTCCTGGAGGTCCAGTTCTTCGCGAACCTGGGCCTGCTCTTCCAGCGTCAGCTCTTCCACGAGCTTGAGCACTTGTTCAACGGTTGGCTTTTCTTTTGGTTGTCCCATGCCTCTCATTTTACATCGTTCCTTTCTTCTTCCAGCGTCGCTAATGTTTGACGATGTTTGCCATCCTCGCTGTCAGTGCCTTTTCATCAGCATCTAGTCGCTTGCGCATCTTGGCTTTGACGTGGTTGGCAGCGCTTATAAAGGCGCCGGTGTCCTTGTTCGCTTCAAAATTCCTCCAAGTCACCTCGTACAACACGCCAATTTCCGCTCCCTGCCTGGCAAGCATCCCACAAATGCGATTGGTCATCTCTTTTAGAGCCTTGGCGTAAACGCCGTCTCTTTCTGCGTTTGCCTCGTTTTCCCGGTGTTCCAAGTACCACGCCATAGCCTCACGAGCCAAGGCGGTCTTGGTCTTTCCGTCGATTTTTGCCAGGGCGGCTAAGCGCTCCTGGTCGCGCTGCGTCAGCCCCACATACAGGTTTTGATAGGTTTTTCGTCTTGCCATGGCGGTATTACTCACAGTTAAACGCTAAGTCCCGGTCGCTGTTTACAGAATAACTCAGAGTTATTCGGCTGACTTACCGTCTGTGCAGCGCCCATAAATCAAGCCTGGTGGACTTCTTGAGCGCCGTACCGTGCGCTCTTTATCTTGCCTTACCGAACGGTAAAGACACTCCTCCCTGAAAGCCCAAGATTTGCGCCGTCCGGTTGCGGCTCCGCTGCGCTCCGTCTTCGCTGCGTGTCGTTGCCTACTCCACGCCAAAATCACAGCCGTGGTTCTTCTGCTGCCAATGCAGCTTAGTTCTGGTTCTGAGCCCCCCGCACCATCTGCCGTTCTGCCTGAATACCGGCGAACCAGGGCCCCGGCGTCAAGGCTGCCGAAGGCACCCGCAGGGCTTGGGCTTGATGCTGGGGGTTCGCTGGTAGGCTTCCAGCCAGGCAGAAGGAAGGGGGGCGTCAAAACAATAGGCGCTAGCTCCACTGAGCCAGAAGCCTCGGTGATATCGCGATCCCCAGAGTCTGACTGTACGACGGAGGGTAAAAAACTTTTTTCCGAACCAGTACCAGAACCACTAGCTACAGGGGCATGGACACAGGGGGCTATAAGATCTAAACAAGGGTTCCTATCGCCTCCTACACTTGACAGCGACACCACGGGCGATATCGACCATATATCCATGTGGCGCTTGACGGTTTTATTGCAGCAACCGGCGAGGCGCATTAGCTGACGAAGGGTTACGCGGCGTCCCTGGGCGGTCAGAAGCTGTACCGCTGCCCGGATTCTTTCGCGTGCGTTTTCCTCCCGGCCGTCGTTCCCTTTCTTCAGGTCGTCCATGGTCCAGGTCCGGCCCGTCGATTTGGACAGGGCTATAAGCCTCTCTATGGCGCGTTCCGTCAGTTGGTAGGGTGTTCGTACCTGGACCGCTCCGGAGGGTCGCCGCCACTTCACGGCCCGCCTGATCTGCGCTTCGACTTTGGCCCACTTCGCCTTGTTGATGTGATTGCAGAA
>CAZCZI010000160.1:0-6037 GCA_964503045.1 uncultured Candidatus Obscuribacterales bacterium
CGCAACAGCTCAGCGTGTAACATGAGAATCGAAGCTAAACCGCTCGCTCGATTGCTGCTCTTTACCTCGATAGGAGCACTGCTTTGCGCTTTCACACTCCCTTCAGCAGCTGAAGTTGAGAGACGGGACACCACGAGCCTGTCCGAGACAATCGGTGTGCCCTTGTATGAATGGAGAGACGACGGCACAGACAAGCCAAAAGGCATTGTCGTAGCGGTGCATGGCTTTGCTCAGGATGCGTCCGCAATGTCTAAACTGGCTCAGTCGCTTGCAAGGCAGGGCTATCTGGTTATTGCACCTGATCTGCGGGGTCACGGTCGTTGGGGCGACACGTCTTCCAATATGAAAGACAACTTGAATTCCAGTTGTGATGACGCCGCCAAACTTCTTTCTCTTGTACGCAAACACTACAAGAAAGTACCCATATACTGCGTCGGAGAGAGCACCGGATCTGGCATTGTCTTACGCGCGGTGGCAAAATCACACAAGGGAGTTCGTGGCGTCATCATCTGTGCAGCTGGTTTTCAACCTAGCTTTCATAATCCGAACGTTATGGGCTCGAAATTCATCAAGGGGATGGCGACTCTCTTTTTACAAGTGGATATTACTTCGTACCTCCGGCGCTATCTCTCTGACGATGCACGTGTTGCACAGGAAATGATCGACGGTCCTCTCTCGAAGAAATCACAATCGGCATTGCAACTTCTAGGCACCATGACTTTCATCAATGAAATGCCTCTGTACGCATCCAAGCTCCCCGCGTCAATACCAGTGCTGGTCTTGCAAGGTTCTGCCGACCAAATTGTCGTTCCTGAATCAGCAGTACCTGTCTTTCAAGCACTGCGATCGAAAAACAAGGAGTTCATTATGGTTGAAGGATCGGGACATATTCTGGTAGGAACATCATACATAAAACCACAAGTTCAGCGCGTTATCGACGACTGGCTTGCCAGGTATTAGTTAAGCGGATGGTGTCGAAGTGTCCGCAAGCTCAAGATCAAGAGAAAAACTGCTGCGCACTGTTGGTTACGCATTAACTGTTTCGCGTCAAGGTGTGAGGTCGGATCCTGCCTAACTCCACAAGTAAGAGACGGGAACTGCCGCCAGCCGCTCTCCAAATGGAACTACCGTATCACCATCGTACAGGACGACACCAAACGAGAATTTTTCTCCCGCCGCTTCGGACAGGATTTTCAACCCTGCGAAATCCTTTGTATTCACACTTGCGCTCGACTTGACCTCGACTGCGGCGATCATTCCATCATCACGTTCCAACACGACATCAACTTCATGCATTTCGTGATCACGAAAGTGGTAAGGACGCAAAAACAGGTCAGAGCCAGTGGAGAGTTTTAGAATTTCCGCAAACACAAAGCTTTCAAGCAGCGATCCAAATACCCTTCGATCATTTTTCAGCTTGGCGCAGGTAACCCCCATACTTGAAGTCAGGATCCCGGAATCAACAAAATGCAACTTTGGTGTCTTTATGATTCGCTTTATTGAATTTGAGTACCAAGGCTGTAAGGTCTGTACAAGAAACAGCTTTTCCAAAAGACCAACATATCTCTGGCTGGTTTTACGGTCCACGTTGAGTTGACTACCCAACTGAGAGTAATTGACCAGTTGAGCAGATTGATGGGCCAGGAGTTGGACAAACTTGGGCAACTCTGCGAGCTTCTCGATATCGGCAATTTCTCGTAAATCTCGCGAAAGAACTGTTGATAGATACGAACGCAACCATTGTCTTCTGCGCTGCTCATCTCGCTCTTGTACTTCTGGAAATCCCCCTTTCAAGACAATTTCTGTCAAATCGTCGCCTACACGCACATCCGGTGCAGGCAGCGCTTTTCTAATCCGAAATAGGTAGTCCAAAAGTGTTGAGTGCTTTCCCGATATCTCAGCTTGCGCCAACGGTAGCATTTGAATGACTTCCATTCGGCCGACAAGACTGTCAGCTACGCGGGGCAACAACAATACGTTTGCAGAGCCAGTCAGAAGAAAGCGCCCCGGGCGGTAGTCCCTGTCGATCGAAGTTTTGATTGCCAGAAGCAGCTCAGGCACTCTCTGGATTTCATCGATGGTTGCATAATCGAGACCTCGAATAAATCCAACCGGATCTGTATTCGCGGCGGCAAATATCGCTGGATCATCGAGAGTTAGATAAACACGTTCGGGCTTCAGTGTCTGCACAAGAGTGGTTTTCCCGACGCGTCTAGGACCGACGATCAAAACTGCAGGTGTGTCCGACAGAGCAGCCAGCACCAATTTCTCTACAAGTCGAGGGTACATCGCGGGTAAAACTTTCTCCAATACGCGTCCTGGGGATCTTTGAGCCCGGTAATCGGGATTATATCTTTCGGCAATCGGGAATTCAAGTGGCAAAAATCGGGATTCAAAATTCCTGCAAACGGGATTTTCCAATCAGAGTTCGCCTGAAAGCCTAAGCGCAAGAAATGAAAGTATTCGGACTCGTATTTGCCCCATTGAAAGCGGCGTTCTTTTAAATATCATCCAGTTTACCCCGCACACACATGCCGATTCGATGTTAAAAGCTCATGGCTGGTGAAAGACTTGTATTGAGAGGACTTGTAGCCGTCGGCGAAGCAATCGCCCCGAAGGCAAAGCTGGCTGATGAGGCACTCGAACTGATGGGTTCGCACGGGCGCGTCGTCTCGGCAGAAGCCGGCTTCATAGACGAGGTGGCGATGGAAGTTTTGGCTGCACTCAAAAAGGGCGAACCAAGACAGACAATGAGTCTCATGTTCGACTATCTCACTCATCCGACATCAAAGTCAGCGATGGCTTCAATCGAGCAGCTGCCTGTGTCTGGAATGAAACCGGAAGCCTTTAAGGTTCTAACAGCCGAGGGCTACTCGCCCAATTTCGGCAAATCATTGCAGTGGTCTCTGCCACGTTTTGAGCATGGCAAATGGACTCCCGGACAGTGGATGGATGTAAGCGATAAACCGTTTGGAATGGACGGTCTATACATATCAAACAATGCAGATCGCTGGCTGAAGTACTATGGCAAACCTGGGCGCGATCCAGTGACCGCATTTCGTGTGCAGATAGGCGATCCGGTCGGTCGTGCGCTTTGGGAAAAGCCACTGCCAGGAATGGACATGTCTAATTTCAAAGCAAAAACAATCAGGCTTATTGAGCCAATATAGCCCCAATCCTTACTTGCAATTTTAGTATGATCTTCTCAACTCATCATCAGGATACTCAGAATATGCGTGTGGCAAAGTCATGGAAAGCTCTAATACTGGCGATGATTGCCTTTCCAATGGGATTAGCGACGCTGGCAAAAGAACTCAATTGGGGCGGTCCGGAGTGGATAGCATATGTTGAAAAGCGCAGGCCTTGGTTAGAAGAGGTCATTAAGCAACCTTTTCCGAAAACGTCTATTCGCGGCAACTATCGCGGTGAGGCTTTCGTTCCTGAGCAAGTGTTGTTCTATCGCAAGGTTCTTCAAATCTCCAAAGGACGGCCCACCCTAGGTCAAGCTTTCGTGATTCAGATTCCCGAACACAATGTCGAAGGCAAGACTTTTTATGTACTCCCGAAACGCACCGACAAATTATCGAACGTTTCCCTTTGCTATTTTGATACCACCGGTCACTCCGCACCGTACGGTCAATGCAACGCCTGCGGAATGAAATTACAATTCGGAAAAATGAAGAATGGTCGTATTCCTGGATACATCTTGCTTCGCATCGCCGATCAAGCCGGAACCAAGATCGAAGGATACTTCTATGCGGACGTTTTAAAAGATGGGTTTTACCCGGACTATGAATAGCTCCACGACCCACCGTCGATGAAGTTGACGGTCGACAAATTGAAAACATTCATTGACAAAATCTCTTGAGCAGACTATTTCCGAGTGTGCTTATGACAGTTAAGCAAAAGTAGCCCGATTTGCGCGGCATGCGAACGCGAGGACTTACACGATTGTGTGAGTTCAAGCGCCACCTATAGTGCCACAGTTGGTGGCAATCAAATTCAAGCGAGTTCGCAGTACAAGGATCTGTAAGTGGACTTTCCGTTCATTGTCGGGTGTTTTTCGAACCACTGTACCAGTCGATTTCGTCAGCTGTAATTACCGCTCCCTTCGAGATTGGCGATTTGCGTGCATGAACTCCGTGTGATGGAAAGATTTAACTCAATCTGTGACATCGACAGCAGGTGAGGTTTCGATTGCCTTTCATGATGGCGTACGTTAGAATTGGCGTGACGCATCGATTGACATCCAGCTCTGACTGCCAGGTGTTCGGAATGAAGCTTAGTTGGTGGCGTTTTTCGCGTTTTGATTCTTTGACAGGCCCAGAATCCGGGTAATCATTTGGATACGAGAGTAAGTAGGCTGATGTAGAGGACTGTTGAGAGAAATGAACCCTAGAAAGATAGTCAACCGCATCGGTATCCTGGCAATCACCCTTTGGCAGTGCACTCCGGCTTTCGGACAGGGCGATCCTCCCACGCCACCTCCTACACCAACCGCAGCACCTACTCCGACGCCAGTGACTGAGGTGCAGCAGCAGCCGAACTTATTCCAAACCCTTCAGCAGCAGCAACAAATACAGAACACCATCAACACTCAGCTCAACAATTTCTTGCAGACAAACCCGGCCATCTCTCCGCTTGATCAGCGTGCAGGGCTTGTGGATAAGGCCATAAAATTGAATATGCCTTTTTCAAATATGAGCATAAAGATCCAGGTTCCAATCATCAAGAATTCCCAACTGCTTGCACCCAGCAACACTCAAGTCACGAATGTGCAAACGGAGAAACCAAGCTCCACCACTAACACTCCAGTCCAGACAGTCCAGATTCAAAACGCAACCCCTACAAAGACTGTTGAAGTCAAGACAGTGCAGGTTCAAAACATAACTCCCATACAAACCGTTCAAGTGACTGACGTAAAGACGGAGATAAAAACAACCACTAGCACCACCCAAGTAACGAATGTGCAAACGGAGAAGCCGAATTCAACGAACAACACTCAATCTACAACAGTGCAAGTGCTGGATCCAACTTCTTATTCCAACACCAAGATCTCAATTACCGACGGACCTACTTCCAACTTAAAGCTGCAAGATGTGCCTACGAACCTAACCAAGTTGTCTGGGTTCACAAAACTCTCTGATTTCGAAAGAACTCCTGTCGAAGGAAGGTATGGTGCAGTTGTGGTTGATCTCATAGATCATAGAATGAAAATCGAAGAGTGGCGTCTCATAAACGTCAGCCCGGAGTTAAAGGCTGAGAAAGAGAAATTAGCAAAGATGACTGATCTAACTTTCGACGAAAGGGAAAAGTTAAAAACGCTCGCGAAAAAAGGAGATAAGGCACCACCAGGCCCGGATGGTATTTTGGGAAAGATCGTGGGCGCAATTGAGGAAAAAGTTTCGGGCGATCCACAAGCCAAAATCGATAGAGAGATTGCTGAAAGAACTAGGCTGGAGGAAATCCAGAATGCCTACGCAGCACAAAGTAAAATAGTAAGCGATCTAGAGATGGCGCAAAAACTCGATAATGAGACCATCTCAAAGTTGGAGAAAGAAATAGTTGCGCTGGAGAACGAGGCCGCAGCATTACAGGGCGGCGAGACTAAAAAGGGAGATAAGCCAGCTCTAGATCCAATCGTTCAACGAATTACAGGATATCTCAAACAAATTGACCTTATGGCGGCTCAACTCAAGCTCCTGAAAATTATTAGAGCTGGGGACAAATCAACTGATACTAAAGAAGCAAAGGCAGAGGCGTACTGCAAAAATCAAATACTTCACGCTATCGGATACATCAGAATAGTTTGGGGACTAGTGGAAGGTTCTAGTCCTGCAGCAGTAGAACAACGGAACTATATAACGAGTAGACTTCAGGCGTCGAACGACTATGACTATTTCGTCAAAGTTTTAGGCACGCCGAAGACCCTTGAAGAGTTTAAGAAGACTTTCTTTTGACCGAAATGCGCGACTCGGGGCAGGCTATTCCATTGTTGCTGGGTGCCGCAGACTATGCCAAAACAATGTCTAGCCAT
>CAZCZI010000161.1:0-5749 GCA_964503045.1 uncultured Candidatus Obscuribacterales bacterium
GAAGCTTAGGTGAAGCCAACCCGGGCGACAGATTTCAATTCGAACGCCAAGGCTACTTCATCGCCGACGCTAAAGACAGCAAACCAGGAAGTCCTGTGTTCAATCGCATCGTAACGCTCAAAGACTCTTGGGCGCGTGCGCAGAAGAAGTAACTGCGCAATCGCATTGCACGGCAACTTGTTCATTTAGGTTATGGCTTCGAAGAGCATTATGCGTCTATTTGAGCGAATAAAGCCAATTACCTTAACAGCGACCCTTTTTGTCACTGCAACGCTCTTTGCTGCAAGTGCTCATGCGAGTCCGGCGTCTTTAAAAAAGGGTGGGGGACCATCGAAATCTGGTAAACCCATTGAGGTATGGAAAGTTAAGCAGAGCAATGCCTGGAGTACTTACACGATCTATGCTTCTCGCCAATACTTCAAAGTAACATCGACAGTTGGCGGCAGCCTAATTGCTAAAGCCCCAGACTGGAAAGTGTATGTGTTTAACGACGAGGATAAGCGTATCTGCGCACTCGAATATGGTCAATTTCGCAAGCTAGCATTTCAGGAATCAGTGTCAATTGAACAGTTTGGTGCGAAGCCATATCCTTGTATGATTGCTGGAATCAAGGGACATCGATATGTATTTCCACCCGAACAGAAGCAGAAAGTTGATAATGAGGGCCTATTTCGGTCGGGACCAAAGGTCGAAATTCTAAGGGTGAATTACAGTGTGGCGGCAGACAATCATGATTTGCCCAAAGAAGTAATCGACGTATGGAGGCGTTTTTTCGATTTACCGACGAAAGAATTGATTCCTTTGGAGATTCGTGATGATGTACGCTTTGGTGGTTATCTATACAGGCTGAAGACAGAGTCACAATCTAGGGATTCCGTCGATGCGAAATTCTTTGATGTGCCGACAGGGTACAAACCCAAAGAAGGCGTAGTCGCAACGTTCTTTGGCTCAAGTATGGAAGATGCCGCCCAATTGATGTTGGATATGAAATAGCCTAAATCACTTCGGAAGTCCCGGAACTCGACGACCGCTAAACATCAGCATTGCATTACCGGCGGAGCCACTATCTGGAAAGAACGATGGGTGTGTATACAAATATCCAGCAGGAAGCGGAATTTTCTTTCGGTTGGAACCAGTTGGAGTCATAGTATAAAGTCCGAGATTTTCGAGCTTGCTGTTGTCCCAACTTACAAATGCGATCAGTTTTCCATCACTGCTCCATTTCGGAATCCCGTTTGGTATGCCTGCTTTCGTGATCTCGTGTTCTACACCATCGCTCATGTTTGCAGTGTAAATACGCCAATCCATTCCACCAAAATATCTCATAAACGCGACGGTATCCGCTGTTGGAGACAACCATGGATCGTAATCACCAAGTTTGAAATCGCGCTTTGTAGACGTGGGCGTAATGACGGGCTTCGTGATCTGTCTCAATCCAGTGCCGTCAGAGCTAAAAGTCCAGAGCGCACATGTCCCTTTTTCGTCGAGCGGAATGACGGGTGAAATAACAGTCTTGCCGATGCAGTGCGGATCGGACATAGCAAATTGTGGTCTGTCAGATAAGCGTATCCGAGTAATTTTCTTAGAAGGCAAATTGAAACTTCGCAATTCCGGAAGCGACTTCAGGTTTTCACAGTGAATGTATATGATGTTTTCGTTGTCGATCCAGCTGCTGTTAGCATTCAGAATCTCGGCACCGGTTGGCTCGACGTCGAACTGCTGAGTGCCGTCGATGTTTGCAATGACCACTTCGGTGTTGCGATATCCACTGCCGTTTTCTTCACAGAGTCCGTCTTTAACAACTCTGTTGTAGCGTGTGAACGTCATATGTTTTCTATCTGGCGACACGCGTGCGTGTGTAATCTCACGCCGCGAATCTAAGAGCACAGTGTGAAAGTTTGACCCATCCAAATTCGCGGTGTACACGCCGAATAAATCATCACCTCGATACCCGAAGAATAGAGGACTGGCAACCAGTACATCTTTCCAAAAGAAGGCAGACAGTGCCAAAATAAACACTGAAGAAACAAGGATGAGGATTATCTTTTTGCGCATGACGACTTTCGGGCAAGCGATCTTTCCTTTGTATACCACAAACTAAGATCAACAAGTAGAATCCATCGGAGAGAAAAGCCGCTAGTAGTGGTTTGCCCTGATATACTGAGGTGTTGCAGAACTCATTTGTGCGAGGATTCCTTTGATGAACGTTGTTCGGCTCGTACGATTTAGCGCTCTGTTTCTGCTGCTATCGCTCTTTCAATTTACGATAGTGCCTCCTGGTGCGATGGCTGAGGCGCGATGGGTATCCGACAAGGAGCTGTTTGAAAAAGCAGACGCAATTGCAGCTGTTACGATCAGCTCAGTCACAGAGATCTCCCTGCCTAGGCAAGGTGGAGGTAAATACACCAAAAAGGCGCAAGCGATCTTGATCAAGAGATACAAAGGGACAGTGCCGAAGTCATTCGAGATAGTTGGGGGCGAGGATGTATTTGAGCCTGGTGCGTGGTTCTCAAAAGGTGATAGCCTTGTGTTCTTGCAACGCATTCCCTCCGGATTCTGTTGTTATGAGGGCGGCTCCGGTATCTGGAAAATGGAACACGGAAAGGTCCGACGAACGTATGTGGGCGGTAAATGGATTTGGACTCCGGTGGAGGACAGTATTCGCCCCTACCTACCATTGAACTCGTCTCCCTAGCCCTTGGTCATTGTTCCTAATTTCCGCTATGTCTAATGTCTCGACTTACTCGTTGACGGTTCCCCTGACAATATGCGCAGTTTGCAAAGATCTCAGGGGTTGATCTTGCATTTCTAGAAGCGGGATCTCCGGTTCGTCAGAGACGCCAAGATCTTTGAATTTTCTTGCAGTTACGAGCACTCTTGTTTCCATTGAACCAACTGCTTTGTTATAGGCATCGACAGACTTATCGAGCCCTTTTCGAATTTCGGAGAAATGTCCTGCCATTACACGAATTCGTTCGTACAAGGTCTTTCCAAGTTGACTTATTGCCTGCGCATTTTCGGCAAGCTTCTCTTGTCTCCAACCGTATGCGACTGCACGCAACAAACCAATCAGCGTAGTTGGAGTGGCAAGTATCACTCTTTGTTCTACTCCAACTTCAATTAGTGCAGCATCTTGCTCTAGTGCGGCGCTATAGAATGTTTCTCCTGGAAGAAACAGCACAACGAACTCTGGCGAGGAATCGAATTGCTCCCAGTAAACCTTGCTCGAGAGCTTGGCTATATGCACGCGAATTTGGCGTGCGTGATCTTTAAGACACGCAAGTCGAGTTTCATCATCGCGCGCTTCAAGCGCGTCTAGGTATGATTGCAATGGTGCCTTCGAGTCTACGATTACGCTCTTTCCTCCGGGAAGGCGCACAATCATGTCAGGACGAATGACTGAATCTTCAGTCGGCACCGTCTGCTGTTGAAAGAAGTCACAATGCTCCAACATTCCAGCCATTTCTACGACGCGCTGGAGCTGAATCTCTCCCCATCGTCCTCGCACTGCCGGTGCACGAAGCGCGCGAACTAGGTTTTGAGTCTCGCAATGTAGAGTTTGCTGACCCTGTGACAGGGCTCCAAGCTGTTCTTTCAGCCCGGAATATGCATTGATACGCTCTTTCTCCAGGTCGGCAATTTTGTTATCGACATTCAAAAGGGATTCTTTAAGCGGCTTTACTAGATCGTCAATTGATCTCTGTCTTTGATCCAAATCAGTTTTGGCACCTTCTTGAAACTTCTCCAGCTGCGTTCTGGCAAGGTCAAGA
This sequence comes from uncultured Candidatus Obscuribacterales bacterium, assembly GCA_964503045.1. Lineage (GTDB taxonomy): Bacteria > Cyanobacteriota > Vampirovibrionia > Obscuribacterales > Obscuribacteraceae > CAYZJR01. Next base: position 3,771 of record CAZCZI010000161.1, read on the forward strand.
AAAGCCTGATTGTTAGATTTGAGAGCTTCAGATGAGAGCGCCTGAAAGGACTCTGAAAGCTGCTTTTGCGCGTGATTGATGATCTGCAGTTTTTCCTCCGCACTTTGTTTTTCCTTTTCTCTCATGGTTTCCAGAACAGATAGCTGTTGTCGCAACTGCTGCACATCTTCCCTCTGTCTCGAGAGCAGCTCCTCTCGATCGGCAACCGCGGTTTGCAACTTACCAATTTGCGAGTTTCTCTCTTCCGATGCTGCAAGTCTGGCTTGTAGCAGGGAAACCTGATGATTTCGCTCTTGCAGCTGATCGCTTACTGCCCCTTCAGCAAGCTTCAAGTCGGCCAAACTCTTCTCACGGTCTTCAAGCCGTGACTTAAGCACGACACTCTCAGCTCTAAACGCGCTTACTGCTCGCTCTGCATCGGCTCTGCTTCTGCCACGACAAACAAATGCCGTGCATAACACCCCAACTAACAGGCCTACCACCAAACAGGCTAACTCTGGTATGTCCATATTCATCCCTTCAACAACACACCCCTAGCATAGAAAACGAGACTGCGAAATATCCGCAGTCAAGGGGCGAAATGATTAAATCACTCTTGCCTCTTGTTCGAAGGCGTCTCGACGTTGTAGTTTAGTGGGCATGAGCACAAAGCTTGAGCGAGTACTAGCAATCGACGCCGATATCTGCCGGGGCACTTACCCCAGCCGGCAAGACCTTTGCCAGAAGTACGAGATATCTGAGCGAACTCTTCACGAAGATCTGCAATATCTGAAGGAGCGCTTGGCGCGAGAGATTGCCTTCGACCGAAAACGAAACGGATACTACAACACAAACCCCGGCAAGCGCTTGCCTTCATTTGAACTGTCGAGCGGTGACGTCTTCCTATTAACATTAGGGACTGAATTGGTATCCATATATGCTGGCACGTCATTCGAAGCACCGCTAAGGGCTGCACTTGAAAAAATCTCAGAGCGCTTGCCCGAAAAGGTGCAGGTAGACCCTGAAGAAATTAAATCGGTGATTCGGTTTCGCGCTGGTTCGATTGTTCCTCTAAGCTCAAAGCTGTTCAACGACATCAACAAAGCTTGCGATTCTCGCCAACAGATCGAACTTACCTATTACGCAGCCAGCAAAGACGAGACGACATCACGCGTAGTAGACCCGCAGATAGTTCTGCACGATCGTGGAGCCTGGTATCTGATTGGCTATTGCCACTATCGCGTCGCAATGCGCATATTTGCTTTGCATCGAATTCAAGACTACAAGGTCCTGGACACCAAGTTCGAACCGATGCAGCGTGCCGAGCTAAACGCCTGGATCGACTCTGCATTCCAGCTTGAGCACGGTGAAACCGAGCACGAAGTCGTCGTCGTCTTTGCGCCACGCTCCGCTCGCTATATAAGAGAGAGAAAGTGGCATCAACAACAACTATTGGAAGATTTACCGGATGGCTCGTGCAAGCTGACATTTCCTGCACTGAGTCTTGCTGAAGTCATGAGGTGGTTGGCTCCCTATGGTTCCGAAGCAGTAGTCGAGAAGCCAGCTGAGCTAAAACAGATGATAATCGAATCGTCTAAAGCCACACTGGCACACTATCTTGCCGATGTTGCGCATTGATTTAATCTAGGTCCGGCCAGACTGCGGATATTTCGCACTCACCTTTCGTAGGATGAGTGCATGGGTTATGCGAAACATGAATGAGAGGCGCTCCAATGTATTTTTCTACAGAGCAATTGCAAACGATCTACACCGCACTCGAAGAATCGAGCGTTACGCTGTCGGAAGAATTCAACAAGTTTCGCCATAGTCGCAATGTTGAAGAGATTCAACACGCCGTGGAAGTATATCGAAGGTGGCGCACAACCAATCGACTCTTAGCCAGGGTTCGCATAGGTGTTCCTCCCGTTTTGACTCCAACTCGGTCACCTTCGATGTTCCCGGTGCGCACAAACAATGTAGTCAGTTTGAGCGAGTTTAAG
>CAZCZI010000162.1:0-5565 GCA_964503045.1 uncultured Candidatus Obscuribacterales bacterium
GCACAAGCCTTTGCGGAGTCGGTTTTGAGCACGGGGTAACCTTGTTCCGGAGAGCGGTCTCCGGAGAATTGTTCACCCGTGCTCAATTTCGATGCTGGGATTGGTTGCGGCACAAGCCTTTGCGGAGTCGGTTTTGAGCACGGGGTAACCTTGTTCCGGAAGTCGGTCCCCAGAAAAATAGACCACCATGAGGCTCAAATATTGGACCTTTTACCGAGATCGCGACAATGGCGGCGGCGCGAAGCTTTGGTTGCTGGCATTCAGATTAGCGGTGTCTTGGGCGCCCGCAAGTGGTGGCGCGCTGCCTTGACCTTGGGTGGAACCGCCATCAATTGGCGGTGCGGACCGCGATTTAGACGGAGCCTTGGTGTCGTTGCTAGTCGAGTTGGTGGTCGTGTTCACCGGTGAAGGTGCCGGTGTGGCAGAGCCCGAGCCTGAAGAAGACGAAGATGACGATGAATCGGAACCACCGGCGGAGCCGTGACCACCGCCACCGCCTCCACCACCGCCTCCGGCGTTGATTGGAGCATCGGCGCCTCCCGCTTTGGCGGCTTTGTCCAACATCTCGGCGCCCACCGCGCCGGGTTGGAAGGTGAACGGATTGAACGGCACGAACAAGAGCAAGGACATGAAGCAACTGAACACCATCATTTCCCACTCTGATGATGCATCAGGTTGAACATATACAATGCGCTGGGTCATAACCGCAAGAATCACGCACCAGTAAAAGCGCCAAAGCGAAACCACGACTACTGCTTCAAGCCAATTGCTGAAGACTTTTCTGAACAAATTTCCCACGCCCGTCGGCCAAGCAAAAAAGGCTGCGACAATCGGACCGACCAAAAAGAGGTAGCACAACATGACCATTTGGAACGTACTCAATGTCACAAGCGCAGTGCTGCCCAATGCGTTATACGAGTTGTAGCCGAGCTGCACGATTCCGCTCAAGAATCCTTGGTTTTCTTGAATCGATTCTTCTTGCGCCTGGTCTTCAGATTTACCTTGCACCGCCTCGTTTTGAATTGTATTGTTTTGTCTTTGCGGAGAGGGGTGGAACGTCTGTTGTTGCGCCCAGTTGTACACCGTGTTGAGCTGCACCCATTGGCGTCCGGGATCACTCACTGCATAAGACAGGGCGTTTCCGATGTCGATTGAATAACTGATGATTAGCTGTGTCGCAGGAATCAGAAAGATGGCGATGATCGATCTCAAAATGCCTTCAAATGGCGAGGATGCGTCTTCGTCCTGACCCATGATCGCGGACATAAGCGGGCCTTTGAATTGAGTAATGACTGCGCCTGGCAATAACAGCAGCAGTGCAATCGGCGTAAACACCGACTTATAGAGCTGCTGGATCATTCCAATCGCTCTTGCAGTTCCACTGCCACCTAGAGCTGCATCTTCATTGGCAATGTTGATCAATGCACGCGTCATCTCCTGTGTCGATGTTTTGAAACTGGCTTCCGCCGCACCACCCAGTGAGTTGGCTGCGCTGGCGAGTTGCATGTGGCCGGTTGCTTGTTCTTTCCACATCCACTTTTCGGGATCGAACATGAGTTCTAGAAGACGTTGTTTGTTGTTGCGATCGATGGTCTGATACACGGTGTCGGACATTGGCAAACCGTAAGTCTTGATCATGCCTTCGTTGAGAGCCGATATTTCGCGTGCGGATGGAACCGTTCCATTACCGCCACCACCGACGGTTAACGTCGACTGTTTCGGCCACTGCACGTAGAAAAAGTGAGGCAGTGGCGGTGTGCCGGGAAACACAGAACACGTGCCATCCCATGCAAAACACCATTTCTTATCCGTGACGAACGACACTGCATTCATTCCCATCGAGTCATCAAGAACGTTCATTTGCGGGTTGTTGCCCGACAATCCCGGAAGCATGCCCTTCAACTCTTTGATTTCATCGTCCGTCATGCCCATATGCTTGAGCTGAACAGTGGCTGAGTCTTGTCCGGTGCGTTTCATCTCGTCTTCAATCTCGTCTTTCGACATTCTAGAAAGAGAGGACAGATTGACTTTGCTGCGATTGAGCCACGGAGTAATAATTCCTAAGCGCTGTTGAATTGTTTGCTGAAGCTGATCTACTTGTTGGTAAGCTTGATTTTGGGTTCCGGCAGGGGGATTGATCATCGTGAGCTGACCTTCCTGCGCTGCAAGAGTGCGCAAATCGTTTCTATTCATTCCTTGCAATTGGGAGTATTGCTGGTTTAGAGGAGCGATCTCTTTTTGCAAGTCTTGCAGTCTTTGCTGATCTTGTTGTGTGGCGGTTCCATTTGCAATTTTTTGTTGGATTTGATTGATCTCTTGCTGCAAAGGCTGTGCAATTTGACGATTGAGTGCAGAGAGTTGATCGTTCATTCCACTGAGCGCTTCGAGCAATCCACCCAAACACGGCTGCAAAACGATTGAATATGCATTGACCGTTTTGCTTCCGCCGGCGTCTTCTGAGCGTTCGGCGCTCTGGCTCTTTGCATAGGGAAACCGCTTTAAATAATTGTCTCGAGTTTCGGATGGAGATGTGGGGTTTGCATCAGTTGGAAGAATTGCGGGATTGACTGGCTGCGCGAATGCGGCGTCTGCCAGTGTCAAAAGACACGTGAGGCTCAAGGATAAAGAGATAATCGTTGTTGCAAGCTTTGTGCGTGCCGCTGTCATCTTCGAATCCTAGTAAGCTATTCCTTCGCATTTCGTGGGAGCAATTTTTGTTGCGCGCCGCCGCTCGGCTTAACAGCCGATCGTCTTGTGCGAGGTTGGGTGGGAATGGATGAAGACTAGAGGAGCCAGCGTGAAAAAGACGTGTAGGAAATTTCGCCGAATCTAGAGTGCGAAACTCACGGGAGCGGTTCTAGCTCCTTCGCTTTCTTGAGGTCGGCTTCGCTTTCTCTTATTTTGCCAAGCAACCTGTACGCTTCCGCCCGATTGACGTAGTTGTCGCGATAATTGGGGCTTATCTTTATCGCCTCGGTCAAATCAGGAATTGCGCCCTTATAATCCTTGATCATTAACTTGCAAAAACCGCGATTTTGCAGCCCGACCACCAGCCCGAGATCACCATGTTCGTACTCGTCTTTTTTCCTTTTGAACTCTTCAATCGCTTCAGTAAACTTTCGAATCGCCCCTGGGTAATCGCCTGAGTCCATGAGCCCGCGCGCCGCCAAGTTGAGTTGAGTAACTGGCGTTATCTGCATACCTTTAAGGGTGTCCGGATCGGCCGGCGATGGCCGGGTCTTTGATTGGGTAGCCTCTTCCGGGAATTTAACCTTCACAAATTTTGGGGCAGGAGGGGTAAAAGCCGGCGCAGTTTCCTCTTTGGCAGCCTTTAGCGAGTCTTCTACATCTACAAGCGAGCAAACCATCCAGCCAAGACCGGCAGCCAAGAAAACAGCTAGCAACGTGCCAATAAGGACGGCTTTTCTCGGGCTTTTGGAATTGGTGTTTTGGGTCGAATCGGCTTCGTAGGTCATAATATGTCGACATCCTATCATGGCGGCGCCCACTGCCTTTGATAGAATTGTCCGATGCCAGTGACACTGACATGCTTTTGCTGCGGACATTCCGAGCGACACGCTGACGTTGATACAGCGTTTAATCTCGGATGGGCACGCGCTGAGCACATGTGGAATCTCTACACAGCATGTCCCCCCTGCGTCTGGTTGGAAGGCGGCGATGACGGCAGTGGAATCGAGACCATAGTCGAGCAGCACAGAGACACGCACAGACACGAGCAAGAGCAAAAGACTCTGTCGGTGACTTGTGGTGTGTGCGACAACAACGTTTTGGACGTCAGGCTATTGATTCGCGAACAGCCTGACCCTCGCGATCGTCATGGTTCAGGCGTGCTGCATGTCAACACCGGCATTGTTGTGCGACTTACGCCCGAGCAACTTGTCCTCGCTAAAGAGGCATTGGCTGTCGGCGACATCTTCACGGTCTTGGAAGTCGCAACACATGTAATGCCGTACTGCAAAGAATGCGCGTTGTCGTATTGCAGCGATCATTGGCACGACGTGCACGAGATTTTTGATGATGGCTTCTATGACTACACGGAAGCAACTTGCCCGAGAGGACACACCCACGAGATTGATGATTGACTCATGCAATACGCTTGCCCAAAAGGAACCACAAATGAAAAAGGACGTTTACATCATCATCGCCGCGATAGTCTTCGGACTCGTCGCATATTGGCTCATGGCTGGAGGGCTCGATCTGTTCAAAAAGAAGAGCAACGAGCCACCACTGGTGACACTAACCGGCAAGACGACGTATGATGCGAAAACACATATTTTCTACTCGCCGGAAGGAAAGTTTTCAGTTAAGCTTCCAGCGCCGGTTATTCAGTTTAGCCGACTGCCGGAAGCTGCGGGTTGTTGGACCATCACCACCCAAACTCCAAGTACTGCTTACAGAGTCTCTATGACAGAATCCAAAGTCCAAGTACAAAGTGTGCTGGACCCTGCCCACTGGCAGGTTCACACAATGAAAGCATGTCAGGGTGTGGTCAATGGACAGCTAAGAGCAACGGAAAAGAAAGGCTATCCCTTTGCCTTGAACGGTGGCACTTGCCCTGGGTATTGCTCGGAAGGCACGTTACCCGAGGGCGATCCGGCCGGACCAATCTATAAAGCCGAATGCTTTATGTATCTTCCGGCAGACGGTCGCTATGAATTTCATCTGATAGCTGCAGGAACGCCGGAAGGCATGAACAGCCCAGAGACAAAGGAATTCTTTGATTCGTTTACGATCGTTCCTTGACGTCAATTCTTTTGAGTGTTTCGATCCGTTTCGATAGTTCCACATAGAGATCTTTAACCCAGTCCGGTGAATCTTGCGGTGGATCCATACGTGGTGTGGTGCGAAAATCACGTGGAACAAGCACAACCTCCACATTGCCCTCACCAGTATCGTATACGAGAGTGAAGAGATCTTCGGATGCGGGGTCGCCCATGGCCAGGCAGCCGGCGCTGCATTGATTGCCGTGAATCATGATGTCGCTGCCGGGTGAGGCCCGTCCGTCTTCAGCTGCATGCTTGCGATCAAATTCGCTCGGATAATTCAATCGCAAGGCTAGGTGAAACGGCGTATTTGGTTCGAGCGTCAATTTGTAGAATCCTTCGGGAACCTGCCAGTCTCCTTCCTTCAGTTTCGGACCCGGACCTCCGCTCATTCCAAGAATTGGATAGGAACACACGTAAACGTACGCGCTTGCCAGATTGTTTGCTGAAGTGTTCGTGGGTTCGGCATAAATCTCGAGTGTTTTTTCCTGCTTCAATCCGAGCATCAAAATTCTTGCAGGTGGGTACGCGACATGTGCGGTATCAAACATTGTTTTAAGACGGGCCCGCGCCGCCTCGCCATAGAGTGCCAATTGATCTTCTGCTGTGAAGCGATTCCTGATCTTTTGAACAATGGGAAACAGTCCAGGGCGCGTTTTGTACAGCACAACCAAAGCCACCCCCGCGATCATCAGGCAGGCAAACAACACGAGTAGATACTTAGGCTTCAGAAATTTCGGCATCGGAAATCTATTTGCGAGGTTTTTCAATGCTGTCTCCG
>CAZCZI010000163.1:0-5452 GCA_964503045.1 uncultured Candidatus Obscuribacterales bacterium
CACGGTATTACATCGCAACAAGAAACGGTCCTCACGATTTCCCTACGGACTCTCAATATATTGGGATTACACCGCGTAAACCAAAGGAGAGTCATCTTATGAAGACCAACACCCTATCCAAAAGAAACAATGAATCTTCAGACAACAAGAACGTTCTAAAATCAGGCTCACTGAGATTGAAAACTCGCCAACTAAAAAACACAGGCGCGTTCAAAGCAGTCGCAGGCGGCGGAGCAAGCTACGGCAGCTACGGCTCCTATGGAACCCCGCACACCGCAAGCGGACCCACTGCAAGCGTCTAGACCTACTTAACTTGCGGCTTCCCTTTCTTGAAAGAGTTTTTGCCGTCAGCATCTTGGTGGTAAGTTCCATCTTCACCAAATACATCGACACTGCCATCAGGATTTTCTCTCATCACAGGCTTGCCCGCAGTGTCCACCACCACTCCATCTGGGCGTTTCGCAACACCTTCCGGCAAGACAATTACTCTGCCGCCGTCAATTGTGATCTTTGTTCCATCCTTATCAACAATTGTTTTCGGCTCACCTTTTGAAATTCTGACACCGTTTGGATATTCAGTCACAGTCTGCGGATTGCCTTGCGCATCCTTCATAAAGATCGTATGGCTTCCATCATTGTTGTCCTTGTAAATCGGCTTGCCACTCTTGTCTAAGACCGTGCCATCAGGACCTTGCGTAACACCTTCGGGGAATTTAACCGAAGTAGTTTCCTCCTTATGCAGCTTGCCGTCTTCACCTCTGACATTGACTTGGTGCTTATGAATTGACACACCGTTGGGATATTCGGTGACATGGTTGAGATTTCCGTTAGCATCAAGCTCATCACGCTTTCTGATGATTCCATCATTCTTAGGTACATTCGGCTTCAAGAACAGTTCGAGATCAGGCAATTCACCCTTGTTGATCAAATCTTCCGCTGCTTTATTGATATCAGCGTTAGTCGGCACAGGAATTGCCGGAACATCCTTTATCTCCTTTCCATTCGCATCGAACTCCTTGACGGTGCCATCTTTCGAGATAACTGTTTTCTCGCCGTTCTTGTACTCCAAAGTCGTCGACCCATCTTCGTTCGTTGTGACGGCGGCATCGATGACATCTGTTGGTCGGATTCCTTTGCTTCCTTTGTTTCCGGCTCCCGTGTCATTGGTGAGCGATGCGTCATCACCGAACAGCTCCAGGTTTCCGAAAGTGGCGTTAGCCAGGTTGCGTCCACTTTCTTGGTTGAAGTCAAAACTCTGTGGCGACATCATTGAATATGCTTCGCTTTGAAGCGAGCCTCCTTGAGTCTTTGGACTCGCTGGTGCTTCTTGAACGACGTCTTGCATTTCGTACGACATTGTTGTTTTCCATCCTCTTTAGAAAACTCGCGTCCTGGTTGCGAGCTGCTTGTCTACCTCACATAGCTTCTTCGTTGTCGAGCAGAACTGACATCGATGATGCCGTTTGGTCTGTTTGAATCTCGGAAGGGAGCTTCGTGTTGTGCCCAATCTAGGCCTGCGAGCGTGAAAAAAGCGTGCGAAATCCATGAGTAATTCGTGTAAAGAAGAGATGTTTCGGCGATTATGGTATGGTGCCTAGCGGCGTCTTCCCCCACACAGTGCGCCACATCACGGTCTTGTCAACTTGTTTTTGCCCAGAAAGAAAATCTATTCTTTTTTATTGCTCAGCTCGGCATTGTTGGGTTTGGGTGGAACATTTTTGTATGTGGAAACAGCCTCAGCCAAAGATGTAGCCGATAATAGTCGGACAGCATCCAAGCAGATCAAGGCGTCGCTGGCATCAGCGCAGAAGGAGTACGAGAAAAGAAATTTTGTCGGCGCATACAAAATTTTGACCTCGATCCTCACTACATCTCCAGGCTCTCTGGAAGCGCGTTTTGCCCGGGCTCGCGTATCGTTCGAAATGGAACGTTTTGAAGACGCACTCAGCGACTTCGATTTCATCCTCAAGGCACAACCGAAAAACGCAGACATTCTCATGGAGCGCGGCGCTTGCTACATCGAACTGGGCAATCGAAGATTCGACCGAAGCTTCTTTGATCTTGCAATAAAAGACTTCAACTTAGTCACGCAAATACAACCAAAAAACGGCGTGGCTCTTAACAACAGAGGGCTTTGCTACTACAACAAAAGCGACTTCAAACAAGCACTCGCCGACTACGAAGCTGCATGCAGACTCGAGCCGCGCGAACCGAAGTACGTAAAGAACGTCGCTACTACTTATATTCAGTTCGGAGACTACAATCGAGCAAAAGCCGAATTCGAAAAAGCAAAATCGATTCAACCCGGTAACTTCTACCGCTATTATGATCTCGGACGGCTGATGCTGAGCCGAGGAGACGCAAAGAAAGCAGTCGAGTATCTCAACACTTGCATCAATCTCAATTCACATTTCCCCGAAGGATTCATGTATCGAGGGCTCGCTTACATTGATTTGGAACGCTATGAAGACGCAATCACCGACTTCACTAAAGCGATATCCCTCAACGTAAAAAACAAGTCTTGCTATCGATATCGCGGACTTGCATACACGCAACTCGGGGACAAAAAGCACGCTCAGAAAGACTTGGACATGTTCACTGATGAGGAAATCTCGAAGACACATTACGAAACCGGCGTCGACAAGTTGTTAAAAGCACATGGCGTAAACTCCGTTGATGTCTTGGTTGCGCGGGGTCTGAGTTGCGAACGAGCATCTAAGTTTGATGACTCGATTAAGAACTTCACGCAAGCAATTGAAATCGAGAGACGATATCCGGCGATATATAAACTGCGTGCACATGCACATCTTCAGATGAACGATTGGAAGAGTGCTCTTGCAGATTACAATCTCGCACTGTGGATAGATCCTTTCGATTCGGATGCGCTTTCACTTCGAGCACAGGTTTACGATGCGCATGGAAAGAGCGAGCAGGCGTTGTGGGATTTAAACAGAGCTATTTCAGCAAATCCTATTTTGCCAGACCTATACTTCGAAAAAGCAGCAATCTGCGCAAGACTAGGCAAGACTTCCGAAGCATCACTAAACTATCGACGATTCATAAAACTCGCTCTATTCCGCACCGGCAAAGGCACAAGTGAAAAACTCGCAACTGCGAAAGAGCAACTTAAAAAGCTTGAAAAGCACTGATTGCGCCAACACCTATACGATAAAGCGGCGCATCAAAAGACCATCGTAGTACTTGTCGCCAATTTTTGTGTCTCTCGTCAGCACTGCAATTGTGTCGAAGCTAGCAGACTCGTAGAGTTTCACGGCCGGTTCGTTGTCTGCTCGCACATTCAAGTACACGATCTCGATTATCTTCTCAGACTTGATGCGATCCAATGCAGCTGTCAGCAACTTTCGCCCAAGCGATTTTCCTCGTTGGCCCTCTTTAACACCCATGTTCAGATACGCTGTATGCGCCAACTTCGTTGCAGGAACCGGGCTCACAGTGATGTATCCGACGCACTCCGCATTTGCTTCAGCAATGATGAAGATGGCTCCCGGGCAAGCATTGCCGTTCCTGACTGATGATTTGAAATTCTCAAAATCCGGATATTTCTGCTCAAACGGCTGACACATCATGTCGGTCGATCCGTAGATATCGCGCATCGCATCGAACACCAGCTGATAATCGCTGTCGAGGTCTTGCAGATCTCGTATTGTAGGTTCACTTTGAAGCATCCAAAAAGTTTACGCGAAAATCCGCTTGTATGAACGTACAAAACTCTCACGAAGTTCAGGCGCGTAGGCGTCGCGATCCAAAAACTGCAGATCGGACGGCACCATGTATCGAATGACCAGAAGCGGCAGTGGGCTTTGTAGCGGGCGGAATGCAGCATTGTGCACACCGGGTGCCTGGTGCGTTTTGTGAAACTCGCCAAGCATCAATCCGCGTTCCACAAAGTACGGTTTCAATCTGCTGTGTGCCGCTTCAATAACCGAGCAAGCATCTTGTTCGGCTAGACCTTGGAAAATCAAGACGATTGTCTTGTTGAGGCGCGCTTTTCCGGATGTGGGTTCCATCGCGAGGAAGCGCGCAGCGTGCTGCTTCACGAGTTGATCCAGCTGTTCGGCAGCCAGCTCATTTGCATCAATGGTTTGAAACGTCAATGAGTTATCGCGAAGAGCACGAGGAAGAAACGGGCAAACAGGACCGCTTCGACCGAGCTCGGGATGCGCTTTGGCAACAAAATTTTGAATCCAAGACATAACGGCACGACTAGCTTTATTGCTTTGCGAGCCAGTTTTGATGTTCCATCCTTTAAATAGGAAGTTCATCAAACGAGTGAACGGGCACCTGCTTGGACGAGCTTCTTCGCTGGGCGAAGATGCTTCGACATTGGCTGGCAGAGCCGACAACGCCGTTGAAAATCTAGAGGTATGTGCAAAGGAATTCATAGCAGTGAATGCTATCAACGCCGCCAATCGGTTACTTATCGAAAATTGCTATTTTTTGCCGCAGCTGCAAAGGGGCAAATGTATAACGCTTAATAAGCAACCTCGCGCGTACCGATGTATATTGGGTTCGAGGGTTCGATATGAAGATAGTCAGGGACACTCAATTCTGCGTGACCAACTGGTCGGCACTCGATCGTGCCGCCTGGCCCAACATGGTTGCATGCGCAAAGTTGGCTGGCCCGACGAGCTGGTCGTGGCCTAAGCGAGTCACACCGCTGTCCATCAAGTGCTTGCTCAACTCGTCGGAGACCTACGAGCTGCCCGGGCGCGCCGTGACAGTAGACAAAGATTCATACCTGATTATCAATGAAGGAACCGAGTACGCCAGCCACATCGACAGCAACGGAGATGTAGAGACAGCAACGGTTTTCATTACGGAAGAGTCAATCGCCGATGTGCTTGCAAGCATTCAGTCGAGCAATCACAAGTTGCTGGACTTAGACGTCAAAGCCAAGTCAGTGCACTTCATCGAGCGGCTCTATCCGCGCGACGACAAGCTTGTGTCGATTCTCACAGCGATTCATCGTGCTGCGAATTCGCCCGCAGACGACATCAAGATTCAGCAGCAGCTCTACGTTTTGATTGAGCATTTGTTGCTACTCCATGAGCAGGTCAATCAAGAAATAGAGGCGTTGCATTACGCCAAATCCAGCACGCGAGATGAAGTCTACAAGCGGTTGCACGTATGCCGAGACTATATGATTTCAAATCTGGCTTCCTCGCAAAATCTCGATGAGATCGCTGCTGTCGCTGGTTTCGCTCCGCATCATTTCTTAAGAACCTTCAAAGAAGTATTCGGAACAACACCACATCAATACTTAATCAAGATGCGCTTGGAGAAAGCAAAGTCGTTGATTCGCAATGGAAAACAACCGATTAGCGAGATCTGTCTAGACGTTGGATTCGAGTCTCTGACTTCGTTTAGCGCGTTGTACAAGAAGACATACAAGCTCTCGCCGATGCAAGATCGCAAGATGGTTGGCGGCGAA
>CAZCZI010000164.1:0-5328 GCA_964503045.1 uncultured Candidatus Obscuribacterales bacterium
ATAACGAGCTTCCCTGCCACCTGCAGCTGCAAAATCGTGCCTTTGGGCGCCACTACAAACTTGCTGACTTTGATTGAGCGGAGTATGGGTGCAGACGTTGGAAAAACTCGCTGCGAACCCTTAAACTCAATAGGTATTCCGTCTTTATCGCTGAAGTACTTCGAGTGTTTGAGCGCGCCGCCGATGAGCGCGTGTTCTGACTTCCCGAGTAGGTCGTTGGAGACTTGACTCCAATCGACCGTAAGTTTGTCTGGCACTGGAAGCCGTAGTTTTGCATCATAATCGAGCTGACTTTCTGCCAATGACTTGCCGACAACCAGCGAATATGAGGCGCTGCCGTGCCCGGAGACAGGTCCTTTAGCAGTCCAAGGATGTTGCTTCCACCCTCGCTCAGATCCATGTATTCCTGTGTGCAATCTCTCGACTGTTCCCGCCACATTTATGTTTGTGCTGGCATCAAACGCAATTGAGTTTGCACCTGAAAATTTGAATGATTGAATTTTTGAGTCGTTTGCTTCAACAGTCGTGACGAAGAGTTTTCGATACCTCCACTTTTGCTTGTCTAGAATCGGCTTGTTGAGCGTAAAAATTGCCTTCTCAGGAAGAGAATTTCTCATCGAGGCTTCAACGGTTTTTGTGGGAATCGAGACTGTCAAATCCGGCAGATCAAGTTGAAGGTGATTGCCGTTTGTGCTCAACTTGATGTTTTTCAATGACGTTTGAATGCCGGGTATGGTCAAGCCCCCGAATTCACCTGTGCTAGATGAAGAAAGACCTCCCGTCAGTCGAACACCGCCGTTTCCTAATGACACCAAACACTTGCCTGAAACGCTGTGGAAAACAAGCTTGCTGCCGCGACTCTCCATACTTGCGCTTCCGGAAGAAATGGTGATGGGAATTGAACCAGTGGTTATCTTTGTAAAACTGTCCTGCGACGATGCAACTGTTTTTGCCAACTTTATTTTTGCACCGGAAGTCTTGAGGTTGAATCTGGCTCGTCCCGCGTTCCAGAGTAAAGAGGCTAGCTTGAACTCGCCACCGTCCAAAGTCGTAGTGGTGTTTCCTGTTTCTGCAAAATGAATGGCTGCAAGCTTAAGTTCATCTAGTACGAGATTGAGCGTGCTTGGGTTTTGTGTGTTTGAGCTCTCTTTCAACGTGTAAGAAAGTTGCACATTCTTCGCGCTCACATTCGGCAAAGTCGCTTCGAACGAGCGAGTCTTTGACGAGCGTTGCGTCTTCAACGAAAGCTCCGTATTACTGTCAAGATCTGCATAAATCTTCCCATCGTTAAGTACGATTCCCAATTGAGCCGGGGCAAGTTTGAGCAGCGACTCCACTGCAAGAATAGGTTCTGCCAGGTCGTCCGGCCAGGTCGCGTCGAAAGCCTTAACATCGATTGAACCTGATGGAGCAAGCATGTAAGTCTTGCCGGCTTGAAGGTGAATGTTGGTGAACTTGACGTTGTTTGTGGCATCTTTTGCAAGCGACAGTTCAACCTTGTTTTCAGTTCGTTTGACTGACAAGGTTGTTTTGATTTGCATGCTGTTCATGCGAAGTTTCATCTTCTTTTGTTTGTAATCGATCGGTTTTACGTTGAGATTTGCTATAAACAAACCGTTCCAATTCGATTTTCCTTGAATGTCGACATTCTTGAGTGTAATCGATGAATCCTTTTCGAATTGAAGATAGCTTGCGGCCATCCTTATTGAAGATCCGCTCAAAATGCTGAATATCGCTGAGTCGATTTTTGCCTTTTGAACAATTCCTGATGGAATTGCTTCTCTTTCCTGTTTGGAGTGCAACGAATTCAGAAGAAAACCAACCAACACTCTTGCAACATCTACTTCGCCGCTGACGACGTTTTTGTGCAGTTCGATTCTCTTTGGACCCGGTGCTCCATCGATAAAAAGAGGTGCAGTCGTTTCGAACACCCCATCTGCTTCTTCGGCAGAGATTGTCGTGCTTCCTTTTATAGGGAGTTTGAAGGACAGCGTGAAGTTGGTGCTGTCGCTAATCGAAAGTTTGTGCTTGCCGATTGCATACTGACCAGATGCCAGCGTGCCACCAGCTTCGATGATTACTGTGTCGGTGACCTTCGCCAGGGTTCGAAGCGATGGATCGCGAAGCGGAATCGAGATGGAAATGGGAACTTCAGTTCGACGCGTGCAGCTCGCGGTGATCGAAATGCATGAAAGCAACACGATCGTTACGATCAGCATGTGTGCGATTAGACTATTTGCCGTCCGCAAGCTATTCACTCTTGCTCAACCCGGCAACGAAATCTTTGAGTGCCTTTACATATGTTTCTTTGTCTACGATTCCAATGTCATTGTGTCCGTTGTTAGGTAAGGCCAAGCAAGAGCTAATAGGCGTCGCTGCCTTGGAGAGACGCTCGCTGCAAGATGGAGGAATAGTCTCATCCTTCATGCCGTAAATGACAAGCAGCGGCGGATGTTTGTCGGTCACCATTTCCATATTATTGAATCGCGGCTCCGGAAATAGAAAGGAAGGATAGATGTGCATTAATCCAATTCGTTCTTTTGCAAAAACTTCCGGAGAAATGAATCCCGACTCAAGAATCACTGCTTTTGCAGACCTGGTTTTTAGAAGTTCGCTGGTGACGCCGGTTCCTAGTGACTCTCCGTAGAGGATAATCTGCTCGGGTTTGTAGTTTTTACTCAGCAGAAATTCGTACGCTTGGCTCGCATCATTTACGACTTTTGGTCCGTCTGGATTTCCCTCGCTTCTTCCATAACCCTCATAGTCGTACATGAAAACGGAACAGCCGGCCACCAGAAGTGCTTCTGCCTTATGCACGCGATGGAGTACATTTCCGGCATTGCCGTGGTTAATCAGTACGACATAGGGAGCACCTTTCTTCTCGTAAAACCAACCGTTGATTTTTGAGGATGTCGCACTCGAATCTTTCGTGACAATCGATACTTCTTCGCCTTTAACACCGCCAATGGTGCTCAGCTGTTCCGGCTCATCAAGTGCTGTACCAGGGTGAAACAGAATCTGATTGTAGAAACCAACATTCAATCCCGGACAAAAACAGTAGTACAGATAAAAGAACGAACCAACAAAAAGGAGCGCAATAACGACCCCGAGTATCATCCATACTTTTTTCAACATATACGATGCACAAAGCGATTGAGTAGGAGACTCAATATATCACTTATGCAAATAATGTAGGTTCCCTTACGCCAGATCGAGCCAATCCGGTCTTATGTAGTTTTGACTTCCCGCCGTGTCAGTCTGCCATCTGAATAGTGTTGTTTGGATAAGCGGGAAGGCCATTGCTACTGCAAGAGCAATTACAATTATAGTTGCCAGCAAAGTGGCAGCGGGACCGCACGCCAGCTGCATTCCATATGCTGGCACCCTGTCATGAACCGGATAGTTTACTTGTTCTGACTTCGGAGACTGAAGAGCTAAAGTAGCCATAGCACCTCTCCTATTGTCTGATTTTCACTTCCACTTTAGGTATACACCTGGGACTGTCAAAGTGGACAGAAATGGCTCAAATGCAAAGAATTATAGATCTGGGTTCTTGTAGTTGCGCACGTAAAGGTTAGTGCCTTGCGACTGCAAGCGCGCGCCTTTTGATGAAATCTGCGACTTTAGCCCGTCGGCGCTTTCCATCACGTGTGTTGACGTCGACTCGATTGCCCGCACTTTCTTTTTCGCCTCAGCCAAAGTGGCTTCTGCCTTAGCCTCGGCTTGGCGCCGAATGGCCTTTTCCGCTTCCTCGCCCATGGTTACGCCGATTGATCCATCGCCGAATATCCACCATTGATTGGAGTTTGCATTACCTTCCTTGATTTCAGCCTCAGCTGCAGCTTTGATTTGATCTGCCTTCTTTTCGGCGTCGGCAAGAATCTTGTCCCTTTCTCTCTTCGCCTTCTCGTCGGCGACCGTACTCAAAAGGTCTGCGTGAGAGTCCAAGAGCCGTTTCGACTCTTTGGTCTCAGGCACAGCCTCCGGCTCGGCCGTGGCGCCCCCTGCGATTTCAGGCGTGTCTTGTTTAGGCGACGGCGCGGGCCTCGCTGCAATCCGGCGGCCAAGGTTGTGGATACGAGACACATGATGTTTTGCCGGTAATTTTCCAATGAAGTCCAGGGCTTTGGCGCAGTGAGTGGCAGTAGGAACGTCGGGATTGTTGTTAACGCAGAGTCTGTAATACTGCTCGGCACCGAAATAGTCTCCGGCCGCCAGATGAATATTGCCAAGCTGATAGTACGCCCTAAAATCCTTCGGATTCTTCGTCAAATGCGCCCGGAAATGACCATGTGCACTATTGTGGTCGCCTTTCGTGTATGCGTCCATGCCGCTTTGAAAGGAGTCGGTAGCCCAAGCCACAGTCGCTGCGATGAGCATAACGGCGACAGCGGCAATATATGACGCCAGGTACTTTAAATGTGACATGGCCTGATCGTCTTAGACCCAGCCAGGCTGGTCAATGCAGAAGATTCTAATGGGAACCACCCGGGTTTCGATGGTGGTTGTTCCGATATCGGTATAACCGCGTATATGTAATGTAACCACCCGAATTCTCTAACTGGAGGGGCGCCAAGCACATATCTAGGTTTTCAGGGACGGTAAATTTTTGTCCTGTGGTCGTGTAGACTTTAGGTCGTGACCTAAGGAGGCAGCCAGGATGGCCAAAAAAGTAGACACTGACGCACCACCAGCCCTAATTGTTGAATTCAAGACGAGTACAGGGGAAGTTTGGGGAAGCCTTACAGCAGACGGGCGCGAGTTTAAGACCGGGTCGACAGGATTCTATTGCTCAGGCAAAATCAAGAATCCGAAAAACGGCTTTCCTTATCAGGTTGGAACCAACATCATCCTCGTAGGCAGCAAAGAGTAATCGACTCTTCCGGCTCGACGCATATACAAACTGACTCGACAGCGGATTTCTTGCGCTGTCGGGCTCTTTTTTGTTGAGTTGTAGTCCTAAGTACTGATTGGTTCGCAGAATTGGCTACAAATTAAACGCGCCCGAATTATAGTTCTGCATTGTGATTATGCGTTGCGTGATCACGCAGCGCATGGCCACCACATACGATGCGGAGTCACCACATACGATGGCCACGCGTCGCGTGATCACATGTTGCGTGACACATGTTGTGTGATCATGCGTTGACACGTTGCGTGATCACGCGTTGCACTACAGCGCGTTGGAAACCAACCTATGAAAAGACTACTGCCGCACAGAGTTTGTAATGACAGCGACAAAAATGTCCACAAGGAATGGATCCCACTGTCTACCGGCGCCGGCACGCAATGTGGCAAGCGCTTGATCTTGAGACATGGCAGGTCGAT
>CAZCZI010000165.1:0-4966 GCA_964503045.1 uncultured Candidatus Obscuribacterales bacterium
CGTCAGCCGTGAAAAGCACCTGTTGCGGTGATGCGCTCGTGGGACGAGGAATCGACACAAAAATGTCGCCCCCGAGGCCTGCATTCGCATTGGCATTGGCGTTCAACGTAAGCTTATTCGCGTTCACCACGAGCCCGTTGATACCACTGGTAGAACCAGTATAGGTCAGGTCGATCCTGTGGTCTTCCTGTCCCCGTGCAGCGAGGAGCAAGTCTCCGCCATTGAACACGAGCGGATAGCCAGTCATCAGCACTTGTGTATGCGACGTCCCATTAGCCGTGAAGTTGAGCGGTGACCCAACCGCGCCGTTCCATGTGAGCCCGCCGGGGTAGGCCGTCCCAAAGGGATAGGTGACGGTCCAGGTGAAGTTCTGCGGGTTGGTCGTGCTGTCGTCGGTGACAAAAATGCCGAACTCCGGCAGGGCATAGGCGAAAGAGCCGGTGCCATTAGCGGTCGAGCCGCCGCCGTTTGCCCGGATGGTCAAGCCCGTGGAGCCTTGAAACGAGACAGAGCTTGCCGCTATGTTTACGAAGTGGCTCGCCTGACCGACACTGTCGGAAGCGGACACGATCGTGCCATCTTGTGTGGTGATTGTGTGGGCTTGCAACACGATGGCTCCAGCCGATTGCCCAGTCTGTCCGTCGGCCGAGAGCGTGCCTGTAGGCAAGCTCAAATTGCCATCGACAGCTTCGAGGATAATCACGCCTGAACGTGACGCAGTTCCTTTAACCGACAGCGCGCTCGCCGACGTGAGCGTTATATCGTTGCGGTTGCGGATACGAATACCGCCACGCACAAAAAATGGATCGTTACCGCCACCGAGGGCGGTATCGGTATTAATTGTTCCGGCGACCCCGTTAGACGAAGCCGAGCCGATCACAAAGGCAGGGCCGGAGCCCGCACTGTTTGCCTTGACATCAACCGAGCCCGCCTGGCCCAGCGAAGCGCTCGCGTTGTTTACGACGATTGAGCCGCCGACTTCGACAGTGCTGCCGGCGCTCAGAATCACGTTGCCATGGTTGCTGGCAGTGATGTTGCCGGTTACTTGAATCTTGCCCAGGGGCGCGTTGATTCTGATGTAGCCGGTGGCGGTAACGTCCCCGTTGATGATGCAGTCGTTGCTGCCGGAAGGAGCAATGTCCACATCACCGTTGTAGTTGATGGGGCCCGCGTTGCATTGCGGAGGTGGAGGGTTTTGGGCGTGCGCCTGTCCGCTTGCGAACAGTAGCCCGAGGATGATTGCGAGGGTACTCAGTACTTTAGCCATTGTTTCTCTCCGTGCTCGAACTGCTCGAGCCGTAAGATGTCTCTGTTTGACGAGACGATATCGTTGTCGCTCGCCGCCTTGTTAGGTGCATGTTCTCTCCTTTGTGGAGTGGTTTGGGTTTGTTCCGTCCGTTATCGATGCCAGGCGCCAGACCAAAGCCGCAAGCGCGAAAGCGTGCTTGCGATGTTCTATTTGAGGTTAATGAAGCGGGGACTGGAGGTGGACTTGTGACCTGGACCAAACGATAAAAGCGGACTAGCGAAGCCTACTGTTGAATCCGCCTAATTCGTATGGTCTGGCGAGGTTTCGCGCTTCACAATGTTGCCAATAGTAAAGTCCGAACGGTTGTAGTAATGACAAGCAGATCCGGTTAAATGAGCCAGTGATCAGCTTTACAAAACACTCTGTCTTTATCAAATCTTTGGAATATCGGGTTAGCGCGGTTGGTGAAAGTCTCTTGACGCTGGACCAGATTGGTATACAGCACTTATGATATTGACAGTGAATTGTTTGTCGCTGCCTGAAGTCGTTCAGTCCGATATTGAATATACTGTTTCATGGTTTTCGAAACGCTTGTGCTGTCTGCGTTTTAAGAGATCATTTTTTGATGCAAGGTTGTCAGTTGTATTCAAACTTGTATTCGGGGTGGGCTGCGTCCTCCATTTCGCGATAATTACAGAAGAGGTAACCCGTAAACCTGAGCGACAAGATTGCCAAGAAGCGACAACAGATTTTGTGCGTTTGGATCCGTTGCCGGAGGCGATTCGATGAGCAAAGCGATGTCGATTTTTTGATCCAACTCGACAGCACCAATCTCAAAGGAATGAAGTATTTCGGTGTTTTAGAACGACTTCGTGAAGAGCTAGACGGTGTCTTGGGTCGTCCAGTGCACGTCGTAGACGCGCTCGGGCTCAAAGATCCACTTCCTGACCAGGTTTTGAAAGAAGCGGTGTCTTTGTGACACCCGAACAGCGTAAGCTAAGTCCAAGTATTAGACGAATGACGGGAACTTTGTCAGGCGGACCGGCTATGATTTTCTGACTTGAAAACCCCCTCGGGTCTTTAGCGCGTAAGAAATGTCTGCTTGCGTCGATAGCAAAAACAAAACAGCGAATGCGCTTCCTGCAAGCGCGCAGTTTGACGCGCAATCTGATGGTTCTGGCAAACCCACCAAAACGCGGGTGGCACGAAGCAGGTTCAGCTACGTTCTTTTGGCTTTTGCCGCCTTGATTGTTACTGATGTTGCGTCGCGTTTTACTTACCAGCCCGACAAGTATGCCAGCCCAAATCGCAGCTGGGCGTATTGGGCGGTGAAAGCTCTCAACGAAAATAAGCAGGCGCCTGATCTGGCAATACTTGGATCGTCTCTGATGCTGGCGGTTGTGCACGATGGTGATGCGACGTACTCTGACAAAATACTCGACGCAGTGTTGCACCACGACTCGAAGTATCTCGATAAGCGGCTGACTGAAACTCTCGGTGTTCCGATGAAAACAGCCTCGCTCGCCATAGGCGGTCAGATGGCTTCTGATGCGTATGCGTTGACTACAAATGTTTTGGTTGGTGCAAAGAAACCCAAGGCAATTGTTTGGGGCATTGCGCCTAGAGACTTTGTAGACAGTTCCTTCATTGAACCTAGAAACTCAGAGACGATTCACTATCTCAACAGAGTCCAAGGCAAGCAGGTCTTAGATGGTCGTTTCCACTTTTGGAACAATCTTGAATATTACCTCGCTTCGGTGAGCGACCTTTACACCAAGCGCGCAAGCTTTGTTTGTGTGCAGCAGAATGCGGTTAAGTCTCTTTTGCAAAACGTTATTGGTTTTGCGGACATGGAAGAAATCGGCACACCGCAAGAGTTGCAGCGCATTGCGATGCACGAATTGCCTGAAGACAATGGACCTGGTGAATGGAACGTTCATCCGTACTCGCAGAAAAAACAATATTGGACTGATAACAGCGCTGAATACAGAATGCGCTACAACCCTTTCAAACCGAACGTTTTGGCAACGCAAGTGAACTACCTAAACAAACTTCTTGCCTATGCACGCGAGAACGGCATCGCTGTAACGCTAGTGAACATGCCGCTTACCAAAGACAATTTGGCGCTGCTTCCTTCCGGTGTGTACGAGAAATATCTTGCCTGCGTCACCGAGGCTGCTCGCCAAGGTGGGGCTGATTTATTGGATCTCAATGATTCAAAACTGTTCCACAAAGAAGATTTTGCAGATTATGTGCATTTGAATGGACTTGGTGCTCAGAAGTTTTTGGATCTGGTTGTGCAACGCATGACATCCCGGATGCGCACCGCTTTGCTACCAAGCAAAGCTCAATAACGAGTGGTGCTTACGGTTACTTGACATGCGCCGGGATTGCCATCCCGTGCGGGTTTTGGAGGGGCGCCTCATAGCGAAGCTTGCGCGACGATGCTAGCTAGCTGTTACCTAAATTCTGACTAAAAGCTTCTGGTATTAAAAGAAATCGCGCTGTCTGATTGTTTAGGGTAGTGCGTATTTCTTTTCCCTGCATTTGCTTTTCGCAATACCAAACTTACACCTATTCTGCTGGCACATAAACTCTCGTTTGGAACACCGTTCCTAATGCAGGGCCCGCGCATCTTTTGGCTGCAATCAAACATTCGCAATCCCGGATATGGTTTTGTGATGGTTGATTCAGTTGAACGTTGCTTTGGGGCGCTGTTCGAAGAGTGTCGGCGATGCAGGCAAAATCTCGGGGTTCTTCGGGACCAAGAGGCACATATATGTTCAACTTCAAGAGACTTCTCTTCTGGAGGCGCCAAGCTCAAACTGCTTCAGCGGCTCCAGAAACCGTTATTAACTTTGCTGAGCTCACCAAGAGCTTCTCGAAGGTTCGTGAGACTTCCGAGGATGCTCGTCGTGAAAGTGAAATTCAGCAGACCAGACAGCAGCTCGCAGACCTCGACGGCAAGCACCACGAGGACTTGGCTGAGCTTGACCTTCGTCTTTCGACTCTTCGCACGCGTCGCGACCGAGCTTTGGCTCCCTTGCTTCCCGTGGAACAAGCAACGCGCACTCGCATCGAAGACGAGTACAAGCGTGCTGTGAAAGAGGTGGAGGACGCCAGGGTTCGCTTCAACCAGACCTACAACGCTACCAAGACGGAGCTCGATGCCCGGCTTTCGAAGCTGGAGCACGAGGTGCCCACCCAGTTCATGGACGGCATGTATCCGCGGCTCGACGCCAAGTTTCTGTCGATGAAGCGGCACGACAAGCAGTGGGGATGCGATCTTCCGCGCTTCGCCATGTTTGACCTGTCGCAGCCGCGCTTCGAAGTGCATGCACATGCTGATTACTACAATCGGCGTGACTATGTGGTCTCGACGCCGCACTGCTTCCAGGAGTTCTTCGACGGCAAGTCGATGATTGAGGCCGCGCGCAAGTATTACTCTCGTACTTATGAGATGGACGTCAAGGTCACAGCGACCTTCAACGGCGTTCTTCCGACGGAAGTGCGCGACATGGTTCGCGACATTCGTGAGAAGTTCGACCACATCTATCTCATCGGCGAAGCTGAGTTCAAAGTCAACAGCGAAGTCGCTGTTACTTCCGCTCCGCTTGTCGTAGGCGAGAAGGATGGCGCCTTCTGGGTGATCACGGTGTTCGACGCTACTCCCTCCACCGACTACGTGGAGCGTGAGTTCATCCGTGGTGGAGACAA
>CAZCZI010000166.1:159-4930 GCA_964503045.1 uncultured Candidatus Obscuribacterales bacterium
TGCGGCACAAGCCTTTGCGGAGTCGGTTTTGAGCACGGGGTAACCTTGTTCCGGAAGTCGGTCCCCAGAAAAATAGACCACCATGAGGCTCAAATATTGGACCTTTTACCGAGATCGCGACAATGGCGGCGGCGCGAAGCTTTGGTTGCTGGCATTCAGATTAGCGGTGTCTTGGGCGCCCGCAAGTGGTGGCGCGCTGCCTTGACCTTGGGTGGAACCGCCATCAATTGGCGGTGCGGACCGCGATTTAGACGGAGCCTTGGTGTCGTTGCTAGTCGAGTTGGTGGTCGTGTTCACCGGTGAAGGTGCCGGTGTGGCAGAGCCCGAGCCTGAAGAAGACGAAGATGACGATGAATCGGAACCACCGGCGGAGCCGTGACCACCGCCACCGCCTCCACCACCGCCTCCGGCGTTGATTGGAGCATCGGCGCCTCCCGCTTTGGCGGCTTTGTCCAACATCTCGGCGCCCACCGCGCCGGGTTGGAAGGTGAACGGATTGAACGGCACGAACAAGAGCAAGGACATGAAGCAACTGAACACCATCATTTCCCACTCTGATGATGCATCAGGTTGAACATATACAATGCGCTGGGTCATAACCGCAAGAATCACGCACCAGTAAAAGCGCCAAAGCGAAACCACGACTACTGCTTCAAGCCAATTGCTGAAGACTTTTCTGAACAAATTTCCCACGCCCGTCGGCCAAGCAAAAAAGGCTGCGACAATCGGACCGACCAAAAAGAGGTAGCACAACATGACCATTTGGAACGTACTCAATGTCACAAGCGCAGTGCTGCCCAATGCGTTATACGAGTTGTAGCCGAGCTGCACGATTCCGCTCAAGAATCCTTGGTTTTCTTGAATCGATTCTTCTTGCGCCTGGTCTTCAGATTTACCTTGCACCGCCTCGTTTTGAATTGTATTGTTTTGTCTTTGCGGAGAGGGGTGGAACGTCTGTTGTTGCGCCCAGTTGTACACCGTGTTGAGCTGCACCCATTGGCGTCCGGGATCACTCACTGCATAAGACAGGGCGTTTCCGATGTCGATTGAATAACTGATGATTAGCTGTGTCGCAGGAATCAGAAAGATGGCGATGATCGATCTCAAAATGCCTTCAAATGGCGAGGATGCGTCTTCGTCCTGACCCATGATCGCGGACATAAGCGGGCCTTTGAATTGAGTAATGACTGCGCCTGGCAATAACAGCAGCAGTGCAATCGGCGTAAACACCGACTTATAGAGCTGCTGGATCATTCCAATCGCTCTTGCAGTTCCACTGCCACCTAGAGCTGCATCTTCATTGGCAATGTTGATCAATGCACGCGTCATCTCCTGTGTCGATGTTTTGAAACTGGCTTCCGCCGCACCACCCAGTGAGTTGGCTGCGCTGGCGAGTTGCATGTGGCCGGTTGCTTGTTCTTTCCACATCCACTTTTCGGGATCGAACATGAGTTCTAGAAGACGTTGTTTGTTGTTGCGATCGATGGTCTGATACACGGTGTCGGACATTGGCAAACCGTAAGTCTTGATCATGCCTTCGTTGAGAGCCGATATTTCGCGTGCGGATGGAACCGTTCCATTACCGCCACCACCGACGGTTAACGTCGACTGTTTCGGCCACTGCACGTAGAAAAAGTGAGGCAGTGGCGGTGTGCCGGGAAACACAGAACACGTGCCATCCCATGCAAAACACCATTTCTTATCCGTGACGAACGACACTGCATTCATTCCCATCGAGTCATCAAGAACGTTCATTTGCGGGTTGTTGCCCGACAATCCCGGAAGCATGCCCTTCAACTCTTTGATTTCATCGTCCGTCATGCCCATATGCTTGAGCTGAACAGTGGCTGAGTCTTGTCCGGTGCGTTTCATCTCGTCTTCAATCTCGTCTTTCGACATTCTAGAAAGAGAGGACAGATTGACTTTGCTGCGATTGAGCCACGGAGTAATAATTCCTAAGCGCTGTTGAATTGTTTGCTGAAGCTGATCTACTTGTTGGTAAGCTTGATTTTGGGTTCCGGCAGGGGGATTGATCATCGTGAGCTGACCTTCCTGCGCTGCAAGAGTGCGCAAATCGTTTCTATTCATTCCTTGCAATTGGGAGTATTGCTGGTTTAGAGGAGCGATCTCTTTTTGCAAGTCTTGCAGTCTTTGCTGATCTTGTTGTGTGGCGGTTCCATTTGCAATTTTTTGTTGGATTTGATTGATCTCTTGCTGCAAAGGCTGTGCAATTTGACGATTGAGTGCAGAGAGTTGATCGTTCATTCCACTGAGCGCTTCGAGCAATCCACCCAAACACGGCTGCAAAACGATTGAATATGCATTGACCGTTTTGCTTCCGCCGGCGTCTTCTGAGCGTTCGGCGCTCTGGCTCTTTGCATAGGGAAACCGCTTTAAATAATTGTCTCGAGTTTCGGATGGAGATGTGGGGTTTGCATCAGTTGGAAGAATTGCGGGATTGACTGGCTGCGCGAATGCGGCGTCTGCCAGTGTCAAAAGACACGTGAGGCTCAAGGATAAAGAGATAATCGTTGTTGCAAGCTTTGTGCGTGCCGCTGTCATCTTCGAATCCTAGTAAGCTATTCCTTCGCATTTCGTGGGAGCAATTTTTGTTGCGCGCCGCCGCTCGGCTTAACAGCCGATCGTCTTGTGCGAGGTTGGGTGGGAATGGATGAAGACTAGAGGAGCCAGCGTGAAAAAGACGTGTAGGAAATTTCGCCGAATCTAGAGTGCGAAACTCACGGGAGCGGTTCTAGCTCCTTCGCTTTCTTGAGGTCGGCTTCGCTTTCTCTTATTTTGCCAAGCAACCTGTACGCTTCCGCCCGATTGACGTAGTTGTCGCGATAATTGGGGCTTATCTTTATCGCCTCGGTCAAATCAGGAATTGCGCCCTTATAATCCTTGATCATTAACTTGCAAAAACCGCGATTTTGCAGCCCGACCACCAGCCCGAGATCACCATGTTCGTACTCGTCTTTTTTCCTTTTGAACTCTTCAATCGCTTCAGTAAACTTTCGAATCGCCCCTGGGTAATCGCCTGAGTCCATGAGCCCGCGCGCCGCCAAGTTGAGTTGAGTAACTGGCGTTATCTGCATACCTTTAAGGGTGTCCGGATCGGCCGGCGATGGCCGGGTCTTTGATTGGGTAGCCTCTTCCGGGAATTTAACCTTCACAAATTTTGGGGCAGGAGGGGTAAAAGCCGGCGCAGTTTCCTCTTTGGCAGCCTTTAGCGAGTCTTCTACATCTACAAGCGAGCAAACCATCCAGCCAAGACCGGCAGCCAAGAAAACAGCTAGCAACGTGCCAATAAGGACGGCTTTTCTCGGGCTTTTGGAATTGGTGTTTTGGGTCGAATCGGCTTCGTAGGTCATAATATGTCGACATCCTATCATGGCGGCGCCCACTGCCTTTGATAGAATTGTCCGATGCCAGTGACACTGACATGCTTTTGCTGCGGACATTCCGAGCGACACGCTGACGTTGATACAGCGTTTAATCTCGGATGGGCACGCGCTGAGCACATGTGGAATCTCTACACAGCATGTCCCCCCTGCGTCTGGTTGGAAGGCGGCGATGACGGCAGTGGAATCGAGACCATAGTCGAGCAGCACAGAGACACGCACAGACACGAGCAAGAGCAAAAGACTCTGTCGGTGACTTGTGGTGTGTGCGACAACAACGTTTTGGACGTCAGGCTATTGATTCGCGAACAGCCTGACCCTCGCGATCGTCATGGTTCAGGCGTGCTGCATGTCAACACCGGCATTGTTGTGCGACTTACGCCCGAGCAACTTGTCCTCGCTAAAGAGGCATTGGCTGTCGGCGACATCTTCACGGTCTTGGAAGTCGCAACACATGTAATGCCGTACTGCAAAGAATGCGCGTTGTCGTATTGCAGCGATCATTGGCACGACGTGCACGAGATTTTTGATGATGGCTTCTATGACTACACGGAAGCAACTTGCCCGAGAGGACACACCCACGAGATTGATGATTGACTCATGCAATACGCTTGCCCAAAAGGAACCACAAATGAAAAAGGACGTTTACATCATCATCGCCGCGATAGTCTTCGGACTCGTCGCATATTGGCTCATGGCTGGAGGGCTCGATCTGTTCAAAAAGAAGAGCAACGAGCCACCACTGGTGACACTAACCGGCAAGACGACGTATGATGCGAAAACACATATTTTCTACTCGCCGGAAGGAAAGTTTTCAGTTAAGCTTCCAGCGCCGGTTATTCAGTTTAGCCGACTGCCGGAAGCTGCGGGTTGTTGGACCATCACCACCCAAACTCCAAGTACTGCTTACAGAGTCTCTATGACAGAATCCAAAGTCCAAGTACAAAGTGTGCTGGACCCTGCCCACTGGCAGGTTCACACAATGAAAGCATGTCAGGGTGTGGTCAATGGACAGCTAAGAGCAACGGAAAAGAAAGGCTATCCCTTTGCCTTGAACGGTGGCACTTGCCCTGGGTATTGCTCGGAAGGCACGTTACCCGAGGGCGATCCGGCCGGACCAATCTATAAAGCCGAATGCTTTATGTATCTTCCGGCAGACGGTCGCTATGAATTTCATCTGATAGCTGCAGGAACGCCGGAAGGCATGAACAGCCCAGAGACAAAGGAATTCTTTGATTCGTTTACGATCGTTCCTTGACGTCAATTCTTTTGAGTGTTTCGATCCGTTTCGATAGTTCCACATATGTGTTTGAGTTTCAGAAATTTCGGCATCGGAAATCTATTTGCGAGGTTTTTCAATGCTGTCTCCG
>CAZCZI010000167.1:0-3491 GCA_964503045.1 uncultured Candidatus Obscuribacterales bacterium
CGTGATCACGCAGCACGTGATCACGCGTGGCATGGCCACCACATACGATGCAGAGTCACCACATACGATGGCCACGCGTCGCGTGATCACGCAGCGCATGATCACGTGGCGCATGATCACGTGGCGCGTGATCACGCAAACCAAAACGAGATGCCGTGGGCGATACGACATCTCGTTTCAATTATTCGGTGCGTGATTCCGTTGATTTGGTTCAGAGTGTTTCTGGTGAACTTCCCAAGATCTAACTATGCACCTGCGCCGGTGAAGCAACCAGCTTTTGCTTTGCCTTTTCCTCCTATGTTTTTTTGCTGAGCTTTGGTGTTTTTTAGTTCTCTGGTTTTGAATTTGGCCTTTATTTTGAGAGCCTTTCTGCTCACCTTATTGGCGAGTTGAGGCATATTCAATTGGTCAGTCATACATCCTCCGATCGAAGGGCAAACAAATGAATCAAATCAGTGGAAACCGATCTGAATCAGCACGAGAAGATCTTTTCGAATGTTCCAGGAGCTGGTTGCGGTGCCAATCGCAACACTCTCAAAGTACCTGGCAACTATGAAGAATTCGTGAGGATTTTTGCGATTTAGCTAAGGTGCGGCTCAAGCCCGTTTATAGATTTGCGACGCCTCAACGGCTTCAATGCGTGTGCGCAACTTTTTGGAATACATGTCGAACACAGTGACGCAAAATTGTCCGGGGAAATCCAAATACGCAAGCACCGTTTGCGCGATTTCCATGTCTCTATCATCACCGAGCCTGCGATGAAGGCTGGCATCTAGTCCAATCACATAGTATGGAACATCAGGGAAATGCTTCACCACTTTTTTAACGACATACGCTTCCTTTACTTCTGGAATGAATGCCAGTTGCTCCGCGACGCGCTTAATCCATTGCTCCGTCAAATCATGCGGCTCGAAAACATCTTCGGCCGTGACGCCTTGACGTTCATCAATTGCCAACTCCTTCACTTTGGAGAATTCGACTAGCTTGTTGATAATGGGCTCACATTCATGTTCTCTGCCATTGTCTGCAAGGAATTTCATGACTCTTCCCATCGCCGGTTCCATACACATGAAATCCTTCGTGGATTTCTCTAACAGTACGATTCCAGCTTCATCCTTCTTGTCCAAGAGTTGCATACCGACATAGTAGTTGCTGACAGGATCTTCAGCATCAACAGTCATCAGCACCTCTCGATAAATCGGAATGGCATCATCCATTCCAGTAAGTTGTTGCACAAGGTAAGCCTTTTGATGCAATTCGCCTTTTGTCAGAGGCTTTTCAACCGCCTTGTCATCAAGCTCTTTGAGGGTCTGTTTGATTTCCTGTGCTACCTGAAACCGCTGAACCCATCCATCTTCATGCGTATGTTTCCACTGTTCGCTCAACATCTTTTCGAACTTCTGCAGATTCGAACCCAAGAAACCTTCAGCAGCACTCTCGCCGATACTAATTGGCTTCATCAAGGTATCAAGGCAAGTTGCGGCGTCTTGATAGACATCTAGTTGACCGACATTGGACAGTCTGTCTGCAAGACAAGGGTGTGTTTCGCTGCCTGTCGTCTTTTCCTTCAAACCTTCATCAAGCCAGGTCTTTACCTTCTCTCTATCGTCCGGCAAATGGCGCAGTTTTTCACCAAACTCCACAAAAATCTTGTCCGGCACATCTGCCGTGTCATTCGCACGCAGTCCGACTTCGGGGATAATCTCTTCACCGTAGAAACGTCCTTTGAGTGTCGTCATCACCAAAGATTGCGCCAACGTCTGCCCTTTCATGAGTTTCGCAGAGGCATCGTCAGCTTCTATTTCATGCGAGCGCGCAATAATCATCGAATAGGCATCATATCGCGGGTAGTACCAACAGAAAAATAGATAGAATATTGCAAAAACAAGCGGAGATTCTTCTCTCATGCGGATCAACAATTGAGACCAGCGGAATCTCAACATGTAGATCCACGCTGTTACCTTGCTATGGTTGCCGGAGAGGTGTCCGAGCTCGTGAGCCAATGTTGCTTTATACTGATCGACTGTGCACGCCTGCATGAGCTGCATCCCGACCAATAAATAGTTCTCGTGAAAACCGAGCAATCCAAATCGCGGCACTTGCACAATCGCCGCATTAAAGTCATCACAAAGCAGAACCTTATCCACCTTGGTGTTGAGAACTTTGCAAAGTTCATCAATCATTTCAAAAAGCTCGGGTGCATCCTCACGATGCAATGGAATTCCCTCAGGCGGCGGCACCGTGACCCACATCGATTTGGCAATAAACCACAGCGGCAGCCCAACAATGATGAGCAGCTTGTATTGAAGATAGTGTCCTCCTCGGGAATGCATGAAGGTCCAAATCAGGAATCCAAGCAGACCCAAGAAACAGCAAAAGATCAGCGCGATGTAAGCGTATGCCAATAGTGCAAACAGCACCAACTGATTGGTGTACCCTTTGGGATCTTTGCGATAACGCCGCTCAGCATCGGCAACAATCTCTTCAAACTTCGAATCTGACAGGATGAGCAGATTACCAAACTTTTCCACACTTGCGGCAAATCCACCTAGGGTATGTGCTGTAGCCATTCAACGTCTCCAGGTGTCGGTGGGTACCCTACAATGAATTTGTGCCACGAGATTTCGATTTAACTATTAAAACCAACAGGAAGTCACGAAGTATAATCATGTGCAGGACCCTACAGCAGACGGTTTTGTCAAGTTGAGAATGCCAAAGTCCAGCCCTAATAACTCTTTAGGAAACGCCCGTGTTGCAACGGTTATCGCGATTTCTTCTGGTCTGATTCTCTGCGCTCAGTCAGCACAAGCCCGGCACGATGACTCGAACAGTGCCGCGGACACCTCAATGCGTCCAATAAAAATCGCCATCAAGCGATCTGAATTTGAGGAGCGCGAGCGAGAAAGACTCAAGCAAGAACTAGACGAGGAGACGCAGAAAAAAGAGGGGAAAAAGAAGAAAAACAACGAGCCTGAGATTCCAGAGGGGTTCGGATCCGAGAAGCCCAGTCTGGGCGTAAAACTGGTTGAAACAGGACCAAACCAAGTGACAGTCAGCGAAATCATGCCTGGCTCCGGTGCTTATGGAGTCTTACAAAGCGGCGACCAGATAATGTTTATCGCGGGCGTGAAGCTGACGACATTGGGGCAGATGCAGAGTATTATGGGCAGCCGTGCCTTCAATGAAAAAATCGAAGTGCAGGCGCTGCGAGGCGGAGAAAAAATCACCCTCAACATCATATTGAGGCAATTCACTGCACCGGTTGGCGAAAGCGGAAGTACCGCACCATCAATTGCATCGGCAGCCACCGGGGGCTCTGGAACTCCAACCAGCTCAGCAGACCGTTCTGCTACTGGTGGACCAATGAGACTCGCCCCCCCTTCCTCCTCTGCAGCCCCTTCACCGGCAGACACGATGCCGACTCAGGGCACTTTGATTACACCGCCTTCCGGTACTGCAACTATAGCGACGAACGACCCGACGTCAGCAAC
>CAZCZI010000167.1:3591-4884 GCA_964503045.1 uncultured Candidatus Obscuribacterales bacterium
TTACACCGCCTTCCGGTACTGCAACTATAGCGACGAACGACCCGACGTCAGCAACACCAGCGCTAGCACCTCCAAGTATTCGAGTTGGGGCGTCGACACCGCCGATAGAACCATTGATTCCAGTTGGCGCATCGACACCATCATTGTCTGACCTGGAAGGAAGTAACTCTTCTAAAGGGACAACATCTCAATCTTCGAAGACTGCACCAAAAGCGGTGGCAAGCGCGACAACATCAAAATCAACGTCAACATCAACAACCGTTCCTGCCAAAGGTGAAAGCAAGACGGCTCCAGCAGCATCGACTCAAAGTGTGGCAGTTGCAACAGCGGCACCGTCTGTTACTGCGCCGGCTTCGAGCACATCTACTCCTTCGAGTACATCAAACGCATCTGGGACATCGACATCGAAAGGACCCACGGCAAAGGATTATCTGGAAGCAGAAAAGAAACTGACTCAAGCTCTCATCGAGGACTTTGCGAAGCGCGCCGATGTTTATCGAAAGCTAGAGCGTTTTGATGCCGCTCTGGAAGACTATTCCGCGATTGCGAAGCTTGACCCAAAGTCACCCTTGTCTTGCTCCGGTCGCGGGCGAACGTTTGCTGCGATGCAGAAAAACAAAGAAGCAATCACTGAGTTTACGAACGCCCTGCAGATCGACCCCAATTCAGCTTGGGACTACACCTATCGCGGCATGGTGTATTGGCAGGAAAAAGATTTTCCGAAAGCGCTTGCTGATTTCAACAAGGCAATACAGATCAATCCTGAATTGCACAAAGCCTATGTTTATCGCGGAAACTGCTATGACTCTATGGGCAAGACCACAGAAGGTTTGGCAGATCTTACCAAAGCCGTTCAACTCGATTCGAAAGGCGAACTGAAAGGTGAGCCGTATAAATGGCGAGCAGTCCTATACGAAAAGATGGGCAGCGAAAGACGATCTTCACAAGATAAAGAGAAGGTCGACGAACTCGGACTGCTGCCGATGTTTGATTGAGTGAGTTCGCTGCACTTCCGAATTCAATAACTCATAACCCACGACACAGCTCCAACCGGAAGTAGATCGGCTATGACAGCGGTCGTCAGTGGAAAGCCGATGTCGTAAATGGGTTCATGTGGCATGCTCCAACAAGGGGCGTTTACAAATTCAAAGTTCATGTGCGCAATTGTCCGTACCGACCCGAATGACGCGCCAGCAGCTCCAGCGATTACATCAGTGAGCCCCATTCCAAATTCGTTTAAGCCTGCTTTTGCCGCAACAACTTCAGCTTTAGTGTGTTCTTCCTGATTGGCTA
>CAZCZI010000168.1:0-4854 GCA_964503045.1 uncultured Candidatus Obscuribacterales bacterium
ACGCAAGCAAGGCGTGAAATTTGTCAAAACGCTGTTTATTGTGGTCGGTGCGTTGCTGGGTTTGAAGCTTCTTTTAGGGTTGTGATTCTAGTCTGTATAACGCTTTGATTCAGCGTATACGGATTCCGCTTCCTTTGGTTTACCGAAGTGACTCAGAAAGCTTCCGTAAGTTTGAAGTGCACCCTTCAAATATTCCCGCTCATTAATTTGCTTGTATATACTGATGCATTCTTCGAAGTGCCGACAACCAGCATCGACTTCGTTGAGCATCATATTTGTCTGTGCCAAGTTTTGCAATGTATTCGCGACAAGACAGTCCGTCGACTTCAGATTCTTACGACGAATGTCCAATGCTGATGTATAGACCGCTCGAGCCTCGTCATACGTGCCTTGGAGAAACAACTTATTTCCCGTCTCTTCGAGCTTCTCGGCGAGCGCCAAACATTCCAGCAGTTCCTTGCGTTTCAGGGACAACTCCCGGCGTTTTTCTACCACTTGAGATACGTCTGGTGATTTCGTGATGGAAGAAACCAGGCTGATTAGTTTGCAATTTTCGTTGAAATAATTTTCTGCTCGTGCAACACAATTGACTTGTGATGGCACAACATTACTTAGGTTGGATAAAAGATCACCACCCAGCTTTTTATTACCCCACTCAAAGCACACCGCTGCTGCAAGAATGAGCCGAGGCTCAAACTGCGTCGGATAGTTCGAGTGCAATAGGCGAACAAGCGTGTCTGAATCAGTCACAGAGATCGCTCCGGAATAATTGACACACGCAGCAATTGCTTCCTCAAATAATTTCTTTTTGGACAGGGCGGCGCAGATATATACGTCATCTGTTTTTCTTCGTCTTACTGCATAGGAAACTTGCGCACGATCGTTATCGTGTGCACTCTCGATAATAGTCTTTAGCGCTTCATCACAACAACTTTCGTACTTGTAACATTCACGGAAGAACCGCATGAGATCATCTTTACGCCCATGGCGGGCATAGATATTTAAAATCGTACTACTCGCTAAGGATTGCTTGAAAACGATGCAATCTTGCTCGTATGACTGTACCCTTGACCAATCTTCCTTTCGCCCATTGATTGCAATCGCCAAAGCTTGAATGGTGTCGGCGTCGTATGGCGTAGTCCTAAGATTCTTATTACTAGACAGTTTGTCCAACATTGATTGCGCATCATCATATTGCTTGAACCATGCTTCCATGCCAGCAAGAAACAAGTAATTGGAGTTTTTCCAAAAGATTTCATGGCTCCTGCACTCTTGGTTAAGTCTTCTAGATGCTTGCAGTGTATTGGACAAAAGATTTACATCGACAAAATATGATTTATTCTCGGGCCAATCCGATAGTGCTCCAAGCAACCGGCGGATTGCAACACCACTGAATTGACCGGTATTTGGCGGACAAATAAACAACAGTATCGACCGGTTTTCAAGCCATGTTAAATCGTCATCGTGTGAATTAGTTTGAGTTTCGCAAAACTCACGTGTACCCTCCTTGGGTACAATCGAAAATGCAACTCCCTGTTCAATCCAAGCAAGCCAACATCTCTCGTTAGTAATCGAAGAATGCGTTAACTTCTCCGTTTGCAGTGATTTGAGCTCAAGACCTAGATCATAGTTTCGTCTATAGGATTGGAGGCTCATGTCGACTGGTATGAACTGAAAGCGGCGGCGCATTCGAGGTGGGGTGTTCTCTTTAAGCTCGAGTCTTGGAGCGGGCGCTATACAATCTTGTCCATGTTTCAGTACTGCTTCATGTTGCGAATAATCAGGACAAGTGTGTCCGCCGTCTGCGAAAACGGGGCAGCAAAACGCAACTGACATGGTAATTCCCAATCCACAGTACACCCAAGTCGGGATTTGTCGAGTGTTCATCGCTGTTAATTCAAGCTCTTGAATGCTGCCTTACTTCGAATACTGCTTCGCCTCTTGGTACACAATTGAGGCCTTCTTTGTGTTTCCAGTATAGTTGAGAAAGCTCCCATACATTTCGAGCGCCCCTTTCAACAGATCCGACGCCTTTGCATTCCGGTAAATGTTCAGGCTCTCCTCGAACTGTTGATCAGCAACCTCCATGTCCTTTAGCATCATGTTTGTTTGCGCTAAGTTTTGCAGTGTATTTCCGATCAAACAATCTGTTGGTTTCAACTGCTTACGCCGAATGTCCAAAGCCGACGTGTAAACCTTTTTTGCTTCAGCATACTGCCCTTGCACAAGCAGCGAATTGCCGGTCTCTTCGAGCTTCTCTGCAAGAGTCAAACACTCGAGTATTTCCCTCCGTTTTAGTATGTAGTCTCGTCGCGCTCTTAATCGTTGAAGACCTTCACCGGCTTTGGGATGAGTGATTGACGAGTAAGAGCCTATTAAGTTTTCAATTTCTCTGAGATTCTCTTCAGCCTGAGTGGTGTTATCTAAACGCCTACTGCATGCCTCTTCAAGCTTCGCCGCAAAAGCTAAATACTCGAGTGTTTCCTTCCGTTTTAGAATGTATTCACGCCTTGTCTTCAAGCTCTGAAGAACATCACGCGCATCAGGATTAGTAATTGACGAGAGAGAATGAATCAAGTTTTCGATATCTCTGAGATTTTCATGAGTCTGGGTAACGGTATCCAAACACCGATTAAGACAGGGCTCGCTGATTTCAGTAAGCAGTGATCGCCCGAAGGTCCTGGTTTTCAATTCGAAACAAATCGACGAGGCAAAAACCAAGCGCTGCATGAAGTCAGTTGGGTACTTTTTGCGGAGTTCAGAAACGACATAAGCTGGTTTGCTGGCCAGTGGATCATTCATATTCAGGCACACAGTCAGTGCATCGCCAAAGAATCTCCTTTTCGCTAGAGCTCTGCATGTCGACATGTCGGAAGTCTTGCAGCGCTGGACGATTTTCGCAATTCGAGGAATGTCTTCATCTTCGGCGCATTGGATAATGTGACACAGAGTCTTTTGACTGTAATCTTGCCATGTACAAGTCTTCCGATAGAAGCGCAAGAAATCTCCGGTTCGTCCACGTGCCACGTAAACATCCAACAGTGCGTTACACGTCAAAGGGTTTCGTGATTGGGCACAATCATCTTCCATTTCTTTGAGTTTTTGCCAGTCACCTTTTCGATTGCAAATTGCAATTTCGAAGGCGGCAATCAACGGGTCGGCATCTACTTCTTCAAAATTTGAAGGACTTTTGTTGGTGGCAAGCTTCTCACAGATGGACAGCGCAGAATCATACTCTCCAAACAATGCACGCACACCGGCCAAACATAGCGAGTCTCGCCAATCGATAACAGAGCCCTGTTTCTGCAGACTCTCAAGTGCGCTTCGTGCACTGGACAGTAGCTCCGTGTCTACAGCATAAGTGGTGCCGCCAGGATAGTCCGAAAGTGCGCCAAGAAGACGATCGCAGGCACGACCTCGTGCCTGTATAAGCCACGGTTTTTTCCAAATTTCCCAATTCTGCTCTGTTGAGAGATTGCCAAACTGCTGCAACAATGCACGAACTTCAGCTTGGCTTTCGCGATAGGAAGACGACAGCTGTTTAGGTACAACCGCAAGACCTATCGCCGATTGAATGCAGCTGAATTTATCAACCACCCGAGTCTCGCTCTTCGGCTGTATGAATCCAACTGGCTTGAAGTCAGGCGCAGTCTGTGTCGATGGCAAAGTCGGTATTGCGGTACGACCCCAACGTTCAATCTTGTTAGTATATGGAGCAATCGCACCGCCGGGAAACACGGGTGGTTGCCAGCTTCCCGGTGATGCTGGTGCGTTTTTCAAACAGTCCTGCCCCTGCCGCAGCACAGCATCATGTTGAGAGTAGTCCGGGCATGTGTGACCACCGTCGGCGCTTGATGACGGGAACAACAATAGTCCGAAACAAAGTCCACCTGCCAAAAGTCGCCGGAACCACTTCATTTTGATGCCACCTGTTTGGATTGCTCGTAGACATCCGCTGCCCTTGATATTTCTCCAATCTGATTCAGAAACGATCCATAATTTTCCAGAACACTCCGAAGTTGACGTTCACAACCTTTCTGATTTCGCAAAATTGAAATGCTCCTTTGAAACGCTTCATCAGCCAATGCAGGATTCTTTAAGGTTGCATACATTTCCGCGACATCAATGAGAGACTCTGCAACGAGCGGATCGTTCTCTTTGAGATTTCCGCGACGAATATCAAGCACACTCTTAAAGCATGCAAGCGCTGCTTCGAAATCACCCGATTTTCGAAGCGACGTCGCTTCGGTTTGAATTTGTTCAATTCGCTTTAAATCAGCTAACTTGGTTTTCAATTGCGCCGATAGTTTCAGCACGTTCGCACTTAGATCAGCGAAATCGACCGCTTTAAATACTGGCTTGGAAACCGATTGTTTCAACTGCTCACAACGGCCCGATTTAATTGCAAGATCATCAATGCCCCACACTGCGTGAGTGTCCAACGCGACTGCAACTTTCGAAAGAGCCGCTCTCGCCTTTGTTCTATTTCCGACGGAAATCTCCCAATCCGCCAAACTTGTCAATCTCTTACAATAGCGCTCTAAATTGGACGAGCCATTTTGACCTTGCGTGAGTTTCGACTCCAGATAGAGCTTCTCGGCGACATCGATCCAGCCCCTGTTCCTCAGCTCTGCAAATGTGGACTCATAGCTATCGTCATCGCGACTAAGAAGAGTGGACAACGAAACCTTCTCTTTCTCAGTTGCCTGACTAATCGCAAGGGCAAGATCATATGAAGTAGCACGTGCAGTGCGCCCAGGATGATTCAGAACACGCAACATATCGCCGATTCGTCCTGCTTTTGCGTAACAGGTTGAAAGTGTTTCATATACTTTAGGATTGCTTGTCGCTATG
>CAZCZI010000169.1:0-4626 GCA_964503045.1 uncultured Candidatus Obscuribacterales bacterium
GATTGGCGGTTACTAGCGATTCCGACTTCACGCAGGCGAGTTGCAGCCTACGATCTGAACTGAGACTGGGTTTGGCGGTTCGCTCCACATCGCTGTTTTGCATCGCATTGTCCCAGCCATTGTAATACGTGTGTAGCCCAGGGCATAAGGGGCATGATGACTTGACGTCGTCCCCACCTTCCTCCGGTTTGTCACCGGCAGTATCCCATGAGTCCCCAACTTAATGATGGCAACATAGGACAGGGGTTGCGCTCGTTGCGGGACTTAACCCAACATCTCACGACACGAGCTGACGACAGCCATGCACCACCTGTGTTGAGGCTCCCTTGCGGGCACCACTCTGTTTCCAGAATATTCCTCACATGTCAAGCCTTGGTAAGGTTCTTCGCGTTGCTTCGAATTAAACCACATGTTCCACCGCTTGTGCGGGCCCCCGTCAATTCCTTTGAGTTTCAACCTTGCGGCCGTACTACTCAGGCGGGATACTTATCGCGTTAGCTGCGGCACATCAGGGGTCGATACCCGATACGCCTAGTATCCATCGTTTACAGCCAGGACTACTGGGGTATCTAATCCCATTCGCTCCCCTGGCTTTCGTTCCTCAGCGTCAGTTACGGCCCAGCTAGTCGCCTACGCCACCGGTGTTCTTCCCAATATCTACGCATTTCACCGCTACACTGGGAATTCCACTAGCCTCTACCGCACTCCAGTCTGCCAGTATCCAATGCATTTCCGAGGTTGAGCCCCGGTCTTTAACATCGGACTTAACAAACCGCCTACGAACTCTTTACGCCCAATAAATCCGGACAACGCTTGCATCCTACGTCTTACCGCGGCTGCTGGCACGTAGTTAGCCGATGCTTCCTCTGCTGGTACCGTCATTGATTTCGTTCCAGCTGACAGAGCTTTACACCCCAAAGGGCTTCTTCGCTCACGCGGTGTCGCTGTGTCAGGCTTTCGCCCATTGCACAAAATTCCCCACTGCTGCCTCCCGTAGGAGTATGGGCCGTGTCTCAGTCCCATTGTGGGTGATCATCCTCTCAGACCACCTACCGATCGTCGCCTTGGTAGGCCATTACCCTACCAACTAGCTAATCGGACGCGGGCTCATCTTCAGACGGATTGCTCCTTTCATGTACATCCCTGTCGAGACGTACACATATGCGGTATTAATAGACCTTTCGGTCTGCTATCCCCCATCTAAAGGCAGATTCCCACGTGTTACTCACCCGTCCGCCACTGGGTATTGCTACCCCGTTCGACTTGCATGTGTGAAGCACACCGCCAGCGTTCGTCCTGAGCCAGGATCAAACTCTCCGTTGTCAAAGACCATCAGGAGTACTGACAGTCATTTAAACCGAGTTTGCCTACTCAAAATTTTGACAGGCGCCTTTTCATGGCTATTCAGTTATCAGGGTTCGAAAGCGCGGTGGCTCAACAGAAACGTTGTGCGCCACCACACAAGAAAGAATGATACCAACTCTGATTTGAAAGTGTCAACTCCGCTGACCCGCCCAGAATGCGTATTGCGGCATTATCTTAGCAATTCGATATATATACGTTCCCTTAAGAATTGCGGTAAAAGCCAATATCTGGGCGGCTTTGAGTCAAAAATCCTCGTTTCTTACATTCTGCACATTTTGGTGCGTCGCTGGTGATGCGCTTCCTATATATAGGAATGCAATTGTTGTTTTGGGTGGAACGGTTGGGTGCGTTGGCGGCTATTTTTGCCCGCCCATGTAGAGCGGCTGTTTATGCCCATTGCGGCCGTGCGTTATTGCTCGCTCTTAGATCTTTGGATTACTCCGGCTTTTCCGCCGATGCTTCCAATGTCGTACGCAGACCAAGAGCTGTCTGATGATGTGGATCTAGTTTCAAAACTTTGTCTAGCTCTTCACGCGCCTCGAGGTTTTTATTCATGTCCACCAGTGCCATAGCCAGTCCAAGGTGACCATCGAGCGAGTTTGGAACCTTCTCCAGATAGAATCTCCACTTCTTAGCTTTCTCTGAGGCTGTCTGCATCTTCATAGTCTTGGTGATCTTTGCGCTTACCGCAACATCTGGCTTGAGTTTTAGGGCAGCGCGATATTCATATAGCGCTTGATCGGGTTCGCCTGCACTCAAAAGCTCGTCTGCCATTGCCATCCTGGTGTCAAATGACTCTAGATCTTTGCCTGACTTCTGGAGTGCTTTGTTCAGAACTTCTTGCAGCTCGACCCGATCTGGCTCCAACACAAGCGCTTGGCGAACCATCTTAATAGCTTCGTCAGTGTCTGCACTTTGCCATGACTCTTTGGATTTTTTCAGAAGCGCATCAGACAAGTGTCCTTTGATAACAACAGGCAATCCGCGATACGAGATGCTCTTGTCTAGCGCTTCTGTGAAGTTGCAAATGGCACCATCGTAGTCTTTCTTTGCAAAACACTCTTTCCCCTTAACATAAAGCTGTCCTGATGGAGATGCGAGTGGATTGAATGAAGCGGGTTTCACCGTTGGATCGAAACTCTTTGCGTGATCGAGCTCAACTTTTCTCTGCTGAGACCAAACGTTGTAATCAAATGTCATCTCGATGTCGATGTCTTTCGACCACCCCTGGGGCAGTGGGTGATACGGAGCTGCAAAGTTGGCGGCTTCGATGCATGCTCGATCTAGCTCAGGGTGATCTGATTTCTGTTTTATTCGAATGTTTGTGATTGCTCCGTCCGGAAGCACCTTCCACAAAACGATACATCGGTTCGAGTGCTCAAGATGAGGCGGATTCCATGCGGATCTCACCCAACTTTGTATGACGCCAATAACAGGACCCCAGTTGATGTCTTGCTGCGGTGTTATTGGTGCAGGCTTGGGATGAGCAGCGAGTAATGATTTCACCCTCTTGTCGAGAGCGGGATCTGGTTTGCTTTTCAACGCGGCTTCAAAACTGATGATTGCAGTTTCGACATCATTTTTTTTGAGAGCGGCTTCGCCGAGTGCAACTCTGTCTTCGAATGACTTGGGATCTTTTCCCATCATATGAACCATTGTGTTCGAGTTATCTATCGTCGCTTTGTTGGTTGGATTCAGAAATAGTGCTTTGCAGAAGCACGAATATGCTTCGTCAAGTTTCTTTTCGCCGGCAACCTGCAGTGCCAAGTTATTTAGAGCAATAGAGAGATTCTCCTTGGGTAGATCCCAAGCCGGTTCAGCTTTTATGATTTCATTGAGTAACGAAACTGCTTCCTGATACTTTTTTTGAGTGATGAGCTGGACTGCTTTGTTGTTCTTTTCTTTCGACGCTTCGCTTCGTGCGGCATAGGCTGGCATGGCGAGCAGAAGAAGTGAGATGGAACTTGCAACAACGAGCGTTGCCTTCACGGCGTGTCTTCGATTCAACATTTATCACCAATCTCAGGGGCTATTCTTTTGATACCCACCGGGGCTTTGATTTATCTCTCGGTAGGAATCCTCATCCAGGTCCCAAGTGTTAAGGCTAGAATAGAATTCCTGTTCATTTAGCATGCGGACCATGCGATATTTCCATTCGACTTGAACGATTTGGTTTTCGTACTCACTTGGAAGTGCGAGATTTGGATTCTCGTTAAGTGACCTGGCTACGCCAACACAAATCGTTTTGAAGATACTTGTGCTCTTCGATGTTTTGTAGAAGTCTCTAGGGACTTTCCAATCGGGCTCACGCATACCAATGACCTTCACATCAGTAATTCGACCATTGCGATGAACTAAAAACCTTATGGTGCAAATCTGGGATGGCCAATGTGATTTATAAGTAGATCGTCAGCTCTCTCTTCGAAGAGATCACACAGTGTCGATGTCCACTTCTTTAATGATGTTGGAATTGGTGGGTTTTCGATGGGTGTAGTGGACTCAATTTCCGATGGGGTTCGTGCCTGTAATACGTTTACTCTGGTGAAATAAGAGCTTTTTGATAAGCCAGTGTGTCCCATTTCCGCAGGAAAACTAGTTCCACCAGAAAAGTCGGCGCTCAGCGCAAGGCACGGCACTGCGCTTATCAACGTAATCAGACCAGAGGCTATAAAACCCTTCATCCTTCCATCATAGCCCCTCAATGTCCAACCAATGTCCAGCCACGCGCATATGCTGAACGCATCACGATTCTATTCAAAGGTGCGTCATGGCAGATTCTTTCTCCGCGATTTCCTCTAGTTCAGAAAATGGCTTTGAAAGACATAGGCGAGCCAAAGATGACTTCAGCGCAACTGTTGCAGCAGACAACCAAGTCGGCGGCGTCGAAATTCAAACCCTTCGAAGTAACGGCAGTAGCGCGCTCTCTGATTCACTTCCTTCGTTGGACCTATTTCTCGACGATTCAAATCCATGTGAGCAGAGCGGCTGGCTTGATGTTGCGTACGAGGTTGGTGCCGGCATGGTCGATGAAGTCATCGATCATCCCGGGCGAGTGGCGCTGAATGCCGCTATAGGCGTTGGCGTGGGTGTAGCGGCGGCGCTTGTAGCTCCTGAAGTCGCAATCGTTGCTAGTGTTGCAGGATTGGCATATGGTGCATACGAAATCTATGAAAATGTCGGAGGCTGGTTTCACGATGCAGATGTGGTAGCCAATCAGGAAGAACACACTAAAGCTGAAGTTGTTGCGGCAAAAGCAGGCTT
>CAZCZI010000170.1:0-4555 GCA_964503045.1 uncultured Candidatus Obscuribacterales bacterium
GAAAGAAGATCACCTTCGGCAATGGTGTCGAAACCGACTTCACCTATCGAGACGACAACCAGGTGGAGAGCATCTCCCACACGTTTGACGGCTCAAGCGTGCTCTTCGAGTACACTTATAACGATGCAGGGGAGTTGATCGGTCAAGAAGTCGACGATGCTGACTTCATGTGGCATCCAGCCGGCAGCGGAACTACGTCGTATGGCACCGCATCTGATATTAACACCTATCCTACGGTCGGCGGCGACACCTACAGCTATAACAACAACGGTTGCTTGGAAGACGATGACACCTGGGCGTTCGTCTATGACACCGAGAACCGGATGACGTCGGCAGATGACGGCGGCACGACGGTCGATTTCCTCTACGACCCACAGAATCGCCAGGTGCAGAAGGCAATCGGAGCCTCAAAGACGCGCTTCTTGTACGCGGGCATCCAACGCATTGCCGACTACGACGAGAATGGCGACCTGGTGAACCGCTTCGTGTACGGCACAGGGCTCGACGACGTCTTGTTGCAAATCGCACCGAACGGCGATGTAACGTACTTGCACGCAGATCGCCTCGGCTCGGTCGTTGGTACCAGCAATGCAGGTGGCGTGAACACGGCTAAGTTCGGTTACGGACCTTTCGGTGAAACTGACAACCTCAGCGGAGTCACCCATGGCTATGCGGGTCAACGGTTCGATTCGCAAACAGGGCTCTATTACATGAAGAATCGTTATTATTTTCCTACCATTGGTCGATTTATGCAGCCAGATCCAATTGGAACAGCAGGAAGCCAGAATATCTATAACTATGTGAGCAATGCTCCGTTTGACTTCAGAGACACGCTTGGGCTTTTCGCAGAATCCGTTAAAGATGTTTGGCAGAAGAATTACACAGAACTGCTGGATATATTCACGCAGCTTGACCCGCGCCTTGCAGAAGTTGATCCAGAGATAGCAGCGGGTAGCGCGGCTGCTCTGGCAGCGCTTCTGAAAAAGTATGCCTTTAAAAATGATGGTCTGCCGGGGGACTACTCGCTTGTAGTAGATGCTAATAAGGCAATTAATAAAAGAGGTAAAGATGCCGAGAATGCCATTAACGCGATTAAAAGGCTAAGAGGAGGAGACCCTTTAACTCAGGTTAGGGTAGTCGATCCCGAAAGTGGCCGAGCTGCATATATCGACTCTTTGGACCCATTCAAGCCAGGACACAACACTACTGAAGGACTGGAAATCAAAAGCGGTCAAGCTGAGTTGAGCACCAACCAAAAAACGGTCTACAAGGCAGTTCACGATGGCACAGCTGTATTTCCAGATACGCCTGCGAATGTACCTAAGCTAAAGCAGGGCAATATCACACCGAACGTAAGTTTGGCAGATCAAGGTAAGGCGATACTCATGAAGATCGCCCAGGTTTTCGCAAAGAAGTTGTGACAGCTGCTATTCTTATGTGAGTGTGGAGTAACCTAACTGATGGACGATAGGAATGGATATTCTGTAGCATTCTCGGAACTCGCATCGAGTTTTGTCAAAAAGAATTGGAAGAGCGTGAGCACAGTTCTTATCGGAGATCGAGAGTTGCTCGTGACTAAGGATGATGGAAGCACTGCTGTAATATTTTTGGAGAACGCTTGGCGAGAGTACGTTCAAGGAATTGCCATAGACGACGTTTTTGAAAAATATTTATTGAGAGATTCGGTTCGTACTGAGCCCAAGGGGGATCTATCGGATTTAGTGCCACTGATAAAAAGCGATGAATTTGTAGACCACATGAACATGCACGGTCCAATAATGGTTGAACCACTGGTTTCAGGAGTATGGATTGTCTATGCTCGTGATTTAGGCAATGAACTTATCTACGTAAAAAATGCAGACACGCTGTTATCGAGCGTGGATCGAACAAGAATCAGAGTAACCTCCGTCAATAACTTGAAGAGGAAAACAGAGAAGTTCATACAGGTTCGCGGTAGCGGCCCCATATTTAT
The DNA here is from genome assembly GCA_964503045.1 of uncultured Candidatus Obscuribacterales bacterium. GTDB lineage: Bacteria > Cyanobacteriota > Vampirovibrionia > Obscuribacterales > Obscuribacteraceae > CAYZJR01. The sequence goes on from CAZCZI010000170.1 coordinate 1,973, forward strand.
GATTACTTGTGGAGGTAATTACGAATCAAGTCTTTTGCTAACTGATGAGATTTGGAGAGACTTAGGCGAAGTGGTAGCCGGAATTCCGGCTAGGGATCTTTTATTGTTTACATCCCGCCAATCATCAGAGGGGCTTCGCTTGCTACAGAAAACTGTTGAGCAAGCATTTGAACAAAGCGATCACGTTGTAACTCGAAACCTTCTCATGCGATCGAACGGTATGTGGTCCTTATTCTGAGAGGGCGCTGCTTGCGATCTTCTTCAGAGTGCATTAGATCACCAACATAAGATTATTTGCTGCTGAAACCGGGCGAATCAAAAATGATCCGCCCGGTTGATAAAGAGTAGAACGAGTGCAGGAAGGTCGGCTGCAAAATCTCGAGGCGTCAAATTTGGCCGTCCACAGAAACTAACAGCGAATCAAAAGAAGCTGATTATGCGCCTGCTTAAGGAAAGTCGATCAGTAAAAGATGTGGCGCACACGTTCGGCGTTCACACAGCAACGATCTATAGACTGATCAATTCGTGACACCACCTGTAGTTGCGACCTGACATTTAATTCGAATAAAAACCTGACATTTATCGAGAAAATTTCCTGACATTTATCGAGAAAAGTCACATCTTGGCTTCAACACTTAACTGAGTAGTGGTGCCGGAGTCTCAGATTCGGGGAGGAGGGTCGTTGAAATACGATCCGCCTCTTTTTGTTCACTCGCGACAACTATTATGCGCACAGATTTTTCGCGAGAACGGCTCTCGCATAATGGGTGTTGCGCGGAGCTGCGCATAACATCAATTCTCAGACGCTGACAATCTCGTAAAACGCAGGCGGGATGGGGTTTTTCTCCATCCCGCTTGATTAAAGGGTGACTGTTCCAATCTTGGCTTCAGAGTGATTTTGGGGCAGAGCTGTTAGTGGCTGCCAGAAGCAGATAGTTACTTGCTGCCGGCGGCGAAGCACGTTTCCGTTAAACGAAATGTTGCTTCGCCGCCTTTTTTTTTCTACTGCCGAGCTCGCTGGCACCACCAGCAACACTAGTTTTTTTTCGTCGACGCCACAAAACGACATTATGTAGTATTAGAAAATCAGACCAGACAGGCGATTCGTCAACACTTCCCATGCCGCTCGACGTCGATGGCCGTAATATTATTCTCTAGTTCTTGGTCGGCCCTCGAGACATGAAAGACTTGAGTCACTTTACTGCTGGAAATCCAAAGTCTGGTAGGAACGATGGTATCAGACCGTAACTAATTTGGAGGTTTTTTACGAATGGAGGATTTGAGCACATGGAGGCAACAGCTCGAACGTGTGTTAGTGGGTATGCGTTTCTGCGGATTCAACTTTCACACAGCCGTGATTCTCGAGTTAGAAAGGACCAGACACGAGGATGACCACTATCCTGGTGCCGTATGTTTTGAATTGGTCGGCGGCTGGTGGGTAGACGAAAAACGATCGATCAAAGTAGTCTCTGGTTGTCCGGACAGCATACTTGATCCCGTTAGAGTCGGTAAACTCACGCAGCTGGTCGGCGGAGACATTACAGCAATTGACCTAGATCAAGACGGAACGCTTGTTGTGTATACGAATTGCAATTTAGTCATAACCGCTTGGGCAAACTCTCATATTGAAACAAGCTGGCATTTTCATGTTCCCAACTGGCGAGATAATGTCGAGACGAGCTTTAGTGTTCATTGCGATGACACTGGACACATTTCGAGAGATTTCTGACGAGAGGGTACACGTCACTTTCGATTTACCGATCGGATTTTTCTTTCTTTGCTCCAGAAGAAGCGCCTTCGCCGAGCATATCGCCCCGAAATTAATGTTCTTGCCACTGTAAGATGAGGAGATATGATGAATTTGCTGTTCGACGGCGAAATAGCCATTACAGGTGACTATATTTTTGCAGAGGCACCAGTAGAAATGGTGGCGAAGACTTTGGTGCCAGTAAGTGAAGGTGCCACAGGATATCCAATGACGGCATTAAATGTGAACGGCAGGCTGAGAGAACTTCTCGTGAACCACCTTCCACTTAAGAACCACGGGCCAGCAGACTCGCATTTGATAGTTCCAACGAAAAGTAAATGGTGTGCCGTGTTCAGCAACACGCTAAACCCTCCCAGTCCACGCTGGGCCACAACGCGATTAAATTGTAGGGGCTTGAGAATCGTCGCAATTGAAAACACAATTTCTAAGGACGGCAAGTCAGGCAGACTGGGCGGAACATTCTTTGAGTTGTATGACTCAAAGTCGCTGGTACGGTCCATTATTTGCTATAACGATTGCGGGAAGTGGACTTTCTTAAGTAAGGGTGATGTCCAGACCTTCGAGACTCCCACGAGCTATATGCGTATTCGCAAATTTTTGGCCAGTAAATCGCATTTCAAAATGGCCTGCTAATCGCATGTTTTTGGCCTGCCTGTCGCATTTAATTTAGCCGTTTGCCAAGAAGGTCTCCGCGTGATCACTCTTTTTCTCCGTGTTTTGGATCTCGACGAGTCGGACCACCTAAATCAAGCCGATATGATCCATGTACCACGCGATCGAGAATTGCGTCGGCTAATGTCGCATTTGTACAGGAA
>CAZCZI010000171.1:0-4458 GCA_964503045.1 uncultured Candidatus Obscuribacterales bacterium
GCCAAGCCGCCATCGTGATGGAGAATCGATAACTACCCAATTGCCCGCCGTTGCCTCAGCCACTCTGCAATTGCGCTCTCCGCTCGGCGGACGGCTTCTCCTTGTTCCTGCTCTCGATTTTCAACTTTGGGAAGCAAGACTAAGCCTAACTCGATCGCTTTGAGTGCGGCCGCACTTCTTGTTGGCACTTTGAGCTTTGCCAAAATGCATTCAATATATTTTTCGACCGTCCGCAATTTCATGCCGAGTTCTTCAGCTATTTTGTCGTTGCGCAGATCGAGTCGAACCAACACCTCGATTTCTCTATCAGTTAGATTCGTGCCGACAGGCATCGCCTGTGATTGTTTGATCAAACGTTCAATTGCCGGGTCGCAGTACGGACGCTTGCGGCTAGTGGTACTAACTGCTTCAAGAAACACGTCCGAATCCGAGGATTTCAGACAGACTCCCAGTACGCCCGCCCGGACCAACTGGTTGTGGTACTTCGTCGCAAGATAGGAATTGGTAGCTACTATGATCGATGCCCCGAAGAAATCGACAGACAGCCTGCGGCACAGTTCGATAAAGTGCAATTCTTCGTCATCGAAACTCATCAGAAGAAGATCTGGGCGGCGAGTCGACGCAGATTCAACAAGAGCGTCAGCCGAGACAACGTCACTGACTATCAAGGCGGCTGGTTCAAGCATTGCAGCGAAGGCAAACCTAAACAACAAGCTACGATCATAAATCACCACACTCGGGCGATTTGCCGACGGAGATCCGCCCTCGCCAGATGGCCAATACTGAAAGTCATCGAAGCTGCCACCATTACCGGTGCCAACAGCGGTCTTCCCCTTGCGACCCGAACCACCCCGTTCGGTCTCCGGTTTAGGTTGCGGCGTAAAATCTTCGTCGCTCATCTTCCTAGGTTTTCCTATTGCGGCGACGCTCCCTGCGGGCGGAAGCTGCACTGTCTCCGTCCAAGAGCTCGGCAGAGGTGCCTACCTCTCCTTCTGCCACCAGCGCGTCTAACTCCGCCTCCGCAAAGTCGCCGAAGTCCTCTCGCTGCTCCAGAGCTAAGAGAGCAGCGGTAACAACTTCTTCGCAGGTAGCAAATCTACCCGACTTCACATATTCGTCTATCAATCTCACGGTTTGTGGATCCAATGCCAGTTTCATACGCAATCGCCCCTATTCCAAGTGTCATTATCTCATGCAGCTACCTGGACTTCGGATTCGGGACGCTTACCCCAGTTGCCCCGCAGTATCTTGTTCTTGCGCTGACTCGCCAGTCGTACTACACTTGTAGTACAACTGGCGAGAATATGTCGTGCAATATAACTGGAACTCGCTGGAGGACGCCGGAACCTGAGGCAGCTCGATGGATCAAAAACAGCTACAAGAAAAGATGCAAAAGGCAAAGGACGAGGCCGCAAGAAGGGTCGCTGACCGAGGCGTAGTTCAGTTTCGGGCTGATGCCGATTTGATACTTCGACTCTACACGCTTGCAGAGAAGAGAAAGACGTCCATCAGTGAACTGCTTCGGAGCTGGGTTGGTGAGCGGCTGTCGCTGGAAGAGCAAGACAAGCCAAGCTTGGAGTCCCGCGTCACAAATCTAGAAAAAATGATCCTGCTTCCAAAAACCTGGAAGAAGGCGGCAGCAAAACCAGGCTCGCCACGAAAGAAGACGACCGCTGCGAAGCGCAAACCGGCGCCAGCTGCGCTCAAGCGGCAATCCTCGCGTTGAGGTCAGAACCAATCCGACCTATGGTTAGACGAAGACTAAAGAAGTTCGGTGAATATGGGTGTAATTACAGACTTGGTTATTGGGAACCCGAGCGAAGCAGAACGGATCTGCGAGAAACTCATCACTCTAACCGAGATTTTGAAAATTCCTGGGAAGCGTCAATTGAAGAAGCGCCCCATATTTGCAAGTCCCCATGGATCTTGCCTCTTTCTATTACCGGACGAGCTTGTTGATCGATTATCGAGCCTGAGCAAGTCAGAGTTGGACGACGCAGCGGCTAGCTGGGCAGAGATGGAGGATGAGTTCCGCTGGCAGGGATGGCCAGACGAGGTAATTCATACGTTATTGCAGAAACTTCGCACACTTAGCCAGAAGGCACCGAAGAAGAAACTGTCCTTACTTCTAAGACACTGTCCATAATAACCGTGCCACTCCTAGCCTGAGTCATTGTCATCATCCGGTTCCGGCAGGGCAATGCAATGTCGGTCCCTCCGGTTGATGGCATAGGTCGTCGTGAAACTCCGGTTGGTTGGGTTGGTGGAAACTCCGGCGGCGGACCGCGAAGTCCGGCGATCGCGTCCGGACCATCTAGATTAGTCCGGCCGCACTGAATTCTTGTTCAATTGTGCGCGTCAATTTGAAGATGCGGCGTTCAGCCCCGGGGAATGGTGCGAAACCGTACTGAGTGTAAAAGCCGAGTGGATCGCGGACACCGTTTGCAATTTCCTCATCAGTTGGACGCTCCGCGTCGATAATCATGAGAGCCGCGCCTGCTGCTGTCGTTGCACCCTGCAATGTTCTATTTTGGGCATCCATCAGCAGAAACTCGCCTAGGCGAGGCTTCTCGCCCAATCGACTTTTTAGCTGAGCGCTGTACGCTCTATCAACTCCAAAACGACCTAACAAGGTAGCGCTCATACGGGGATATTTTGGTAGCTTCTTCTGAACCTTATCAGGCAATTCAGCGAACAGAACGCTGAGACCGGACAGCGAATAATACCCGCGGATAACCTTATTTCTCTCCGTTAGGACGAATACCACTGAGACGTGGTTAAGCATCTCGCGCGCAGCCTGGATCTTGATGTATTTGTCTATAGTCGCCATTCCTGACGAAAAAGGTGTGGCGTCGTGTTGCGGCGTCCACAGCTCTATAGTGTATGGCTGATCCTTCGCCAACTATGCGCCCATGATTTTCTTGTAGCGACGCGCGGCGGCAATCGCTTTTGCGTTAGGCTTCGGAGGATTCAAGATTGCTTCCGCAAGAGGCTGGCTGTCCTGGATGGACAGCTTGATCAGCTTGTGCTGCTCGATAACAGCAGCAGCTTTTTCAACAGCTGCCGCAACCACGAAGTCGGATCTATTCACACCCTGCAAATCGGCAGCATAGTCGATTTGCTGTTTCGCCTCAGCAGACAAACGAGATTCGATTCGTTCTCCTTTCTTGTCCTTTGTGGCCATAATTGAAATCTCCACATGATGATGACTGATTGCTTTCAGCTATTGTACGGTAAAATGCCGTACAATGTCAAGGTGGTGTCATCCGGGAAATTGCCGACCGCCATCAACTCGTATTTGAAACGCCATGCGCGAACCTCGAAGACACAGAGAGCTTTCCGACTCCTCTGCATCTCCCCTCAATGTTTATCGACGGACCACGAACCAGTCAAAAATTTTCAATGTCATTGTAATTTCTCGATGAATCGCCTGTGGTGCTTGAAGGAAAAACCAAATCATGCCCGTGCCGGAATCCTCGTCTCGCGCAATGCGAAAACCTAATTTCAGCTTTGCTGGTTTGGCACCGATTGGCAAGTGGCGGACAGGTTCGTGGGTATCTTACGCTAAAATGCCTTAAACACTTCGCGGACGGAGCGTGCGTTCTTGAGTTATTTGCAGCGGTATGAATCAGGTGAGTGTGGCGCGTGGGACGAGCTGGTCTCCTTGGCGCCACAAGTTCTCGCCGACTCGGACTTGCGTACGGAAGCAGAGGCGGTTGCAGAAGCGCTGATGTTGCGAGTGCGAAAGAACGCCGCAGTCCTGCGAGAAACGTTGAGCGCATCCGGAGCGTGGATCGCGGATGAAACGGCACCGCTCACGGCGAACGATCTCAAATTTCTGACTGAGAAGTTTGGACCATTACCATTGTCGCTGGATGTTTTTTATCGCACCGTCGGATCAATCAAACTGATTCCGAAGGCAGATTACAACTATGGCGATGATGTGACTCTCGAACAAGCGGACGGTGTTTCGCTCATCGCGCTCGACCCGCTCCAGGTTGAAGCAGCTACTGAACTGACTTGGCTAGTCGAGGAATGCAGCGAAGATCCGGACTACCCGTTCGACGAATTTTATTTCTACCTAAGCCCCGATTACCTGCACAAGCAAAACATCAGTGGTGGCATGTCGTACTCGGTGCAACTGCCTTCTCCGACTGCGCAAGAAGCACTCGATCCCGCAGTTCGCTTCGAAAGGCATGAACTGTCGTTCGTGAAATACCTCCGATACTGTTTTCGCTGGGGAGGCTTTCCGGGACTTGATGTTTGCGAACACACAGATGAAGATGACGTTCCTTTGAATTGGCGAATCGGTTTCTACACAGTGGAAGGTCCATGGCGACCCGCGTACCGACGGCTGCCCGATTCGCTTACCAAAGGACTCGTGGACTTTTAAGTTTCGCGTAGCACCACATTCGTCGCCACTGTTGAGCCACAAATAATGACAACCATGGGATACTA
>CAZCZI010000172.1:0-4443 GCA_964503045.1 uncultured Candidatus Obscuribacterales bacterium
AGGTTGGACGCGGTTGCTGTTCCGACCTTGGTCTTGGCTTGCACGAGAAGCAAGATGGCGAAGATGAAATTGAGGAAAACGGTTAGCAGCGAAGGAATCAAGAGCCTTTTGTCCTGCCAGCCCATCTTGATGCTGGCCCATATCATCCTGAACCCTCGTCCGAACGATTCAAACATTTTGTCTGACCTCTGTGGGGGCGACCCACGCTAGTACTAGTAAGGTTAGCGACCGAGAATAGTAACTGGAAACGGCAATAAATTAGCCTGATGACTTTCCGCGTATATTGTATGCAGTTGCCAAGCGAAAGTAAAGCAGTTTTTAATTTATAGCTATCCGGTCTTCAGGTCCAGCCGGGAAAAGCCCCCTTCGGCTTCCAGGTCTTCTGAGTCGTAAAGCCCGTCCAGTAAGGCTTTGTGTTTTTCGGTCACCGCTTTTCGCTTCAATTTAAAGGTTGGGGTTAGCTCGTCGTTTTCGACAGTAAAATCGTGGTCTAGGATGGCAAAGCGTTTGATTCTCTCGAAACTGGCGAGCTCTTCGTTTTTCCTATTAACGATATCCTCCACCGCTCGCCGTACCTGAGGATCGGCAGTCAGCTCTTCATCAGACTTCTGCGAGAGGTTGTGAGACTCGGCAAACTGCCTCAGGGTGTCCTTGTTGAGCGTGATTAGAGCTGTTATGTACTTGCGGCGGTCACCATAAACGAGGATGTGCGAGATAAGAGGCTCGCCTCGGTACATATTTTCGATAAACTGAGGCGCCACGTGTTTGCCACCAGCCGTAATAATGATGTCTTTTTTGCGGTCTTTGATTTTGATGTATCCGTCCGCGGTTATTTCGGCGATATCTCCGGTAAAAAACCATCCGTCTCGCAAAGCCTGGTCGGTGGCGTCTTGATTCTTGTAGTACGAGCCAAACACGCCAGGGCCCTTCACCATCAGCTCGCCGTCATCTGCGAGTTTCACTTCTATTCCTGGCAAAGGCTTGCCGACAGTGCCTTTTCGATTATTCTCAGGGTGATTGCAAGCAATCGGTGCAGAGGTTTCGGTCAAACCGTAACCTTCGACAATGGTCATGCCGATGATCTCAAAAAACGTCTGCACTTCTTCTGAAAGCGGCGCTGCACCTGAAACTAGTAGGCGCAACTTGCCGCCGAAACGCTTGCGAATCTTAGAGAAAACGAGACGATCTGCGATGCGCAATTCGGCGCGATATATTTGATTGAATAAATCCTGATCAGATCGTTTGGGAGATTCTTTCAATTTAAGTGCGCGTCTGCCCAATGAAAGTGCCCAGCGAATCAAGTATTGCTGCGGTTTCGGCAGGTGTCTGATTTCGTTTTGTATTCGCTGATATGCCTTTTCATAGAATCGCGGAACGCCGTTCAATATCGTAGGTTTGATCTCGACAAGATTTTTCGGTACCTGCTCAATTGACTCCGCATAAGCCATCGGCACACCGTTGAAAATGGCGATGAACTGCCCGCCGACCCGTTCATACACATGAGCTAATGGGAGGAACGACAGTGAGAGATCGTCAGGGCGGAATTGTATTGACTCACTCAAAGACTTGCACACAAAGTGGATGTTGGCATGGCTTAGCACCACGCCTTTCGGCACTCCGGTGGTTCCTGAAGTGTACACAATTGATGCGATATCACTCGATTCGACCGAATTTCGCCGCTCCGGAAACGCGGTTTTGTTCGCCAATAGAAATACTTCGCCGTCTTTGAGCAGATCATCCCACTTCAGAAAACGCACCCCGCTTGCCGGACTCGCTGGTGGCGTTCCTTCAAAAACCACAGCAAATCTCAGGCTTGGCGGTAAGCCTTTATCGACGATTCTCTTGAGCTGGCGCTCGTTTTCTACGAAGATACCTACCGCTTCGCAGTGCTTCAAAAGGAAGTCTACTTCGGGCGCGCCAAGCGTTGGGTAGATGGGCACCGTGGTTCCGCCGCAAGACAAAATCGCAATATCTGCCCATGTCCAATGAGGTTTGCTATGAGAAAGAATCGCTACTTTCTCCCCTTTTGCCAAACCGAGGTTAAGCAAGCCGCCACCCGTGAGCTCGACGACTCTGCCGTGTTCGCGCCAGATAACCTTTTGAAAAGCATCGCTGACTTTATAGTAAATGGCGGGTTTTTCCGGGGTCTTGTCCACCCGGTCCCAGAAGCAATTAACGATGGTTTCCTTTGCCAAAGTCCTTCCTCGCTGTCTTATCTATTTGCTCGCTACTTTCAATTGTGCATTGAGCCAGTCCAGATAAGCTTGGTTACCTATCTCTATTGGAACACATATTATTTCCGGCACTTCATAGGAATGGAGCTCTTTGACCCTGTTCTCAAGCCGATTCCAGAGGTTTTGATGGGTCTTCATTAAAAGTAATGACTCGCTGTCTTTGCAGAGCTCGCCTTTCCATCTGTATATCGAAGTTATAGCGGGAATGACATTGACGCAGGCTACTAGCTCCTCTTCCACGAGTTTAGAGGCTAGCGACGCCGCTTCCGTAGGAGGGCAGGTGACGAAGACGACGATTTCTTGTGCCATTTCTATGCGTTGGCCTTGGCTAGCTCGCTGCCGGATTCGAGTACGAATTCACTGATTAAACTTGCTGCTCTGGAGAACAGTTGAGGTTGCAGCCTGGGCATCCTATAGCGCTTATGCAGCCGCAAAACGACGATTGGGCAGTTGAGCTCCGAGGCGGTAAACATCGCCAGCGGGCGGACGTAGTGGTCGTAACTGTCCTCGGCCACGGGCTCTATCGAGCTTAGCTTGCTGCGCAAACGTGCTGCGTAGTCGAAGCTGACAGCCTCCGACGGGCCGTAGCAAGACAGCTGAAGACCTGGTGCTTCGTGCCAGGCCGAGCCGACGAGCATGACTACCAAACCTATCTGTCCGGCTTTGATGACGTCGGTATAGGCTCGCCTAAAGGGAGTTTCCAGATACCAGCATGGGTCGGCGACACAACAGTAATGGCTCAAAAGCGAGTGGCAACCGGCTGTGCGATTGAGCAGAGCTGCCAGGCTGCCAGTGAATGCCTCGGCTTCCAAAAATTCGCCCTCTTGCCAAAAGGCCGTGGCGTGAGGTGCGACCACCAATACTGGGAGCTCGCCGCCAATAAACTTATAGTCAGGCTCACCAGCAGGCGGCATCTGTTCGTATCTCTCAGACAAAAGCGCTTCGTATTGAACCGCCCAATTGATTGGAAGCGCCCTGGGATATTCCCCGACGATATACTCGATAGCTTTGTCGACATCCCCGAACCTTGCTTGCGAATGGGACAAGACCCAGGGGCTGAAGGGGCTGTGACCGATGACGGTGACGACTTTGCCGCGGCGGTAGGCGTAGAAGATCTCCATTGCAGTGGCGTAGCTGGACTTCATAAGATTTGCCAAAAGGGCGTCGCTTTGGTCGATGAGATCGAGTGCGCGACGCACTCGGCTGTCTGCCGAATCGAACATGGCGATGGCGTCTTCCGAATTTTCCAACCCTTCAAGACCTGACCAGGCAATCTCCAGAGGGTTTACGATTTTGAGCCCATGGTGTTGCAGACGCGTCATCGCAAGTGAACGCCAATCGGGACCATGAACGTGATCCAATATGTTCTGCGTATCTGCAGAACCCCCGGCTAGGTACACTGAGGACAACATAGACACCTAAACCTCACTCCCCAGGCTCGTCCTAAACATCTCATACTTGAGATAGTTGCAATCACTATATACCACAGCTGAGCCATTTTCCTTATGGTGCGCCAACCCCGAGCAAAACGCAAGACTACTGATTGGCTATATCTTGGTGACCCTTTCCCTTTGCCACCCTGGGCTCCTGCAGGATATTTTGCGGTGAAACGAAAGACGGCGAATCGTTGCGCAAGTGCCCGGCAATCGAAAAATGCTTTTGTGTTATGCTCAAACGGATGATCGAGGAACCCCCGTGAAACCCGGCACCAGGCAGTCTTTATCCACCAGCCTTTTGACGCTTACGTTGTGGGTTGCTATGACGTTGGCAGTACTGCCATCGTGCAGCAAACAGGCCGAATCTACCGCTGATGTGCCGCCGGCTCCGTCGACTGCTTCGCAGCCAATAGCCGGAGATGCAGATCGTGAAGAGGTTTCAGACGAGCGAGTAATTCAGGCGCAGCAAGAGCATCTTCAGAAGGTGCAAGTGACCTTTAGTGCCCGCGTCAAGAAGCTGCTGAAAGACGATCTTGTCGGTGAACAGCATCAAAAGTTTTTGGTTATTTTGTCAAATGGAACGACAGTGTTGGTCGCTCACAACATCAGCATGGCGCCGCGAGTTCCACTACAGGCAGGAGATACCGTGACTTTGTCGGGCGAATTTATTTGGAACAAAAAAGGTGGCGTGCTTCACTGGACGCACAAATCTGATACGGTGAATCACCAAAGCGGATGGATAGAATACGCCGGGCAGCGCTACGAGTAGCCGC
>CAZCZI010000173.1:0-4307 GCA_964503045.1 uncultured Candidatus Obscuribacterales bacterium
ATCGGGCCAAACAAAATCATGCTGTCTATCCAGCCTGCAAACAACCTTTCAAACATGTTAGCTGCTCTAGGAGATTCCGAACGACTGCGGTTCGGCACATGGGCCGAAGAAGTCGTTGGTGCAGGAGCCTGTTGGGGCACTCTGCCAGATTCGCTTGATTGGTTAGTCTCGTCGTCTTCTCGGATCGATGTTTCGTTTGGTTCGTTTTCTATCAAGGTGGTCCGGCGGTTTTTTTGTTTCTGCCAAATCATCGTGAAATCTCGTAGTAAGGGAAGAGGGCTGGTTGTCAAGATGATAGACGAAGGCGCCAAGTTTGTTTAAAAAACGGGCAAATTCTTAAGCATTTAGAGCTGTTGCAGGTGCGTGACGATGCCCAGCATTTGTTGAGCGGAATCGACTCTGCACTGAAGCATGCGCCAGCCAGTCGAATACAATCTAAGTGACTAAAAGCCCCACTACCAGGTAGTTAAATTGAGAGACCGAAACAGACAATTCGTTGTGGTGAACGCATTTGCCAATGGTGCGTTTGGTGGCAACCCCGCAGCAGTGTTTACGGACGCTGAAAACCTAGAAATCGAAACCATGCAGGCGTTTGCAAGGCAACTGAATTTGGTCGAAACAGTGTTTGTCTTTCCGGGAGAAGCTGCGGTTGACTTTCGGCTGCGTTATTTCACGCCCGAGTCCGAGATACCGGTTGCGGGACATCCGAGTATTGCTGCCTGGATTGCTCTTGTGTTCAAGCAGAAAGTTGACGTGGCGCCGCGCAAGCGCTATCTGCAATCAAACCTGGCCGGAACTCAGGAAATTGAAATCAATTCCGATGAACGCACGCCTGTGGTTATGATGAAACAGCCTCCAGCGCGCTTTCTGGAAACCCAATGTACGAAAGATCAAGTTGCATCTGTATTTGATGTGAGTGTCGAAGATATCGATTCAGATTTGCCGATACAGGCTGTCGACACTGGACTTGGTCATTTGATCGTGCCGCTTGGAAGTCTGGATGCGTTGTTCCGTGTCAAAAGAAACATCGAGCCTTTGCGACAACTATGTCGATCTGCAGGTGTCAGGGAGGCGCAGCTTTTTTGTTTTGAGGCAACGAACAAGTCTTTTGATTTGCACACCCGCAATATCTGCCCGCGCGATGGAATAGAAGATCCCGCGTGTGGTGTCGGCAACGGCGCTTTGTCCGCCTACCTTAGTCGGTTTTGTTGGCCGACAAAAGCCGAAATTAGTCTCAAAATTGAACAAGGGATTAAGCAGCAGATGCCATCCTTGATTCATACGCGCACTATCAAAAACGATGAGACAGAGAATGTGTTTGTCGGTGGCGGTGGCGTGGTTATGTTGGAGGGGAGCTTCTTGGTGTGAAAGTGTTACTGATGAACTTTCGCAGTCTTACTTTAATAGTAATTTGCATATGCATTTAACTTGCCGGGACTGTTTTGCTCAGTTCATAGGGACTGTCGTACAACCTAGCCCTATGCCGAAACTGGTTGGCTCCGTTGCATTTATGCAGGCAATTCCCCGCACAATTCCGGCGTTAACCTATCCTGGTGGTTATTCACTCGACCAACTACGACAATGGAATCTCACCCAAAGAGGCGCCGTCAATGACCTCTGGGACTCAAGCCAGTTTCAGTTTCGGGAGTTGCGGAGAAAATCTCGCGACGGCAACAAGTTAAGAGCAGTCAGCAAGTGGCTTCAAGAACTCCGCATTATCACAATTCGCTGGATACGCGAAATCGACGAAACCTACGCTCGCTTGGTCGCTGCGGCGGGACAGATACTTAACTGTTGCCTTTTGCCTCATCCAAAACCCGCTGCTGATCTTCTCGGCTCTTCTTTACCGTCTTATGCCACTCTTTGCTTGGAATGAGACTGGGGTGATCCATGTACGTCGCTACTCGAATTGCTGCAATCTGTGTAAGAAGAATTCCGCACACTCTTAGGTATGATTGCAATTGTAACTCTGTCGAATTGCCTTTCCCCGCTGTTCTAGTGCCCTCGGAGACTAGTTTTTCCAGCTTTTTCATCGTTCGATCTATTTGACTCGATATGGCCAGATCGGAGCTTATTATGCACGCTCCTTCCTTAGGGACTAGCATAAGCACTTGTGAGTTTGATGCCATTTCTTTTCCTAGGATTTTTCGCCAAAACTCAATTCCTGCATCCAACGCGTCCTTGTCCAGATCACGACAAGATCTCATGCCATCTGCAATCGCCGCGAGCACCTCAGCGCATGAGAGCGCCACCTTTCCCAAGTAAACCTGAATCGTTCGTTTCTCGTTCTCTTTGGCATCACTGCAAATTGTCTCAATTGAGACCACCATTTGCTCGTACATCGTCTTGTGCACTTCCAGCAGCTTGGTGGCTACAGCGACTTTTCTAAACTCGAGACTGCCAATTTTCATGCCTGTCCTCTTAATGGCTCTAGATCCTAGTTCCACCAAGAGCACGGGGATAAACTGCCTAAGTCTATAGATTCTTATTCCAAATGCTACTCTATCTTGGAGCAGGGAAATCAAGGCATGAGCGTTATCGCAAGTTTTTATGTCATTGCAAAAGCAGAAATTGACCACCCTGTACATTGTCTCAATTGTCGCAGTTTGCATACTTTCTCCTTTGTTTGTCATTTCGACATTTGAAGCTGGCGTAATCAAGCTCCGGATGCCAGCAAGCTACTACGTTGACTTATCTGTTTCTGAACACAAGGGATGTTATGGAATCTGGTACTTCTGGATTTGGCCGTCAAAGAATATAAACGAACCGCCACAACGAGTTCTCAAGCTGGCAATCGCAGACTCCAACGGTGAATCGGTACCTATTCGGACTGTTGAGTATGGCGGTGAGCCAAACATTACGACCAATTGCTTGTGGAATACTGGACGTGAGATCGGCTCGATCACGATACGAGCACCGCAGCGATTCAGTGTTACTTGTTCCGAAAAGTGCGTTGTGGTGCTGGTTCCATGTACGGCATATGTCCGTGATCTCTATGGATGGGATCGGTTCTGGGGAGCATTCGATGATTTCAATTTTGCCCAGAAACCGTGAGCCGGGCTCTTCTGGGAATTACTGCGGCTCACTGTAGGTGACGCATCAAAAAAATAGTGCCGCCCGTGGTGCGAGCGAGCTTGACAGTAGAAAAGGAAAAAGGCGGCGAAGCAGCATTTCCGTCATCGGGAACGAGCCTCGCCGCCGGCAGCAAGAAACTACCTGCTTCTGGCAGCCATTAACAGAGGAATCTAAAACAAACTAAACATCAATCCATTGAATTTGATCGAATTTCGGAGCGCCGGGATCTCCCAGAGCGCGCACGGTGTCTTTCTTCACGCCGTTGATTTCGATCGATTCTTTGTAGATGTTTCCAGTTCTATATCCATCAGCTTGAATTACTGGAGCTTGCAGTTTCAGGAAGTCTTCCATGAAAACCTTTTGCTGTTCTTCAGATAAACCTTCCATGTAACCGATCACCTGACCGAGGTTGCGGCATGCGTCGTACTTGGCACTGTGGAAATTGGGATCATCCCATTTGCGACCCAGTTCGGGATGGGCTTCGTCTTTGGGTCCCATCAAACCGACGTTGGGTGGCGGCATTCCGACCACTCCATCATTGGCTTTGCCAGTTGCGAACTTGGTGAGGTCGATGTCGTCCGGAATTCCATACTTCTGACGAAAGGCGATTTGCTCCGGTGAATTGATGTTGGATACGCCATTGTCCATGTGTGGTGGTAGAGCATCGCCTGGGCGTTTCGGACCCTCAACTTGATCTCCGAGACGTCCACCTTGTCTCAATCTCGCGTTTTCTTCTTCGAGGTTTCTGACGCGTTGCTCAAACTCGCGGCGCATGAGTACGAGCTGATCGTTCCACTGATTATCCTTCATGTAGTTGAAGAGATCCTTGGAGGAAATGACACCATCTTTGCCACCAATCATGTGCATGTGGTCGGCGACATATCGCAAATCTTTTTCTGTTTGCGGATCGAGCTGTCCCTGATGTTTGCCTAGGTAAGCATAGATTTCGTTGCTAGTGAGTTTGCCGCCTTTGTCTCCGTGATCCAATTCTTTCCAATTTGCCATCAGCAACGTGCCAAGTTCTCTTGCCGTGCTGGGACCTTCATGAGGTTCAGGAATGTAGTGCCCGTGATTTTCTCTTGGTCTGGCGCGACCACGATCGTCATAGCGGAAGCCGTTCGGTTCGAAATCGATACTAAAGTTTGGCAGGTCCACGAAGCCGCCACGATTGAAGACATCGGGGTTGTACGCGCCTGGACGGCTCATTTCACCGGCAAAGCGGGTGAGCGCAG
>CAZCZI010000174.1:0-4171 GCA_964503045.1 uncultured Candidatus Obscuribacterales bacterium
TCGCCATCGAGAATGGATTGTAATCCGTGGTTTCGGGATCATCGATCTTGTCGACATGTTCTGCCTTTTTGAGTTCATTAGCGATCTTTGTGCTTATAGGTAACGCGACGATTTCGTAGATCACTTTGGCTGCGTAGATCGTAAGTGCGGTCGTTGCCAGATCGCTGAATGCCATGGTTCCCCAAAACGCGACGGTGAGAAAAATGGCTGAATCGACTGCTTCACCAACAACCGTCGATAAGACGAAACGCATGGCTTGCTTCACGCCGCCGGCGCCATTTTGCTTGTATTTGAGTTTCGACAACACTACGCTGTTTGCAAATTCGCCCGAAAGATACGCCAAGAAACTCGCGGCTGTGATTCTGGGTGCGGCGCCAAGTATGGTGTCATAGGCTTGCTGGTTGTGCCAGAACGGCGCTGGTGGCAACGCGCCTACAAACCAGTATGCAAATGCGGTGAGAACCTGGGCTGCGAAACCGATCCAAATGATCTGCCTAGATCTCGCATAGCCATATACTTCTGTGAGAACGTCGTTGAAAATAAAAGTAATTGGGAAAAATAGCGTCGCGCCTGAAATATTGAATGGACCAATCGCAACGAACTTCGACGCCACGGACGGCACGAGCACCAAAACGGCGACGTACAATGCTGTTAGTGCTGCGAAAATCATTTGATCATACCAAGCGGACGTGTAATCGAAACTTTCGTTTGAAGAAGTGGCCGTTCAAGACTCTACCACAGGAACGTAATCGCTTTCTTCGAATCCAAATGTCCAAGCGACTGCTTCCTTGGCTGTGCGCACAAATGGTGGAACTCTTAGAAAGTACTCCTTGAATGTACCATCTGGTTCGGCAGTTGAGTTTATTACCTTGACCATCACCAATGGTTCGTCATTGGCGATTGGAATTCGATACAGCACTCCCGCTTCGTCTTCGGAAATCGCCTTGGCACCCGATTCTTCGAGATATCGTGGGAGTCCGTAGCGATCGATTAGAACTCTTCTGACTTCAATGTTTTCTGTTTCTTGAATTTCTTGTGGTGTAATAGTCTCAGGATCTTCAATAATTCTTCGTTCGACAGAAACCCCGTGCCAAGCATGTACGTGGCACCCATCCGAAAACCGCATCGCAGGACCATCGGCGTTGTGGAGTCGGCCCATTTCATCCAATGAAATTATCGAAGGTCGTTCGCAGACTATCGCAACATCTTCTAGGCAAATGATCCCAAGTGCGGTTGCGCTCAGCTCACTCCAAATACGAAAATCATCTTCGAACTCTGGGAACGCATCCGGAGCAATCGTCGACTTCCAGATTTGGCAAAGAGTAAGCTCCGGTGCGGCAAATGGAAGCCATATAGCCTCGCCTACTTGCGATGCAGGTTCGGCTCCCATCCTATTGAGAAGGGCGACTATAGAACGAAGAGCGCTGTCATACACGGTGGCGACTTGCTGTCCGAACGGAAGAAACTGTGACCACTCTTGTTCTAAATGTCCGCCGTCATGCAGGAGGGTTTGGTCCATTTCTTGACACATGACTTCGAGGCGTTGTCTGGCAAAGTTCCCTCCAAACCAAAGATGGAGTCCCCAAAATCGCCGGTACATGTCGCGATTCAAACGAGACTCGAACTTTTCCAGACGTCCTGACTTCAGCCAATTCAACAGCTGTTGCTTGGAATTTTCCCAGAGATCATTTTCCAAACCCGGAAACTGTCGACCGACTCTGCTGGTGTGAAACATGCCGTTTAGAAGCTGATAGCCGCCGTTGGCCCAGAGGAAATCCCAGGACTCATCCCAGTTGGAGTCAGGACCTTCGAGGAAGTCGTGCGCGATCTCCTTCCACATATCGCTGTGCAAAAGCCCAATCAGAAGCGAAGGAAGCGTGACAAACTGAAATATGCTTTGGCACCAAATGATCGCGGGCTTATTTCGCGCGAGAGATGTATACAGCTCGGAAATGGCTGCTTCAGCTCGTTGCCTCGCGTCTGGCGGCGTGCCGTTTGAGAAGTTGAGTCTCGCAGCGACGTCATGCGCGAAATTTTCGGCAAGTGCCATATAGTTGATCTGGTTTTTACAGCTAGGTACAGTTCTAGTTTTGTTTCTAGTTGGAGATCTAGTTACAATTTCAGCAGAGTTCCGAAAAGCTAATCAACGACCAGCCTTGAACTCATTGGAATGTACTCTCGCTGTTGAACGATTCGATAAACCCCTTGCTTCAAGTGAATTGTCGAATGTTCTTCATGCACTAAATCGGCGCCGTTTTCGCCGACAACTATGTAGCGCGAGTCGCCATCTAAAAATAGACGCGCTTGGATTGTGGAAATGGCATGTGCGTGCCCTGTGACTTCCCCGTACGCAAGAACGATGCGACCTTCAACCTTTGCGTCTTCAGCTCTTTCTGGTAGTGATGCTACGCCCGACAACAGCACATCACCCTGTCTATACATTTCGATTCCCACGACAGTAGTTCCTCTTCATGGTTACCAACACATCAAATATTCCAGTTGTATGGTCTTCCCAAACCACTTATAACGCTTTGTCTTAACATGGTTGGGCTTTTCGGGAGAATTACGCCCATTTTGAAAATTCATTTCCAACTTCATGCAACCTTCACAACTGAACGACTAGGATACTAATTACGAACACGGTGCAAGTCTAACGACTGAAGGCTGATGGGGAGAGGCCTTCAAGCGAAAGTTTTCAACCGTGGCAGATAACGCAAGAGCCTTCCTTCGACCTGACCCTTAGGAAGGCTCAAGCATTTGTAGGCAGCAGGGGCAATATCAGTTTTCTGAGACTACTTCGCTTGCTTTGGCTCTGTGCCCTTCTGAGTCTTCTGTGACGATTTAATGTTGGCTTTGGCTTCGCCCTTCGTCGCTGCTTTGGCGGCGCTTTCGCTTGACGGCTTGTCCGCGCTCGATTTTGGTGTCGCTGATGACTTGTTGTCTGGAGTGGGCTTTTCGGAAGAAGCCTTGCCAGTTGCCGGTTTTGTGTCGGAAGCTTCGTCCGTCACAGCAGTTGGGTCTTCTTCAGCCTTTTTCGGCAGTTCTCCGCCACGATCCCAGCCGCCTATGTTGATTTCAGGTTCCGCCGGTACCGTGTGCGGTTTCGATGTTTTCTTGTCATCGGCGTTCGAGCCGGGGTGTGGGGCATTCTGAGGCGCCTTGCGCGGGTTTGCCGAGATTTGAGGCAGTTCTTTCTTGCCATCGGCGACCGAACCCTGGTTATTATTTGCGGAGGCTGTCTGACCCCCTAGCAGTGAATTGGCTGATACAAAAGCGACGAGGAAAAACCACGCTTGGCGTTGCATATGAATTTCCCTCCTTAGGTCCCGTGCTTCCTATGTTTGATCTACCCAAAAGCGCAATTAATTAGTTTGGCAAATCAAGCACAGACTTTCAGGAATTTGATTTGTCCACCAGTTTGCTGATATCGGGACGCTTAAACTCGGTGGTTGCTATTGTGACCGTTTCGGTGGTCTGTCGCTTTTGAGCGACGGGAACAGTAAACCAAAAGCACGCACCTTGTCCTTCTTCGCTTTCCACGCCGATTGTTCCGCCATGAGATTCGACAATGGCTTTGCAGATGGCTAAACCGAGACCTGTTCCACTTTCCTTTTTCTCATCTGATTTCAATACTTGTTTATAGCGATCGAAAACTCCCGACTGTTCAGACTTTGGAATTCCTCTGCCTTGATCTTTCACCCTGAATGTAACGCTGTCTGGGTGTGGCTCAGTGCTAATGGTGATTGTGCTTCGAGGTGGCGAGAACTTGATGGCGTTGGAAATCAAATTTACAAGTACGCGAACAATCTTGTCTGCATCGACCCTCAATAGATAATCAGTCTCTGTGGTGTAGATAACCGAAACCTGATTGCGTTCGGCAACTTCACCGACGTTGCTCATTGCTGTTTGAACAACTTTGTTTGTCCACTCATCTTGTGCATCGATGTTCATCAAACCGGCTTCAAATTTTTCCATGTGCAATAGCGCGGTCACCAAAGTGAGAACTTGTTCGAGACTCTCCATCGCGGACTCGATACGTTGCCGCTCAGCCTTAGATGCAGAGCTGTTCGGCATACTCAACAAGAGATCCAACGTAATCAAAACATTTGATAGAGGAGTGCGCAGATCGTGCGATAACATAGCAACGAATTCTTGTTTGGCACGTTCGACT
>CAZCZI010000175.1:0-4155 GCA_964503045.1 uncultured Candidatus Obscuribacterales bacterium
GCGCAACGCAGTGAGTTTCCAATTGTCATGTTTAAGGATCTAAAGGCCTAGCGCGCCTCTATTTTGGTTCGTCGACTGATAAAATTGTTTCGCACCCAACTCCGAGTATTGAGAATGGCCGAAGCCTCCATCGACTACTCATATCGATACCCGTTTGCCTCCAACCTGGCTGATGGTGACGGCGCTGGGCACTTGCAATTGGCAACGTCTCAAAGTGCCGACACTTACCCTTACTTTTTCGAAGGGCGGCTGTTGCAGCCTCGCACGACCGCGCAGCTATTGTTTGCTCTCTCCAAAGTCGTAGCCACACGCTATTACATACCGCCCAACATGCTCAAGAAGATCCTCGCCGAACGCGACCCGGTCGTCACCAGCGGCGGTGGTCTTTTACGTTTCGAGGGATTCAGCGCATGCTGCGGCGCGTATGCAAGAGTCGACATTACTCCTGATGGCTACAAGGGAGATATCGTCGGCAAAGGAACCACCAACGTCGACTTCAACACATCAATGCGTTCTGCACTCGCCGGCATCATCGACAGCGACAGGCTGTCGGTGTCAGTCGGACCCGATGAAGTCATGCTCAAACGCGGGTTCGAGCGCATCGTTGAAAGAAAAGTGAAGTTGCCGTTGCGCTGGATCAAGGGGTTTGTGGAAGTTCAAGCTTATCAATCGGTAATGGAGAAACGCCACTCCGTAAGCAAGCAAGAACTGACAAGGTTCTTGCAAACACTGCCGCGCAATGCCAACAACAAATCGACATTTTGGGTTTCGCCGGCGGGAAAGGGGTTGCGCCTGAGCCAGATTGCCTCAAAGGAAGGCATCAAGGTTGCCGGAATGGATCGGTTGAAACTGATAAGAGACTTGGCACCTTTCGCTGATGAACTGACAATCTACGCGCATCCAAAGGGCGAGTCGTCGGAGTGGATGTTGCGCTGCGGTGGAGTTTGTTTTAGTTTGACCATCACAGCCGATGTGTCGCGCGGTTTCTCAGGCGAAGGGCAAGTGCTTGCAAATCTTTCCGCAGCAGGAAGCGATGACATTGCGAAAGTGCGCTCGTCTTTGAATTGGGAATCCATGGTGAATCTCCAAGACATCGCGCAAAAGTGGCAGCTGGACGAGTCGAGCGTAAAGCAATCGTTGAGCGTGCTCGGGTCGCGCGGGTTGGTCGGCTATGACTTGAACACGAATGCATTTTTTCATCGCGAGTTGCCATTTGATGCAGACTTGGTAGAAAGCATCCATCCACGAATTCAGGGTGCGCGCAAATTGTTTAATGCGGGAAACGTCAAAATTTTGAAGACCTCAGCGGATGCGATCGAAGCAGAGGTGAAAGGAACAGATGTAAATCATCGAGTGAGGATCGGAAACGATGATGATGGAGTCTGCACATGCCAGTGGCATTCCAAGTATCAAGGATCTCGCGGTCCCTGCAAGCACATTCTAGCTCTTCAACTGGCAACCGGACACGATGATTTGGAATGAATGGTTCGCAACGACGGGAAAATGGATTGAACTGAAATGATCGAGACGGATCAATTTGAGAACATTATCATCAGTGGTGACATTCCTCGCCTAGAGGCTTTTGTCAATGAATTGAGCCCGAAAGAGAAAAGCAAGATCGCAACAGCAGCATTCGATCTGTTGAAAAATGCTATGGATGATTGGCGCCAGGAGCCACCTCGTTGGGAACAGGCGACAAGAACAAAAGTAATCGAAACATCAGCTTTAGCTGCCATGCTTACCGCGACTGAAAAACAACTTGAACAAGCACAGTGGGGAGGGTGGTTTACGCTTCCGGATGACGCCTACCATCTGCTTCAGCGACTCAAGCCACAAACATTGCGAAATTTCGGCGACATACTCTTGGAGAAAAGTGTTTTTCAATGGATATTTGTTCGAACGCTCTTGCAGTTCGGAATAATTGACAAACCACAGTCCGAGCAGTATTTGCTTGGGTTGTTCGGCGCACCTCGTTATGTCAAAACTAGAGATGGTGAACGCCTCAGAGATTATCTTCTCAAGCACGAAGACCTGCATGAGGATGTCTGGCGTCTCTTTGAAATTGAGGGAGATCAAGAAAATAGTTTTGCGTCAGCAGATAAATACAACTTCCATGAAAATTCGTGGGAAACGGCCTTACTGCAGCTTTCCAACGAACGTGTCTTCTCCCGCGAAAGACTCTTGCTCGAAAGCTTGAAATCACTCGATAGAGGATTCATTCAATTCAGAGCAGGTTGGTTTTCGCGATTTCATGAAGCACTCAAACCAACTTTGAATGAACGCGAACTTCACGCTGAGGCATACGCTAAGCTACTCTCGAGCTCTGTGCCGCCAACCGTTTCCTTTGCCATCAAAGCACTCTCTGTGCTAGATGCTAGCAATAGGTTACCGGAAGAAATCCTCGCAAAATACATCGCGCCGGCACTATCAGCACCAGCAAAAGCAACGGCTTCTAGTGCACTAAAAATGATCGAGCGCGCCATAGCGAGAAACGCGAAGTTCGCTTCCCAAGGATGTCTCCGCGCAGCCGAAGCACTCAATCATCCAGTCTCTGACATACAGGGGCAAGCGATAAAGCTCCTCACAAAGCACTCATCTCAGATAGATCCAGCGCTTGCCGAAAGGATTTATCAGACGGCACTGAATGCCCGCGGCAGTCTCAAAGAAGATTTTGCGCAGCTGCTGAATATGTGTGCCCCGAGTAAACTGCGGGATACGTACAAATCGCAGTCAAAAGTCGTCACCAGCTATGTCATGCAAACTGAGTTCTGTCCGGATTGGCCTTTTGGAACAGTCAATACTGTTCGGACAATTGAAGACATTGAAGAACTCATTTTGCGCGCATCATTTTGTCTGGAACATCCAGAAGATCCAATCGAATTTGAACGCGTACTTGATGCAGTTTCAAGACTGTCACTCACTCGCCCAGCCGATTTTGCATCCAAAACTGGCGCGTTGAAGAAACGATCGAAGAAACTCGCCGAGGGCGGATCATGGACAACACCAATCTCTCAGACGAGAATGGCTCGGTTCATTTTCGACTGGCTGGAAGGTGAAAACAAAACTCTCATTTGGAATCAAGAAAACGGAATCGGAGAGTTCCCCACTAGGCGACTTCAGAACGTGCTCAAACGCGTGCTTAGATCTGAATCTCTACCATTGTTGAGCACGCCTACTTGTGTCACGGGTTGGATCGATCCACACATTCTCCAGCAGCGAGAATCCGAGTGGAAGAAGCGTGGTATCAAATGCGATGAATTCGATCTTGCTCAAGCGTTGTTGCGAGTTCCTGGTAATTCGATAAAGCCTTTTCTGCAAACTGCAAAACCAAGTGGAGAATTGTGGGATGCCTTGGCTTTCAGCACTCAATCACACAACCCTATCGTCGCCAAAGTGCAAGAACTTCGATCTGTTTTGTGGCGCGCAGCAACCTGGGTGCAGCAATCGAATGCAGATCCCAGCAAGTCATTGTTCTTCAACTCAGCGGACCTGTTGAAGCACGAACCAACCGCAGCAACATCTTATCCAGTGCTAAGAGAGTCGCTCTTCGCCATAACTATTCGAGAGGCCGCGATTGGCATTGACTATGCTCAGACCAGCGATCGCCTCATGCGCCCTGCCTTCGAAGTGCTTACGGAATCAGGTGCGCCACTTGGTCGCAAGGCAATCGTACTCATAGCTATTGGACTGACAATTCTCGATCCTGAGCTTGCTGGTTTTAGTCGCGATGCAATAATTATTGCCATTGAAGAACGCAGATTAGATCTCGCAGCTTTAGCAGTTGAAACTTCAAAATTCTTGCACTCAGGCCGCAACAAACCAAAGCGCCTCGCCGCTGCACTCACGGACATCTCTCGAGTCAGTGACTTGCATTTGAACGCTATGCGCAGATTAATTGAGCTGACACTTCACGGCGATGGAAGTCGCACACCCAAAGATTTATCGGCGGTGTTGGAGGTTCTGAACGAACTCTTGATTGCGGAAGACAGCAAAATAGAAGACGCTGAGACGATTGCCTATCTCAAGTCCGTCACCATGGGCGGAAAAACAAGCAAGCTCATTAAGACTTTGTCTGAACGGTTTCAAAAGTAGCAATGTAACGGCACCATAACCGCCATCACAGCAACTCGGTACCAATCATCGTCAGATCGAATG
>CAZCZI010000176.1:0-4152 GCA_964503045.1 uncultured Candidatus Obscuribacterales bacterium
GGGTTCTTTGCAAGTGATCCACACGTATTTAACGGTGTGGAGCGGGCGGCTCCTCAAAAGAGCCAGCCCGCTGCCGCCTGTTCAAAAGTTGATATGCCGCCTGGGCGTCTAGCGGCTCGCCGAATTCTGTATGAGCTCAAAATGCGCGATGAAAGAGAGAAGGCGAAACGGGCGAAGTCGGTTGTTTTGTTCAATCAAGCGTATGTGGAGAGTTGGACAAGGCAGGTTGCAGCCGTTTTGTTAGCACCTATTTCGGAGGCGTCGCTTACGCAATTGAGGTTTGCTTTGAATGCTTATTCGCTTTTGTTGCCGCGCAGTCCGGGCGAGGACGAGCAGCTATTGGTAATGAGTCGAATGACCGAGATTAGAGGCGAGATGGCATTGAGGAAGGCTCGAGAGTCGATTTTTAGAGCGGACGATGCGCGGTCCTCGATACGAAAACACGTATGTCGACCTGAGGGGTCGCTGGAGCAACTTTTAGACTCTGCCGGGGGTAATTCCCTTACTGAGTGCGGCCAAGGCGAATCTGGCGGCTGACGGCAATGGTTGTCTAGACAGAGATTGAGGCAGTAATATCCAGCTTGTCCGGACAAAAAATTCGCAACTGAAAGTCTTTGAGCAGACTAGGTCTTCGGTGTTTCTGGATGTCAGGAGAACATAAAGACAGGTATCAGACGCCTGCTTCCCTTGAGGAAAACCGTGTTCCGCTCTGGACTGTCTTGTGAAACACTGGAAGATGAGGTGGATTAGTTATGAAACGCCAGATATCAAATTCTTCACTCTCACGCAATACAGACCGACGGTAAGGATCCTGGTCAAACCGGCAATAGCTTCATGGCATCTTCCAGAAACGTAATACTGAGTGCTGGTATCATTGATGTCGCCTCTTGGCCTGAGCTTTTGGGATGTTGACCTTCAAGCAGTAAAGTCTAGATTTCGCGGAATGCACATATCCAATGTCTTCTGATTAGTAGGCGGAGTACTCTTATCCGTTTCTGAAAATTCGAGTCCGTCAAACCACATTTGACCCGTACCGATCAATTGTCCACCAATGATAATTGTGTGCGCCTTATCTGGAACATCGAGGACGATCGAACACTTCGTCCAATTGCTACTCCCTGATAATTTGCGATTCTCCATGAAGTCCAACGATATTCCGTGACACGAAACGCCATCTACACGAACAAAGAGACATGAGGAACAGCTTACGCTTCTTGTTTTCACAAATCCAGTAAGTTGAATTCTCTTGCCTCGGAAAAGATCCGCTCGGATGGTTTGAGCAAAACACGCTCCTACACTCTTTGTTGCTGCTTTTGGCTTCGAGCGTATTGTCGCTGAGCGTTCGCCCGAATATTTTACTTGTTCATCAATTCCCATTTCAAATTTGTCAGCATGCACTCCCCACGGATACCACGTTCGAAGAACCCCATCTCGTAGATCTGAGAAATTAAGGTTGATCGGCAACACACCAGGCTTTTCGTATTGATCTGTGGTTGCTGCACCTTGAGTAGCTTCTTCAAAGGTGAGATCTGAGATCCAAATTTGTCCACTTCCTTTTAGGTATGCACCTAGACTAAAAAATTCTGCCTCATAAGGAACATCTAGAACTATTTCGCATTCAGTCCAGTCTTGCGTTCCCTCGATAGATCGATTTGACATATCGTCGAATCGCAAGCCAGTCTTCACGGTGCCGTCGATTGTCATCCAGAGTCCGGCAGATCCCACAACGCTATCTGCCTTGACAGATCCTGCGAAGCGCAATTTCTTGTCTCGGAAACTGTACACAGGAAGTCTCTGAAACAACTTTCCATCTCCCTCTACTTTATCGACAATCGATTTGATGAATCCTGCGTACTTTCCCTTAAATACTTGCTTCTCATCAACACCGAGCTCATAGCACTCGATATGAGTTCCACCAATTTCCCAGCCACTCGGAATGCGACCAGATGAAAATCGTTTCTTCTTCATTGTTATAACCTATCTACGTCCGTTCTCTTTTTGTAGCTTATCCCACGCTTCTTATCGAACCAAAGATGCGGCTTCCGGGATCCACCGGTAAAGAGTAGCAATTGAAACTCCCAGGTCTTCGGCAACATCTCTCGGAAGCATGCCGCTCCGCAAAAGTTTCTTCGCTGATTTGATTTTACTTTCAGTCATCAGCCGCCGACGGCCGCCTACGCGCCCTACACGCCTTGCTGCGTCTAATCCAGCTTTCGTGCGTTCAACAATCAGTTCTCGCTCCATCTGCGCCAAGCTTGCCATAACATGAAAGAAAAATCTGCCCGCACTAGATGTGGTATCAATACTATCGTTGAGACTCTTGAAGTTAATCTGTTTCGAGTTGAGCTCTTCAACGAGATCCACTAATTGCTTGACTGTCCGTCCTAGGCGATCAAGTTTCCAAACAACCAACGTGTCTCCTGAGCGCAAGTGCGACAAAGCATCTTCCAAGCCTTCTCGGGCTCTTTGAGCGCCACTTCTCTTGTCGGAAAATACTCGCTCGCATCCCGCAGAATTCAGGGACTGAAGCTGCAGCTCAAGGTTCTGATCCTCGCGTGACACTCTCGCATATCCAATGAGCATTTAATTTTGTCTCGAACTTCTCAAAACACTTCTCAATTATGGGATAGTGTGCCGGCGAATTCAAGAAGGGTTTTTGAGAGGCCCGGAAGCGCCAATTTTCGTGGCACCAAAGTTGCCACGGCGAATTTCCACCAAACGAGCGTTTGTGAGAATGAGTAAGCAAGCCATGTTTCGAAACACCGAACAGGAATGCTGAAAACTGCTCTTCAAAAGCAGCCTGTGGTAGTTGTTTCAAGAGAACAATGCCGCTGTCAAGCGAAGCCTCGCATCAGAACGTGCGCTGAAAGCCACCCTACGACAAAGTCATGAAGCTATTAGGGTTTTCACTCGAATCCTTACCGTCGGTCATACTGCTCCACGGTCCTCTAAGCACATGGTTTCAGTGTTCCTCGATATGCGAAAATCGACACAAAACCTAATCTGAGCGCAACAACATGTTCAAAAACAATTGGATTGCTGCATCCATGTCTTTTGGTCTAATGATCGCATTAATGCATGTCTGTCCTTTACAGGTTTCGGCTCAATCGCTGGAGAAAGAGTTCGAGGAATCCGAGCCTCAGCCTATTGCTACACCCGATGAACTGAGTACAAGTTGGATGGACCGTACAGAAAGGCTTGGTGATGCGGAGGTTTTTGTCCAAGCGCCAAACAAATTCCTTTTCCGTTCTGGTTTGTCAAAAAATCCAACCAATAATAAATTCTTGACCTTAAGCGAACTTCGACATGAGCTGAAAGGTCAAACTACGAAGCGGAAGCTGGCAATTTATCTTGTTTCGAAAACTCCAATAATACAGACCACCAAGATCGGAGATGCTCGCATCATTAGGATTCGCAATGAAGACAGTGATTTCAAACGACGAAACAGCTTGTTGAAACTTTCCAAACAAGTTTGGGCGGATTTGCCATATCGGCGCATAATCCTCCTTTCCCATACCGAGACTGCGTACCCTGATGGTTGGGTGATTTTTGAGCAACTTACGAAAACTGCAAGCTGGATGGAAGGACATTCAAAAAACAAGCTTCCAAACCCTGACCCTCAAGTGGCTTCTATTGCGGAAGTACAAATGAGCCACATCGCATCGAATGCTCCCGACAGCGAGGCAGCCTTTCGCAGGTTACTGCTTCGTGACCTGAAGTTCTACTTTGTAGAGCCAGAACAGAAGCTCAGTATTGATTATGAATTGCTGAGGGACGGACCTTCTCAGTCCGGTGTAGCTTATCCGAAGTACTACGTTTGGATCCATATTTTGGACGGGGCTACCGTGGTTGAGGAAGGTGCTGTGAAAGTCTCAGCGATTGAAGGAAGGTATTTTGAGATAAGAGACTATGTGTCCAAGGCAGATATTCAGACTCAGCCGGAAGCCCTTAGTAAAGTCTTTCCGTCCGCTGTAGTCGAGAAAATTCGCTCCAAAGTCTTCATCGATCAAGCGTCGCCGTAATAAATTGCGAACCGCAAACGCAGATACTGCAAAGGTTTCAAGACCATTCACCTGTCAATAAGACATAAGGGAGCGTATCTGAATCATGACTTCTGACCAAGGAAGTATTCACTGCAAATCTGCTGCAGTT
>CAZCZI010000177.1:0-4104 GCA_964503045.1 uncultured Candidatus Obscuribacterales bacterium
GTGACGGATGCTTGGGCGTCAAGGCTGTTAGAATGGCGCCATGAATGCTTCATGCTTTGTCGTATCAACGATGCTGTTGTGCCTGATACCTTTTGCGCAGACAACAGAGGCGGCCACTCCAAAATCACCATCAGCCAGAGCTTTATTGGACGCCCCTCCGGATGGATACGAGCTAGCGCGGTCCGGTCAACATGTCGCAGCCAGGGATTGGTCGATCAATCACCTGAAAAGCAATCCAAATGATACGGATTTGCTGTTCATGAAAGCGTGGCTGGAAATTATATTGGCGAAATCAAATGAGGCTCTCAACACAACCTCGAAGCTGCTGGCACTGAAAAGTCACGTTGGTTATTCACATAAAATGAGAGCCCAAGCCTATTACATGTTGCATGAACAAAAAAAAGCACTGTATGAGATTGATGAAGCAATCAAACTGATGCCCCACGAGGGCACGCCATATCAGATAAAAGGGCAGATACTCACTGCTATGGGGCACAACGCAGAAGCCGCTCGGTGCAACAAGATTCGCGCACTTGTCGGTCAGCTGTATTGCACATGGGATAAAGTTCTGGAAAGCAATCGTGAATTTACGAGACCTTCCGCAACGCGCAAGACCACATTCCATCAAGAATATGCGGCTGGACAACGAGCTTTCGGAAGACTGGCCTTTCAGGGGGCCGCAGACTACTTCGAGCGCGCAATACAACTGAAACCGGATTGTCTGGCTGCATACTTGTACCATGCGCAGGCTCTCGAAGCGCTAGATAAGTGGTCTGAATCAGTGCCGGATCTGAATCACCTAATTGCACAGGGTGATAACACAATGATTCCGATACTCATATCGCCTCAAGACATATCGAAAACTCCTTACGAGAAGTGGGACAGATTCGACACTAACATGGCTGAAGCTTACAAACGGCGTGCACGGTGTTATTCATCAATGCAAAAACATGCTCTTGCTATCGAAGATCTGAAAATCGCAATTAAGCAGCAGCCGGAGGATCGATGGACTTGGGAGTGCCGTGCCAATGCTTACCTGTGTTTCAAAAAATACAAGCAAGCGATTGATGACTATAACAAGGTTGAGAAACTCGAACCGACTTATCCCCACGCTGGTCCTAAGATAATTGAATGCTGTTTGAATATTGGCGACTACCAAAAAGCAATCGTGCGCATAAGCTGGATTTTGAAGAAAACTCCGATTGACGACGTGATGCTTTTGAATCGAGCGGAAGCTCTATCGCACCTTGGATTTCATAAGGAGGCAATAGATGACTTGACGTTTATTATGTCTACGTCGCCTGAGTACGTAGAAGTATTTTTGCGAAGAGCAAGGGAGTACGAGGCGCTTCGAAACTTGCAAGCTGCGCTGAAAGACTACACAGCCGTGATCAATATGGAGAGCGGCACACGGAAGAGTCGGCAGGCGTTAGCAGGAAGAGAGCGCATCTTGCTTGAGCTGAAGCAACAGACTCCCAAACCGAAAGCCCTGTAGGAATCACACCAGTTGGTTTATTGACCGACCAACGCCGCAAATCTCTCCTTGAGACTCTCGAGTTTATCGGACAAGCCGCGCGTCTTCATTGTAGTTGCGTATGTGTTCAGCGCGCGCACCAAGTTGGGATGTCGTGCGCCGACTTTGTATTGATACTGAGTCGCCGAGCGTTCAAACATCTCTGTAATCAGCTCGTCATCACCTTTAGTGACGCATGTTTGATAAATCCACTTCGCCCAGTCCATCGAGGGATCTTCTGGTCCCACTGTGACAAGCAAAATCTCCATTGCCGGCTTAATGAGCGTTGTCGCCTCTTCCAATTGATCGGTGCGAAGCAGCAAGCAGCACAAATCGCACAGCGAATACGCCAGCTGGACAGCACTCTCTTCACCTAAATCCTCGAGCAGTTTCACCGATTCTCGCAAGCACTTTTCTGCTTCCCTAAGATCGTTATTGACCGCGTGCCAGTGCGAAAGAAACCGCAATCCCACCGCATAGAGCTCGGTTGTCGCGTCATCTGCACTGGCTTGAACGCGATTCAAACCCTTATCAAAGTACTCCTTCGCTTCATCCATATGACCCTGTGCCATGCTCAGAATCGCAATTGCGATTTGGCAGGCGGGCACAGCGAAATCGCGATCTGCAGGATTGAGACTGTCCGCCTCCATCTTGGCGCGAAACATCAACGTGCGCGCTTCTTTGAAGTCACCCTGTTCATAAACAATGGATGCCGACTTGAAACGAGTCTTCCAATGTTTGAACTTCTCATCCGTCGACGTGCGCGCATCGACAACCCTCTTTCTTACCAAGGGACACCTCCACAGGACTTACGAGCTATTGATTATAGACTAAGCTGATGCGTTGTTGTTAACAGTGGGTTTGGAGCACCCCCGATTCCAACAGCCGAACTTGCAATCTGATTTCGCGATATCATGATATCTATCTTTCTAAGGAGCAGGTATTGTGACGAGAATCGTCAGATTGGCGCCTTCCAAACGACCCACAGCGTGGGGCTTGCTGACAAAGCTGTTGTCATTTAGTGCTTTGTTGGGAACAGCTTTGCTGATCGGCATAGTGATTGACCCGGTCTGGGCACAAACTCACTACCAAAACCCGGCAGGCATCGGTGTCGCCAATGCCGGAAAAGCGCTAATGCTCTACCAGCGAGCCATGCAGGCGTTTCAAATGGGCGACAACAATGGCTGCATCCAGCTCTGCCGCCAAGCAATGATCTTCAATCATGGCGACAAGAACATTGTTCACCTATTGGCGCTAGCCTTTGCAGAATCGGGCGACAACTACAACGCCAACATGCAATTTCGCGCTGCACTGACTTTGGATTACAACTTCATCGAATGCCGAAACAACTACGGCATGTTTATGAAGAAGACTGGCAAAGTCGATGAAGCAAAAAAAGCATTCGAAGAATGCATCAAGATCAACCCGCGTTACCCCTTTGCCTATCACCATCTAGGTGAGATCTATCAAGAAAGAGGCGACCTCGAAAAGGCAATCGAGTGCTACAACACGGCATGCCGAATCAAGCCTGATTACTTCGAAGCGCAACGCGATCTCGGTCTTGCGATTTACGAGCGGTATGAACGCGGTGATGCCGGTGACATTTCCGAAAGTATTGATAAGCTGCGAATCGCAGCGCAACTGATGCCGCAGAATCCAATGATTCACTATCACTTGGGAAACATCTGGTGCGCCAACGGCAAACTCGATGATGGGGAGGCAGAGTTTAGAAAAGCTTTGATGATCGATCCCAAACTCGCGGCTGCACATTGGGAACTGGCTAAGCTTCGATATTTCCGAGGTGATTGCGATCGCGCGTTGTCGGAAGTAAAACTCGTTGAAAAGATCAGTCCCGTTTATACCGATGGAAAAAAATATCCAAAGGTTGATCCGCTGAAACTCAAATACACAAAGGCAATGTGCGAAGAGTTTATCGGAGACAAGATTCAAGCCGTTGATGATTGGAAGGAAGTTGCGGCACTGCAAGCCAACAACGCAGAAACCGTTAAACACATAACGGATCTCGAAAAAATACTTCGCGCGGCAGCCAAAGGCAGAGGTAAAAAGCCGGTGATAGCCTATGATGCCGAAGAAGTGCAGGCGCTGATCACAAAAGGAATCGGTCAAGTCGACAACGGCGATCTTGAAGGTGCAAAAGTGACTTTCCAGAGAGCTCTGGAGTTGAACCCACAATCATTCCAAGCAATGCAAAACTTGGGCGCAATCGCAGAAGCACAAGGTAACTTGAGTCAAGCGATGTCTAAGTATCAAGAGGCGATGAATATTCAGCCAAACTTTGATGGCTTGTATTACAACTTTGCCTATTTGCTGGAGAAGCTTAACCTGCCCACAGATGCGGGCAACATGTATGCGAAGTTCCACGAGATCGCGGGACGTTATCCATACGATCCGAAGCACATCGTTCAGTTGCAGCAGGAAGAAGCACGCCAAAGAATGCGCGAAGAACAGAAGCGCAAACGCGGCTATTGATGCTTACTTCTTGGCGCCACCTTTGTCGCCGAAGAGTTTCTTCATGACGTCGCCGGCGCGTTCTTGGGCTCTGCGCATCTCTTCTTGACCGCGCTGCACGC
>CAZCZI010000178.1:0-4003 GCA_964503045.1 uncultured Candidatus Obscuribacterales bacterium
TGAAGACCGATGTAGTAAACGGTTTTTTGCTTGACCGCGGTTTCCAAATTTTTCTGACAGCCTACCCGGAGGCGCGGTCCGTTCTTAACTATCGATCGCTCGATCTCAAGCCATTTCTGCCCGGGGCTCTGGTACGATGCCGTGGTGAATTCGAAGAGCTATCCGACCCGATCAGGCGCCCGTCAAAGCTTCTTGAAACAATGCTGAGCCCGATAGGCAGCGTTGCGGACAAAATGAGAATGGGACTACTGCGACAGAGTGTTTTATCGAACAGTTTGTCTTCCCGAGAGTGTGCCACCACTGCGCCGACAACATTGCATACTCTGCAGCAGTTAGGATTTTCCGAAGCGATGATCGCTCAATTTTTTCGCCCGTTCTTGAGCGGCATTTTCCTGGAGAATGAACTTGCCACGTCATCTTCGATGTTCGAGTTTGTTTTCAAAATGCTGGCTGCCGGTGACAATGTACTGCCTGCGCGTGGCATGCAATCGATTCCTCAACAGATAGCAGATGGTTTGCCTTCAGCCAGAATAAAACTCGGGCATGCTGTAACAAAAGTGGAGGCGACCACGCTGACTCTTTCGTCAGGACAAAGCGTGCGAGGAACCGCCATCGTCATCGCAACGGAAGAGCCCCAGGCGCGCCGGCTTCTTGGTCAGCAACCGCTGGCGACGAACCGGAGTCAGACCTGTCTTTATTTTTCGGCAGATAGGGCGCCGATAGATAAGCCGATTCTAGTGCTCAATGGCGACTCAGAAGGAATGGTCAATAATTTCTGCGTGCCGAGCAATGTCTCTAAAAGCTATGCCCCTGACGGCAAGTCGTTGCTCTCTGCTTCGGTTATAAGCGATCCCAATCTGCCGGACTGCGATCTGCAGGCGGCAGTTGTGCAGCAGCTTACTGAATGGTTCGGAAATCAGGTTAAAGACTGGGAACATCTGCGCACTTACCGGATCAAATACGCTCTACCGGATCAGACACCACAGGCGGTAGCAGCAATGAATCACTCTTACAAATCAGACTGCCCCATCTATAGCTGCGGAGATTATAAAGAGACCGGCTCTATTAATGGCGCAATGTTGTCCGGCAGAAAAGCGGCCGAGGCTGTAATAGCTGATATGGCACAACGCTTTTCAATAAGGGCAAGCTAACTGAACGGCCGAATCTCTTAGATCCTTGCGAAGATGGTAAGGTATCCAGGCGAGGGCGAGACTCCAGTATCTTGTCATCACGACTGGCAGGCTCGGCAAAGAACATGTTCATTCAAGACCAACTCAGTGAGTCCGAACAGCTGCGGCTGATGTATCGAGCCGTCGACTCTGCCCGCAACGGCGTGGTCATAACTGATCCCAACCGTCCTGATAACCCGATCATTTACACAAATCCAGCCTTCACGGAGATTACTGGTTATAGCGCCGAAGAAATTCTCGGCCAGAATTGCAGGTTTTTACAAGGCGAGGATCGTACGCAACCTTCATTAAACGAGCTGCGCAACGCAATCAAGGAAGAACGGGCTGTCACAGTCGTTCTTCGCAATTACAAAAAAAATGGTGCCAGATTTTTCAACGAACTGACAATTTCACCGGTGCGAAACGATCAGGGGCAGTTAGTGTCCTTCGTCGGAATTCAAAATGATATTACAGCAAGGATAGAAGCTGAAGAGCGGATATCCGAATTTTATGCAGTCGTTTCTCACGAATTGAGAACACCAATCGCCAAAATCAAGAGCTCGCTATCGGTAATCGCTGACGGCGAGGCTGGTCCGGTGAGCGATACAGTACGCCGCTTTGTGGAAATCTCACTTAAGTCAGCCGAGAGCCTCTGGAAACTTATTGAGAACATATTGGACTTCAAAAAGTTGGAATCAGGAAAGTTTCGGCTGCTGCGTCAACGCTTGCCGCTAGCTGAGCTGGTGGAAAATGTGGTGGCAGAGTTTCGACCGGTGGCAAATGAAGCGTCTGTTCAGTTAACTTGCCAACGCTTGGCGCAACCGCACGTTGATGCGGATGGGCAGCGACTTGTGCAAGTGCTGGAGAATCTACTTAGCAATGCGGTGAAATTCTCCCCTGCGGGCTCCCAAGTGACAGTGAAAGTCATGCTGAGCGAATCCAACTGTGCGCGTGTCGAAGTATGTGATCAGGGACCAGGTATTTCAGAGAAAGATTTGCACAAACTTTTCGAAAAATTTCAGCAGCTAGAATCGCCTGACCGCCGCTTGCGTGGTGGAACAGGGCTGGGGCTGTCCGTATGCAAAGCAATCATTGAAGCCCATGGAGGGCACGTCGGCGTCACCAGTCGCGAGGGACATGGAAGCACTTTCTGGATTGAGCTTGAGCAGTCGCAGGCATGATCATGACAGGAAAAATGGCGATAAAAAGAATCCTCCTCTTCATAGTCGTTCTCACAGCAATAGTTTGCCTTTCAATATACGCACGAATGATTGTTTCGAAGACCAGTTTGAAGAACTTCGAAAAACCATACACAGCAACATACGATTACATGTTTGAAGGCAAAGTATATCCATACACCGTTTCTTCAGACGGCAAAGGACACAAGCGGTGGATCGCTAGTGGCATAGCGCCATCTCATGGATTGAACGATTACCAGGAAGGCAAACATTACGAACAGGGCGCTGGTGGAAAATATTACTGGCGAGAGTTCATTATGAATGACGTTCTTACTGATGAAGAATACGTCAAATCCGATCCATGGGTTGGCTCGCTTGGAGAGCAAATTTTTGGCGATCTTCATTGTCGTGGCTGGAACACCCGCGCAAAAATGCCCAATAGCAGTAGGTACGAACGCTGGTACGAGATCAAAACTGGCTGTCTAGTTACTTGTGTGAATGCAGGGAACATCGAAATTCGCCTCACCAAATTAGTTTCAGAGCCACTGCCTAAGGAAGAGTTTCAAATACCCGCCAAGAAAGATGTGGTACCAGATCCTGTCTGGCAGCATTCACAATGATTTACCTCAGCCTTGCGCAAGGCCGGTAAATGTGGACAATGAAAATAGGGGGAACACCGGTTTGCTGGCAACAATGTTTGCCGTTCTTTTGCTGCCAATTTTTAAGGGGAGGATTTGCGATGTCGAAATTCCCTGTGCCAACGCGCGCTTCTGACCGACTCAAGAAGCTTCGACGAATTGCGCTGGCTATACCCATTAGTTTGACACTAGTACTTTCGGTGAGATTGACGGTATCCGCGCTGGAGTCTAATGCAGGGGCCTATGAAACGGTGACGATTCAGAAAACCGCGCTGGCAGGAGTCAACGCTCTCAATAGAGGTGATTGGAAAGCTGCAAGTGCAGAGTTTCGGAAGGCAGTAGGTTTTGCTCCAGAGCAGCAAGATTTCTACTTTGGGCTGTACGAGTCGAGCCGCAAAATGAAAAGTTGGGAACAAGCAGTTTTTGCTCTCGAAGAACTCTTTCGCAAGCATCCGAAGTACAAAGATCAGATGTTGTACGAGTATGGAGAAGCGCTTTTCCATGTCAATCGCCTCGGCGAATCCGAGGACGTTTTAAAACGAGCTCTTATAAAATCGAATGAGCCCTCAATTGTTGAGAATCGATTGAAGACGCTCATGGAGAGAAGCTCTATCGTACTCAAGCCCGAACCGGGTACGGAATACAAAGAACCGGAAAAATTCGTCCGCCCCGAACGTGAAGGTAAACTACATCCGAAAGAAGTGCACGAAGAGACATCGAGAGTGGGGCTGACCTTCCTTAATGCTTACATGAAGTGTGAGGGCATATTTATTGCCGAATACAAAGGCTATGAGCACGTGGGTCCGGTTTCATACTACAAGCCGCCCAAGGCTAACTACAAGATTGAGGAGTATCTCAAAGGACCACCGCTGAGCCGCACGCTGCCTGTCAAATATGAGTTTGATGAAAAACTTGCTGACACGGAGAAACCAAAGGGGTGGAAATTCACTGAAGAATTGATGCCGGAAAAGGGATCCAAATGGATCATTTTTATTCCCAACTGTGTTCCGATAGATGG
>CAZCZI010000179.1:0-3859 GCA_964503045.1 uncultured Candidatus Obscuribacterales bacterium
TGATCATGTGTGGCATGATCATGTGTGGCATGATCATGTGTGGCGTGATCACGCAACGCGTGGCCATCGTATGTGGTGACTCTGCATCGTATGTGGTGGCCATGCGCCGCGTGATCATGCGCCGCGTGATCATGTGTGGCGGGATCATGTGTGGCGTGATCACGCAACGCGTGAATTAATTTCCATATAGCCAGGCGCGAACCAAGTGTTCTTGTTAGAATGTGCTTCGATTACCGGAGTTATGTGGTGGAATGAAAAAGCTGCGCACTTTGTGTCTCCTACTCGGTTGCATTCTATTTTCGATCTGCATCATGCCTGCTCAACCAACTTACGGCGAAGAAAAGATTCCGAAGCAAGTCGAAAAGGTTTACAGCGACGTGAAGAAGCTCGTGACTCAGTATTACCCTAAAGCAGAAATCGTCGAGAAGGAAAACAGACTCGAGTGCCGGTTCAACACTAGAAAGTTCATGATTCATCTGCCGCTTAAGACAGGTGAGTGGCAAGAAGCACGAGAAATGGAAGGACCCGATAGAGGCGGAATGACCTGCGTTATCTCCTTCCAAAAAGGTAGGTGGATGGGCGCGGCGATGGTGCCACAAACGTTTGAATATCACTACTATGCTTCAACGCTCTCGTGTCCGTATAATAAGAAGCTCGACATGCACTTGGTGTCGCACGTCAATTTCCCAAGGAATGTCAAACCCGAATTCCTAAAAAGCTACTCTCAGTTGGTCAACGCCTTCGCCACCGAACCATAGACCGTCCAAATTAAAATGTTCACCTTCCTGAAGCCATCGGATCAGCAGCTCGAAAGTTTTCTGAGTTCACAAATCGATTTGCAACCAAACCTCGATCAGGTCGGCCTCACTCGCAATGGCGGCGCGCCTCCATCCGGCGGCTACAATCGAGACGAGGCGAAGCAAGTCTTGGGCACCGGTGAAGAGATGTTTGAGTGCCTAGTCAAACTGCTGAAAGAGTGGAAACACTTTGACATTTGGTGGCTCCTTGTTTATCCAGACCAGCCAGAGATGAAGGAAGGAACAACATTGGTGGTTGTGGCGAACCATGGACCTCTCTGGTCACTCAATGCTTGCAAGATTGTCTACGTCATCGATGAAGAAGATGCGACACATAAGAGATTCGGCTACGGATACGCAACTCTGCAAGGGCACTCAGAGCAGGGTGAGGAGCGCTTCTTACTTCAACTAGAGAAATCGGACAACAAAATCACCTACGAGATTTACGCTTTTTCTCGCTCTAACCATCCATTGGTTTCGCTTATGTATCCAGTCGCCAGAGCATTCCAAAATACGTTTCGCTCTGACTCCATCAAGACACTCCAGCGCCATCTCGTGAAGGCAATGGGCTGACTAGCCCGATTGTTTCCGCTCTAATACGATCAACGCTTCCTTGCGTTCAATCCCCCAGGCATACCCGGCAAGACTGCCATCCTGACGGATTACGCGGTGGCAAGGAATTGCAATTCCTACCCGGTTAGTTGCGCAAGCACGCGCCACAGCGCGCACCGCAGTTGGTATGCCCAACGCCTCCGCCACTTGAGTATATGTTCTTGTTTCACCCGGCGGGATTTGTCTAAGATAACGCCATACCCTTTGCTGAAAGTCTGTTCCTCTCATATCTACAGGAACATCAAATTCGCATCTTCCCTGAAAGTACAATGCCAAATTCTCGATCCATGATGACAATGCTTCTGCATTCTCCACCAACATTGCGGCACTGAATTCGGTGACAAGCGCCTCTTTGAGTTGTGCCTCGCTTTCGCCAAACCTTAGGAAGCACAGTCCCTTCTTGGTTCCTGCCATTATCATCAAGCCTAGAGGTGATGACACCAGGGCAAAAGATATGAGTTCGCCTTTGCCGCCTTTGGCATATGCTCGCGGCGTCATTCCGAGGTTTTGAGTGCTGCGTTCATACAATCGGCTGCTCGAACTGTATCCCGCTTCATAAACCGCCGACGTCACGTCGCGCCCCGACTTGAGTTGCTGCTTCACGTTTCTCAACTTCAACTCTTCCGCGTACTGCCTGGGCGATAGTCCCACTTGCGACTTAAACACTTTCTGCAAGTGAAACGGGCTTGCACCGACGGATTTCGCAATTGTTTCCAACTTTAGCGACTTTTCCGAACCGAGATTCTCTTCAATGTATTCGCGTACTTTCATCACCAGCTCCTCTGCTTTGGTGACACCGGCATCGGGCTTGCAACGCGCGCAGGCACGATAGCCCTTGCGCTTGGCGGCTTCGGGCGCATCGAAAAACTCGACATTCTCGTGATTCGGGCGCCTGGAAGGACATGTCGGGCGGCAGTAAACCTTGGTGGTCTTCACCGCATATACAAACTTTCCGTCCAGAGCCTTGTTGCGCTCCATAACTGCTTGCCACATCGCTGTCGGGGTCAATTTCATGCCAACATTGTCACTCCTGACAGATTGCCTCGCTATCCGAAACTTGCGATCAAATTAGATATTATTGAGCGATTCGGAGGAAGCATGAATCGAGCGCCGCAAACTCAACCTGAGCCAGCCGAAAGTAGAATCGGAATTATGCCATTCTACGTCCTCGTGTGGCTCATGATTGGGCTGGG
The DNA here is from genome assembly GCA_964503045.1 of uncultured Candidatus Obscuribacterales bacterium. Lineage (GTDB taxonomy): Bacteria > Cyanobacteriota > Vampirovibrionia > Obscuribacterales > Obscuribacteraceae > CAYZJR01. The sequence goes on from CAZCZI010000179.1 coordinate 2,603, forward strand.
AATTTTCTTTCGATTTTACAATCTCGACCACCATGCTTATTGGCATGACGAAGCCATCACGTCATTGCACATCGGCGGGCACGCCAAGTGGCAACTCGAAGAGGCGATGGACAAGCACATACTTACATTCGACGAGCTGCGAAGTTACACGAATCCCCAGGGTTTGCCAGCTGCCTGGCAATGGTGGACCGTCGAACAACCTGAGAAGGCGCCGCTCTTTTACATCCTCGAATATCTCTTCGCTAGCACGTTTGGAACAACCGTAGCCACCATGCGACTCCTTCCCGCTTTGCTGAGTTTGCTTCAGTTGCCTGCGTTCTACTGGTTTGGTCGCGAACTCTTCGACATGAAAAGCACGGCATTGCTGATGGTTGCGTTGGTTGCAATGTCGCCATTCGCGCTTTTGCATGCACAGGAAGCGCGAGAGTTTGGTCTGTTTCTCGCGATGGTCGCCGCAACCAGCGCCGCGTACCTGCGCGCATTTCGACTCAACGACTTCAAAAGTTGGTGTCTTTATTCGATTCTATTGATTCTTTCCTTATATACATCGCTCATGACGCTGCTCGTCTTTCTCGCGCATGTGAGCCACATGGTGATGACCAGAAAAGGGCATCAAGGAACCGGCCGCTTCAAACAAATGTGTGTCGCATTTCTAGTTGCAGTGATCGCATTCATTCCGTGGATTTGCGTAAACATACCGGCGCTGAGCAAGGGGTACTCCATTCAGTGGATGTCACAAAAACCGCCCAGCATCGGCACTTGGCTGCTGCGAATGCTCAAGGGACTAGACTCGATTTATTTGAGATTGGAACTGGTTCCAAAGGAGTTGATTCCAGTTGCTACATCGGTGTGTTGGGTGATGCTCGCGCTCTTCGCCGTTGTGCTCACGCCGGTACTGAGCCAGCCAGGACCGCTGCTTTTGCCATTACTCTTTGTTGTTTCCAGCCTTCCCATTATCTTGCCTGATGTTGTATCTGGTGGCATCAGAGCAACAATACACAAATACTTTTCACACGTTGCAGTCGTTTGCATTTCGATAACGGCGTTTGCAATTACAAACTGGATGGAACAGCCGAACCGGGCGAAACAAGCATTGGCCTGGGTTTTGGTGTTGGTGATTTTTGGCATTCAAGGCTTTTCTTGTTTTGAGTATTCTCAAGCAAAGGATACTTTGACAAAGACCATGGCGCACGCTGGTGTTCCTCAAGATGGAAAAGAAGCAGACGACATTTACGAGCTGCTCTCTCCAGTTGCCCA
>CAZCZI010000180.1:0-3836 GCA_964503045.1 uncultured Candidatus Obscuribacterales bacterium
TTTGCAGAATATACAATGGACGATCAGGAATGGGAACAGTATCACAAATGGTGGCAAGGTAGTCGATGCCAGAAATTTTGACAGGCACCGCAGTTGTTACTGAACTCTTTGATTCGGTCCTAGTCTTTAGAACTGCAAATTGATAGGTAGCATAAAACCGCATATCATGAGTGTTTCACAATCTCCATCATTGTCAATTGTCTTTAGCATTGCAGAAAACCGAACTTCAGTAAGTTCCATTGTCACCCCGCAGTCACCGGCTGTATGTTGGGAACAAGCAGCTATCGGCGTTCTCCATAAGGAGATGGCAAATGATACGAAGAAACAGAAGTAGATTTATAGATTCACAATTTCGGCAAGGAGATGTCTTGCTTATTCGATCTCAGTCAGAGCGTTGTGAGGTTGGCAAAAAACTTGAAGGTGGAGATCGCATTGTGCTCGCTTTGGGAGAAGCAACAGGACATGCGCATGCAGTTCAAGGAATTGATGCAGCATTGTTTGCGGGTCTCAACGGAAACAGAATTCTCAAATTAGCAACAGCTTCCACGCTCAAACACGAGGAGCACTCCGCAATTGATCTCGAAACAGGAAACTACGAAGTGAGACTTCAGAGAACTTGGTCGATGATTGAAGCCGAAAGAGAACGAGTCAGGTTGGTACGAGACTGAATAACAAGACGGAGGAAAGTGAGATGTTTTCAAATGTTCTGGCGCGAAACGTGGAGAATGCTCTGGAAAAACAGGATCCTCTTCTCGAACAGGAGGCGCCCTCGTCTTCTTGGTTGATGGAAGCTCGACGAACGGACCCTCTAGATTGGTATGCCGTGACTACAACGGTAAATAGAATGTACAGGCTTTGGGGTTTGAAGCATCCAACCATTATCAGATGCCAATCTCCGCTGCTGGCTCTTTTAGCAATAGACTATTTTCATCAGGGAACCTCGGTGTTTGACGGACCTCCTGTGTTTGGACGCTCATCAATGGAATCATTGCGCGCGATCACTCGCGTGTTGCAATCCGCGCCACGCCCTGGCAAGACACTGCAAGCACGTCATGCCTTGCAATACGACAAAGTGATCGATCACCTCGCGGGTCAGTTGCCACCGGGTCTCTGGCGTTCTCTCGAAGATCGGTTGGCAGATCAGATATTAACGAGAGATCGCTGGCTTGCACAGGTTCGAAGGGTACTGTACCGAGAGTCAGCACCCAGACCTCAGTGGAATCTGGGTCGCGAGTTGCAACCTGTATCTTCATTTGGAGTCAGGCGAAACGCGGAGATCGCTCCAATCAGCTATGCAATAAAAGAACTGCAATTTTCAACCGGAGAGCTTCATGAGCAAATCGATTCGCTCATTGATTGGACGCGTTGCGCTCACGGCATATTCGCATTCGAAAACGTTTGTTTGGTTGTTGAGCGACCATTGTTCTTACATCTCGACGAGCAAGGCAGGCTGCACTCGGCGAGAGGTCCTGCTGTCGGTTACGCTGATGGTTATGGCATTTACAGCTGGCATGGTGTGTCGCTACAGAGTGGTCAATCATGGCTCGTAGATCATCCGGAGAGAATCACCGTGGAGGCTGTCGATCGTACGCGCAACCTGGAAGTTCAGCGCATCATGCTTGAGCGCTTCGGTGTCGAGCAATATCTGCTAAATGGTGGTGCGAAGCTGGTACATGCAGACGAGTTCGGAAAGCTCTATCAAAAGACTCTGCATGCAACCGCAATGCGAATAACCATGGTTCAGGTAATAAACAGTACACCAGAGCCGGACGGAAGTTACCGAAACTACTTCCTTGAAGTGCATCCCGAGCTAAGACCACTAAAAGGACCGAGCGATATCGGAGAACCGCAGCTTCTCACTGCCCGCAACGCCATCGCCTCAACTTTTGGATTGCGTGGTGAGGAATTTTGGCCTCTTGTTGAAACATGATCAGTCGTACACGATTCATTTCGAGCTATTTAATTTGTTTCAAAACCCGCTGCTTTCCATCGCTAGCTTTGGTGCTTCGTTCTGTATGTTCTTTATCGAGACTGATTACCGCATCATAGTCAGACAGCGCACTCTTGAATAATCCAAGCTTTTCGTATTCTTTCGCCCTGCATAAATAGGACTCAAGCAATTCGGGTTCGCTTTTTATGACGCTCGTCAAATCCTTAATTGCTTCATTGTGAAACCCGAGCTTCGATAGCGAGTCCGCACGGGACAGCAACAATTCTTCGTCGCCGGGGTTGCGCTTAAGAACCCAGCTAAGACGTCTGACAGCTTGCGCATGATCTCCGGATTGTTTCAAGCACACAATCAACTTCGGACCAGCATTCATATATGTTGGTTCCAAAATCTCTGCCCTCACATAGTCGTTGACGGCCTGTTTGAATTGCTTCGAACTTGTCAGCACGCTTCCTCTAAATTCCACTGTCCATCGGTCTTCCGGCTCCTGCTTCACCGCAACATTCATGTCTTGAAGCGCAACTTTGTGATCGTTCAAAAAACAGTAGCACCTTGCTCGCCGCTTGAATGCTTCCGCCATCGGCACAGATACACTGGGCCACTTGTCGAATTCGATCTTCGACTCGTTTGAAGGCGCAACATGCAGCGGAATCACTGTGTTTTCGCCGAGCGCTGCAAGATAACTATAGTCAGCTATTGCTCTTTTCCACTGATCGGTGGTTTCGTAGCAGGCGCCTCTGTAGAGATAGAGTTCAGGGCAATCCGGTTTCAATTTGATTGCACGTGTGAAGTATTCAGCCGCTGCAACAAATTCGTTGCGGTCGAATGCTTTTTGTCCGGCTATGAAATTTACAGAGAACTTGGGGCTGCGATCGGGTGATGCCTTGAGTGTTGATTCAAAATCTTGGGCAACAACTTGGATCCATGCAGAGTACAATCGTCTCAGAAGAGAACACAGTTTCTTATCATTCGCTGCTTCTTCCGTTTTGCCCAAGGCTTTGTAGATACTGGAGCGAACAGTGAAAAGTGTGCTTTCGTGAGGCATAAGTTTAATGGCTTGGTTGATGTCGACAAGCGCTTTCGTGTAATCCTTGCGACGGACAAGGGCCTCACTTCTCAGCTTATAAGCGAAGCCCAAATGGCTCTTAAGGGCAATCAACCTGCTAGTTTTTTCGAAACAATCGTCAGTATCACGCGTGGTGTGATCTAACCACGCCTTAAGATACAAGACATCTGTGTCATTTGGAGCTGTTTTAAGCCGAGAATCGGCCCAGTCTTTGGCCGCTTGAACTTCACGAAAACGAGCAAGTTGGAAGCCGTCCGGAGGACACTCGAGCAGACTGTAGGCAGTCATATTTGTGTTTGTGTTTCCGTTGGTCTTGGTTGGTTCGCGTTTGGCTGCATACGCGAATGGACTCGCTGCAAAAACTGAAGCGCAGAGAGCCACCGTACATATATTGCGTTTCATGCTTCAGGCTATCACAGGTTTGCGCGGAGTGGAGTCTTCTTTCTTGGGCCGTTTAACAGTATAGACAAATTGACCTCCTCCCTCCCTAAACGAAGGGGATTCCAATCAGGCAACAAGAATTGCTTGATTGGTTGGTTCCTGCTTCATAGAAATCCCCATTGGAACTTCTCCACAGGCTATAACGGCGAGCCCCGCCGCTAGAACGTTGCTTGCTGCATTTACATCCGCGTTCTCTCGATGATTGCAGCTCACACACTTAAACTTTGATTGGTGTTTGCGATTTTCTGGACTTATATGTTTGCATACAGAACATCTCAAACTTGTATTTTTAGCTGGTACCACCAGTAGCATACCTCCTGACCATCTCTGCTTGTATTCCAATTGGCGCCGAAACTCCGACCATCCCTGATCCAGTATTGA
>CAZCZI010000181.1:0-3412 GCA_964503045.1 uncultured Candidatus Obscuribacterales bacterium
GCTCAATGGTGGAGCAAGCGACTCATAATCGCCAGGCTACAGGTTCGAATCCTGTCGGAGCCAATTTATTTCTTGCGCCTGTTTGGCTTTTCGATAGCTTCTTTGTCAAGTGCGGCAGAAGTGCGGCTGAAAGGTACAACTTTGACGGCTGATTTCTCAGAAAGTTTGGCGAGTTTCTTTTCGTCGGCCGAATTTGCATCAGGCATATGGCGAATATATTTTTCTGCAGTCACGTTGACTGACGCGTGGCCAAGAGCTGCAGAAACGTAGGACAGTCTGACGTTGTTACTCAGTGCCTGTGAGGCAAAGCTGTGTCTTAGCGTATAGCATCGTCTGTACTCAACGCCGGCTCTTTCAACAGCCTGCTTCCACGGTTCGTGAGGGACATCATCGTATGGAAGGCCATATTGAGTGAGAAAGACATAGTCATTTTTATGCGCGTTACGGGCTTCCTGGAGACTCGCCAACGCTCTTGAAACCTCTGGAGGCATAAATACTTCTCTCATCGAATTTCTTGTTTTTGGAGCGTTCTCGACACCGTGTCGACGGGTGCGCCTCACATCGATCCGATTACGCTCGTAATCGAGGTCTCCAAACTGTAGTGCTATTAGCTCTCCACTGCGAAGCCCAGTGCATAGCTGCACCCAGAACATCAAGCAAAGCCGCGCATTCAATTTCTCGAATATTGCCGTGATTTCGGCTTGGGTAAATGGCTCAGGCTCAAACTTTTCGGCTGCCGGCGCCTTTACTTTTGCAAACACATTTCTGTGCGCTGCTATGAGCTCGTGCTCTATTGCCAATGCATAGGCGGATTTGCAAAAACATACGAGCTCGCGAATTACCTTGTTGCTTAATCCTTCAATCTTTAACGAATTCAGATATGAGGAGATGTCCGAAAGTGTGATTTTTTCGGCCTCATATTCGCAGATAGGATCAAGACGATTCTCTAGGTATTTGTAGAATTCGACTGTGCCCGGCTTCAGGAAAGGTTCTTTAGTTTTGCGATAATTTCGAAGCACTTCTCGGACGCTGATTCCCGATGATGTTTGTACGATTTGATCGAGAAGCGGATTGTCACCTTTTAGTTTTTTGAGGCGCTGCTCTTGCTTCAATCTCTCTGCGTAAATGAGCGCAGCTTCGTAGTCAGTTCCGAATGATCTTTGATGTCTCTTTCCATCGATGCGAGTTGCCACCACATATGTGTCAGCTGAACGCCGCCAAACACCGTCGCGTTGTTCACCGATTTCTAATGGTTCCAGTTTTTGTTTTGTCATGCTTGGAACATTCTAAAAGGCTGACTTACAGCATTTTGAAAGAGAAGTGCGATTTAAAGACCTGCTCAATATGCGGAATATATGCATTCGATCTCTTTCGTCTACAACTCCTGGAAAAGAATATTCCCGAAGAAGTGGCAAACGTCATTGACTTCCTTCGCTCTTGCTTCCAGGGGCGACGCGAAGACGACGACGGCAGAAGAACTCAATTCTACCCTCGCGTCGCTCCTTCCAGTTTAGCTTCGGAGTCAATGACAGACTGCGATTACAGAATCTTAGTGTGTGCGGGCTCCGGTCAGTCCAACTCCGGCAGAAGTGTATGAAACAGCCTGCAAGTAAGGCTCATCACTCCGTGATTGTGTTGACCGTCAATATCATAAGCGCTGTATACCAATCTGGTCCAGCGTCAAGAGACTTTTACTAACCGCGCTAACCCGATATTCCAAAGATTTGATAAAGACAGAGTGTTTTGTAAAGCTGATCACTGGCTCATTTAACCGGATCTGCTTGTCATTACTACAACCGTTCGGACTTTACTATTGGCAACATTGTGAAGCGCGAAACCTCGCCAGACCATACGAATTAGGCGGATTCAACAGTAGGCTTCGCTAGTCCGCTTTTATCGTTTGGTCCAGGTCACAAGTCCACCTCCAGTCCCCACTTCATCAACCTCAAATAGAACACCGCAAGCACGCCTTCGCGCTTGCGGCTTTGGCCTGGCGCCTGGCATCGATAACGTAACGGAACAAACCCAAACCACTCCACAAAGGAGAGAACATGCATCACAACAGGCGACGAGCGATGGCAATATCGTCTCGTCAAACAGAAACATCTTACGGCTCGAGCTGTTCGAGCACGGAGAGAAACAATGGCTAAAGCCAAAATACTGAGTGCCCTCGCAGTCACCCTCGGGCTACTGTTCGCAAGCGGACAGGCGCACGCCCAAAACCCGCCTCCGCAATGCAACGCGGGCCCAATCAACTACAACGGCGATGTGGACATTGCTCCTTCAGGCAGCAACGACTGCATCATCAACGGCGACGTTACCGCCACCGGCTACATCAGAATCAACGCTCCCCTGGGCAAGATTCAAGTAACCGGCAACATCACCGCCAGCAACCATGGCAACGTGATTCTGAGCGCCGGAAGCACTGTCGAAGTCGGCGGCTCGATCGTCGTGAACAATGCCTCGGCGCCACTCGGGCAAGCAGGCTCGGTTGATGTCAAGGCGAACATGGCAGGCTCAGGCCCTGCCTTTGTAATCGGCTCGGCTTCATCTAACGGCGTCGCCGGCACGATCACGACTGATACCGCCCTTGGTGGCGGGAATGATCCGTTTTTCGTCAGAGGCGGTATTCGCATCCGCAACCGCAACGACATAACGCTCACGTCGGCAACCGCACTGTCAGTCAAAGCAACTGCGTCACGTTCAGGCGTGATTATCCTCGAAGCTGTCGATGGCAATTTGAGCTTGCCTACAGGTACGCTCTCGGCCGACGGCCAGACCGGGCAATCGGCTGGAGCTATTGTGTTGCAAGCCCACACAATCACCACACAAGACGGCACGATCGTGTCCGCTTCCGACAGTGTCGGTCAAGCGAGCCACTTCGTAAACATCGCGGCAAGCTCAGTCTCGTTTCAAGGCTCCACGGGCTTGACCATTCGCGCAAATGGCGGCGGCTCGACCGCTAACGGCACGGGCTCTTTCGCCTATGCCCTGCCGGAGTTCGGCGTTTTCGTAACCGACGACAGCTCAAGCAACCCGCAGAATTTCACATGGACGGTCACCTATCCCTTTGGGACGGCTTACCCCGGCGGGCTCACATGGGACGGCGCAGTTGGCTCACCGCTCAACTTCACGGCTAACGGGACGTCGCACACACAAGTGCTGATGACTGGCTATCCGCTCGTCTTCAATGGTGGAGACTTGCTCCTCGCTGCACGCGGACAGGAAGACCACAGGATCGACTTGACCTATACTGGTTCTACCAGTGGTATCAACGGGCTCGTGGTCAACGCGAATAAGCTTACGTTGAACGCCAATGCTAATGCCAATGCAGGAGTCGGCGGAGACATTTTTGTATCGATTCCTCGTCCCACGAGCGCATCACCGCAACAGGTGCTTTTCACGGCTGACG
>CAZCZI010000182.1:0-3332 GCA_964503045.1 uncultured Candidatus Obscuribacterales bacterium
GGGGTGTAGCCTCGTTGCCCTGGCGGTTTGCGCAACTCTATGACCTTGCCGGTTGCACGCAGACAAGCTCCTAGAGAGTTTTGCGTACTCCAGAAAAAACAACCGCCTATACTTGCAATGATCAGTCCAACAACCAAGAATACTCCGCCGACAGGCTTGCCTGCACTCTTCGAACTCCTAGACTCTTTGATCGTATTCACGAAACCTCAGTAAAGCTGCAACTGTCATTTTCCCCGCCCAATAGCAATCCAAACTTCGCAATTCACTGCTTGTATCGGAAGTATTTGCATGCGGAGAGCGAGTATATCAAGACCAGCGGTCGTTTATAATCTTGACCAGATGGCGCGAGGTCAGGATGAAAAAAATCAATAGGCAGCTAGCAATACTTCTTGTGGTGGCTCTCGCTCTGTGCGTTGATCCTGCATTTGCAGATCGCGGAATGATGCCGGCAAATCCGTCTGTCTCTCTCTTCGAACCAAAACAAAATGCTGTCATAGCATGGAACGGAGAGGAAGAGATTTTAGTCTTGACCACCGACGTTTACGCGAGTCAAGAAGTGAACGTTTTAGAGGTTCTTCCGCTGCCATCTCAGCCTAAGGTAACAAAAGGTGATTTTAAAATTCTCGAGAACGCCATCAATGTGATCAACAAACATAGGAAAAGGTACTCGACCCGAGGAGGCTTCAAGGGTCTCGGAACCAAAGGAATGGGCGACGGAGAACACGTTGAGCTCCCACCAGCAGGAAAAATCACCTTTCACGAAAAGATTGGACATCATGAGATATCGGTGACCCAAGTACTCAATCGTGAAAGGTTCGTCGAATGGGTTGAAAAATCGCTGCAGAAAATGGGAGGAAAGAAGGCGACAGTACCTGCTTGGATGAAACCCAGAATAGAACGGTATTTGAAAGATGGATACAACTGGTTTGCGTTTGACTCGGTGCGTTTGGGAACAACACCCAAAAGTTCTGAACCGATCAAATACCGATTCAAGACATCGAAACTTTTCTATCCTCTGAAAATCACTCAGGTTGCAGCAGAAAGCACGGCTCAACTTGTCATACTTACATCACAACAAATCAAATGGGTGTCTTCACTGTATCCAGCGGTCATTCATTATCCGAGCGACACATACACAGTGAGCAAGGAAGAAACTGATACCATCGACGGTGAAATGTCTTCGCTTCTGAGATCGAAAGAAGGCGATAGCCCGATTATCGGTATCTGGCAAGTGGACAGTTACCGCAGAGGGTTCACTCAAGACCTTCTTGCAGATTTCAAACTTCCGAAAATAGCACAATCGAAAAAGTCGTCGAAGTAGAATCCGATTGCCAGCAAGAAATCTCGCGGCACAAGGCATCGCGGTTCTTCGCTACGACCCCATAGGGTCCATCACCGAGTCTGTCCCCGTAGAACCTTCATCACTTGCGGTGCAGCAAGTCATAAGCGTACGATTTTTCCTGCTCTCTTTGCTTCATTCCGCGATCAAACCATGCGCTGGCTTCCTTCAGTTCACTTTGTGTCATGGGCTTGTTGCGAGGTCGAGCCACAAGTTTTTTTGCAAATGGATCGATTTCCTGCGTCAGTCGCGCAAACCAGTAAATCGCTTTAGTCCTATCGGGTGTCACTCCCCATTTTTTCATGCTCGTGTAGACTTGAACTAACTCCCATTCTGCTGTCTCGCTAGGTTGAGGTTCGTTAGCCATCTTCTCCAACAGCAAGATTGCTTCTTTCGGGTTTGGTTTACAGCCGGTACCACGAATAAGCATATCAGCGAACATGAGATTTGCCGCGCGAGATCCATGAGACGCCGCTCTCTTACACCACTTGAATCCCTCGACCTCATTTTCCAAACCACCCGTACGCTTTGGTGCAAAAGCCTGATAAGACATCGCCAATTCTGCTGACGCATGCCCCTGTTCTGCAGCCAATCTGTACCAGCGCACAGCCTCCTTGTAGTCGGGTTCAACCCCGATTCCCTCGTCATACGCTTTGCCCAATTCAAATTGAGCACCAGCATGATTCTTCTGGGCAGCAAGCCTTAACCAATCATTCGCGCCAGTGAAATCTCGTTTCATGCCACCCAATCCACGTTGAGCAAGCAACGCCATCAGGCACTGAGCATCAGCATCTCCCTTTTTCGCCAGCGGCAACATCAGGTCGTGGACTCGCGTGAACTTGCCCTGTTCGAAAAGGTCTCTTGCGCTCTGAATGTCTTTTGAATAGACCTTCTTTGAGATCGCAGGCAAGAATTCTTTCATATCGAGCCCTTTCTCTCTCGCATCGCAAGTGCAAGTTAGCAGGAGTGCAAGAAAAACACTTGCCGTTAAAAATGTAAGTGCTCGATACAATTACTTGCTTCTTGAAGTTTCATTTTTTGTCCAGCCAAAGCTTTACGACAGGTGGACAACCGCCGACCAAGAGAATTACCTTGGCTCCGGGCGCGGTTTCGTTGGCATGTTTCAATGCTTCGGCTTTGGCAATTTCAGGCGTATCACCATAAGCCGCCCCATAGCTCTTCGGACCGTCGGCCAGCGCACAATACGATTCGCCCTTCGACCAACACAGAGTCTCCGCACCACCAGGTGTTTCACAACGTCTTCTGGCGTCTCGTTCGGCATCTCCGCGAGTCCTCTTTCCCCAGGAATAGCCCCACCGATTGGATGATTTAGCATAGGCAATGGCGCAAAAACGCGGCGCATCCCGATCTCTACGCCAATCATCGAGGTACCTCTCTTGATCACGCCTGGCGTCTTCTTCAAGTCTCTCCAAGTATTGCTGATAGTCTTCAGCCGATGCTATTGGCAACTGGGCGGTGACAGCCAACACTAACAAAATTCCCAGGTATACCCTCACTCTGCCGACCTGCCCGATTTTGCAATGTAATTCCTTGGCCATGATTCATACCTACGAAGTGGAGCCACTGTTCACGAGGAGATAGATTTTACCGCACTTGCACCACTGAGCCGGAATATGGTTACATCACACTATTCCGGAAGACTGTTACGCGTTCTAACACACACGCTCAGGAGATAACGAATGGACGTAGGAATGACAACTTTCTTGGTTGTGTTTGGACTCGGGATGGTGTTTATGGTAATCGCGAAAGCAAGACGAGATAAAAAGAACGGCAAGGGAAAGTAGTTATCCTCAATTATTTTCTTCGAAAGAAATTGTCTGGAAGTTCTTCATGAATCGCTGAAGGGAGATCTTCATGGTACCCCTGGTGGTGCTCTTCCCCCCCAATGGATTGCGAATGGTCAGCCAGCGTCCGTTCACGTGTTATGGATTCCTGAGGAATTAAGCGTAGATGGAGCAGTAGTCAATATGAT
>CAZCZI010000183.1:0-3249 GCA_964503045.1 uncultured Candidatus Obscuribacterales bacterium
CCGAGTTTCCCTGCCAGTCTTGGGATCAATTCGCGCAATTTGATGAAATTTGGGTTGGCAGCAGCTATGTGCAGCAATCGATTGGTAAGTACAGCCCAATTCCGGTAATCAGTGTAAAACCAGTAATAGCACCCCCCAAAATCGATTTATCCCATGATTGGAAAGAAGAGTTCGGTCTTCCCCAGTCGGAGTTTGCATTCTTATTCGTTTTCGACTATCTCAGTGATTTCGAAAGAAAGAACCCAATTGGTCTGATACAAGCGTTTAGAGAAGCATTTTCTCCTGAGGACAATGCGCGGTTGGTGATTAAGACTCTCAATGGTAACAAGGCGCCAGATGCACGAGATCAACTCAAACGAGAGGCAGGCACGGCAAAGGTTACGTTCATAGAGGAGCGCCTACCGGCCGATAAATTGATGGGTCTAAGTGCAGCGTGCGATGCGTACGTTTCGCTGCATCGAGCTGAGGGTTTCGGTTTGCCTCTAGCAGAGGCTATGCTCATAGGAAAACCAGTGATGGCCACAGATTGGAGTGGCAACATGGATTTCATGACTCAAAGCAACAGCTATCTTGTGCCATCGCAATTGGTGCGCCTACAAGCTGATTCAGGTCCGTACAAACGTGGAGAAGTGTGGGCCGAGCCTAGTGTTGCAAGCGCAGCACAACTCATGCGCTGCATGGTGGAAGCGCCTTCGGAGGTGAAGGAAAAGGCAACGCAGGCGAAATTGGATATCCAACGAGAATACAGCACCGAGGCAGTAGCCGATCGAATTTTGGCACGCCTGCTTTCCATTCAAGAACTTTCGAAGCGGCATCCGCATGAAAAGGGAGCTCCAGAATATCTCAAGCCCGAGTTTGCATCCGCAATTGAAGAGATGGAGTTTGGACGACTCATCCATCTGATGTCGATTCCGGAATCAACGACAAACTCATCATCAGCATTGCGCCGAACCAGAGAGATATTGCGAAAACTGTTCATGCCTTTTTTGGAGCGACAATCTTTCTACAACTCAATCAACAACAATCTGTTGCTCAACCTGTCTCGCTACGTTTCAAGACTGGAAATGAACCTTCATGCAAGTGAGGAACGTCTCAGAGATTTCATCATCGAACGAGATCATAAACTTCAAAATCTGGAGCGAGAGCTGTCCGATCTTAAGCACGCAAAGAACCAGCAATCAACGTCAAGGGAATTAACCAACCACCCTGACTATTCGATGAGCAGCAAACGTGAGTAAGGACAAACCAGTAATCGCAGCATTTAGTCTTGGTTGGGATTCCGCCTGCCCAATCATTCGAATGACGGGTCCGTGTCAGGCTGCCGACCTAAAGCTTCTGCAAGGAGATCACGACAATTACCCAAATCAAATCGAGGACGCTGATCTCGTGATCATTCAACGAGACTTCCCGTTCTATCGAGATGCGTATCGAGCAGTTGTCTCAAAAGCAAGAGCTCTCGGCAAGCCGATAGTGTATGAGACTGACGACCTTATTCTGGAAGCACCCGAAGAATTGCCTCAATACAAGCTTTATCGGGATGCACGCACCGGTGTTCTACTCGCAATGTTAGAAGCCGATGCTCTCATCACAAGTACGGATGAGCTCAAAAACAAGCTCAACAAGCACAATTCTCGCGTCTTTGTTTTGAATAATTGTCTTGAAGACAGTCTTTGGAAGATTCGAAAACCCAAAGAGGCCAATTCTCGCGAACCAGTAGAAATAGCCTACATTGGTTCAGCGAGCCACAATCCCGATATCGAATCCATCGCGCCAACGTTGCAAGGGCTACTCAAGCGGTATGGCAATAGAATCTCATTTACGTTCTGGGGAGTGCGCCCACCCCAAGCTCTAATTTCAATGGAAGGCGTCAAATGGATCGATCAATCGATCAGAAGCTATTCGGCGTTCATCGACTCTATATCCTCGCTAAACATTGACATAGCCATTGCTCCGTTGAAAGACAATGAGTTCAATCGCTGCAAAAGCCATATCAAGTTTCTAGAGTATTCCGCTATCGGTGTAGCTGGCGTCTACAGCGATCTCCCTCCGTACAATCGCATTGTGCGTCACGAAGAAAACGGCGTACTGGCTAGTACACCCGAAGAATGGCTCAACGGAATTTCGTCGTTGATTGAATCACCGCAATTGAGAAATTTGCTCGCAATCAACGCCCAAGAAACGCTGAAAAATTCCTGGTTGATGTCCACTAGAAAAATCGAGTTTCAGCAGCTATTTAATCAGCTCGCAAACATTGAGCGGCGCCAAAGCGAGGAAGTCGTTGACTACGTAAGACTGGTGGACAGTTGGTACGAGGAATTGAAGTTCGAAGCAGATGACTTACGAGATTTGGCTGCAAATCTCGATAGAAGTCGAGCCTGGAAACTGTTAGAGAGGTGGTGGCAACTGAGGGAGAGAGTTGGACTTCCCGCGAGTACCCCTCCAGAACACAGAAGGCGCCAGGAAAAACAACAAGGCAATTCGTAAATCTCAGTTCGTCATTTGACGTCCAGCTTTATCAGTGGACTGTACTTGTAGTACGTCTTCTCATCACAGCAGACCTTGATACCAACATCATGAACTCCTTTGCTCAGCTTCGCTGGATCGCAACAAGCTACAAATCCAGAGTCAACGAATGCCGCTCGTTTGTAGGTACGAGCAACCTTAGGTCTAAGTAGTCCCATTGTAGCTGGGATGTTCTGCACCCCATCAATGGTTATGTAGACTGCGTAAGCAGGTTTTTTAGTTTTGAATGATGCTGCAAAACCAGTGAACTTCGCAAGTGTTTGCTTTGAACTATCAATCACAACGTGACGAGACAACGGGTAGCTGTGACAGGCTTCGTCATTAACAGATTCAAGCAAAAAGGGACCGGCAATCGGAATTTCTTGCATCTGTTCTAGCGGCGGAGGATCAGGCTCAGAGAATGCACAAAGTCTATTTTGCTCCATCCATGGAAGCCATTTAGCACTTCCAAGAGTGTACTCCAAGACCGCGGCAGGATTCTGATCTCGGTAGTTCTTGATCAAGTTAATCAAGACTAGTCGTTGTTCCTTCCATACCTGCGCCTCATCGAGGCCATGCAAATTGCCACCGATTGCACCGACTAACATAACTGTCAGAAGAATTCCAACTCTCATCGGTCCCGCGATCTTTCCGGCACCGCTTAAGATAAGGCATCCAAGGTAGAGTCCTAAAATTGGAACTGAGAATTCGCAGAAGTATCTTGTGGTCAGCGCGTGTTCAACAACA
>CAZCZI010000184.1:0-1499 GCA_964503045.1 uncultured Candidatus Obscuribacterales bacterium
ATTTGCAAGCACTTTCTCGCGGGCTTCGCCCGCCGCGCTATCCTCCTCGCCCTGAGGACGAGGCTTGCCGCGCGATCTGGTCAAAATTTTGTAGCTTCGGGAATCGTTAACGGTCTTCCTGGTGCAAGCGTTCCTCCTAATTGTGTACACACAAGCGTTATCAGTTTGTGATGCAAACGTGATTTGTTTGCGATCAAGTATTTTTCCTCTTGACGAGAAGCTGCTTTTCGTACTAAGCTGGAAGTTCACGATCTTGGAGTCGAGCAATGTTTTCGCTGGTTATGTTTCAAATCAAACATACGAATCTGACGGGAGTCAGACCAGCGGACTGCGCATATATCCCGGTGAGCGGAAGCCGCTGGAATGCTCGAAAATCCGGTCGCGAAAACTTTGAAATTTATACTGCGACCAACCCAATGGATACGGTGCGAGCATTCTCGAATTTTCGGTGAAGCGCTCGCGTAAATCAGAAAAATTGGTCCAGTAGCTTAGTGGCTAGAGCACTGTGTTGTCAGCGCAGTTGGCGAGGGTTCGAATCCCTTCTGGATCGCGGGTTCGTCGTCTAGCGGTCAGGATGTCTGGTTTCCAGCCAGAAGACCAGGGTTCAAATCCCTGCGTGCCCTAGTTAAATTTAAAACTTGATGTCATCGTATGTGCACCGCATACGGTGGCTGCCAGATGCCTTTGAAAAGGAGGTTAACCATGAAGTTCATAGTTCGCTCACTCATAATGCGTAAGAGAATCTCCCGTTACATGCTGCAGCGGGTATTTGTTTCCGTCGGCAATCGCGAATACGGTATTCACGCGAAGGAGATTTTTACGACTAAAAATCGATTGGTGCGTCCTTCGAGAGAGCTTCCGGCCGCAGATTGGTCAGCCAACGCACATGATTTGGGAGCAGCAAACGGAACCGGCATTACAGTATCGGCGGCGAATGCTAATCAGGAGGCCAAGGAGCGATCTCTGCGACTGCGAAGTCGAAGAGCACTTCAGGCTCGACTGGCTAAGCGTAGCCGATCGATAAGAATCATAGGCCGTGTCGCTTTCGCTGTTTAGTTGAAACAATGCTTACGGCGAAAGAATGAAGAGGACGACGGAGTACGTCGTCCTCTTCGAAAGACGTCAGTCAAACCAATGAGCTTGCAATGAAGCATGTCGGGCAGTTTCTATTCGACACCGCACTCATGTCTGCGGGCGGAGTCATCGGCGACAGATTGGGAAATCGATATCTGACGCCGGTAATCCAAGAAGGACTTTCAGTTGCGTCTCAAACGCTGGCGGGTGTCGATCTGGAAATTCGCGCCCCGTCTCCTGGGATCTGCGGCGCATTCCAATAGGTGGACCCCCCGGCTAGAAAAGAGAACTATCTCTTCGGTTGCTTCGGAGAACACGTTGAGTTTGAGAGAGCTTGCACAAATGGGAGATGCCAAATTCGCTAAGACTCTCGATGCGTATTATCCAAAACTCTCTAGCGCTTTCCCTGATAAAGCGGAGATCGA
>CAZCZI010000184.1:1599-3231 GCA_964503045.1 uncultured Candidatus Obscuribacterales bacterium
TTGTTGACGCGAACGTGTATCACATGATTCGTTTTGTCGATAGACAAGACTTCTGCATCTAGCGATTTCAATTCGGCAACGGTCGAATCATCAGTGTCTGTAACTACGACGTTGAGAGTGAGTGGTGTATCGTCATCATCACTTTCTTGTGCTAGGCGTTTGCTCAACTCTGCATCTATCTTTTTGTCGACTTCACTTGAAGGAGTTATCAACCTTTGTGATGTAGACGGTGGTACTGGATCATCGCAATCCGGAATTGGTGCGCCAAGAGGCAATGTTTGTCCGATGTTTTGATGTCTCTCTGCCTGACCGGAAACATAGTATTTCTCGTTGATTACCGTAGGTTCGAGCTGGAAAATGTTCATGTCTCGAGATCCTTCAATTCTGCCGATTTCTGAAGGAAGTTGAAGTCTACCGAATGAACCCTCAATGGTTGATGCTCCAACCGAAGTCGATGACTTCGATTTGCTTGTTTTCTTTGTTGTATTGCCAGATGTGTTGTGTGCGCCACTTGCACTACTGCTTGAACTGTTAGTGGCGCTGTCGCCGGAATCAGCCAGAGCTGGACCAGCGGTAGTTACTCCCACGCATTCAATTAGAACAGCGCTGGCAGCTAGAAATGCGATCGATCTTGAAAGTGATAACACAGTAGTATTTTACCCCACGTTAAAATACCGGTTTTTCGCCGGCTTTTGTTGACTTAAAAGGCACCAAACCTTAATCGACGCCATGGGGTAAACACTGTTCCCACATTTAAAACATCTCAGAAAGCCGCTTGTCATGCGCTTTTCAAGAAGGATAGGACGAGCTGTTTTCAAGCATCGTCGAATGCGCAAAAAGCGGACGCGTGGCGTGCAACAAGAGCATGCCACGCGTGCGACGGCGGGATCGTTAATTTGGAGGCGTTTTTTTAAACTATAGGGGAACAGCATCACCTTGATACTGTGCCATCAATTTTTCAACTGCTTGCGCAACCGAGATGGTTCCATTTCGAATCATTGATTGAAGGGTAAGCGCGTGCGCAATAGTGCCACCATCAACTCGACCTTCCAATACCAAGTATTGGCCAAACGGCAATCCTTTTGAATCCGCATATGCAACCAATTTTTCTATGACTTCTTCAGTCATTATGTTGGCTGCGGCCAGTAATTCTCCCAACCTTGCTTCGTGACCAACGACATGTGTGAATGATGCGTAGAGTTTTTTTTCCATCTCACACACTTCTAGACCACGCTTTGCGCGCCCCTGAACATAAGGGTTTTCATCATCTGCGAGGATGTGCAGAATCTCTTCGTCCAATAATGTTCCTTCCGCAATTATCAATCGCACATTTGGATCTTCATCGCGGCAAAGACGATCCAAAACTTCTCTTGTAATTGCAGGATTGCTCGCGAGTGCCGCTCGAACTTCCGGCTCTTTGTCGTAGCTCAAAGCCTCGAGAATGTCGGCTGGCGTCTGTGCATTCTCAGCCAGTCTTCTGCGTACACCGGGACTCCCGTGTTGTGACAGAGTTCGCAGTGTGTCGTGAGGCACACTAGGATCTCCGGCAAGAATGTACGACCCGGTGAATTTGTAGGACATAGCGACGACGCCTCCAGCGGTGAGAGCGATACATGGTTATAGGTTGGCGAC
>CAZCZI010000185.1:0-3202 GCA_964503045.1 uncultured Candidatus Obscuribacterales bacterium
GTCGGACGACAGGAACAAGGCACTGCTGCAAACAACTCAAGAACAAGTATCAGCAATTCGGACGCAACTCGAATCGCTAGCAAACGAACTCGCGGCCCGCATTGACACTTCTGCTACAGCGAAAGGTGGCTATAAGTCCCTGCTTTCTACGGGTTTACCCAGCACCACGACACAATCGTGGAAGGTAACTCAAGAACAAGAGTTTTTGGAGTCATGGCGTAGCTTTTTGTTGCGGGAATGGTCAATAACTCTTTCCCAAGAGCACGCCATTGCATATCACGCCGCATTTCTCGCTAATTCAGCAGTGATTACAGACTATGCTCTAGTGAGTTCCTGGATCAGCACTCTCGGGTGGAACGCTCACGCTAAGCACTTAGTAGCCAGTCCCTTATGGTCAGCTGAAGAAGACTGGGCAACCGGTGCGGACCACGTCTTTTCACAGAACCCGCAACGAGTTCCGCGACTACTTGTGATTCATAACTATGACAACGGTCTTGTCGATTGTTACTTGTCTCCCAGTCTGTTGCTTTGGGCGCTTCAAAGGTCCGATAAACACCTTGCGAAGATTTTTCTGATACCCACACACTACGGCACCGAATCTACACAACTGCTTCAGCACACGGCGTTAGTAAAGAGCAACCGTGATGATAGTCGTTTGCATCTAGGTTCAATCAAGTCCTGTCCGACTCCGCGAAGTAACCTCCCAGTTGGAGTCGAACCAAAATTGGTTGTTGATTGGATAAAGACTCCTACGACTCTGGATTACGACTTTAAAAATCTGCAGAATCGTTTTGAGATCGAGCTGAGTCCATGGTTGATCAGAAATTACAGGCACACAACTTCTATCGCTTGTAGGTACTTGCAGGAAAACTCTGCAATCGCAGTTGGAATGCACCATCACATTCTGCCCTGGATCAGAGCACAGAAGGGGGACCAGGTAGTTGATGAAGTCAAAGTCTATATCGAGGACTTAGGCTTGAGATACTAATGAGAGAATCACTGATAGGAACAACATACGACCTCCTGACTTTTTTTGGTCAGGGAAATGATAGTTTGTTCGACCGATGCTTCAGAAAGACAACAAAATATTTCTCTCTGGAGTGGGAAACCGACACCTACCGAAAGAATCGCAACATCGCGTTCCATTACCTGAGATCGACCGGATACCTCGATTATTTGTCGCAGGGCTCGTTATGGGTTGTTTCACCTCCTGCATTGGTGCAACGAGCACCAACGGACTTTGTCTTGGTGGGCGGAACACAACTCGTGAAAAAGCTTCGTGAGATGGCTCCCGTAGAATTACTGAGCGAACTCCACAATCGCTCGTCATTAGATGTATCAGACTCCTTGTCGTTTTTTCCTCAAATTGTTCATTTGCGTGCCACAAACAAAGAAGCAACGCGACTCGCTTCTCTCCTTGGTATTCACATCTGTGCTGATTACCAGAACCAGTTATTTTGCAAGTTACCGACTCTAAAGTCTGTTCTCGAAACAATACTCGTTTCTGCAACTTCTGGTGCTGTCTTTGAGCCGAACACTGCGCAACATTTTTCTGACGAACACAAACAGTGGGTTCCTTTTGCAGATATGCGGCCTCACGAACCGGGTTTGTACAGGAGGGATTCCCAGTATGCGGCACCTGTGTATTACCTTGCATCATCTAGGCGGAACCGCCCAATCGAGGTTTGGACGATAAACGATCGCGAATGGGCCGCAATTTGCTATTTAGCCCAATTTTCTAAGCACCTTGTTTTGAAGTATCGACGCACGGACGGAGCGCTTTTCGTGCCAAGAAATGAATTCCAGGAGATTAGGATGCCTACCCTATTACAACGGTGCTTCCGATCTGGTTCCTTGCTTAATCCTGCAGTTGACCAGACGCATCTTATATACAGCAATGTAAGCGAAAGAAACTTGTTTAGATTGATCTCGAAGCTCAACGTCTTTTCAATGGAGTGGCTATGAATAAGATACCGGCTAACTTGCTTTCGACCGTCATAGATAGCACCGTTGAGTATCTCGACACGGCTTATCTCACCAAAGACAAGTTGTTTAACGAAGCGCGCGAAGCACTAATCAGAGATACTCTCAGCGGACCCATGTTCAGAGAGCCGTTATTTGAAGTTCAAGATCGCTACGAGAATTCCGGTAAGTCCCTAATCGACTTTGTTAAGTCGAATCAACTTTTGGCTGGCATAAATAACGCTAGCGAGTTGGACAAAGTTCACGACCTCTTTTCTGACGTTATTCCACCTATCCTATACACCCACCAAATTGACGCGCTGCGTAAGACTCTGCTGAATGACCGGAACATAGTGGTTACAACAGGCACGGGCTCAGGAAAAACGCTTTCATTTCTACTTCCTACAATATTGAATATTCTTCGAGAGGCCATTGGAACGGCTCACCACCCTCGTTGGAAGCGAACGACTGCTGCCACCGGAAATGATTGGTGGAACCGCGAACCTCCCGCGTTTCGTCCTCAACGTGCTTCAACACAGCGCATGCCTGCTGTTCGCGCGCTCTTCATTTACCCGTTAAACGCACTGGTCCAAGATCAAATTGAGACCATGCGCAAAATTTTGGATTCACCGGCGGCAGACAAGCTATACGACACTTTGTTCAGCGGCGAACGAATCTATTTCGGTCAGTACAATGGGGCTACTTATGGCCGCGGAGAGCATAACAACGAGTCAAAGCTCAAGGAGTGTGCCCAGTATTTACGGACAATCGGCCCGGAATATGACGATGCTGACAGCTCAAATAAGCATCGCCTTCCGAGACTATTTGGATCCGAGCTTCTAACGCGATGGGACATGCAGCAAAGTCCCCCGGATATTCTCATCACGAACTACACCATGCTAGCAGTAATGCTAGTTAGGAAGCGCGAACAAACCATGTTCGAGCAGACAAGGAAGTGGCTCAACTCAGACGAGAGGAACAGATTTTTTCTAGTCGTAGACGAACTCCATTCCTATCGCGGCACTCCGGGAACAGAGATTGCATACATTTTGAAAACTTTCCTTGCAAGGATTGGTCTCTCTCCGGAAGACCCGCGCCTCAGGATTATAGCCACATCGGCATCCCTAGACGCGGAAGGGGGCGCCACAGAACAAACTGATCCTCAGTTCCTTACTGACTTCTTCGGCACCAGAGGCCCAACCAGTCACTTCGATGTGATTGATGGACCTAAGGTGAAACA
>CAZCZI010000186.1:0-3197 GCA_964503045.1 uncultured Candidatus Obscuribacterales bacterium
GACTTCTGATCGTGCCGTAACATGGCCGCGTGGTTTTGAAATCGACTTCGGCGGTCGAGCCGATGGGCTTGTAACGGTTCAGAATCGGCAGCAACGGCGGCTCGCCTTGTTCTTCGTTAGGCTCGATCACATCACGCAAGCGTTCGACAATGGTTCGCACGTATTTATCCAAGCCCAGCTCGCGCTCGTCGCAGCCGCGCCAATTCACTTTGCGCTCGACGTATTCATTCACCAGCTTCAGAACATGTTGGAAAATCGGAAAAGTGCTTGGATGGGACAACGTTACATAAATAACCGATAGTCGTACGAAATCGGGCCGAATCGTTCGAGTTTTGCTCCAATTCTTGCGATCTGTCGTGACGAGCAGATCGTTGCCGGCAACTTCGAGTACATATCTGCCGAGTTCCAATCCATCTTTGAAAGCCCAAGAATTTCAGATGCCAGCAGCTCCAGATCGGCGCTTCCAGCGTGTCGCCGCAGAAGAAGCGGAGCTGGGATGTGGCGTTTGCCTTGAAAATATTTCCATCCCTGGATTACCGCGTCAGTGACTCCATGAGACCAAACAAGTGCACTACGGTTTTCCAACAGGACTGCAGTTCCGCGACGTACCGGAAAGTTGTCTTTGTCAAATACTTGTTTCTTTTGCTCGTTCTCCCATTTGACCTTTAAAACAGATGATACATATCGGAGTGAGGCATCTGTATTGATCTCAAGCAGATCGACCTCGCCCACACCACTCAGACCGTCCAGCAGTCCTTTTTTTTCTTCGTCCAGGAAGCGGGTCTGCTTGTGAACGACGACACGTGGTGGTAAGCGAAACTGTGACTCGAAAAACAACTGTCGAACGGTCTCGGCAACCCTCCTTGCGTCGTCGTACGACATATGCGGATTACGACCGAGGATCACTGGGTTCTCTATCTTGCTTAAGCGAAACTGCAAACCTTCGCCTTGTGCGTTAAAAAGATGACTACAGCCCAAAACGATGTGTTGGCCTTTCGCAGCATAGCGATCAATGGTGAAGCCAAGCCCAACGAAAGCTGTGTTTGGATTGAGCGCTTCAAGCACCCAAGGCGTTCTCATTGCCTTGGCATACACAGCTACCGTCAACCACCACCACACGCGACATTGCTGACCACTGGATAGTGTGTGTTCTTCGAGAAACTGCGTTGCGACTCCTTTCTGAATACAATAAGCCTTCACGAAGTCGTGCAAGTCAAAATATTCCTGCTCATCTCGGTAGTCTCGCCAAGTGGACCAGCGATTCGGGATAAATACAAGAACTACATGCGGCTTTTCCACTGCAACGACGGATTCAATCGACCGAGTGATCAACTTCGCCAGTTCAAGAGAAGTCGCTTTAGAGCCCCCGCCAGTCTTTGGTTCTGGGCAAACCGCCCAAGCTGAGTCACCCGGCCTGGGAATTTCCAACGGAATGCCGAACGCCGACTGAAAACCCGGATAGTCGACCAGGTAATCCTTCTCAGTCTCGTTCGGCTGATGAACCTGTCCCGATTGGCAAAGGTAACGACTTAGAAGTTGACCCTCGCGCTCAGGACAGACCACGCCAAGTCGTATCGACGGTGCTAGCCCATGCGAACTCAAAGCAAAGTCAAATGGCCTGTTTGAATGCAAGCCACGTAATGGATGCGAATCACTTGCGTACTGTGTTCCGCTGCGATTGCTAAACAGCAGCTTTGGTTCAGGGATCTCGATTCCCTGTTGTTTAATGTAGGGACGAATAAGGTCATCGATTGGGATCGATTGTTGACGAACTCGTGACCCAATCTGAGCGAAAAGCGGGGCGGTTCGAATTTTGAACCGATACGTAGAACCACAGTTTGACGGAAACTCGATCTCAAAAATCCCTTTTTGGGGAAAGAGCTTTTCCCGCCAGTAGCCGAGTTCCTGATTGAACTTGTTATTGTGTTGATAGCCGAGGATTTCCATTTTAATGACTTTTGCCACATTACGTGGAAGCTCGTTACCCTTGGCATCGAGGATGGCAACCGTCGGCTTCACCACCATGTGCAGCCGTCTGGAAAACTGTCGCAGGTGGACAACGACAGCTCGGTGAATGTAACAGTCCTGTCCGCCGTGCTGCTTTTTGTCGTACGCTTGCCTCTCCCACAGACATCGTTTATAATCCGTAGCGACGCCTGAACTTTCAGCAAGTGCTTGAAGCAATGCGCGTCGCATCAACGCGTTGACGGCTCCGTGATCAAAATTTCTGTCGGCATCGGTGACTGGAGTTCGTTCGATTGAACCTGACAATTGTTCCCCGATAGCATCTCTGATATCATCCAGTAGTCCAAGTGCGAGCACTTTTCCTCGGTGCGGAACGGCGACAAACCTACGCCCTTTGCTCAATTCCTCCAGCCAGTCCCAGGGTTTTTCGGGCCACTTCTTGACATTAAACGCAAAGACCTCCGATGGGCAGTCAATCTCAAAAGCATTGCTTTTGATCAGAGTTTTGCAAGGAACCTGGTCGATAGCAAATGGCGCATTTCGGTCTCGAAGTTCCTTGCTGACCTCCGACAGCAACAACCTCGCACGTTCCTGCTGAGTGCCAGTCAAACAGTGCAACGCCAGTCGGGTGAGCGTATCATCAAATCCCATCGTAGGTACAAAATACGCCGTTCGACCAGCAGCTCTCGCAGTCTCCAACAGTCTGTGCACAGGCTTGTTGATCTCATCTCCGAAGCCACACCAGTAAAGACTCGCAGGCCCTGGTCGCGAATATGCTGCTTCAAGCGCTTCCATTACCGATTTGTCCCGACCACTATAACCGATCACAATTAGAGCCGTGTTTTGAAGTTCGGCCACCAGGTCATTCTTCAACTGTGCTTCCTGCTGTTGCAGTTCATCGTCAGTGTTTTTCAGCTCGTCATAGCGATAATCCCCATGTAACGAAACACAAAGCAACTCGCCGCGTCGTGGTTGCCGCACTACTCGATGCTGGCAGTCAATGCCGACCTCAATCGGTGTGATGTTGAAATTTGCCGCGGCTTTTGCTATGAGGCCGTCAAAGTTTGTGGTCCAGGACGATGTAATGATGCCCGCCTCGGCCATGAGGCAAAGTAATTTGTAGCCGATATGCGGCTGAGCCAATCGAATTTTATCTGCGAAGAATTGTCGGCGATGGCCGCTAATAGGATAGCATTGCTCGATGTAAAAGGCGTATTCCTCAAGCGAACCGT
>CAZCZI010000187.1:0-3019 GCA_964503045.1 uncultured Candidatus Obscuribacterales bacterium
GTCGTCGGGATGGCAGGAGGTTGGTTTTCCGCCCTTGAAGCCAGCGCCTGAGTCACGCACAGCAATGCTAGCGCCGAACCGATGATTTTGCGTTCTTGGAAGAACTTGGGCATTGGAATCTCTTTAAAGCAGGAAGCCGAGACCTTGTTTAGTATACGTGCTCTGGCGTGTTTGCGCTCATTCTTGGGTGGGCCGGCCGGCGATCGTGCCTTTATTTGTGGTGATAGAACCGCAGGACTCGTAGCGGATTCTTAGGATTCCAGGTGCGCTCGCAGTGGTCGCAGCACAGCAACTTGACGGGGACGCCCTTTGCATAATATGTCAAACGTACTGACCTGACCGCCGCCTTGGACTGACACTCAGGGCAGTAGGGTGGCGGCAGAAGCGGAAGTTTTGGCTTAAATGGGATTTCTTCCGGAGGCTTTGAGAGGACAGCCGGCGGGTCGCATGGCGGGTTTAGCAGGTCCGGAAGATATGAAAGACCATAGAAAAAACCCAGCAGCACGCACGACAGCGCAGTGACCGTGGAGACACCGACCCAACTCCATCTACTTTTCACATTGCGCAAAAGCATTTACCCCGCGACATTTTTAGTTTGACATACCGTTGCACTCTCGGTCTCGTGAATTAAGTCATCACATTTTGAGGAATAATGGAACTAATGCATTGTTGAGACCAGGCGATGGCTATCGACGTCACAGTTGACCGTTGGATCGAGCAAGCGAGAAACGAAGCCGCGTTGATGGGTTCGGAAGTTGCTGGCAGCGAGCATTTGTTGTTGGGGCTTCTTTCGTTCGAAGGCCGTGCGTCACGTCTTTTGGAATCCGTTGGAGTGAGTCTCGGACTAGCACGCGATGTCTCATCTATAGGTCGCGAGCCAAGTTCTGGTGTGACAGCGGAGAATGTGAGAGTTGGTGGGCTTGTCCTTGAGATTGTGTCTGCAGCTGAGAAAATTTCGACAGGACTCGTACACGTCGGCACAACGGATGTCCATTTGCTACACGTTCTTGTCACTACCGATCAACAGTGCTGCCACTTGTTGCGAAATCTGAATGTAAGTTTGCGGGAACTGGAAGAGAAAACTATGAGAGCCCTGAGGCTGTTTCCACAGCGGCAAGTAAGTGCCAGGGAGTTGTTTCCTGAAATTGTCCAGGCTCCAAGTGAATTAACGTGGGAGGAGCGTTCGGAAACATCGTCAAAGCCGGTAGGTTTGGACCGTTGGTTTAGCAAAGATATGATGAAGGTGCTCAAGCTTGCACAGGACGAAGCAGACAAGAAGTCATCACCAATATGCGTTGAAGATCTCTTGCGAGGATTGCGAAGAGCAGATGGAACAATTGGTTGTACCTTGATGATGCAAGTCAATGCATGCAATCTCGAAGATGCCGCAAGAACACTGGAATTTCATGAATCAGCGGGCGAACTCGGAGCCGATGTCTTTTCGCCATTTGCAATGGAAGCAATCAAAAGGTCCTGGATTGAAGTCGGCGCCTTTGGTGATGCTCAACTTTCGAGTGCACATTTACTTCTAGGTATTGAGAAGTGCATTCGTGAAAAAACTGATTCCCAAATGGGCATTCATCGAATCAATAGCGGACTTCGCCTAGACCTTATCGAAGCTTATGGGCGCTTCTCGAAAAGTGCATCAGAAAAACCGAAAGAAGAATCGAAATCTAAAAGGAAGAAAGGCGAAAAGAAGGGTAAGAAGTGAATCTGCAGCGTGACAATTACTGGGAAGAATGCGCACGAAGGGAGGCGCTAAAACTTGGCACGCGTGTTGCCACAGACGTGCATCTGTTGTTGGCTCTGCTCCACAAAGCTCAGCGTGTGGCAGCGGTGTTAGAGTCGGTCTTAGTGACATATGCCGAGATGCATTTTTATGTGTCATTAGATACAGAACCTGTCGAAATCACAAGTCTCAAGGTAGTTAAGATTGGGTCTTCAGTTCAGCTAGTGATGGACAGAGCCTCAGAACTTGCATTGATACAACGCAATCGTGAAATCAGCGGGCTACACATTCTTAGAACAATGCTCGATTACCCGGGCGTTCCATTGCATTACTTGAAAGTGCTCGAAGTTGACCTGCAGGCTTTGAGTACTAGATTGGATATTGCTTTAAAACTGCTTCCGCATGAACCTCTGACGGAGCCCAAGCCCGTGGTATCTCCGCCCAACGACACATCTATTCCCCTTCCTTTGCCCGAAGTCCCCAAAGGGGCTTCTGATAGCATTGCCTCTGTAACACCACCTGTAATACCAGCGTTTTCACCTGAGAGTTCTGATCCTGGAAAAAGTTCGTGGGAGTTGCAGGAGCTCTTAAATAAGTTCGACGAAGATGGAAGAATGATTATTTCTCTGGCTCAAGCAAGAGCACAAGCTACTAATAGAAGAGTATCCACACTAACTTTGCTGAACGCCGCGAAAGAAGCTTCTAAGTCAATAATCGGTGAACTCTTGAAGTTCGTTGGTACAGAAGAACTCCACACAGTAGCTACATTGTTTGATCCTCCCGATGCGTTTCCGGATGCCGAACGATTTTCTCCTCACGCAGTTCAGGCGCTTGAGCTGGCCGAACTGCAAAAAGTCGTGGCGGGTGATCTCACTGTTAACAGTGTTCATATTGTTTTGGGAATAGAAGAGCATCTTCGCAATTTGGCTGGTGAATTTACGGCATATAGTTTGACGGAGCAAGCGCAACGAAGGCTTCGGGAGAAGCGCGCGCGAGTCGAAATTCTCCAGCTATATGGAAGGCGTGACTTAGTTGATATGCGAGTTGGCGATGCCCCACTCCAAGATGACCTGGACCAGGTGTCTCAGCAAGCTCCATCGAATGTAGCGGAGAACTTTGAATCTGAGCGCGCGTTATTGCCTTCTGAATCCGATCGCAAAGCACTTCCACTATCGCATCGAATTATGGACGCGTTGAGAAATGCACATGAGGACGCGATGAGAAGGAACCACGGGGAAGTTCACGAGGTGCACGTCGCTCTTGGACTGATTTTTGAAGCGCTTAAAACAG
>CAZCZI010000188.1:0-2883 GCA_964503045.1 uncultured Candidatus Obscuribacterales bacterium
CTAAGAGATTATCTCGGCTGATGGGGCTGGTCTGAACTTTCGGAAGCGAGTGCAGTGATTCTGGCAAATGAAATTTGAGCAGTCGCGGCAATCGAAAATTGAGCAGGTGTGATTGCTGATAGTTTCCCGAAGTCATGGTCTACCTCCTTGATTCAAGCGGCCTTTTTGCCTTTCTTTCGTCGGACACTTTCCTTGAAACGATAGCTTTCGCCGATTACCTGGACGATATTGCAGCGATGCGTCAGGCGATCAAGCAATGCTGAAGTTAGTTGCTGTGTGCAGAAGACTGTGGTCCAGTCTTTGAACTCAAGGTTTGTCGTAATGATGGTTGAGTGCTTTTCGTATCGCGCGTTGATTACTTGGGAGAGCAGTTTCGCTTCGTCGGGATTGCAGTCAGCCATTCCAAGTTCGTCGAGAATTAGCACTTCGATCTTGGCCAACTTCTCCTGAAATTTCGAGACTGTCCGTTCCTCGCGCGCTTCGGTCAGCTGGTGAAGAAGATCGCCGGCGGTAAAGAATCGTACCTGCCGACCGTTCTGGCAGGCTTGAATGCCCAGGGCAATTGCGAGATGTGTCTTGCCTACTCCATGTGGACCGACAAAAACAATGTTCTCCAAAGCATCAATGTACTTACCTTTGAAGAGAGTCAGCACTGATTGTTTGTCTAGCGAGGGGATTTCGTCGAACTTGAAGTCCTCTAGCGTTTTCAGCGTAGGGAATTTAGCGCGTGTCAGCCGTTCCTTTCGGCGACTCTCATCTCGAGCTTGAACCTCTTGCTCCAGAAGTGAGCACAAATACTCCTCGTACGTCACTCGGTGCCCGTCAGCTTCTTTGGCTGCGCGCTCGTAGTTTTTTGCGACCGTCGACAATCGCAGTCTCTTCAAATAGTCATCAAGCAACGATTTGTTCATGACCTTCTCCTCCAATCAAAACTTGGTATCTGGCGGCATCTGGAATATCCACTTTGTAGTGAAGTAAATCGGCATGGTTTGACATGTCGAGCTCTTCTGGAACAAACCGCTCCAGCCGGCCGCGATCGACAAGTGCAACAACGACATCGGAGTGAAAAAGATTCAAGCGCGCCGCTTGCTTAACCGCAGCGCTTGTTATCTCAGCTCCAAATTTGCAATGGCATCGCAAGATCTCGATGAATCCTCGACCAGCATCACCTGGTCCGTGCCGCACTCTCATTTGAGTGTAGAAGTCCCAGTAACCATCAGGCCATATGTGCTGAAGAAGTGGCCGTGCATATGGTACCGCATGTGGTTTTCTTTCAAGCACGTCAAAGTAATGCATCGGGTCAAGAATGTACTCATCTTCGCCGTAGCTGCGAGGATGTGTGGCAACAACATCGATACCGGTGCCGATCTCAACGTGACCCCAGTAACTCTTGATCCAGAGCGGTTTTCCAATGAAGCTTGCCGGAACGGAGTATCGATTGTTCGATAGCTGCATCGTTTGATACCGGTCAACAATCCCGCTCCTCCTTACGCCTGGATCGAATGCTCGCGATGGTAGGGGCAGCAAATATTTCCTTTCCTCGTCCCAAGCCATACCGATTGGCACAGGCTGGCCATCGACGGTACGTCCATCTTCCTCCTCGCATTTTGCCAAAACAAACGCATTCAGCTCTTCTAGAGAGTCGAACTTTGGTACCGGCACCATCCAGTTTCGCCGACTGAATCCGATACTGCCTTCTACGCCGCCCTTCTCATGCGCACCTTCCTCTCCAGGTGTGCAGAAATTCGAGTCGAATGCGTAATACCCTTTCAGCTCTTTGAACTTTTTGGTGAGCTTTCGGTCTTTTCCCTTGCCTACGTGGCTGACAGCCAGTCCAAGGTTATCGTAGGTAAGTCGTCCTGGGACGCCACCAAGGTACTCAAATGCGCGCACATGTCCCTCAAGAAACGCTTCGGTGTTTGGTGAAGGAAAGTACATCAGGAACTTCTTGCGCGAGTAATTGAGTCTCAACTCGAAGCCATGCAGTTTCACTCGGGTCCCAGCAATGTCCGCGTATGATTCACCGAAGTCAACCTGTGCGTCCTTACCTGGTTGAAACACCAGCGGAATACACGCCTTCTTTGCCGGTCTATCTCTAAGCTCCGCTACAAGGGCATTAATGGTTCTCTGGGAGCCCTCGTAGCCTTCCTCAAGCACTAATCGCTCAAAAATTCTTTTTGCTGTATGCTGTTGTTTGCGTGGTGCGTGTTTGTCGGCTTGCAAAATTGACTCAACTCGCCCCCGCCAAGTATCTGCCAATGGTTTGGCCCTCGGTTGTTTTAGTCTGTACTTTGGAGGATCGGGTTCTCTGAGGTACTTCGCGACCGTGTTGCGCGAAATTCCTAGGTGTTCCGCGATCCAGTTTTTACTTTTATCCTCTCGGAAGTGCAGTAATCGCACTGTGATCCAAGCATCATGGTCTAGCAATGTTGTTGTCGTCTTTCTAGATTCCGCCACCGGAGACGACACCATTATGGGCCTTGCTGTCAAGGTGCTCAAATTTCGATTGCCGGAATCAATGAACCTGCTCAGTTTTAGTTTGCCAAAAACAACGGCTGGATGCTTTCGTTTGCGGTCCAGGCTGGCTGCTATTGACGGGTGCACCTTTTTCATCTGCACCACCGTTGACATAAGTGCGAAATTAACACCATTCGGCAGATGCTCAATCTGATATGAACGCCCGGTTTGCCACCATTTTTGGTTTAGAAAAAAACCATTTGGCGAAGACTTTACCGAATCAAGTCCCAAACCATAATGTGAACCGTTGGGTCTATCCACCATGGGCGGTGGCAGCGGTGCCAGCATAGCTTGATACGAGGCATCAGAAAAAAGAGCCCTGCGCTCGGAACAACTCAAGGAACATCGGATGTACTCGAGTGTTCT
>CAZCZI010000189.1:0-2847 GCA_964503045.1 uncultured Candidatus Obscuribacterales bacterium
CTAGCCATTCGTGTTGACAGGAGAAAGAGAACATATGTCACTCGTCTTTAGGTCGCGCTCGTCTGCTTTTATCTAGTGCTTCGCTTTCTTGGTGGTAGCATCCTTCGAAACAAAATACTCAGCAAAAACCAGCTGATCTGCTGCAATGTCTCGTTTCGCCACTTGTCCGACGACATCTTCGATCTTCCCAATTACTGCTTTAGGCGCTCCACCAACCTTAACCTCTTCAAGCTTTAGGGCAGCTTTGCTGAATTTATTTCCTTTGGGAATCTTGATCGTGGTTCTTACGACCATCACTACTTTGCCTCCTACGTCTTGTTCACGGACTATTTGTCCTTGCGTAAGACCATACTTAGCTTTGCGATTGCATGCCATCGAGACGGAGCGAAGTGCTCCTTTAGGAACTTTGTTCTCCAGGATTTCTTTCTCTTCTAAGGCTTCCGGAGTGATTGTGTTCCCTTCCGGAATATCTTGCACTGCATAAACTACCGGTACCTTGATCTGACGGCAAACACCATCTAGTTCGCCCACCATGACTCGAGGCGATTCTGACTGATTGGTCGCGTAAGCCCACACGCATATTCCGGTAATACCGATCGCAACAGCGATTGCAATGATCAAGTTCTTTGAGCTCTTTGGAGTTTTCGCATCCGTCGGTTTAGGCTCGTCTGACATTTTTAGCCTCTATTTTTCAAGGTTTGTTGCGAGACTCCAAGAAAATTCGTTCAAGTACAACTAGCGCCGAAGCCAATAACCCTAGTATTATATGCAAACAATTGCTTAATGAGATTGAATATGTCGACAAACCTAAGAATACTCTGCCTCTTTGTCCTTGGAGTCGCAGGATTGTGCGTCTGGGCTTATGTCACCAAACAATCTGAATGCCTTGGTGTTTACGCCTCGCCGGTTGTCGACGGTGCCAATGCATACAGGAGAGAAACAGTCCTCAAGGCTCAAAAAGCAATAACCAAAGGCAGCACTATTCGAGTGGAGGACGTGAAAGAGGAGTCAGTGCCGCTCTACGAAGCTAGGAATGGTGCATTGCATTCCATCGATGATGTTGTCGATTCCACAGCCAGAGTCGATATTGTTGCTGGGCAACCAATTCACTTCGCAGACATTTATCCGTCGGCAAAAATCGTTGTTCCTGTAAAAAACCTTTCTAAAGGAACAGTATTATCCGAAGAAGATTTGAAAGTAAAGAGAGTCAAGTGGTCTAACAGTGAGCCGCAAAAATTCGACATGGTTAGCCGTGTCACTGACGCTGCGGGGCGAATCCTAAAGCGCAATATCTCTGCGGGCGAACAAATCAAGTCCGAAGATCTTGATACTCCTAAAGAGAAATAGCTTGATAGTTCGCTCTAGCTGTCACACATCCAAAACATAAACGGCACCTCTGCCAAAACATGCAGCGTGGAAAGAAACACGTATAGGTTCATCGTGCTGGCGTAATCGAGTTTAAATCCGACCCAGAAGGCGCATAGCGCCACGGCACCAAGTCCAAACACATAACCGCACAGAGTGCGCACAATCAGCCGGTTCTTAAGAGCCGGAAGTCGATCGAATCGCCAGCGTTCCCAGCTTCGGGTCGCAAGCGGCATGGCGAAAACCCAAACGCCATAATGCACCATCTGCAAGAAGCCGTACACGGCCAATAGCACAGCCGGTGAGGCGCTTTTGAAAAGATTGGTGCCGACGTTGCCACTGAGTTCGGAGAGAGAGCGAGCATAGGCAGCATCGTATGTGGTGCCGCTGAGCCAGAAGATCAGTAGAAGTACAGCCGCCGGAACCGTTAGCATGCACAAGTGATACGTCTTGAGCCAACTCTTTCTGGTTCTGCGAAGCTCCCTTTCGAAGATCCACAGCCCAACAGCAGGATGCACGTAGACAATCGCAAGTGTGAATACTTGGGGTGGCAAACTTCCTGGCTCTGTCATAATCGCTGTGAGCGAGCCGCCTATCAGCGCTGTTTCTTTCAAAGACTTGGGATACCTCGAAAAGGACAGGGCAAAGATCCATAGGATCAAAAACTCGTTCCAAATCAATACCAACTGACGTGCTAAGGCAACAGAAATAGCATTTTCCTGCACGAGAAACATCATAACGATTTCGGTAATGCAGAGGAGAATCGCACCAATAAAAGATGTAAGAAAAAATCCGCGAAAAGGTCCCAATCGAGACGGCAACCTTGATAGAACATATCGAAACTCGACCCAGTTATGAGGCGCACCGAATACAACCACTATGGCTACCGAGAACAAGACTGGTGAAAGACCAGCCAAAAGTACCGAGGCTACGACAAGGAAGATTGATGCGGCGGCAAAGATCTTGCGACCGTCGACATTTGCGGGACGCGAGTTTGGGCCAGCCGTGGTAGAGAGGTTCTGCAAGCTGGAAATTCTACCATCAAACCAAATCAAGAGTCTCCGCAACTCCGCACTTCGGAGGCGCCATAAGACGCTGTCGAGAATGAAGTGGAGATTCACCGTCTGCACGAAGATGATTGAAACAGGCGCAAGCCCACGCTACGCCTTCTGCATACTTCTGCTCGTTGATCATTCCGTTTGCTAGTTGCATGCGCAAAAGTTGGAGCTACTTGACGCTGTCTACATGTCCAGACGCTTTGTTGTCGGCCACTTCCTTTTGTAGGCGTTTTAGTACAGGAACTCTCACAATCGTGACAAAAGCGTCCAGAGTCTACATTGGGATGACCTCTAAAAAACAAGGTCACCTTTGAGAATGCACCACCTGAAATAGAATCAAAGGAGGAAAGATAAAGCCCACACTAGGGAAAAGAGAAGATCGTGGCGCTCTCTAACTTGGAATGTTGCGCCACAAACGAAGTGA
>CAZCZI010000190.1:0-2843 GCA_964503045.1 uncultured Candidatus Obscuribacterales bacterium
AGAGACAAGCAGCGAGTCCAAAAAGGCTA
The DNA here is from genome assembly GCA_964503045.1 of uncultured Candidatus Obscuribacterales bacterium. GTDB lineage: Bacteria > Cyanobacteriota > Vampirovibrionia > Obscuribacterales > Obscuribacteraceae > CAYZJR01. The sequence continues at coordinate 30 of CAZCZI010000190.1, forward strand.
TTATTGCGCGGTCGCGGTCGCGGTCGCGGTCGCGGTCGCGGTCGGTCTAACAAACAGACATCCCGAAAACACCTGAGTCTGCCAGGCTTTGCATATGAGCGCGTCATCGACGAAATGAAATTTGTATTTGCAAATCTCAATGAGATGCGATCTCTACTTCAAGCTAAACACGAATGAATCGATCGTTGAGTCGTTGGCGAACTAACTCTCGAATCTGAGCATATTCTTTGAACTGTGTCGACCTGATGCTGTATGCGCATTTTGGTGTATGCAAAACCATCAGCCAATTTCGAGATCTCAACTCTTGTGGTTCACATCTATACTCTTGGACACTGGTGATTTCGTTCCACCTCATTGTCCAGCCATGGTTTGATTTCTTCGAAAATGTTATTGAGTCTTCGTTGATGGCTAGCCGTTCCGTGCCACCTTCAGACACATCGATTTTGATCCAGCACAAAAGAATGAGTATCGCCGCTCCCAAAACTCCAGTCATTGAAATGACCAATGGCTGCGACAAGTAAATCATATCTTTCCATGCAAACGCTGTGCCGCCGAAAAGCACCAAACCGAAAAGAGTTGCAAGCGCAACCGGGTTGGACACCCAAAAGCGCGCGCGTCCGGAGAACTCATACGTCTTCAATAGTGACGTCCTCCATTAGATGTAGCCCGTAGCTTTGATCTTGGCGAAGTCTCGAGTTTCATTCTAGGGCTAGGATGAACAGATGTTTAGAGGGTTTACCCGGGAGAATCCGATTTACGGTTTCGGATTCTATTTTTCATCCGTTGAGTAATTGGCGGAATCGTTTAGCGAAGGTCCATTGCCTCCGCCGTTGCCACCAGTGCCTCCGCCGCCAACACCGCCGCCGCCTTTAAGACCCATACCGGAAAGCAATTCAAGGCTTACGACGGGGCGTTTGCCGATGAACTTGCGTTCTGCCAGCTCGGCGAGTTCTTTGTTGACGTCGCTTTCGCTTCTTTGTGGTTCGAGGATGGCGACTACATCTCTGTAGTACAAGGTTTCTTTCTCGATTAGGGCACGACCCAAGCGTTCAATACCAGCTCTGTGTGTCTTGAGCAGGGTCTCGACGTTTTTGTAGCACTCATCGAGAATTTGCTTTGTTTGCATCTCAATTTCGCGCTGAGTCTCTGGAGAGGCATTGCCATCTTTGTTTGCAAAAGCGACAGATGTGTTGAATGGAAATTCACCCATACCGAAACGGCTGACCATTTGTCTGGCAACGGTCGAGGCGTGTTCCAAATCGGCTGAAACACCCCATGCATTGGTTTCGAAGAACATGCGTTCTGCTACTATGCTGCCCAACGAGATTTCGATGTCTACCATCAAATCGCGGCGGTTCTTTTTGTGTCGTTCTTCCTTGTCGACCGCCCACATGTATCCCAATGCGTCTCCAGCAGGCACGATCGTGACGATTTGAATACGTTCGCGCTGATTGCGGAAGTAGGCGACGATTGCATGTCCTGCTTCGTGGTAGGCCGTGACGGTCAGTTCTTCCATCAGCACATGGCGGCTGTACGACATGCCGAAACTTTGGCGTTGGATTGCCTTGATCAAGTCGACATGCGAGATTTCGAGACGGCCGTCGCGGATTGCCGATAGTCCAGCCTCGTTTACGATGTTGGCGAGATCGGCTCCTGATTTGAATACGGTCATCCTGGCAATTTCCAGTGGATCTACTGTGGTCTCGATCTTGGTTTTGCTGAGGTAGTGTTTGAGGATTGCTTCACGACCTTCAAGGTTTGGTGGCGGAACCTCGATAATTCTGTCGAAGCGGCCTGGTCTCAAAAGAGCGCCGTCAAGCCCTTCAGCATTGTTGGTCGCGCCGATTGTCAGTACTTTGTGTTTGCCGAAGCCATCCATTTCAACAAGCAATTGGTTGAGAGTCTTGTTTGCGTCTTGAATGGCACCGCCACCAAGATCGGTGCCACGTTTGGAGCCGATAGCGTCGATCTCATCGATGAATACGATTGCCGGCTTGCCGCTTCGTCTGGCTTGTTCGTAAGCCATGCGGACCCGGTTTGTGCCAACTCCGGCCCACATCGATTGGAAGTCTCCACCGGAAAGCGAGTAGAAGGCGACTCCGGCTTCGTTGGCGATTGCCTTTGCCAGCATGGTTTTGCCGGTTCCGGGTCTGCCTACCAAAAGCACGCCTTTTGGAGTTTTCAGACCACTCTTGATGATCAAGTGAGCGTTCTTAAGTAGAGCGACAACTTCCGCCGCTTCTGCCTTTGCTTCATCCATGCCTTTGATGTCATCGAGCTTGACGTCAATGTCGGGTACGCGTGAGAGGTTCATTCCTCCAGTATTGAGCTTGTGACCGGCAGTTACGGATATTCTTTCTGCGGCCTGTTCTAGTTCAGGCATTTCCACTCGGTTTTTGGTTGCTCTCACCGACAGTATCGCTGCTTCGTTGACACAGGCGGCTATATCGGCACCGGAGAAATTGAACGAGATCTTTGCCATTTCATCGAGGTCGATACTTGGGTCAGAGACTACGTCCGAGAGGTACTTCTTGAAGATAAGCTTCCGCGAAGCCGCATCAGGAAGACCGATGTAAACCTTGCGATCGAACCTGCCCGAGCGCAAGAAAGCGGGGTCGAGGCTTTGTTCGTTGTTGGTGGCGCCGATGGTGATGACATTGCTTCTGCCGATTCCCTCGAGTTCTACGAGAATTTGATTGAGTTCTTTCGTACGCTCGCTGCCCATGTCGGAGACGGTGCCGCCGAGTGCATCGATTTCATCAATAAAGACTATGGATGCCGGGTACATGCGTGCTTGACTGTAAAGCGCGCGAA
>CAZCZI010000191.1:0-2801 GCA_964503045.1 uncultured Candidatus Obscuribacterales bacterium
AATGCGTGGATGGGATACTGCCGGGCGAAAAAGGGGATTTATACGACCTATACCCATTCGTGTCAACACTGGCGAAATCCCGAACAACAATTTCGATGACGACGGCAACGGCTTTGTTGATGACTACGCCGGTTATGACTTTGGCCAAGACGACGCTTCGCCTTACGATGACTATGGGCACGGCACGCATGTCGCTGGCATAGCCGCTTCCAATGTGTTCGGGGCCGCTCGCAAATCGCTTATTCTCCCAACTAAATTTGGCGCTGGTCTCGGCTTCGATATCGCCTCCGTGACAGGCGCCATCAAATATTCTGTCGATCAAGGTGCAAAGGTCCTCAATATGTCTTTCGGGTGGGAAGATGACCTAGCCGTCATGCGCGAAGCCATGCGCTATGCGGAAGATCATGGAGTATTGGTCGTCGCCGCTGCTGGCAACGATACAGAAAACAACGATGTAAAACCGCTATACCCATGCAGTTACTCAAATGAAAATATCATTTCGGTTGCGGCAACGGACGAACACGACAGCCTGACTTCATACTCAAACTTTGGGTACCGCGTGCACTTGGCTGCCCCTGGCGGAACGTTCACTCGCCCCATTGTTTCGAGCTATAAGAAGAACCCGCTCAACGCAGACTACAAGGGGTTGATGGGGACTTCGATGGCTTCGCCGCTAGTGGCAGGAGTCGCAGCCCAGGTGTGGAGCGCAAACCCCCAACTAAGCGCAGTGCAAGTGAAGCAAGTATTACTCGAGACCGGTCGGCTTGTTCCAACCCTGCAGGGCAAAACAAAATCGGGCCGAGTAGTGGACGCCAAAGCCGCTGTGGCTCTGTCGCAAAAGCTCATTGGCATGTGATGGACTTGGACCAGAGTCCAGTCTAGCCGCAGAAGGACTACTTCTCATTCAAAAAATATTAGATAATTGGAGCACCTAGAGGTGCTTCAATGTTCAGACAACAAAAAGGCCTTGGCCTACTGCTTGCTGTTTTTTTGGCTGTGGCCGCATCAGAGCCTGTCGAGGCCGCTCTTTTTCAAAACTCATACGTCAGCTTTGAACTCCCCAACAATTGGAGCTGCAAACTGGATGGCACCGAGTGGGTCTGCATTAGCTCCTACGCTGACAAATCCAAAGAGGCGATTATTATTCTCGCAGCCAAAGAAGCTGGCCCCACAGACAATCTACCCGCTTACCTTACCCACCTCAAAACACCGCGTACATTGATCGACAAGACTGGCAAGCCGACATCCTCGACCGTCTTGCAAGTGCGTGAGCGACAAATTGCCAGTCACCCCTGGGTCGATGGCATGCACCTGGGCAGCGAGATCGCGTCTTACTACACCCGTTACCTTGCTACGGTAAAAGACCGTCTTGCTATTCTTGTCACATTTAGCGCCCACAAACAGCACTACACAAAATACAGCGCTGATTTTTTGAAATCTATTGAAAGCCTGCGCGTGATCGCCACCAAAGATCTCATGGACCCGCGACCAAAAATGAGCCAAGGCCCCACTGGTAATGAAACCATTGGTGTACCTGTGGGCATCGGCATGTCGGATAGCTCCGCCGAAGGCATGCCACCAGAGCCAGCATCTAATAGCGACTTAAAAACAAAACTCATTGCCTTGGCGCTTCTTATTGGCGCAGTGGGATTTTATCTGTGGCGCAAAAAGAAATCGTGAAGCAAGGCACACGCGCCCCCTTCTTGCTCTTGAACTTACTGTTTGCCACGATGGCCCCATGGATTGCTGTTAGCACGACCGCGACCACCGCTTACGCCACCGCAATGACACCGCATGAATTCGGGCCGCTTCAATTTCAGGCCCCCAACACCTGGACATGTCAGACTGATGCCGAAAATTACATTTGCCTAAGCCCAACCGTTGACAACAGTTCGGCATCCGCCATTGTGGTCAGTTACAAATTAAAGTCCACACAAGACAATCTTGATATTTATCAAGACCAATTGGGTCGCCCGCGCCCTTTGCAAAATAATGAGGTGCAATCGATGTCGGTCCCCAAGGGAGTTCGTCGCATCCAATTGAACTCCTTAACATGGATAGAAGGCATTCAACTTGGCTCGGAAGTTCAAAACTATTACACGCACTACTATGCCACAACGACAAACGTAAATGCGATCCTCGCCTCGATTTCAATACCCGAGCAAAACTACGCCGCCGAAAAACCAACCATTCAAAGCATTATCTCCACATTTAAAATCAAAGAAAACACCAACTACACAACCGGAGCTGGCTCGGTAGCTCTACCTGGTAGCGTCGGTGGGGGTGGGCAGAAATATGCCGCCACACAATCTCAAAACAGCAAAACGATTGTCATAATGGGTAAACGCTGGCCGAAAATGTATCTGCTTCTTGGGCTAGGGTTGATTGTCACTCTCGCTCTTTTGGCTTACGCGATCTTGCTAGAATACAGCGGTATAATTTTTAACGTCGATCAGTATCCCCAATTTACGCAACTGCGCGAGTGCCTTACTTTTTGGCGCATACACTACAATATGAAATTATGTCTGTCTGATTATCAAGGGAGTGACCCACACGGCTTTTCTTAACCCCGTGGTAGCCGGTCTCAACATGGCTATGGGCGGCATTGGCCTCTGGATCGCTCTGGCGGCTTTGATCAATCCCCTCTGTGGTAAGAACCTTTTCTATATCCCTGGCCCCATGTTTGCTCTTCAGAAAAAAGCCCGCTTTGACTGGAGAATGCGTCGGGCCAATTTTGATTGTCTGTACCAGCATTTCCGCGAAAGTGCGTATCAGGAAATTTCCTTTAAAGAGCTGGAAAC
>CAZCZI010000192.1:0-2798 GCA_964503045.1 uncultured Candidatus Obscuribacterales bacterium
CAAGTCCAGAGTTCTTGCATAACTTCGTAGAGTTGGTCAGTGTTTCGAAATATTGCCATGGTTGTTTCCTTTCGTAGTACGCTCAGGGTTACTGTGACGGTACTGGTGCGACGCCCATGTGCACTGGTTCTACCGTCTTGTCTGGTTTCGCTTTCACAACATCAGTAATGCCGCCGGATCGCAAATTGACCTGGTTGCCGGGATCAACATGAATCAGGCGTCCTACCAAAGTGGAAAGCAAAGCGCAAAAGAACAGTGCGGCTAGGAAAATTAGTAAGGCAGTCCATGGACTCATGTATTGGCGCGGTTGCAGATCATCCGCATTCTGTGCGCCAATGTAGTCTCTTTGTTGAGTAATCATATTTTCGCCTCCCATCCTAATTTGATGTCTGAGTCGGCATGTTGGATGTGTTTCGCTTTGAGGTATTTGCAGATCTTCTGATCTCCATTCCGCAACCCTTTTGAACGCATTTATGTAACGCATAGAACGACCCCCGATCGTCGTCGAAAGTTCCTCGATTAAAGGGGTAACAAATGTGCAAGCCAGCTCATCTGGGCGATTGCAGGATTATTGGAACTTTGTGAAGAAAATTCGCATGGATGCAGGCAAAAAAAGAACCCTCAGGCTTTGGATCCTGAGGGTCTTCGCGTACACGAAACTCGAAATTATAGAGTGCGCAAATATGCGACGAGATCGGTTTTCTCCTGCTGGGTGAGATTGACTTGCAAGACCAAGTTGAAAAACTCAACTGTATCGTCCAAAGTCAACAATCTGCCGTCGTGCATGTAGGGCGGACTGTCTTTGACTCCACGCAGTGGAAACGTTTTGATTGGACCGTCAGCCGATGCCATCATGCCATTGATCATTTCTGGCTCGTAGAAACGCTCGACCTTGAGGTTGTGCATGAGGTTGTCCGTGAAGTAAGGAGCAGTGTGGCATGTGGCACATTGTCCCTTTCCGAAGAATACCGTTTGTCCTCTCATCTCGGACTCCGTTGCTTTCTTCGGATCTAGCTTTCCGAACACATCGAGCTTGGGTGCAGGAGGGAAGTCGAGAAGTTCTTGAAACTCGGCCATGAAATGAACCTGGCTGCCTCGTTCCAGCGGGTTTACACCTTTTTTGGCTGCGATTACGTGATCGCCGTCAAAATACGCTGCGCGCTGTTCAAACTCAGTGAAATCTTCAATCGTTTTCAGAGCACGCTGTGAGCCGAACAAGCGCTGAATGTTTACACCTCTAAGAGAAGGTGTTTCGATTTTGTGCCGAAACTCTTGTGGTCGAATGTCGCCTACGAGGTGTGTGGCGCCGTTGGTGTGTCCATTGGCGTGACAATCGAAACATGCGACACCACGACTTGGTGTAATTGTTCGACGGTCATCTGTTTGGTTGAACTGTTGTTGCGGAAACGGTGTCACCAACAATCTCAAACCTTCGAGTTGTTTGGGATTGAGAACGCCATTGAACAGTTCGAAGTAGTTGTTGATTGTAACCAGCTGTCCCTTCGAGACATCTCCGAGATCAGGTCGCGTGGTCAGATAAATTGGTGAATTGAACTTCGCCAGGAAGTGCTCGGGAATATCGAAGTCGAGATCGAATCTGGTGAGATCGCGTTGTTCTTGTCGTTTCAACTCGTTGATAGTCGATTTCGGAAACAACATTCCGCCTTCCGGGTGGTTGGCGTGCGGAAGGGGATAGAAGCCCTTTGGAAAGAGTTTTTTTGTGCGAACTTCGTCTGGAGACATTGAATTCAGTGAATCCCATGTGGCACCAGACGGGAGTTTGACACGCACTCCCTCTTGTACCGGCTTGCCACCATTCATGGTGACACCAGCGGCAGGTCTGTTTGCCAGGTCGTAGCGATCGCTCAATAGAGTTGCTTGTCGCGCTTCGATGCCTTGCTTTTCTCCTTTCATTCGCGCCACTACCGCATCGAATGTTTCCTTCGAGATCACAGGCATGTAGCTGTTTTTCAGTTGCGGTTCATTGGCGTAAACGATTCCGAGAATGAGCAGCATCGATACCAAAGTGGCACCGCTCACCACTGAAAGTTTCAAAATAATCTTGCGCATCTTTTTCTATGATTTCTCCAAGTAATGCAAAGTCTACACATTGAATGATCGATTACCGCGCTAGAACAAGGCGAATGAGGACTTGCCATCTATTTTACGACCGGCTGAGTTTGCAACTTTGCAATGTCATCAAGCAGCAATTGCTCATGGCCTTCCGGTTTTACGTTGTCGTAGGTTTTTGCGATGATTCCCTTGTTATCGATGACAAACGTCGAGCGATTCCAATATTTGGTGCCCTTCCAATCGCTTTGGCCAACGCCGGCTTTGGTCAACAGTTCACCTTTGGGATCCGCCAGGAGATCGATAGTGAGACTAAACTTGTTGCAAAAATCTTTGTGCGAGTCTACGTCGTCGGCACTAATTCCGACTACGGAAATATTGGATTGTTCAAACTTCTCTTTTGTCTCGGTAAAACCCTGCGCTTGAATCGTGCAACCCGGCGTGGCATCTTTCGGATAGACGTAGAGTACAAGCCACTTTCCAGCGTAGTCCTTTAGGGTCTTGATTGTTCCGTCCTGATTTTGCAATGAAAAATCGGGAAACTTTTCTCCAGCCTGAAGCATTGTCTTAGCCCTCTTTGTGTTATGCGAGAGGACCATATTATCAGCATCAACACGCATGAATTCCTGTTGGAAACCGTTAATCTAATCGTCATCTGCAATGATTAACCAATAAGTGATCGAGCAAGCTCAACTGATTTAATCTCGATGTTCAGCATGACTCTTCGC
>CAZCZI010000193.1:0-2743 GCA_964503045.1 uncultured Candidatus Obscuribacterales bacterium
CGGAAAAGGGATCCAAATGGATCATTTTTATTCCCAACTGTGTTCCGATAGATGGGCAATTTGAGACCTTTCATGGATCATTCGGCAGGCAACAGTACAACGAGAAAAACCTTGACGAAATCAACAAAATCATTCGGCAGCATGAAGGTCAAGGTAAGTAGTTGTGCACTGCGAACTTTCACTACGAGATCAACCTTCTAATTGCCCCTTGAACATTCCCACTAATAACGGGCCCATGCCCAGGCAGTGCCCAGCCTCAACGATGCGCGATGGAAATTCAGCCAGGACCGCGACCCAAGTCCTGGTGGCGGTGCCCGAACGAAGAACTCGAGCGCGAGCTCGAGTCAGTGGTATTGCATGAAAGTTCTATCAATCCAACATCCACTTTTGAAGCCCTGAAGAAGCACTGTGAAGAGAGAGGCGAGAAGATCGAAGTGGCCAATTCGCACTTTTTTAATGTGCATGCCTTGTATCACCAGATACCGCGTATGGTGCTGCATACGTCGCTATGCTTGCGCCAAAAGCGCTTCTACAAAGCTGTGTCGGACATACTTAAATGACTGTGGTACCACGAAATTTTGTTCAACATCTGAGGGGCTAATGTGTCTGTCAAATCGAATTATTCGACGAGGATTGATTGCAATCGCATAAGCCACGTCTGTTCCTTCAAAGTAGTCAAAATAATCTGACCGAGAGATGCCTGCAGACTCTTTTGTACGGTTCCATACAGATCTCACCGAGCCGCTCTCTACTGCAGTGACTTCGACGATTCCCAAAATTCGTTTATATGGCGCACTTGCATAGACGACAATGTGTGTGGTTTCTGAAGATATTGGACGTCTTCTGAATTCGAACCGCTTAGTTCCACTAATCAATCTCTCTGCATATACCGGCTTAATCGGCAGAAACGCTACCTTCGAATTGACCCAGCTTTGCAATTGATCGAAATTGCTCATCGTTAATCTTCCTGATTGACTGAATTGGTCCACAAATACCCAATGTTTCTAGGGCACTCATTTCGACGGGCTGCGGCAGATGTGCCTGAAGCCGGAACAACATGACCAAACATCCACCACTACTGCATTTGTCCTCAATTTCTTTTTTAGTATATACGGTTCTCTTCAGCACTCGCTCTAGAATAATATCAGGATCGTCCAGTCTGTCTACTGACTCAACGATACCGATTGTGGTGCACCTCTGAATGTCTTTAGAGCGATAGAAAATGAGGACGTCGCCGGGTTTTATGGCGTCGGTTTTGGCTTTGCATATGTAGGCAAGCTTGATTGCATTTCCAGGTTGTGGCCCAGCGAAAGGGAGCTTAAGCTGACGATCGCTTGCATCAGGGAAAAGGAGTTCATGGTAATCCGGGCGGATGGGTACAAGGAACTTACCGATGTTTGCTCCGCCCTTGAAGTGAGGTGAAAACTTAATGTGGTAAGCAACCGGGTCAATTTCTGCAGAAGGAGGCTGTCTGGGTTGTTCTTTCACGAATACGTTATCGTTGTTCTTATCAATTCCTTTTGATTCAAATCCGAATTCACGTAGCAAGTCAATCAGCTCGACTTGTCGTTCTTTAACAGTTACGTAGATTATTCCATAGTCATTTTGGATCGCGTGTCGAAACCCTGCTTTGAGCAGTAATTCACCAATCTTCTGTCCCCGAACGTTTTTCTCTACCTTTAGTGTGCACAGTTTTAGGACTCGTCCAGGAAGCTGCAGTGAAGTCGTAATTTGTTGATTTATTTCCTCTTTGTAAATACAGATAGCACCGAGCTTACCAGTCTGATCTCGTGCTATCCACGCTTGTCGTCCTTGTTGGCACGATTTGATAAACCAGTCGTCAAAGCCACTATAGTCTGCTCTGAGACTGTCAAAGATTGGATCTGTCAACTCATCTCGTATCTGATGAAGACGAATAAGATCGAGATTTGGAAGCTGGATCGCTTGCTTTGCAAACGCTGCGCCAAAGAATGCAAGCGCTTGTTCGATCGTTAACACTCGATCTTCTAACTTCAGACCTCGTGCCTTGCCGTGAAGTCTTCGGTCTTCTGTGATGAGAAAGTGGACTGCATCTTTTGCGAGCGCAGTAAGAATCGTGCAATCTATCTGGTCATTTCCACCTCCAATATGGATCCCAGCGGCACTAAACATAGCGTTGTCGAGAGGTGGTGGTGCATCAAGTCGTGCATACTTTTTTAGTTTTGATAGCTTGATTTCGCGACGCTTTTCGTCCTTATCGTTGCTGATGTCTAAGACTGATGCAGGGTGCACTAATACATGCACATCGTTTGTCTGCAGCAAGGGCAGTAATTGCGCCGCAGTTTCGTCGACGAGCGCCTCCTCCTCCAGTGAAATTATTATGTTCGTGTCGACGATGACTCGTGTTGCCATAAAGCAGCTATCGCGTCTCTAAAGTGTCCCAAGTGGGTGTGTGGAGTAGTTGGCAACAATTCTAACGTGCCTTTGATCCGCTTCCTTTGATCCGCTTCCTTTGATTTTCATCAACAAAGGGGAAGCAACATAATTCGGCGGATTTGAAATCATAAGTTCTAGTCATGTATTACGCGACGTTCTTCTCTCCATCTTCCTCTGATACACGATTTTTAAAAACGGTGCATATACAGCGCCTTATGGTTGGGTTCGATGGCATCGTGGACGTACCTACTCACACTTTCAGTACCTTGTTTGATTGAGACTCGGTTTTCAAGGTCGTCGGATCGTCTGTTCCTATACCGTCAACTGT
>CAZCZI010000194.1:0-2733 GCA_964503045.1 uncultured Candidatus Obscuribacterales bacterium
CCGCTCGAGTGTTTCGAGATGGTCAGTGTTGTCAGGCATGGACCCTCCTAGCTTTTGCCACTGTACAGTTCGTTCTACAGTCTGGTTTAGAAACTTAGGAGGCTTGTTTTATTACTATTAGTTATGATCCAGCAAATGCACAGCCCTAGAGTTTTGTAACGCTTAGAGGCGGGAACATACAGCCAGTATCGAGATGCTTTGGGGCGAACAAGATGGGACTCGATTCAGTTGAACTTGTGATGGCAATTGAAGAGGAGTTTGGTGTGGAGATTCCACATGTTGATGTGGAACATATGTACACGGTTGGCGATGTATATGAGTGGTTGAAGATCCGCATTGCCACTGCTGATCCAATAGCCTGTCTTACACAGAGGGTCTTTTACAAACTTAGACGAGCGTTGATTGAAAACTATAAGGTAGAGAGGCATGCAGTAGCGCCGGATGCGCGACTCACCGACCTTTTGCCGATGAAGGATGTCAAAGATGGTTGGCCGTTCCTGCAAATGTTCATCGATCTAAAGACGCCACCATTCAAAGTTGCGAATGAATTCCTTGGTTTTAAACTTACGGAAGAAACCCTTACAATGAGGGAGTTGGTTGAATCACTGATCATGTTGAACGGCAAGGCGCTAGCTCCCCAGCGCGATTCAGAAAGTGAAATCTGGAACCGGTCGGTGAGTGTATTTGTGCGTCAGATCAATGTTAAACCAGAGCAAGTGAAGACGGAGTCCTCGATCACGCGAGATCTTGGCGTAGACTAGATGCTGAATTCGGTTCGCTGCAACGACTAACAGAAGGATTTTCGTTTTAACGTCTGTAACTTCTTTTGGAAGCCGGTGCTGGCCAATGTGCAACAATAGCGGTCGTATTCCTCATTAGATTATCGGGCAATTGCAATGCTAAAAGATTTCACTGGTTTTTTACTAAAGACAAACGCGCTTGCATTGGCTATTGGTGTCATAATTGGTGCCGCAACAAGCAAAGTCGTGTCAGCGGTCGTAGATGATTTGCTCATGCCGCCGATTGCTCTCGTGATGCCTCCTGGTGATTGGAGACAGGCACAGATAGAGCTTTCCAGGGCGAAAGACGCTGATGGAAAAGTGACAGTCAATGCTGTAAAATATGGGCATTTCGCCGGAGCAATTATCGATTTTACGATCATTGCTTTTGTGGTGTATGTACTTACCGATAAGTTGCTTCCTAAGGAGAAACCGGCGGATACAAAGATTTGTGCAGAGTGCCTCGAAACAGTTGCTGTTGCTGCGAAGAAATGCAAATTTTGTACGTCTAGTCTGTATGCTTGATTGGAGAAAACGTGATCGACCGAGTTGGAAACATCACCAATCTTTCTAAGCCAGTCTCTAGGCTTGTATTAGGATCAACGATTCTATCGCCACCAGATAGGAAAAACGCATTTGCCCTTCTAGACGAACACGTAAAACTTGGCGGAAACGCTGTAGAGACTGCGCATCAATATGGCGAAGGTGATTGCGAACGTATGATTGGCGCGTGGATGAAAGATCGCAGTGCGCGCGATCAATTTGTTGTTATTACGAAAGGTGGTCATCCATTCGACGGACGCTCTCGTTTGATGGAGGGGTGCGTGAGAGCAGATCTCGAAGAAAGTTTGAGACGCCTGCAAACTGATTATGTCGACATGTTTATGCTGCATCGCGACGACCCAGATAAGCCAGTCGAAGAAATCGTTGATCTCCTGAATGTTCTGCACAAAGAAGGAAAAGTAAGAGCCTTCGGTGGTTCAAACTGGACCCCCCAGCGAATTGATGCAGCCAACGAATATGCAAAGGCAACGAATCAGATACCATTTTCAGTTTGCAGCCCTCACTTTTCGCTTGCGGTTCCTCATAGACAGCCCTGGCATGGATGCCTACCTTTGATGCGAAGTGATTTGCCGTGGTATCGAAAACATAACATCGGCGTGATTGCATGGTCGTCACTTGCGCGAGGATTTTTCACCGGTCTGTACTCCCCGGAACATCCTGATGCCGATGGTGTCGTTGAAGCATGGTTTACCAAGGACAATTTCGCGCGACTAAAGCGCGCTCAAGATCTTGCGAAGCAAAAGGGAACGACTCCCACTGCAATTGCATTGGCGTATGTACTTTCGCAGCAATTTAAACCATTTGCTGCGGTTGGATCTCGCACAATTGAAGAGCTTCGCGATTCCTTCAGCGCATTCAAAATTGAACTTACAGAGAAAGAGTTACACTGGCTGGAAACTTCTGATAACTAATCAGGGAGTCTTTGCGGCTGTGTAGAAAGACAGTGCTGCTTCCTCGATCGCCTTGTATCGATCATCACCCTTCGGAGCTTGTCCTGTCATTTGAACCACTTTTCCATCGACGATTGTCGCATAGCAGTAACCTTGGGCGGGGCTTGGCTCGCGGAGGGAAGTACCGGCCAAATTTTTCAAGACGGGAACCTCGGCACTCCAAGTTTGTCTGGCAAATCGCACACCATTTATAGTGCCAAATTCGACCGCGTTTATTTGGAGATTCTTCGTGTCCATTGAGTTGCGCATGGAGGCAATTTCGTGTGACGCTAAAGTGGCCAGATTATCGTCCGAGTTCGTAAACGAAGTAGTGCGTATGCTGATTCTAAATTGTCTGGGCACCGTTTCAGTTTCACACCGCGTCATTTGGGGTGAGCCTGGATATAACGGGCACATTCCCTGAATCACGCGTATTTGTCCGGGATCTTCCCACGTATCTG
>CAZCZI010000195.1:0-2610 GCA_964503045.1 uncultured Candidatus Obscuribacterales bacterium
CTAACTTCCAAGAAATTGACACCTCGACAACTATATGGATGAATAGACCAGGGATAAAAACGAAATGCTGCAGAAGTAGGCTTCACGCCTTACTTTCTGCAGCATTGTCGTCAGTTGTCACCGCTGGTGGTGTACTGACTTATGAATCGTCTCTCTTTTGTCGCCGCTCGCGTCGTGACGAAAGCCAGCAACCCAGAGGGATGGTAATGAGCAAAGGTAAGAGTATGCCAGCAATCCCCCATGTCACTTGTCGCTCGTTCGAGATGGAATCTGGCTGGTAGAACACGTATCCGATGAGGTCAGGTAGAAACCGACCACCTACTATCGACAAAATCATTCCGAACGAAAACAGCATTTCCGGTGCGCTGTCGGCGAGTTCTCGACCAAAAGCGCCAGGGGTTGAACTCCACTTCGTGATCTTGCTGGCGATCGCCTTAACTCCCAGGGCCAGCCCCAGCAGGAAAAAGCACCCGAAGATGGTTGAGCAGGGGTCCATAGAACTCTCCTTTCTCATCGTTTCAAACGCCGCTCACGAACCGCGAAGGCGGTTCTCAGAAAGGATGAGGGGCAATGATTAACGATGTGTGTGTGAATTCTTCCGGTCAGCTGTAGAGCAGGATGAGTCCATCTTTGACCGACTTTAAGGAGGCAAGCAAGATGAAAAAGTGGTATATGCAAAGCTAGCTAAATCCGCATAACTATTGTACCGGTAGCCTGGACGGGCTCGCTCCTTGGTTGGTTTTGTCTAGATTGGCGTATGTAGTTACTTTGCATTCACTTGAAATAAATCGAACTTGCGCAGCTAGCGCCAACACGAGTGGATCTATCTGGAAAAAGTGGTACAACCGATTGTGAAAGATGGTAAACCTGGATGGTCCATGGCTTCCAAGTCGCGACTGACGCAAGCAAATATCAAGCTGGACTCGTCATTGGCAGTGCCACTAGCTCGTCAGCTTTATGAAGAGATGCGCCGGTTGATTGTGCGCGGCGAGCTGGTAAGCGGTGCCCAACTACCTTCCAGCCGGCAGCTCGCTCAACAGCTAGGACTGGCACGCGGAACAGTTATCGTTGCATACGAAAAGCTCAAGTCAGACGGTTACTTCGAGGCGAAAGGCGGTTCGGGTACTCGGGTCAAAAGAGATTTACCTCGGGTAGTCCCACAGGCGGTCGAACTCGTGATTCCGCGACAGAAGATGCGCAAGCAACTTAATGAAGCACGGTTGTCGAGCTTTGCCAGAAGGCTCATGAGCACCCAAATGCTAGCGCCATATCCCGAACCAGAAATCGCATTCTACTTCTGGCGGCCTGATCTCGAGGCTGTACCAATAAGGCAGTTGCTTGCTCTTTTGGCGCGGCAGACAAAGGCTTTTGATTCGCGCTTGTACGATTATCCATCGGATCCCCTGGGATACAGACCGCTGCGCGAATCAATCGCTCGATACCTGCATCGAGCACGTGGTGTCAAATGCGATGCGAGTCAAATCGCCATTATGAACGGATGGAAGCACTCGCTTGATCTAACTGCCAGGCTTCATATTGAGCGAGGCGACCTGGTCGCGGTAGAAAACCCTTGCTATCGTGCTATCCGCAACACCTTTTCCTTTCAAGGAGGCGTAGTCTATCCGGTGCCGGTTGATGCAAACGGCATCGATGTCGATGCGCTCATGAGCGTTTCGGATGAACCGCTTAGGATGCTTTATGTCTCGCCATCTCACCAGCTTCCGCTTGGATCGGTTCTTTCACTGCCGCGCCGAATTGAACTTCTATCCTGGGCAGCTCGAACAGGTACTTTGATTTTCGAGGACGAGCACGATAGTGAGTATTGCCACACTGGAAGTCCGATTATGCCATTGAAAGCTATGGATGAGAACGATCAAATTATTTTGCAGGGAACGTTTCATAAGGTTTTGTTTCCGGGACTGTCGGTATCGTATTTGGTATTACCGGAACATCTGATCGAGGTATACGCACATGCACTTGCCGAGCTGAGCGAGCCTGTGCCAACGATTTTGCAGGCGGCCCTAGCTGATTTCATGAGGACCGGATATTTGCAGCGCCATATGCGAAAAATGCGAGCTCTCTATTCTTCTCGTCGCACGACGCTAATCAAGGCCCTGCGAGATCATTTCGGTGAATCTCTAAAGATGTCCGGCGAAAGTTCAGGGATGCATTTGGTCGTGCGATTTCAGTGTCGACTATCTGACGAAGAGCTGATTAACCAGGCTCTGGCAGCAGGTGTGGCGATACCAAGCACTCGAGACTACTATGTTGGCTTGCCGCAATCCGGAGAGTTTATGCTCGGCTATGCGTGCCTGACCGAGCAGAAGATTGTCGAAGGTGTAAGACGCCTGGCCAAAATCATCCACGACAATTCCTGAATGATGTCACAAATGATCAATCAACTAAAAAGTATAATAGAAAATCAAAAAAACGTAGTGCCGCAAAGAGTGAGGCATAAAGCCTACTCCTGCAGCACTACGCCGAACTAATGGGTGGGCCCTTTCGGGCTTCGCCGCTCAGTTCTTCCCGTCCTTATCCCCGCCACCGTCAGTGGTGTCGTCCTTGTCGTGCTTGTCACCCTCCGAAGGCACGGAGAATTTCTGCAAACCG
>CAZCZI010000196.1:0-2598 GCA_964503045.1 uncultured Candidatus Obscuribacterales bacterium
GACGACAATGTTTTGAAAATCGCATTCTCCGACATGGCAGGTAGCAATTCACTGAGAATGTTAGGAACTTTCGATCAGAACATCAATGCCACCACAACAGCACCATCAGTCTCGTATTTTGATAGAAACACCGCCAGCAATTTGAGAGTCCCCAACAATCAAGGCGTGAACTGGAGCGTCTTTCCATCGACCGTCGTTAATGGGCAATCGTTTCTAACGGGATACGCCACCACCAGCGTCTCGGCAGGCCAAGTCAGTCAACCATTTGCTTTTGTTCCACTTGGTTCAAACCAAAAACCGCATTTGATTTCAAAACCGGATTTTCAAGCTAACAAGAGCTCTGCTTTCCTGGCTGGGCTTTCCAACACAGTTCCACCCAATAGCTTTAGCTTCGCAACAGGCAATGTGCAGGAGTACAAAACAGGGCAAGGTCATCGCGTGCAATCAACATCGTTTGCGGTCAGCAAAGACAATGGCCACTTTCCTCCGATACCTCCTGGCTTTCCGAGAGGGTTTGTTAGATTGAGGAACATGGACGGATTGTCGACGCAGCAAATCGCATCAGATTCAGGCAAACCACTAGTGATCGGCGAGGAGCAAAACCTCCACATTCTCGATTACACAAACCGTGCAGTTGGGCAGATTTATCAAAGTTCTTATCAGAGTCTCGGCTGGCGTTCGGCTCCTGGAAAAACTTTGTTTGCTCGCACAGCACTGAATCCGGTGCAACAGCCTTGGGGACTTTTCGCGGACTGGAGCTGGGTAAACATGATTCGCTGCAGCATCTGCATTCCGATGGTTGGACAGATTTGCTCCGACTGCGACGACATGGGCGCGCTTACACCAATTTGTCGTTTCTTCTGCTGTTGTTTCTACAAATTCCCCGTAGTGCATCCGGCGTTTGGACCGTTTTACAGTTCTACGCCAATCTTCTCCCCACCGAAGATGGACTACGGGTATTACCCTTGTGTAGACACCAGTTGCAGAGAGCATGCAACCAACAATCTTCGGCTAGGCGAGTTTCAAGTTACACCCAACAATGTGCCAATCAATCGCATTTTGTACGATTGGGAAGGCAACAATTACGGACCAACTTTCATAGCTGCACTCATAGATGTACTCGTAGAAGGCGCTCAAGACCCACGTGTAGGAACAGGCCAACCCGGCGTCGCCTTCTTCTATCAATTGATTCCAATCGACTGGGATTTGATTTTTGCGTACTGCTTTCACGGACTTCTGAGCCAAGACATTAGCGGCGACAATCTCAAACAATACGCAAATGTGTTGCCTCCAAAACGAGTACCGGCAGGACATTCAATCCCCGACGGCTCGACGGGAATGCGCCTGCCACTCAACCCAAATTCGACCGGTAGCATGTTTTGGGACGGCACAGGAACTTCCTCAAAAGTCTTCAGCCAAGATGCCACCATCAACGATCTTCTCTGGGCGCGCCGCAATGATCCTAATGTTTCGCAGGTCATAACTTCGCTCAGACAGCGCATTCACCAGATTTCCACTGACATACCGGATTCCGAGATCGATGCCGTTCTATCGTCCACTAAGCTTTTGAAGATGGGTCAGGAAGCATATGTTTATCTCGGCTCGACTGGACATTTGGAAGTAGGAGTGAACGGCATTGACACGCTTCCTTCGTGGTTGAACCAGGTGATTGCCAGAACCCCCGACAGCAACATCGATGCAGTCTCCGACCTGGCGCATCCGACCAACAGAAGCAACGAGACTTGCTACAAAATGCTCAAGCCGAGTCAGGACTTTCCTGGTTATGAGAGTTGGACCTTCGATAATCAATATCCGGTCGAAACATGCAATGAGGATCTCTATCGAGTCATCCCGTGCACCGGCTACGATGGTCTGCTTGCAGTCGTGGAACTCCGCTCACGCAACGACAAGAAGTGCGCTGCGGGCAGCTCGCAAGACTCCTGGTCGGAGCCGATTGATTGTTATCCGAACAGCGTTAAGAATTCGGTGTGGTAATGAAAAACAAACTTACCGCAGCAATCATAATCATGCTCTTCGCGAACACTCCCGCATTCGCACAAGAAGCAGATTGGCGTGCGCAGATGCGGCAATCGCTCTCATCACGCGGTATGTCGTCGAGTGCGGTTTCGCAATCAGAAGAGTTTCTCTCGCGCTTTGAGCAAGCCGCAAAAGATGCGAAAGCACCTTCGTGGGAGGATGTTTCTTCTGCACCATCCTTTCCGGTTCCAGTTTTTCGTGGCAATCACACAACATACCTCGCCGTCGACGACAGATACATGATGGGACAGGCGAGCAATGACATAAAGACGCTCACTGTACGAACCCGCGACGATGCCTCTCTGGTGCTTGCCTGGTACAAACAGAATCTGCCGTCATCCGGGTGGTCTGTCGATAATTTTGGAAGAGGAGCCACATCCGGTGCGTTGCTTCGCACAGAAATCACTGCGAAGCGCGCCGGAGAGGTTGCCAAAATTTCAATAGCAGGGACTGGTACCGTATCAAGAGACCCTATGACATGCGTCAGTCTAATGTATCTCAAGAAGGCGAGATAGCAGAGTCGAAAGAATCACCGTGGCGTGATCATGTGTTGCGTGATCA
>CAZCZI010000197.1:0-2517 GCA_964503045.1 uncultured Candidatus Obscuribacterales bacterium
GAAAGCGTTGCACGAACCACGCAGTTGTTTCGAAATGAGGGTTGGTGTTTGATTGTGATCGATACCAATATACACGACCAGAGCGAGCGTGAGACGACGCACAAGAAGAGATCTAGCAAAGGAAAAATTCTGGCGACATGCAATTGAGCGCTGGAGACAAAGTGGACTGAGCCAGTATGCGTTTTGCGATCAAGAGGATCTAACACCAGCTACGTTCTCATCGTGGAAGGAAATCATTCGACAACGCGATGAAGAGGAGAACGAAGAACGCGAGCGCGCTGAGGGGATTCGCGGACGACAAACGACTTTCGCGCCTGTCAACGTAGTAATTGATGAGAACTCGGCATGTGCAACTAATCACCAGGCTAAACCTGTTGCCGAACTCCGCATTCGGAACCTGGTCGTTCTCGTTTTCGCCGGAGCTGATCGCGAAACTTTGCAATCACTACTAGCGATTCTGAAAGAGGAACGCAAGTGATTGGGCCAGCTGGAACTCTCAGAATCTTTCTGTGTACCGAAGATACGGACATGCGCAGAAGCTTCGATTCTCTGTGCGGAGTCGTTCGGAGATCGATGAATCTGGATCCCCTTTCAGGGCACTTATTCATTTTCAAAAACAAGCGCGCTGATCGAATTAAGGCATTGTATTGGGATTGTGACGGCTTTGCGATTTGGTACAAGGTTTTGCAAAAGGGTACCTTCCGATTCCCAGACCTGCAGAACTTTTCATCGGCTGGACTCGAAATTGATGCGAGCACTCTGCACATGATCTTGGACGGAATTGATCTGTCCACCGTAAGAAAACGTCAGCGATACAAGCTCAGCCCGAGCGAACCGCAACGGCCCACGACGCACGAGAGTGTCAGCATATCCTTCTAAAAGGCTCTGTAAAATTGGTCACTCATTCTTTTGATATGCGGACATCACACCACATCTAGTGCATTGACTAAAAGCATTGTGATAAGAATGATCCCAGCCGAGACTCTACATATGGTGTGCGACCACCATTGTCACGTGCAAAATTGTCCCGACTATCAGTCCAAGCACTCCTCTTGACCGGTCTTGCAGGTCATCCTCGCGCGAGAGCAAACCGGCCGAAACATAATATATCTTCTAAGACACTCGCCGCCTGCCGATAAACTTCAAGCTTTTGCGATAAATTCACTCTTCGCTTTGATACCACTTGCGGTGCTTACTGTATAATATAGTTGTCTCGATACAAGAAAACAAAAAACATGCGAAAACCCCCACCAAAAGACAACTCTGCAAATCTTCCGGATAACGTCAGCGATTGCCATAATCTCATCAAAGAACTTCTTGCACGAGTCGCAGAACTCGAAAAACAACTCAGCCGAAGAAATCGTGCCGCCTTCGGCAAGAAGTCCGCAAAAGTAAATGCCTCTCTGCTCACCGGCACGGGCAGAGCAATTCATGACCAAACTGAAGACGAACTCGATGCCGAGAAGGAGCGGCTGAATATAGTTGAAAACGAGAAAGCCGGTGGCGGTCGGTCCGGCCCAGGCCCGACTCTCCCAACTCGTGACGAGCAGCATCATATTGAAACCGCCAACCTCTGTTGCCCTCAATGCGGCGAGCAACGTGAAGTCATCGGTTTTGAAATATCGCATCAACTTGAGTTTGTTAGAACACTCTACGAAAACATTCGGCACATCATGTACAAGTACGCTTGCAAGAGTTGCAACGGACAAATTGTCACCGCAAAGAAACCGCTTCAACCAATCGATAAAGGTCTCCCCGGTCCTGGACTCTTGGCGAAAATCGCCACAGACAAGTTCTGGTTGCATATTCCCTTGTACCGACAAGAACAAGTGTTCACTGCACTTAGCCTTCCCATCAACCGCTCCTCCATGTGCCGATGGCTGAGAGGAGTTGCAGAAGTCTCGGAGGCGATCGTACGAAGAATGAAGGAACACATCCTCCACAGCCTCGTAATTCAATCCGATGCCACCACCCTTCCTGTAATTAAAAAAGGGCTTGGAAAAACACACAAAGCATTCATCTGGGTCTACCGCGGCGACATCAACAATCCATACGTTTTCTACGACTACTCCGACACCGAGCACTCCAAATATCCCGATGCTATTCTCGCCGGATTTAAAGGGATTCTGCAAACAGACGGTACCAACAAATTCAACAACATCATCAAAGGCGGTGCAACGTCGGCAAACTGCTGGGCGCATGTACACTGCAAGTTTGAAGAGGCCTGGGCAAATGACCCGGATGGGACTGAATTTCCGATGGGTGTGATTAAGAGTCTCTTCGACATTGAGCGCGTCGCCAAATCGCTGTCCGACAATGATCGCAAGGACTTGCGCCAGCGCCTTGCTAAACCAAAACTCGATCTGCTCAAGGCTTGGCTCGATGAGCGACAACACCTCGAGCCCCCGAAGACAAAACTCGGTGAAGCAATCTCTTACACGCTCAATCGCTGGAACGCACTTCTGGTTTTCATCGATCATCCGTTCGTTGAAATCAGCAACAATGGAAGCGAGCGAA
>CAZCZI010000198.1:0-2488 GCA_964503045.1 uncultured Candidatus Obscuribacterales bacterium
TGAATACGGTCAAGTATTTTGACACCCGCGGACAATTACTTTTGACCCTTTTTAATTGTCCGTAGTCGAGAGAATAGTTGTCCGAACTTCTGTGATCAGAATTCAACACTTTGGTTGTGCTTGTTTTTGCGACCCGCAGTTTGAGCGCGATAACTCTCTCCATTCAATTCCAGGACTGTGGCGTGATGCACAACACGATCGACGGCGGCCATAGTAGTAACGGCATCCTTGAAAATCTTGTCCCATTGAGAAAATGGGAGATTGCTTGTAATTACGAGACTGCGTCGCTCATATCTCTCAGCGAGAAAAACAAAGAGCACGTCTGTTTCTTCTCTGTCTTGAGGAATGTACGAAATGTCATCAATGATGACTGCTTCAAATCGGTCGAGCTTCTTGAGCATGGTGTTCAGTTTTAGATCTCTTTTCGCAGCGAGCAGATTTTGAACTAGGCTGCTCGCGCTGGTAAAGAAGACTCGTCGACCGCGCAAGCACCACTCTCTCGCAAGCGCGGCTGCAAGATGAGTTTTGCCGGTACCTGGATTTCCGAACAGAAGCACGTTCTCGGCTCTGTCCAAACAATTGCCCTCTGCAATCTCTCGAATTTGACTCTCGGATATGCTGGTAAATTTTGCGAGATCGAAGCCATCGAGAAGCTTGCCTTTTGGGAGCTTTGCTTCTCGAATGAGTCGCTCCGTTTTTCGATTGTATCGCTCCTCGCTTTCCAATTTCGCGAGATGGTAAAGATAACCCACGTGATCGATTCTGTCTTTCTCAGCCTGCCGCGCATACTGCTGGTAGTTCTTTGTAAACGATGGTAAGTGAAATGCATACAACAGTGATTCCAGTTCCGTTTGGCGGGTAATCGTCGTGTTTGTCGTTGTCATCCGTTGAGCTCCTTGAACGTTTCAAACCTAAGCAACTTGTCGTATTCGTTGAGGGTAACTTCTTTCACCTCGACTTGTGGAATGGTTTTTTCCACTGCGCATAAAGGACGGATGGCTTCCATCGTTGGCACTACATCGGACTCTAGCAATTTTGCTAGGGCGACAGCGATGCGCTCTTCGCTGTCGAGCGCAGCTTGGTTTAAGATCAACAAATACTCCTTGTCGGCGCGCTCTTCGTTGTGTCGAAGAAGAGCATCATATGCTTGTCGAAACACCAGTCGCGGAAACAACTCCTCTCGAAACATGTAGTTTCTAAAGGCTCCAGGCTTCCTCATCAGGTGAAAGATCACATGGCGATAACTGATGGATCTGCTCCCGGATTCTCTGCGCGCTGCCTGCAAGACTAAATGACGACCGTAGTAAACCTTGACGTGTTCATAGTCGGCAAGAACACGCAACTTCTGACCGATGAAGCGGCTGGGCACGGAATAGATAGCGCCCGCTACACTGATCGTGCTCCACGGAGACACCGTCGACGAATATTGACGAGGATCGTACCAGTCGTTCGCCGGCAGCGCCTTCAGCATTGCGATCTCTTCTTCTAACCGCTCTGAACGATGTCGATTTCTCTCTGCCACAACGTTGTCCAAGTATCGTTCATAGTGTTCCAAGCTTGCAAAATCACGACTACCCCGTAATCTAAGCCTCTGATCAATAGCGTGCTTGAACAAGTCATGACTTTTCTCGACAGAACCATTTTCGTTGCTCTTTCCAGGATTGTTTGCACTCGGCTCACACTGAAAGTGCTGCAGAAAATCCTTCCACCGTGCCTGAAAGACATGTCTTTCGCCGATTGGTACAGCTGCTGCAAGATTGTCAGTGCGGTGCTCCGAAGCAACATAGCCCAGTGCGCGTACGGCTCGCCCAAAGCCTGTAGTGAGCGTTTCGAAGCTCTCGGTAAAGCAGATCCAGACAAACTCCCAACGGGAGTATGGCAGCATGAAATGAAAAAGCATGTGCGGAAAGGGCACTCCCGCAATCGTCACTTTGAGTTCGTTGCAGTGCGTGTAATCGCTCTGGCTCTGTTTGCCAGGTGGAATATTTTGTGGAAACATGACTTCTCTTCGCTCCGGTCCTTCTAGAACTCTCCAATCGTGCACGCGTCTTCGTAGTGTTCGCTCTTGCCCGGCGTCATACTTGCCCGGAAACTCTGCAAGAAGCCAGTCCATCAGAGTCTTTGCCTCAAGTCCCGAATCGCGTTCCAACATTTCTCGCAGAGCTGGCCAAACATCCGCGAACGGGTCTTGGCGTGTCCTCCAATTTCTCGGCTTCTTCTCTCGAGACTTTCGCTTACTTTTCATTCCTAGATATCTTTTGGCAGAACTCAGCGACATGCCTGCTTTCGCAGCAGCAACCTCCTGAGTGTGAGTGGGTGCATATTTCTTCAATATGCGGAGTTGTTCTTTGGTGCACGTCATGACTATCCTGCGCGAGAGAAATCGCGCACAGTTTATGTCGAGAACTGCACCACTAGCTGATTGTTAGAAGAGGTCAATAGCTCAAAAACAATTGACCGCAAGTGTCATTATTATTGTCCGTCATCA
>CAZCZI010000199.1:0-2480 GCA_964503045.1 uncultured Candidatus Obscuribacterales bacterium
CTATTTCCCCCACAGAGGAATCCGCTCAATCGGAATCGAGAAGTACGGAAGGTAACTGCCCCAAATAAAATCAAATGTCTTCAAGTTGCCGGCTTTGTCGACGGTGAAGTCGAAGCGCATGCGATCAGTAAAGCGCTTGTCCTTTTGATCTTTGTCCAGCTCCATTTGCAGCACTCTTGCATAATCATCGCGTTTGTCTTCCGGCATCTCAAGCATGTGATTGATGAAGAACGAACGCGACTCGAGATGCGCAATCGGATCGTACATGACTCCCGGCAATCCTTTCGAACGTTCTACACCCAACACCACTGCAGCCTGCATGTCATCCTTGATTGCCACAGGATCATGCAATCGATGATCTTTCGGAAGGTTCGGATCTACCTTCGTAGTATGCAAAAGGTCCAACTCATACTTGAACCCATTCTCCTTCTCAATGCCACTCAAAGAGCTGTACTTATCAAACGAAACCTTGAGACCATCAGGTAATCGGTAGGTGACGGTGCCATCATTTTTGGACTCGTGCAAGGTCAATCCATCACCCGAATCCCATTTCTTTGGCTGAGGTTTGGTGGCGCTTGACGTACCAGTAAGATCTATCGCAGGTAGGGCGTGGTCGAAATCTTGATACGTCTGTTTCTTTGGGTCGAAACTATAGAGATGATCGCCATTGCTGTAACTCAAAATTCTGCCGTAATTGTTGACGACAAGTTTGATGTCCTGATTTTTCAACATAAATGTGTGAGTGTTATCTCTGAAGTTGATCGTCTCCACGACCAATGGTCGATCGCCGCCGTCGACAAATCTGTATTGAACGAGGGTTCCGTCGGGTGCGCAGCCTGAAATCTGGGTGCGGTCACCTAAATTGAAGCCGGTCTCGCGCGTGCGCCTGCACTCGTCCATGACCTCATCAATTACCGGTGCCTGAGTATCAGAGCGGTTTTTTCTGTTCTGCTGGTCGATTGTCGATGGCTGGGCGAGTCCATTCGTTTCCCGTGGGGGAATTGTTCTGTCTTGCATTTAACGTCTCCAGGGATAGGCAGCCGTGTCTATACGGACGCGTCAAATTCTGGACATTAGAACTCACGGGGGCTCGCACCCTCGCTGAATGAGGAGTTATATACCTATAGGGCGAAACTTGGACATTAATCGTCTAGAACGGCAGCATCTTTTTGAGCTCCATGGCGAGCACCCCTAACAGCAATGTGATGCCGGCAGTCATGAAGGCGTTGAGGCGATGAACCTTTCTGAGTCCAATGTAGTTAAGAAAAAGTGTGTACGCTACTGAGAGGTAGCCGCCGAGCGGCATGGTTCCTGCCACAATCCAGGCGAACAAGAGTGTCGCTTTGCTGTAAGCGAGAACCTTGTATGTTTGTGCGAAAGTACCATGACCTTTGCACGCCTTATTGAACAGCGCCCATACAATCACGGCACCACCGGCGGTGAGTATCATACTGCTGAAAAAGGTGGTGGGCCCAGTAAAAAGTTTATCGAGGTGTCCCAGTGCTTGGAAGAACGAATAAATGCCTGCAGAAATGCCCAGAAATATTGTTGGAGCCATCAATCCTTCAGGGGGCATGGCAGCAAAGAATTTCTTTGGATTGAACAGCACGCCCTGTACGAATGAAAAGTATTTTTGAATGAAGTTTTGATCTTCGGCATCAAATATGCGCACCGCAAATTTGTCGTCGTAATCAGGATCTTCGTAGTCTTCGTCGAATTCTTCTTCTTCGTCCGCCTCTTCACGTTTGCTGTCGCGATTTCGTTTGTCGCGAACTTGATTCTCGCGGAGTTGACTGTCGAGACTTGCTTTTCGGTTGTCGCGAGTTTTTCGCTTTCGATCGTCGGCGTCTTCGTCTTCGTCGTCGATATCGTCGCGGGTTTTCTTCGCCGGGTTGGAATTCTTTTTCCCTTTATCAGGTTTCTTTACTTCGACGAATCCCCTGGTTTTACGCTTGGGAACCCTCTTAGGTCTCGGCTGCGGCGCGTCGCTGGATGCATCGTCGGAATCGCTGGAGTCATCGGCTTCGCCGTTGTCGTTGGCGTCGTCTGGAGCGTCGGAATCATCTTCATCAGAGGCTTCGGAACTTTTGGGCGGCGTCGATACCAATGGAGGCGCGTCGACCAGGGCTTCTTTGACGGGAACCTCTTTGGCTGCGCCTGCTTTTAGTTCTGCGTCTGCGCGTGCTTCTGCGTCTTTTGCAGCCTTCGCGTCTCGCGCGTTATCGGCGCGAACCTTCGCATCGCGCGCCTCGTGGCTATCAAAGAAATCGTCCATATCGCCAGAACCCCCGCTTCATCATAGCATCCTGAAGCCGCTCGCTCAGGGCTGACGCCCGCCACGCCTGCATTTGCAGGCTTTTGCTCGGTTTATGATATGCTGAACTGACTTCCTGCCAGCTTCTGTATCAGCTGGAACAGTTCTCAAGGGCGAGTGGCGGAATGGCAGACGCGCTAGACTTAGGATCTAGTGTAGCAATACG
>CAZCZI010000200.1:0-2461 GCA_964503045.1 uncultured Candidatus Obscuribacterales bacterium
GCGGCTGCCTCCGCTTCCGAAGCCGGGGCAAAAGGAAAAATCATGGTTGGACAAGTTGCTCGGAAAGTGATTGTTCTTAGAGTTACTAGTGTTATCAGAGATATTCGACTTGATTCCGCATCTCATCGGGAGTCAGAACGGCACTGATCAGCGGCAAACGTCGAATGATTTCTCCTATCGAAAACTTTCTGGCAGGACACCAAACAATTCCGGCGTGAGGTTCGCCAGAAGCTGCCAACTTTAGAAAGTCCTTGTCAAACGTGAAGAGCACACGGTCGGAAGTTGCGGCGAACTGCAACTGTTCGAAGTCCGATTTGCCCAGTCGACTTGCCTGTTGAACGGTCAAGACGTCTACTCCACGACTACATAGTCCAGCAGCAATCAACGGTGGAATATTTTCGTCGAAAAGAAATCGAATCCGATCAGGCACTCAATTTGCCATTCAATTTTGACGGTTGCTTGGACAGCATTTCCATCGCTTCGTCGTCCTTAGCAAATTCATCCTGAATCTCCTGGGGATTATCGAAGTAGTACGTTAGGGCAGCATGCACATCTCCAAGAGTAATTCCCGGAAACATAGCAGCGACCTCGTCGGCAGAATACCCTCTAAACTCGTGCCAGACAACAATGTCCATCACTCGGATTCGATGTCCGGCAATGCATGCACGGCCGCCGCATACACCCGGAATCTTGGTTATGTGTTTTGAAATGCTGTCGTCCATTGTGTTACTAGCGCTTCGCTTGCTATTTCTGGCATTAACTTTATCATGTTTGCATATATTAGGATAGAGGTTAACTACCATGCAGCGAACTGTCACTGTACTAGTTTTCGTCGCGTCACTTGTACTACTGGGAAACAATGCTCAAGCGGTTCCGAGCGACAAAAATACCAGGGATAACGGCGTTGAATGGATACGCTTTGGACCTGCTGTAATTGAAGAGTGCAAGAGAATAGACATCTCATTCGAATACTCTGGAGGAAAATTCACAGTGCGGAAACTGAAGAGATATTTCAACCAGTCAAAGACTGGGTGAAGCAACGTATTAGCAAGAGGATCAATCTGTCACCAAATCAAAAGTGCCACGAAAGTGTTGCTTTCACGCAAAGGATCGCTCTGTATTCCTCTGACACAAGAGATCCCCAAAAGCTGTTGCTGAGCTTTCCATTAACCCCAATTACGTTGGGTGTCGACAAAAACTCATGTAAGAATCTGATTCAGGATTTAAGAACACTATTAGAAAACAAGTGATACACGGATTAACACTTTTGGTTCTTCCAAAGCCAGGACAAAAGGAACAATCATGGTTGGACAAGCTGCTCGGAAAGTGATTGTTCCGATTCGTTGCAAGTAGAACCTAACTTCTCCAGTTTCTCGAATCGTCTCAAAACTGTATAAACAGCCAGCGTTGCAATCCAGGCTTGCAGCGGGGCGACACCCATATGAAGGGGTTCCAACACTGGTATGAGTCCGGACGTTGCAAGACCTACCGCACTGCCTGTGACAAAAGCCACAAGCGCCGACCAGCGCACCGCCGGTAGTTGCGCGAATTCGGGCACGCTTGCATAAAACGGAACCGCATCCTCGCCCCTGGTCGTGAAATACCATTCAGTCATCGCCACGACAGTCGCACAAGGAAGAACGATAGACGATATCGAACATACAGTCTCGAGCGCTTTTGAATCTTTACTCAAGATTGCGCCGGCGACCGCACCAATCAGCGTAAGCACCATCGTCAATTTCTTACGCGAGTACTTTTTGAGATTTGCCATTCCATTAATTGCAGCGTAGAGATTGGCATCATTGAGACCCCAATACGTAACGACAAGAACAATCGCCGCCAAAATCGATATGCCGCCAAGCGCATATCGCGTCATCAGCCCGCTTGCCGCTGCATAATCAGTGACTCCGGTTTCTCTTGCAAGCAACCAACCGGTAATCGGAAAAACCAACTGCCCGATCGCAATCGATATCATCAATGGAAACATCGTGTGACTCAATTTTGGTTTCGCATAGCGCCAGTAATCGGGTTCGTTGCCCCATGCAGAGTTACCAATAATGAATGCCGAGACCAAGGGCAAGGCCTGCGCGAAGCCGACATGTTGAGGCGCCGTCCATACTAGACTCGGTGTGACAAGCACAGTTTTCACGAAAGTAATTGCAATCCAAGCAATCAAAATAGGAGCGGCGAGATAACCCGCAAAATTTGCCACTCCGGAAAATCCAAATAAATTATTGACGGACATAATGATTGCAATCGCAACCGTAAGCCACATGGTGTCCACCGGAATGGGCATCACTCCTTTCAGCCCGTCAGCAAGAAGAAGCGCGGCGAGCCCATACCATGCAAGAGAGATCCATGAAACGTTGATGGACACGAACATTGATCCCAAACGCCCAAACAGTCTGCGACTCAAAAGTGCATAGGTTTGCCCACTCACTGTTCCCAAATGACATGCAGG
>CAZCZI010000201.1:0-2449 GCA_964503045.1 uncultured Candidatus Obscuribacterales bacterium
TTTCCGGACAAGGAGTGACCCGTGCACAAAATCACGGTCTGGAAGTGTAAGCAGTGCAAGGCTTTTCGGTTCCGGAAACGACGCACGGGGCCCACCGTCTCCGGAGAATCACCGACAGAAAACCAAGGCACCACGAGTGCGAATTTAAGCTCAAAATTCGCACTCTTCGCGAGTCAAATCAAACTCAATTATTTAAACCGCGCCAATGCCGTCAGCAACTGCATCTTCACTTCCAATGCCGACTGCGGGCGCTTGGCTGGATCTTTTTCCAAGGCATGGAAAATGATCTTCTCGATTTCCGGTGCCGCTTGAAACTTTGGATTCAGGAAAGGCAAGCGAGATGCCTGTTCGCTAACTTGTTTGTTGAATACTTCGTACAACGATTGTCCGACGAAAGCACGCTCGCGTGTAAATGCTTCGTACATGACGCAACCGAGAGAATAGATGTCACTTCGTGCGTCCATCTCTTTACCGGTGCATTGCTCGGGGCTCATGAATGCAGGGGTTCCAAATACTTCGCCGGCTTTGGTCAATTGAGAGTCTGGGTTTGGATCATGCAGAAACTTCGCCACACCGAAGTCTACGAGTTTGACGTGAGCACCACCGCCTTCATCGCGCATGAGCATGATGTTGCTTGGTTTTAAATCTCTGTGCACGACGCCTTTCTTGTGCGCGGCATCGAGCGCGTCGCAGACTTGGCAGAAGATTTGAGTCAAAATGATCGGCTCTGGCGTGTACATCTCCAAGTATTGTTGGAGGTTTATGCCATCTAAGAAATCCATGACGATGTACGGTTGACCTTGCGCAGTCAAACCAGAGTCATACACCGTAACCAGGTTGGGATGAACTAAAGCGCTGGTTGCGCGCGCTTCTTGTCTGAATCGTAAAACTAAATCTTGCTGCGCACTCAATCGATCGTGCATCATTTTGATTGCAACACGCCGTCCCATATACTCGTGTTGGGCATCGTAGACTACGCTCATGCCACCACGGCCGATGATGTCTGTAATGACGTATTTTTCTCCAAACCTGGCGCCTGGTTTGATTGTTCCATCCTCATTGATCATTGCGGGATCAATGCGCACACTGCCGTCTTGCATCTGCGAAGGTTGATCTACCAATCCGCCAAGCATCTGTCTGACTCGGGCTTCGACATCTTTGACGCTAATTCCAAGTTGCGCTGCTATTTGTTCTTTAGAAGAGCCCTTTTCGATCAACCGCAAAACTTCGACTTGGGGATTGGCCAATACCGGGGCACCAGTATTGATTGTCTGCGGTCCTGCATCCGGAACTTTTTGCATTGCCTGCGCTCTCAAAACGCGGTTGGCCACGCCCGGGTCGAGCCATGCTGCGCCTTGCATCACTGAGTTGATCGCCATAAGAAGCTGATCTGGGGTGATTTTCTTGAGGCAGTAGCCGTCGGCACCTGCGCGCAGCGCGGCGAAAATCGCGTCATCAGTCTCATCACTGGTAAACATGATGATACGTGTGTCGGGCAAGGTCTGCTTGATCTGCACGGTGGCTTGAATTCCGTCGGTGCCTGGCAGACCGATGTCCATCAAAATCACATTGGGGCGCAGGTTTGCAGCTTGATCGATGGCTTCTGCTCCATCAACGGCTTCGCCTACCACCTTAACGCCCTGTAGCTTGCCGAGAGCGAGTTTGAGACCCAGTCTTGTTATGTCCTGGTCTTCTGCAATCAATACCGATACGGATTCTGTCATCTTGAATGGCGAACTGCGCTTGGTTTCTCACCCGGAAATATAGAAGAATTCATTATAGTGAAGTATTTCCACCAATCTGTGCTTTGTAACGTCTGGGACTGCATAAGTTATCAACTACTCAAATGTTCATTCATAAAGGCGGCGGCGCGCACGAACGCCGCTTCAATTTCCAAGTAAAGAGGCATGTATTGTTCTTTCTCATCTTTCTTGCCGGCTTTTTCAAGTGAATAGAACAGGTTATAAAGCTCCGTGGCTTCAATTGACATGCAGGCGCCTTTCAAGGCATGGGCGACGAAAGCTACTTTGGCTGAGTCTTGTTCGTCAATTGCTTTCTTGACTTTAGCGAGGTCGCCTTTGGCACTGCTTTCGAACATTCCAAAGAGCTGTAATATGTCGTCTTTGGAAAAGCGTTCTTCGAGTGAGGCGAGATCGACGATTGCCTTCGATTGTGCGTCTTGCGCTTGGGGCGCCGGTTGGGCAGGTGCCGCGGAAGCCGCGGGAACGACGGCCGGTTGCGGCGGTTGCGCAGGAAGTTGAAGTGATGGTGGAGGAGCTGGCTGCGGTGCCGGAAGAACCGGCTGCGACGCCGGCGAAACCGGCTGCGGCGCCGGCGGAACCGGCTGCGGTACGGGGTGCCCGACAGGCTGTTGTGGTGCGGCTTGAACAGGGACTTGCGGCGGAGGATCCGCTTCTTGCAATGGAGCTGTTGGTTGATGAAGCACGGG
>CAZCZI010000202.1:0-2361 GCA_964503045.1 uncultured Candidatus Obscuribacterales bacterium
ATCACTATGAAACACGTACCTGGCTCGGTTGGCATCATCATATGACTCTCGTCATGCTCGCCTTTGGCTTTCTCGCTCGCTCCCAAGCCGAGTTGGCACCCCATGCTCCTGCGCTCACCCTGCCTCAAGTGATTGACTTACTCAAGGCTGTCTTGCCTAAACCTGAATTTGATCCGCAACATGTTATCGAGTTGTTACGCTACAAACAAGGGCGCATCGCAACTGCTAAAAAATCACACTATTTATTGCAGAAAAATAAAATCACAGATCAATTTATTGCCACACAGTAGTATTATTTTCAAATTACGGTATAACAAATTGCCAAGGACGAAGTAGGAGGCAAAAAAATAAGCGAGTCACTCGAGTTGAATGGCAAAGCGAGCGAGAATGGCTTGGGGTGAGTCATAGTCTGGTGGCAAATGGCAAGGAACGCGAGTGAGCGTCAAAAAAACGGGTAAATCAAAAATGCCATAAGTATTGGCGAAAAAGACGATGAGTTTGTCACGATTGAGGCGTCTGAGTTCTTGACGCCAGCGGGAAGGGCCAATGCCGCCTAAGCGATGGTGGGAATAAAGAGGTTGGTTGTCATCTGGGGTGGCGGCGGCCAAATGGGTAGCTGAAGGCTGCGGTTGGGGCTGAGGGACAACCGTTCCGGCTGAAGGCTGAAGGGTTTGAAAGGAAAAAGTGCGATTGGGCAAGTTGCGTTGGGTCTCAGCGCTGGAGTGGACTTTTTTCCACAGGCGAAAGGCGGTAGCAACGGTCGTGATGAGCATGACGAAAGTCAGATGGGTGTGGACGCCTGCTTGGGTGCGTTTGGGAAACCCGCGGGTGAGCTGCCAAAATTGCTTGCTATTGCGAAAGATCCCATTTTCAATCCAACTGCGATCATCATAGAGGTCAAAAATCAGCCAAGGATTATCCACCGCCTGATTGGTCAGAAAGACACAGGGCGTGTCCAGTTCTTGATTATCCCAAATGCGTACAATCACAGCATTGAGGGCGGGTCGGTGTGCAAAGCGCAGTTGTTCACCTGCGACGGCGGGCGGGCGATAGCTCTCCCAAGTGCGAATCTCGGTGACGGTTTGCAGGCGGGTGCGTAAGCGTTCTTGTGTCTGGTTGCGTCCTTGACTGTGGTGAACGGTTTCGATGCGCTCATAATAGGTATCGGTTTCGACGGCTTTGCACAGGGCGGTGCCATAGGCGGCCATGTTCGTTTTGGCGATGACCACAAAGCGGATGTGCATCTGGTCAAGTTGATAGAGGTCATCCCCATCCAGGTAAGCACGGTCGGCTACCAGCGTGACAATGCGACTCTGCGGCGCTAGATTCGCTTGGGCTTGTTTGACTAACGCCAGCAGGTAAGGCGATTCATGCTCCTGGATTTGGACCATCTTGAACGCCACCGGAATCAAGGTGGTCAGATCGATCAAGGCAATTAAGCGCCACCCATAGACGAGCTTGACTACTTCCACCTTGAGTCCTTTGCGGTCGGTTTTCCATTCGCTGACTTTCTGGCAACCACGGCCGCTGAAGTGGGCAGTAGTCACGATCTGCGTGCCATCCAAAGCCACCATCACTTCGGCCATGAAGAAGCCGTACTGAGCCAAGCCGTGGATTGTGTCGTTAAAGAGTTTTTCCAGTTCGAGCAGACTGCTTTTACAAATCGTCTCGGCTAAGGTCTGGGCATCCATCAGCACATAGGGGCGTTCCTCGGTTCTTTGGCTCGCACCTCGTTTGCTCAGCCCTTCTCGCACCCAATGGGCATTGAAGCCGATTAAGGTCATCACCGCCACA
This sequence comes from uncultured Candidatus Obscuribacterales bacterium, assembly GCA_964503045.1. Classification (GTDB taxonomy): domain Bacteria; phylum Cyanobacteriota; class Vampirovibrionia; order Obscuribacterales; family Obscuribacteraceae; genus CAYZJR01. The sequence goes on from CAZCZI010000202.1 coordinate 1,795, forward strand.
TTGCTAAAGAGTAACACCGGTAACGCATTCATTGACTCGATGCCAAACAGCACCCGGCTGCCATAGAGCAGGAGAAAATAGATCGTGGGGATGAAGACCCGTTGGAGGGCACTAATTTCGTACTGCTTCCAGATATTCATGACCTGGCTTTCTGCCAGAAACGCAAAGAACTCGTCCAACAAACCGGCTTCGTCCAGGGTATGCACACTGTCGGCTTTTTCACCAGCGTACAATAACTGGGCGACCCGTTCATCATCTCTTTGCGCTGCTTGCCAATCCAGCTGCTCGATTAGGTTCTCTCGAATTTCCGTTGTTGTCTGTTTCATAGAAGTTGAGCCTCGCTGGCGGTTGTGCCGTTATCTTTATTGCTATTTTATATGCTCAGCCCTACTCTTTTCGCAATCTGCTATACCGTAATTTGAAGTTAGGGTTTTCTCTTATGAAGGTAGCTAGGCCTACTATAGCGAGAAACAGCCAGCAAGGGTAGAGAGAGATTCCCCGCTTCAGCCAGGAAATTTTTCCCGGCTGGGCAGCGTGTTGAGTAAACACCAGGTGCGCTCCCCTGCC
>CAZCZI010000203.1:0-2355 GCA_964503045.1 uncultured Candidatus Obscuribacterales bacterium
AGTCTAAATACGGCGGTGACTACGATTTTATTGGTGCGGTTAATTTTGTGAGACGTTAAAGCAAGACCCAAGTCCAGACTCACTGTGATACCACTTCAAGCGATGTTTTAAGAAGATTGATAAGTGACAGCGCCGTGCTTGGAGCACTGATTGCAGTAGAATCCGTAATAGATGCCTTCCGTGAAGGCTTTTGCTTCAAACACGGCCTGGCAGGCAACCTGCCCGACAAACATCATTGTGCACTCGCACCCCGGACAGATCGGATAATCTGCAGCCTGAATAAATGATGGATGCCCTCCGATCTGAGAGAGAATGTTTTCATTTGCTCCCCATCACGGATCACTTAGAAAGATTTCGGTAAAGGTCAATCATAGGTTGTTGGTTGAGATGAATGAAGCCTTTGCCGGGCGAGTCCAAGTCATAGATAAGTTGAACCACCAGAGCAAAAGTGAGAACCAGTGCCAATTGCGCAGGGAAACTACGTTTTCCGGAAAGCCCGAATTGGAACCCCATTATAAACATCGAAATGCATGACGACAGCACTAGAATTTCCCACACAAAGGTGGGAATGCGGAAGTTGGCGCCGAAAGCAATGCGTTTATTCTGATACTCAACCATGTCAGTGATGCCTTCGGAAAAAAGTGCATTAATATCGTTTGTATCCTTTGCCGCCAGTCCCTCGGCCTGTGCCCAAACCATGTTCGTAATCGCATTGGTACGAGCCCGCAATGCTCGCAATTGCTCGACATCTCCATACACATCGCCCATGCTCAATCTGACTTCAACATAATCACGAAGCAATGACCGTGTCAGTGTTCTGTACGGTTCAGGCACAAGTCCCGCGCGCATGTATGTCGTCTGTATCGCGTTTACATCTCCCATCAAAGCGTCTCTGCGCAAGTCAAACCGACTTGCTGCCGCGCCGAATGTGAGAGCAAGCACAAAGGCGAGAAGGGCCAGCACAGCTCCGGAGACTGCGCTGACTGCGGACTCCGATTCACGTTCAGATTCAGGTTTGCGCGCGCGACGAGCTCCAAGCCATTGCCCAGCCTCAATGGCACCGAGGGTTACAATTACCTGCAGCAGAAAAATGGCCCACAGCGGAATCGCCCCCAGGAAGTCACCACTTTCGTCTTGCAAGGCTACTTCGCGAGTCGATGGCAAAATAACCTGAGGTTCCACCAAGTGTCCGGTGGCAAACCTCTTTGTGGATTCGGCCAACAAAGTCTGATCTATAACCTGCCGAATTGGTACTAGAGTCTGCGTGTAACCGACCATTTTGCACCGATGTCCAGTATGCGAAAGCCTTCATCGGTTATTCGAAGGTCTATGTCTGCAAGCGACTTTGCATTAAAATTCGCATCTTCCTTTGCCGCCGAATTGAGAGCAGCGGATGTGAATCCAAACTGTGAATCGTCGATATACCACTGGTTGACTCTTTCTCGAAAGCGGTTGAAAAATTCCCACGATTGCGCCACTGCGTTCAAAAATTGGACTGTTGCCTGCCTATTATTGGCGATGAACTTGTCAGAGACCGAAAGCAGGTATATCGCGCGGTGAGAGCTCAAAACTCGGGCTGACTTGTCCTGCTGGAATTGCGAGATATCCGGCTCCCACAAGGCAACCGCGTCAAATTTTCCCCACTTTTCGCGCCCTCCAGCTTCAACCAATTTCTGAATCTCAAGGATGTCCATGTTGACATGATTGACATCCTCCGGCTTGAGCCCGGCGGCTTCTTCTTTGAGGGTCACTTCTCGATGACCGATGGTACCGAAAGTACACGCTATGGTTTTGCCTCGGAGATCTTTGATTTCTTTGATCGGCGACTCCGGCGGCACCATAAGCGCCGCTGGGATGAAATGCAGGCGCGCCAAGACTTTCCACTTTCCGCCTTTGGCGATCAGGTTGTTTACTGACTGACCACTGGAGAACATGACGTCAAGATCGCCTTTGAGCGCAGCGGCGACTTCCGGTTCTCCATAGCTAAACGGAACGAATGTTGGGTCTAGCCCAAGCCGGTCTAAGAGGTTGGTTCGCTTCAGAACCTCCACGATCTGACCTTGCGTCGACGTCGCGAGCTGCCACCCAATGCGAATCGGTATACGTTCTTGCTGCGATTTGGCGCTTGGAATAGAGATGGAAATTATGAAGGCGATTACCAGGAGACCGATTCCTGACAATATTGCAGTAAGAAGTTTCACTTTCATGGGATGCACATCATGGCGAAGGCGGCGGATACCGGATTTCCCCTGTCTTGCGCTGTAGGAGGCACGGCGCTATTAGATTTTAGGGAAACAAAGAGATATTATGACAGCAAATTGCCATACTAAGGTTCGCCAGCGACAGGCTTGCTTC
>CAZCZI010000204.1:0-2339 GCA_964503045.1 uncultured Candidatus Obscuribacterales bacterium
AAATTCCACACGAACTTACGATGCCTGGGGCGTTTATATTCTTGCATGTCGCAGCACAAGAATCAGCAAATGTTTCAGAGACGAACCGGTAAAGAAGTCGTAAAACCAATGTCGAGCTTCGATGACTTGTAGCAATTCATTGGAAACGCGCAAGCCATGCTACTTGAAGATACCAAAGATTTCAACTTCGATTCGACATAACCTTGTCTTTTAGATGTCCAAATTCTAAGTTTGAATAACTCCTCTTTCTCCAATTCGGCAAACCCAAGCACCCATCTCTCATCATCTAGAGCATGCGCACTCTCAGCCAAGCCCCTGAAAGGGGTGGTGCCTACCAATTCGCGCATTGTTTCTGGATGATTCCCACCGTCAACATTCTCGTCGGCAACTCTCTGGCCTACGAGCAAATCAAACTGCTCCCCGCAAAAAGCAGTAGAAAAGAGAAACGAAATGAATGCAATATACGGCGGCTGCTATCTGGCAACTGGCATCCTGTTGGGCGTGCTTTCGATCGCCTTCGGAATCGGCCCACGCTCCGGAAAGTCGTGGATGACCGTCGAACTTGGTTTACTGTCAATCGCCGGCAGTCTAATCCTCCACAACGTAGCAGCACTGCTTCCCGGTGGATGGTTCGCACTGGTCTACACTGGTGTGGCGTTCGCGGTGATCGTCCAGGCGCCAAAAGGATACTTCATCGGAATGCAGGGCTCAGATGTACTCGGATTGATCGCCATCATCCCTCCTGTAATCTTTCTGGCCTTGATGATCGCGTGGGCAGCGTGGTACCTAGCACTGACTGCCGCGAGTCAGTTTTTCGTCGTGCCTGTGCCCACTACCGATTTCCAATTCTTCGGTGAAACTTGGCTCCTTACCTTAGCCACCACCGCCAGCGTCATCGCATCGATTCGGGGCAGAATCATTCGGATCCGCTGACAGCAGCCAGGCGGCAAAACACTCTTGTTGCCTGCGAGCAAAACACTGCGCAAGCAGTAGAAAGAGAAAAAAATGAATGCAACAAATGCCGGATGGTTTCTGGTAACCGGCATCCTACTGGGCGTGCTGTCGATCGTCTTAGGAATCGGCCGACGCTCCGGGTCGTTGTGGATGACCGTCGAACTTGTCTTATTGTCGGTCGTCGGCAGTTTCTTCCTCCGCGACGTCTCAGCACATCTTCCCGGTGGTTGGTTCGCGTTTGTCTACACAGGTGTGGCGTTCGCGGTGATCACCCAGGCGCCAAAATGGTTCTTCAGCACCGGGCTGGGCTCAGAGATGCTCGGAATGATCGGTGACATCCCACCGGTAATCTTTGTGGCGTTGATTATCGGGTGGTCGGCATGGTACCTGGCGCTGTTTGCCTCAAGTCAGTTTTTCATCGTGCCTATGCCCATGGTCGACCTCGAATTCGCTAGTGAAGCCTCGCTTCTGACCTTGGCCACCAGCGTAAGCGTCATCGCATCGATTCTGGGCAGACACATTAGGGTCTTCTGACAGCTAAACGACTGCTTATCACAAAAGCAGAAGAACAGAGAAACGAAAATGAATGCAATCTACGGAGGGCTATTCCTTGCGGTTGGCATCCTCTTCGGCGTGCTAGCGATCTTCTTTGGAATCGGCCGACGCTCCGGAATCTTGTGGATGACTGTCGAACTTGTCTCATCGTCCATCGCCGGCAGCTGTATCCTGCACGGCGTAGCGACACAACTGCCCGGCGGTTGGTTCGCCTTCGTATACACGGGCGTGGCGTTCGCGGTGATCAATCAGGTGCCGAGATGGTACTTCAGCGGCGAGCAGGGCTTGGAGGCACTCGAATTATCCGAGAGCTTTCCGCCTATTCTCCTTTTTGCCCTGATCATGGCGTTCGCGTCATGGCATACGGCACTGTGGGCTGCAAGCGCGTTTTTCAACGCACCTGGGCCTATCGAATTCCCTGGTGAAGCTGCACTCTTGACCGTGGTCACCATCCTAAGCGTAAGCGCGTCGCTCCTGGCCGGAATCATCGAGGTCTGACAGGACACGACCAATGCAACCAGCGAGGCTGGTGAGGATCTCGAATCTCGAGACTTCATCAGCCCCGCTGCTTTGCAGCAACCATCGCACTTTACTAAATATGAGGCATATTACTATATTCTCTAATATATAAAGTCAAAAACGAAGAAAACAAAGGCGGTACCCCGGCAGCGGCAGCGAAATTGCTTGCCACCACCGGGGTCCCAACGAAGTCTCTCAGCGATTTTCAGTGCGCCAAGCGCAACTCAAAATCACTAAGCGGCTTACTACTTACTGGTTGTCTCCACCACGGATGAACTCACGCTCCACGTAGTCGGTGGAGGGAGTAGCGT
>CAZCZI010000205.1:0-2316 GCA_964503045.1 uncultured Candidatus Obscuribacterales bacterium
AGTCACCTGATCCTGGTGCCGCGCCATGTGCAGTCCCAACTACAGCCGCGCTTTTCGACTTTGAATGAGGAACTATCAATAGATTGGATCTTGTAGCGGTCATCGCGGCCTAATATGAAGTCTTCCTCATCAACCGACCACTGTTGACTTGTTTCGTTTTGATGGTCAGTAACTGTTCCATCTTCCTTGATGGTGAAAATTCCCCCGTCATCTGTGTTACGCCATTCACCAATAAACATTTGCCGCACTTTTTCGATTTTTGCCTGCGCGGCTTCGATCTCTTCTTTGGGCACCCGTGTGGCGTGCCAAAGTTGTCTATTTTGTTCAAATACAAATATCGAGTCGGTAAGTTCGATGATCTGTGCACTAAAGCTAGTATTTGATAAAATATCTTCTTTAATGGACCATGTACCCCTCCGTAGGCGCGATTCCTCCTTGTGCTTAACAGTACTTGTCCCGTCAGCATTAAAAGTTAGAATGCTGCTTTCGTCGCGCCACACGCCAACAAGCATCTTGGGATACTGTGCAAGCAATTTCTCCCGAGCCTCGCGCTCGTTCTGCGTGCGGATTGCGTCGGTCTTCTTCTTATCATTATTTGAGAGGGAAAACGCATCCAGCTCCTTCTCCTTTCCGATGTTTCGATCTGCTCCTGCGGCAACGAGAATCTTGGCTGCTTCGAGATTGCTATTGCGAAGACTCCAGCCCAGCGCGGTGTATCCGGCAGAGTCTTGTGCGTTCAAATCCGACCCGGCTTGGCAAAGCAGGGAGACAATTGCGTCGTGTTGTTCGGTTCTACTGGTTCCCCAACCCCCGACAATTGACGAGGCCAGCATCAGTGGAGTAAACCCCGCACTATTCTTGTCGTTTAATCGAGCACCACTCTTGATGAGCATCTCAACTATCTGCGTGTATCCTTTGCGAACAGCGACAAAGAGCGCTGTTTCACCCTGCGATGAAGTTTCCTGATTTGGATCGGCGCCGTGTCGCAACAGCACTGCGAGCGCGACTGGATGATGTTCTTCAACGGCGATTGTAAACACGTTGTTCTCACCATCGCTAGTGTTCTGGGATGCACCTTTCGAAAGAAGCTCTTCTACGGTGTCGCCATCGTTTCGTTTGACAGCGGCCAAAAGTTGGCGATTGAGCTCGATCTGCCTCATAACCTTGTCATAGGTCGCTGGTTCGTAGTATGTGTCCCCGTCTTCGTCAACGAGACCCTCTGGTGTCATATTGAAGTACTTGGCTGTTGTTGTACCCAGTACGTTCACAACCACGCGTAGTCTTCCATCCTGCTTGGTGTACTTACAGATGAGGTTTTCGCCGCCTTGCCGAATCTCCAGTTCATCGGACGAAACCAGCGATATTACGCTCTGGCCGCCTATCATTCGGTACGTCTGATTCTTCGGTTCCGGGGGCTTGGCAGGTTGCTTTGTAGTGTCCGTCTGCCTTGAGCAGGACGCAAGGTGGATGACCATGAGGAATGCTACAACAACTTTCGGAAGCCAGCTAAATATGCGGTTCACGTATGCCCCATTCCCTGTCGTTCCAGATACTATCTTCATCGCGTCGCCTCCTATTATCTTATGTAGATTAAAGGTCACTTGATTCTCTGTCTTTACGCAGCTTTGTGAACGATTCGGCAATCATCGGTTCTCGATGATCACCTTTTGCGGTGCGCCCTGCAATGGTTTGAGTTTGAGAAAGAATGACATTCCCGAAAGACTAACGTTTACATCATTTACAGTGGCAGCCGGTCGGTATGTTTCCCCATGCTCCCAGTCGTGATTGACGAAGACTGCGCGCTGCCTTGATTCGTCGTCGAAGTAAACTGTGTTGCCGTCATCGGAAAGCCTGACATCGTATTCCGTCGCGATGGTTTGCATACCCCGCCCTCGGAATGGGACGGTTTTGGTTTCCCCCTTGATGAGATCGAAGCTGACCGGTTCGTATGAATATCGCTTGCCAGCATAGGACAAAGTGCCACCCTGAACTGTGACGGTAACGATGTCACCGTAGCGGGCGTTCGCGTAAGCCTGTCGCAGACGCTCCAACTCCAAGCGCTCCCGGTCCGCTTTTTGTGCCACCTCTTGACGCCGGGCTTCCTCTGCTCTTGCCCGATTGTCCGCGACAATCTGGTACTGCTTGGCCTGGTATTCCGCTTGCTGGCTTGGAGGCAGGGAGTCCCATTGTTCCCGGCTCAAGCCCATTGGATAGCGAACGGCACACGCGCTCAGATTCAACAGACCGATGAGAGCAATGGGTGTGAGTAATCGCGGTGTCCATTGGGTCATATTTCTTCTCCTCTTTCGTGCGAAC
>CAZCZI010000206.1:0-2282 GCA_964503045.1 uncultured Candidatus Obscuribacterales bacterium
AGTCAGGCAGTAGCATTAACACCACCGCGATTCAGTTCGGGTGGTGTTTTTGTTTGTCGAAGGCCTTTTCCATGGTGTCGCGCAGCAATCGTTCATCGTTATCGGTAAATGCGGTGATGTCACCTTGAGTTGCCAGGCAATTCATAAAGCGCTGCAGTACTTGTTCTGCTGCCTGCCTGTCGTTCGCTTGACCGTAAGCCATAATCAACCTTTCGCACGCCTCTCTTAGCAGGCGCCTGTCTATGGTGTAGGGTAACTCGTATTTTTCTGCGAATGAGAGGAGCGAGTCTATGGCGCTCCGCATCTCTTTGAGGTCGCCGGTTCGATCGGCCAACCTTGATTGGAGCAGTAGTGCTTCAAATAAATAACGTGAATCACTACTCCAGGGTTCCATGCCGGCATCCGTCGTGGGCATGTTGTTTTGGCGGCGATGGTCGGAATGTACTTTGAGGGCAGTCTCCAGTTGAGAAATGGCCCCTTTGTTATGCGTCTGCGCGAGTTTTATTTTGTCTGGTTCTCTATAACGACCCAGCCTCTCGAAATTCAGAGCCTGTACCAAATCAAGCTTCGCTCGATCGCTGGAATTGAATTCCTCTGGGTACTGGGCAACTAGGATTTGCGCTCGCTCCAGAGCGTCTGTGGGGTTCTGGTCGCCGACAAAGCCCTGGTTGGAAATCAGCGAGTCGAACTCAAGTCTGACTTCGTGCCGGGTGCTTGCTCGCAGCCCTTCTTCGTTGCTCAGTCGAGTGCTGGTGCCAATGATGACCATGCCGACCGTGATTGCTCCCACAACTAGCAATGCACCGATCAGCATTTTTAGTGCATGCTGGCGCGCTGCGCGACTTCCGGTTGTGCTGCGCGACTGGGTAGGCGTGCCACCAGCGCGTACTCCTTCGACTTTTGCATCTGGATTTCGCGACAACTTGAGCAGTTGGCTGGACAGGTCGTCAATTGATTGATACCGTGCCTGCGGATCTTTTTGCAGAGCCTGAAACGCTATCGCCTGAAGCGACAGTGAAATGTTGGTCTGATCTGCAAAAGATTCGGGGTATTCGGAGATCTGCTTGAAAAGAATTGCAACCGGTGTATCAGCGTCGAACGGACGCCTTCCGGCCAACATTTCATACATCAAGCAACCGAAAGAGTAGATGTCGGAGCGAGCATCGACCGGCTTGCCTTGTGATTGCTCCGGGCTCATGTAGCGCGGATCGCCGACCACCATGCCGGTGGTGGTCAGTCTTTGCATCTCTGCATCAGTAAGTTTTGCCAGCCCGAAGTCGACGACTTTTGCTGTGTCATCGGCATTGGTTACGAGCACGTTGTCCGGCTTCAAGTCGCGATGCAAGACTTTTTGTTGGTGCGCATAACTCATGGCATCGCAAATCTGAAGAAGAAGGGGAATGGCTCGCTCCGGTGAATACGATCCGTGCTGTGCGATCAGGTCTCCAAGCGACTTGCCGTCGACAAGCTCCATTGCCATGTACAAGAGCCCATCTGCTGAACCGAAAGCGTAGACGGAAAGAATGTTTTTGTGGTGCAGCCCGGCGATGATTTTTGCTTCGCGATGAAACCGTGCCACCGCATTTTGATCGACCGCAAATCGAGAGTGCAGAACTTTGATGGCTACCTGATTTCCTAACTTCAGATGAGTGGCGCTAAAGACTGCGCCCATGCCTCCACCGCCGATATAGCTACCAATGCGAAATTTGCCGTCAAGAATCGTGCCTGTGGACAATCCGCCGCCCGCAAGCGACTGCGTATTCGAGGCAAGTTGCTGTTCGTCTGTGTGATCCAAGCTTGGGCGATCCTTTGTTCCTTCTCATTCTACGCTCTCCGGTCGATAGTTGGCGATACGCCTATATAGAATCGAGCGACTCTGGGCGGGTTTCTCGCCGCATCGATATATAAGTACTTGTATAAACGATATTGAATGCCGGAACTCATTGCGGCGCGCATAGATCGAGCGCTTCATAACCAAATGTGGTGCAAGGAAATAGCTTTTGGTGCGGGGTTCGTGTACGCGTAAGGTAGATCATTAAAGGTCCTCTGGGGTACTTCTCGTACGCTAAACTGCCGTGTATTCTTGAATGCATCAGGTGAGCGATTGAACTGAAATTGCAATCGCGTCGAGCCGAGGAGCCAAGCGGAAACACCAGGTCAGCGCTGACCGGAAACGACAGCTGATGTGAGCTCGCCCCACGTGAAGGACTGGCTGAAGCGTGAGGAAATACTGAGCCCGAGCAACGGGCAGTCAGGCAGTAGCATAAACACCACCGCGATTC
>CAZCZI010000207.1:0-2244 GCA_964503045.1 uncultured Candidatus Obscuribacterales bacterium
CTGTCGGGCTCTTTTTTGTTGAGTTGTAGTCCTAAGTACTGATTGATTGCAAATTCGGATACTTCGCTGCCAGCTTCGCTAACTTCGGTGTCATCCAAAACCATCTCGAACATGTCGCATTAGATCACATCGCCTTCAAGGCTTTTTCCATCTCATCAAGTTCACCCAAACGCTTCCCTACAAGCTGTGAAGGTAGCATTCCTGACTTGGCAAGCTTATGACGTTGCAATTCGCCTTTCACCTGAATTCTCAGTGTATCCAGAATTGAGAAAAGGCCTGCCGGCAAACTTATAACGGAGCCTACAAATAAGTCGTCGTTTGTCACGTGGTCTGCGCGAAATCCTTTCTTATTGTAGGCCTGGTTGAATCCAGGAATTGTGAAAAGTATACCCTGAGCCAGTTTCGTTCCACCGACATAAAAGCCGGCGCCGATATTTTGTGTTGCTGTCAGACGTGCGGCGGCTCGTTTTTTCTCTGCCGACTGCACTTCATTTTCAAACGTTTTTTCGTGTAAGCCATACATGCTTGAATGTACGACTGCGTCTTCCGTTGCGTTTGACGTCTTGATGCCTTTGCATACCTGATCGAGCATGTTGAGGTCGGCCTGCAACGTAGCAACATTTGTCTCTTCTGCCTCTTTCATCGTGTCTTTTAGAGAGTGCTTAGTGATAGGTGCGACTACCCAATTCGAGAACATTCGACTGATGATCGGTCCCGTTATGAAGAGTGGACCTGTAATGTTCCAAATCACACCTGCTCTTCCACTCCAGAGTCGCCTGTGTCTATGCAAAGACAAGTAAGCGAAGTCATAGCCGATCGCATTGAGTGTATACTTCGAGAAATCAAAAAAGTATTGCATTTGTTGAAACGCGAGCAGCTTTCTTGCGCCAATATGGAAGCGTTCAAACTCTTGCAAAGCTTGATCGCGCAGATCTTTCAGAACCTTTCCTTCAGCATTGTCTACTTGCACGTTGCAACTGAGTGATGGATCTTGTGCTTGCACTTGTATGAGGGCATCGCGATCTGCCATGCATCGATTGATGTCCATCTTTACGCCCATGACAAACTTGCGCGCAGCTGCCGGTGAAAATCCCTTTCGCCTTGCAATCATGTCATGGTAGCCATTGATTGAGAATTCCAGCGCAGCGGCGCTGGCTCCAATGATTGAACCAATCATTGGAATATAGTTGGCACTCTCTTGAACCACGGTGTAGACCCTTCCAGGCGAGTGTATGTGATAGCCTCTTTCTGCGGTACCGATGATTGCCCCGGCTAAACCCATTGTTGCGTTCACTTCTTGCAAACCGGCATAGCGCCAGCCTTTCCATCTACCCTGTTTCGCTACTTCGAGTGTGTAGTGAAGATTGAAACGTTCCAACTCAATAATTTTCAACAAGATTTCTCTGGTCAGATCATCGATGCGATCGTTTGCCGCGTTTGGAGTTATCGAGGCACCGCCACTAAGGACGGTGCGACCGGAGCCGTCTCCATTTGCGGAGGAATTTAGAGCATCAATGGTCGATGATGACGAAGATGGTGCGCTTGCCGGGCTCGGCGGCGCTGCACTTGCGATTTTTTCGGATGATGTGTCTGATTGATCGGCCGGCGACCTATTTTCGGTTGAGTCGCCGATGTTCTCACTTGTAGTAATGCTTTCTTGATCGGTTGTAGGAACGCTTGCTTGATCGCTTGAAGTTGCTGCACTGCTTGTTACATCCGTTGCTGTTGTTACATCCGTTGCTGTTGTTGGTTCTGTCTTGGTTGCTGTTTCCGTTGCGTTTGCTGCTGCTGCCGTAGTTTCGCTTGATACCGCATCCGTCGCTGAGTTTGTTGCGACTTCCGTCGCTGTTGCATCGTTCGCCCAACACGAAATTCCTACAGTCTGCCACATTGTCAAGGTTGCAACCGTTGCAGCCAAAGATTTCTTCATTCCACGCACGAACGCCATTACGCCTTGCCCTCACCAAATTTCATTGCCAGTTGTTGATCTTTACCAGCTAGTGAATGTTTATCAAGGAGCCAATATAACCCACGGTTTGTGATCGTTCTGTAATCAAGAAGCGTTGAAGACTGGCTGAGCTCGCTTCTTTTCTTTCAACTCTCGAGCCTTGGATGCATCTCTTGCCGTCATAATTCCGTGAATTACACTCCATGGATGAGGCGGGCAACCAGGAATGTACACATCAACCGGCAGGATACTGTCGAGACCGTTTGCCTCCGTATATCCGCCTTTATGAACGCCCC
>CAZCZI010000208.1:0-2190 GCA_964503045.1 uncultured Candidatus Obscuribacterales bacterium
CGTGATTTGCGGACATTGCTGGTTTGCGGAACAGATCACAAAATTCGAGGTCTAGAGATTGCATTTTCCAAGGTGACATATGAGTAAATACAAGGAAGGTCTATGCCGAAAACTTCGCAAAGACTCGAGGGCAGATCTTACGCCAAGTCTCTGAATCTTCCTCAACCCAATCAAATTCCAAAGGAAAAGAGGCGTGAGAGTCGCCCACGTGAAGAGTGTTGAGAACCTCATAATAGTCGGATTTCTTCGTTTTCTTCTTATACGCATCAAACGCCACTGCAAGAAGCAATTCATTTTCGGCATCGCCGGATGCAGATGCCTTAGCTTCAGAAAGCGCGTCAACTAAAGAGTCCGGATCAGCCAATGCCGCGTAATAAACTTCTCTTCCGCAGCCAATCAACCATGCTCTGAAATAGTCGAATCCATCATCGGAACATCCACCATTTGCAACGTAGGCGGTGCACCATAGGTGTGATGTGTAGGCTCGACCATGCAATTCATAAAATCGAAGAGCAAATCCAAATATCTGCTGTTCAGGCGCTGAACTCAAACTTGCAACTAAAGCCCCAGCAAGCGAATCGTCATTTCGTCCGCCCACCGATACTCTGGCAGCTTCAATCAATTTCCAGAAATCGTCTTCGTCGAGTGCGTTTATCACGTGTATAGTATATATAGTCACTGCGTAATTAACAAACTACATGAGCCTTTACGACATCCTGAAAGCGTTGGGATTCTTCACTCTAAAAGCGCTGAAAATCGTCTTTGTAGTTCTGTTTGGTGTTTTATTTTTTAACACTGTAGTCGGTCGACTCGGTGGAATGTAGGGACTCGCTTGGAATCCTCTCGCCATGTCAATCGCAGTAAGAGTTTTCCTCAAATCCGAACACTTTCCCAGCGCTGAAGAATGGCAGCGACTTTCTCAAGAACTTCTTGCAGAGTTCGAACCAATGAATCCACTCACCTCCGAAAGCGGTTACATTCAATGCAAACTGTTTGGTGAAGACAGCGGATGCCAGATTTACTGCGTTAACCGACTGGAACTCGACAATCCAAGAGAGTTAATGCCCGGTCGGTGGGACAACAGTATTGCATTTGTATTCAGTTCAAGAATTGACGAAATGGTTTGCGCATACATTTCGGCAGCAGCTCTAAGCAAACTCTCAAAGGGAAAAATCTTTTGCGAAGCAAGCGGAAAGGTGATTTCTGCACAAGACGCTTTAAGTGCAGCGAAAGATGGATTGCGCTCATTCAAAGGCGAGTTGAGTGTCTTTGACACGAATAGTTTGGATCGATGGGAATCGTTAGTAAAAAACCTCGATGACGATTACCAAGCAAATCCTGCGTTCAAAAAACATAGGAAGCGATATCGCGAGCTATACAAGAAACTACCGAGCGGTCTCTACTTTGTTCATTCTGTTATGCAAAAAACTGGTGCACTCTATCTTGAGCAAGGCGCGGCAGTGCTCTTCTCTATCAGGGATTTCCAGGGTTGGTGCCATTCACCTTTGGGATATCTATCGAGATACGGTAAATGCGAACCAGTCAGCCGTCAGATCAATCGCACTCCTTCAAGACTGCCGAGTACCGCCGGAGTTGACGATAATTCGCTCCTAGCACAAATGATTGAGGCTGCAGAGTATCAACTACAACCGCACTACGAACGCGAAGTCAAAGCTCACTACAAGCAACTGGCACAAATGTTTCACATAGCAGATGAGCTGTTGCAAGACCTTAAACTTGAGCGCTTTGTAGATCGAGAGCTAAATGAGCCCGACGCTTATGCCTTGAGGTCCATAGTATGGAATGGCGGTGGAAGTGTGAATTCATTTGTGACCGGTGCACCAAAACTAAAAACTGAAGAGTTCAACGATTTAGTTGCGCGTATTTCACGATGCAAATCCTTCTGCACAAAACCACGCGAAGTTCGAGAATGGCGGAATTTTGCGAACATAGACGCAGTTGCCGCGGGAGCATTGGGTGTCGGGAAACTGGCTTGTGACGGTGCACCAGTCGAGCAACGATATCAGGCAGTTATTCTGAGGCACTTCTTAGAATTCATGACGATACAAGATGAGCTAAAGGATCTAGAGATGCAATGTCTCAATCACTAGAGGACCTAATTTGCACGTTATCTGAGCTAAACTGCGGGCGCGGCGCGGGCTTTCGTGCTAGATTATCGCCAACGGGACC
>CAZCZI010000209.1:0-2105 GCA_964503045.1 uncultured Candidatus Obscuribacterales bacterium
GATACTGGGCTTTTAAAAAGATCACTTATCCCGGGATGAATAATAAATCGGAATTTGTCTACGCGCCGACTGGCGAGATGGTGAAGATTGTCGAAACGACAGCCGGCAGCGTAACCTCAACTAAGCAGTTTGTCTGGTGCGACGATGATCGGTGCGAAGAGCGCGACGGAGGCGGAAGCGTCACGAAGCTGTTCTTTGCCACGGGGCAACGAAACGGATCGACGAATTTCTTCTATTCAAAGGACCACCTAGGCTCAGTCCGAGAAATGACTGATAGCAGTGGCACCACGCAGGCATCGTACGATTTCGATCCTTTCGGCGTCGGAAAAAAACTTGCTGGAAGTGAGAGCAGCGACTTCGGATTCGATGGATATTATCGACACGAAAGGAGCGATCTGCTGCTGACCGTGACCAGAGCGTACAATGCGAAGCTCGGTCGGTGGTTGAGCCGAGACACAATCGAAGAGCTAGGCGGAATAAATCTCTATCGATATGTAGAAAATAGCCCTCTAATGTCCATCGATCCGAGCGGACTTGCACCGCAAAAGCCGCAGCCCCTTCCGGGGACTCCTCCTGCTCCTAAGCCGTACAAAAACTGTAAGGTGGGGGACAGAGCATGCTGCGGCTATAACAGGAACCGGTGCAATGATAGCTGTGCTGGATGCACCAACATCAAAAACGCCGTCCAAGATGAAGGGGACCGGGCATTGTACCCGACCGATGCATCATGCAGAAGCTGCTGCAAGGGAAAATACAATGCGTGCATCAATGACGCCGCTCAAGCAGCAACTAGGTACGTGACAGGTGGGCAATTCTACCTGCAGCAATGGGGAGGGGTGAACGAAGGTTGCAGTCAGCCTGGCACAATCATGTTTTGATCAGATCGGTAGCCAGGTTAAGGGACAAGCCCCTGCTTTATGTCGTCAAGCCAGCAGGCAGCTTCAGCCGGAAGTACATCTGTATGTAGATAGTGCGAGAGGAACTCCGCAACACAAACGCTCTCGCCCGCCTGAATCAGCTCAGAGGCGAGCCCAAAGGTACAAGGGCTCATCAGAATGCTTGACTCAGTCTGCGAAAGCATTAGCAGGGCCGGGGACGGGTCGCCTGTCTTCAGCGCAATCACTGCAAACATGAAGTCGCGGAATGGTTGGGCAGCCGGTTCGGCATACAAATCATTGATTGGAGCTTTACCTGCATACTCTTTTGCTAGATTGAAATCTCCTAAAACGAAAGCTGCCTCCGCCATGTGAGAGCAACATGTCCAAGCCGCTTGATGAAAAGGAAATCCACACAAAGCAGCCTTCTGACCCTCAGCCAAGACAATGTCAGCGAGTTGTCGACGGAGTTCGTCAGATGGCTCCCGATTCATTTTGGCGAAGGCTTGCGTGCAAAGCGTGTACGGATACATTCCATTGTGAGGCTCAACAACCTCCGCCCGCGCGAGCGAAGATACTGCAAAAGAGAAGTCTCGTTTGAAATGAAACGCCGCAGCGTTAGAGAGAATTTTGCCGTTATCTTTGTGCACTTCAATCTGTTGCTTCCATGCGCTTGACGCAACAGACCAGATGCGATCCGGATATTGGTCGAGTTCGGCGTAATCCTGGAGGGCGCAATCAAAGTCGGGATAGTTGTTGATGAGCCAAAGAACAAGTTTGAATCGAGACAGGGAGGCGCCACCCTCATTAACCTCCCGTTGCCAGTAGGAACCTAGCAGCTTCAGGTGCGCAACAAGATCATCCGGACGGTCTTTTGCCTGCTTTTCGACTGCGGCTCGGCGTGAGGGGTTCAGCTTCTGTCCCGCCTGTACGGCCTCCAGTTGCATGTTGTCATCCAAATCTTTCGTAAGCACTTTAAGTCACCGCTCGTATACTGACATCGTGTGTTATGTTACACAAAGATTGTGCAGCCGGCACCTGTCACTAGGCAAAAATTTCAGCTTTTAGATATCTGCTCAACTCTGGCTTGCCGGTATTCTACAAACTGGACATCCTGGCCCGTTAGAGGGCTATCGTTTGATCAGCGTTTTACGCGCCTGGTTCCACGACGTAGGCGGGGCAGGATAATGAAATGATACCAAATCGGCGAAAGCACCACGGGCGGTGCCT
>CAZCZI010000210.1:0-2065 GCA_964503045.1 uncultured Candidatus Obscuribacterales bacterium
AGCGTCAAAAAGTCGGATGGCACCATGGGTGGGGCGCAGGGTGTAGTTCTTTCCAGCATTACCACCGTGGATCAGCAAACCGCTGCGGAAATTGCGCTGCGCGATCAGTGCGGGACCGCCAAGCGGTTTTATCGCAATTGCACCGTGAGGACCATAAGCATGTTCGGGAGTAAGTGGTTTCACTATAGAAAAATTGTAATTGCCCAGGGGCGTATCACCGTATGGTAAAAGTGAGTCGCGATTTGGATTGTGATGGCTGCGCGCGGCGGCATCATCAGCTAGTCCCAATGCGGGGAACGGCCCGCATATTGTATGACCCTCATCTGCAAGTAATGTGAGACGACCAACTTTGGTTCTGTCTGGGAATAGTTCGACTTTAATCATGATGGTTTCTCCCTTCTAAATTCCGGAGGATTGTCGAAACGCAGTTTTTAGTGACACTGGCGGGTTGCATACTTCCACCTTACGGAGAGTTTGTGAGGAATCAATGAGGATTCGAGGGTGACCGTTTTGTCCACCAAAAAAGAGTTAGAATTCCGCATCTTAGACTGAACTTTTGGTTAGGTAGATGCCATGAGAAAACATCGGAAACTCACCGGAATCATCGTCGCCGTAACGCTCTTCACCGCTTTGAGTAACACTGCCGCATTGGCGCGACAATTGAGTGCAACTCAACTCGCGCAGGTCAAAGCGCTTGGATACCCAGATTTCTTTATGCTTGTGTTTGAGAGCAAGGGGGTCGATCCAAAAACTCGCGGTTGGAAAGTCCTGAATCCACCGATAGTTATGGAAAGCTGGATGTACGTTCAGAAAGACAGTAGTAAGTTCGTATATCAGAATGGGAAACTAGCCTCACAGAAACCATTGAACAAGAAGGAAATGAGCAAGTTGCTACCCGGTACCAAACTGAAACCGAGCGACTTTGATCCATCTATGGTGCCCGATCAGATCAAAGCCAAGTTTGGCAAACCTGAATCGAGCGAAGAGTTTAGCCTCGGAAAGAATCATCGCTTCGAGGTCTTGCGTTATCTAACGCCGGCGACCGGAATTAAGTCATTTACGTTTTTCGATGGGAAGCTGCAAGGCGTGCTCGCTGGTTATGCGATCGTTCCCAAGAAACAACAACAACCCATCTAATTCAGCAGGAAGAATCTTATGAGAGATAGAAGAGGACAACTACTTCTGACATTCGGCATGACGGCATTCCTCACGGCACTTATCGGTGGTGCCACACTGCTATCAATGATAGCCGCCAGAGAACCGACAGCGGGTGCAACGGACCGACTGGACAACAATACGGCGACTGCCGAGGACATCGATAAACTTCAAAAGTCGCAATCTGATATGTACGAGATGGGAAACATTGCCACCGCGGGCGGTTCGATTATTGGTGGCTCCGGGCCATTGCCCGGATTTGGTGCTACTGGCGCTATGGGAACGCTTGCTGCCGATCTGGGACTTTACGTCGGAAAAATGAAGTTCGACGATTACATCTCGAAGCTAGCCATGGAGGAGCCCTGGACAAAGCGTTATGCCGGCACCTGGAAAACGACTTGGGGAACAGCGTTTATTGCAGTCACTCCAGATGCAAACAATCCAAATGAAAAGCCTGCGAAAGCTCAAGGAAGATATTCATATTCGATAGGCACCGTCACTGCAAAGGGAACTCTCGATGGTGAGATCACCGGCGGAGTGTTCGAAGGGCGCTGGACTGAAAATGCTCCGACCAAGCCAAGAAGGAAGTATGCAGCGGGTTGGACAACTCTGAAGTTTAACCAGGAGGGCACTCACTTTGACGGGACGTGGGAACTAACTGATGGCTCAGCAGCTGTTAAGAGCGGCAAGTGGACAGGCGATCGCTAGTGCACAAAAAACGTGTTGCAGCGTGCCATGCATCAACCTTTGCCGATGTACTTGGCGCGCGGGCGAATCACACCACCAAACTCACGCTGTTCTATAGCATGCGCAATCCAGCCTGCCGTGCGGCTTACAGCAAAGATGATGGAGCCCGATCCCGGAGGCAAATCGAGCGCGTATGAAATTGCCGCAAGACCGACATCAAGAT
>CAZCZI010000211.1:0-2026 GCA_964503045.1 uncultured Candidatus Obscuribacterales bacterium
AATGTTGCCCAACCAGGAGCATGGGTACATGTCCACGCAAGCTTTCGATCAAACGGATCAGGCTAGCCTGATCCGGGTTGGATTGAAGTTGCTCGACCTCGTCGATACAAAGCAAGGGGGCGGGGCGCATCTGACTGAAGAGATGACGTAACATCTGTAACAATTTCTCTCGCTTTGGCTCGCTGGCAGCCTTGCCCTGTGTGGCGATCAATTCCTGCCAGAGGATGGAGAAGCCTTGCTGATGAGCAAAAAAGCCAAGGGCAAAGATGAAACTCTCAACCTGATCGTTGAGATCGGGGCGAATGGTGTACCAAAACGCATTGCCTCCTGCTTTGATAAAGGATCGGCTCACCGTTGCAGCGAAGAGAGTCTTGCCAATGCCGCTAGCACCAATGACAGCGACCATGTTACGCGCTCGCAAAAGGTCATAAACCGCCTTTTGACTGCTTTCTCTTTCCAATAACGTTGTTTGTATGGGTGGTTCTTCAAGGCGTAGCGCAGGGTACATAAAGCGAATCAACTCATTCGCCAACAGCGACAATGCCATTCGTCGATCCTGGCTAAGTTTGGTGCGCCGAATATTTAAGCGCTCTTGCACTTCGCCAGGCGGGATTTCTTCAAAGTAATAGAGTCTCAATAATTCGCTGTAGTATGCGGCATCCTTGATGGGAAAACGCTTGGACAAGTCGACCAAAATGCGCTGTAACACCTCACCCCGTTTGCTTTCAGAAAGTGACTCGCGCTCTAGTAGTCCACCAAGCTTAAATAGACGGATAGAGGCGTTTGAGTTTGATGCGCGCATCGGCGGTAGTAAAACGCCAGTTGACAGTAGCGGTAGAATTGTTTCGATCGGTTTCCCAGGCGTTCACTTGTTGTTGCAAAGTAAGCTGATCGGGAATGCGACGGTTCAGACACTGACGAGAAAGAACGCTGAGTTCAATTTCAGCCATATTGAGCCAACTGCCATGTTTGGGGGTGAAATGGATTTCGAGCTTTTCCAAGACACGGCGCGCTTCGTGTGGCGGAAAGGCTTCATAAAGTGAAGCCAGCTTATGGGTGTTGAGATTGTCCATGACCAGAACAATCATTTCTGCCTCAGGGAACTGAATATCCACCAAATCGCGTATGGCATGTGCCCAATCGACCTGGGTGCGTCGCTCTGTTACATCGACATGACGCCAAGCGGTCAAGGGTTCAAAGAACATGAAGAGATTGCTGGTGCCGTTGCGTTCATACTCGAAGTCGTACTTGAGTACTGAACCAGGTTGTGCGGGCAGTGGCAGCCGTGTTTCTCGGACAAGTTGTTTTGTTCCTTCATCAAAACAGACTTGCGGTCGTTTTGGATCATAGGGTCGCTGGTAGACTTCCAACACATCTTCCATGGCACAGACAAAGTCGGCATTCTGTTGCGGCGGAATACACCATTGCTTTTTCAACCAAGGCTTAAGTTCGTTTTTTTAAGTGTGGTGCGCACTGTTTCATCGGAAACCGTTTCGACGATCTCCAGATCGATCAGCTTATCTGCCAGCAGTTGCATCGTCCAACGTTCTCGCCCATCCGGTGCCGGACTACAGGCAATTTGGCATAATTTCGCTTCGACCGCACCATTCATCACGCGCGGTGGGCGATTCGTGGGGCGCTTGTGGTTCAGTGCCGCTTCGATGCCTTGCTCAACAAAGCTTTGTCGTACACGTTCCACTGTGCTAACACTGATGTTGAGCGCTTGCGCTACCTCGGCATCGCGCTTGCCGCCACCTGACTGGTTGGTGTCGACTTGTAACAAAATCTGCGCATGCATCACTTTGCGGGCTGCATGTTTTCCTGTTTTGGTTATCCGTTGCAGGCTCTCGCGTTCCTCTTCACTTAACCGGACGATATATATCTTGGCGGGCATTGCATTCTCCTTGAAATTGTTTTTCCGATAGAATGCCTTATGCCATTGCTATCCAGCAATTTTTACTTGGTGGACTACTAGGTAAATATGTCATACTGAGTGACCGTAGGGAACGAAGTATCTTGGGTGGAC
>CAZCZI010000212.1:0-1988 GCA_964503045.1 uncultured Candidatus Obscuribacterales bacterium
ACAGACCTCATTGAGACCTCTATTGATTTGCAGCTTCTTCGGGCTGCAAGCCGCCTTTAATCAACTCTTTGATTTCCATGTCACCGCCCGCAAGCTTCGTGTGCAATCTCTTTGATGCATACTTTGTAGCTGCGCTCCAAACAGAGTCCCTTTGGCTTGGGTCTGTTCGAACCCACAAGACTTGATTGACGATTCCTACGTCCATGGAAACTCGCGCTAGAAGCGCGGCCATGCGATCCTCCATCTTTTTCAATCTTTCAGCTAAAGCGTCTTTGATTGCACTCTCTTCGACTTTTGTGTTTCCATCGATATATGCAAGAAGGGCTTCGCGAGCCACTTGTGTTCGAGTCTTTCCGTTGGTGACACACAGTTGCTCGAAACGATCGTTGTCCAACTGATTCAATCTTGTCGTGATGAGCGGCGTCTGTTTTGCACGCCCTTTTCCTCTGGGATTTCTCGGCATAACCTGCTCCATTCCTTTACTTTTGACGGCGAGTAAACATGCATGTTGCGATACCACTTCTTCGAAGTCCTCGAAGATTGAGTTGCTATGCTACTTTTAGCCTCTGATTATCAAGATGTCGTGTCAAAGAAATTGGTCGAATCGTCTCAATGTTTTTTGCGATTTCAATTTCGCCCACGAGACCCATACTAGCGAAGCCTTGGTAAAAAATCGCGCTGCTTACTGAACTGGCTAAAAGTCTCGAACGATATGAATTGTAAGCAATATGGCGAATACTTTGTAATTCAGTAACGCTCAATCAAAGCCGACGATTTGGCTCGAATGTGAGCCGCGCTAGAATGTTGGCAATCCATTCGTGCGCGCATTGACGTTTATGACTAGAACAAGACAAACCGACAACTTGAATAGCCGAGGTGAAAAGATTGGTGGCTGCCCGATCGAAGATGTGACAGACCCATATCGCCATAACAGGCGTGGGAGCGCCTCAATAACAGAGGCGTATCCGGATGTGGCAGCGGAATGGTACTACCAGAATAATTGCGGGTTCGGACCAGAGGATTTTTCGTATGGCTCAAAAGTAAATGCTTGGTGGCAATGTTCCAGAAACTCGGAGCACATATGGAGAACTCAGGTGCTTACGCGCTGCTGCAAAGGACGCAACTGTCCTCAGTGTTTTGGCACCAAGCTTGTTGGATTAGATGTAACAGAACGCTCGCTTGCGACTAACTTCCCTGAAATTGCGCGAGAGTGGCATCCAACTAAGAACGGTAAGCTCAATCCCAACGAAATATTGTCCCACTCGAAGAAGCATGTTTGGTGGAGATGCAGTCAAAACAAATCGCATGAATGGAAAGCTGAGATCAAGGCAAGAACCGGCTTAAACAGCGGATGCCCACACTGTTATGATGATGGGATTGACCTCGCGGACTATCCCGAAGCTCTTATGATGTTTGATCGAAAAAGAAATCGAGGACTCGATCCGCACCACCTGCCAGTAACTGCTCTTGTTTGTTGGAAGTGCCCGAAAGGACCTGATCACATATGGTGCAGGGATTTTGTACGAAAGAAGATTTCTTGTCCGCATTGCAGTGGGCGAATTGTATCGAAGACAAACAGTCTTCCTGCGCTCTTTCCTGAAATTGCCAGCGAAGTTCATCCTACAAAAAACGGATCGTTGAGTCTGAACGAGGTTGGCGCTCATAGCAAACAGAAATTGTGGTGGCAATGTTTGGTGGATCCAAGTCATGTTTGGCCAGCTACTGTTAGAAATCGAACGTGTAATAAAAGCGGCTGCCCGGAATGCTGGCAAGAGAATCGAAAACAAATTCTCAGGTTGGCTCGCGAGCGTCTAAAAGAGGAAAAGAGAAAACGTGGCGAACTGACTTTGACGGAGCGGTTGACTCCAAAAATAATATGTCTACACGAGCAGGGACTCTCTATCGCAGAGATTTCAAGAAAGCTAGATTTCAACGGATCTGTCAATAAGTTTGTGTCAAAGGTTGAGTCATAACGGTATTCTTCCTTC
>CAZCZI010000213.1:0-1976 GCA_964503045.1 uncultured Candidatus Obscuribacterales bacterium
ACAACAATTTCCGAAACCATCATCCGTGACATTAGGCAATTAATTGCCGAGCTTGACAAAGAAAATATCAAAATAGAACGCGCCATTCTTTTTGGCTCGCAAGTGCGCGGCTCGGCCACGGAATGGAGTGACATCGACGTGGCTTTGGTGTCGCCGGATTTCTCCGGCTGCCGCTTTCATGACAACTGCCGTATTCGCAAGATCAAACTGCGCGCCAACAAACATTTTGACACGCATCCATTTACCCGCGAAGATTTTGACGCCTCGCCTTTTGCACAAGAAGAAATTCTAAGGTATGGCGTGGAAGTCCAATAGTTTTCTTCCGCGATCTTACCTTAAAAATCTTTGTTAAAAATTTCTCTTGACAAAAGCCGGCGTTTTATCATATTAAGCACAATTGAGGGGTGCTGTCTTTGTCGAACAGTGGTAAAAACAGACAGGAATTTATGCAGCTTGAATTTTACAAAAGCGTTGTAACTGAACGCCCAGATTCCAGAGACACGGGGCTCAAAGCTTGAGTAAAACCAAACGAAAAGAGTATGTCTATGGGTGTTTGCGCATTTTTTTGGGGGGTTAGGAGATATGAGTGTATATGGGACACGATAAGGTATTTCGCTGTTGCGTTTAACCACTTCTGTCGCCTAATAATTCTTTTATGCGAGGCGTGCTAAGATCGAGAAATAGATTCATGGATGAACCGCAGAGAACCGACGCTCAGTTCCAAGTCTCATTAGCTCTCCCGTGGCTCCTTAAATTGCCTGATTCGACCTTCGAAGCCCAACACGGGCGCAATCGGTACTTGCTCGCCACAAAGGCCTACATGACCAGTGTTGGCGAGACCGCTTCCGACGAAGCTGCGGTCCTTTTCCGGCCAATGTCAGGTCAACTCACTGCGGCAGCAGGCGCTCGGGTTCCCGGTGCGATGCTTCATTACACAGAGGCCACCATTGGGTTCTTTAAGCAGATTCGAGGACCGGCAGTCGCAAAAGACGATACCAAGAAAGTGCTGGCGATCGCACGCACGTGTTTGAACCATTTCCTTGATGTTTATCGCTTCATAGCCAGGGACACTGATGTTCGACCGTTCAGCCTCAGAGAGTTCCATGAGGTTCGTGCTGGACGTGGTCTATTAGTTCAGTCCATCGTGAAACGAGCAGACGGTGGTGGAACACTTGCTTCTGGCGTTTACTTTGACGAAAAGGAACCGATCCTCTTGAGTTCGCCGCCGCCACTCGGCGACCCGGCTGTGACTGAACTTCGCGAACACCTAAAAGCTGGTCACACCCCGGCTCTTAGCCAGTTACTCCTACTTAATTCAGAAATGTACCTCCAAGCGGGACAGACCAGGTTGGCTGTGATCGATATGAATGCTGCTCTCGACGTGCTCGTGGAGCAGAAAGCTCAGATGTGGCTGTTACACAACGGCCTGTCGGCTGCGGATGTGAACGCCAAGCTGGAAAAGAAGAACACTGTCGCGATCATGCGAGACATTCTCCTCCCGAATCTGGAAGTGCCACCGGGTTCGGACTTTCCTTGGGACGAATGGTTCGGAAAACACCGCCACCTGCGCAACCGTGTTGTCCACGATGCATACGAACCAAAACCGGAGGAGGCCCGGGAGAGCTTCGACAACGTCAACAGGCTTTGCCGTTTCATTAGATATCCTCAGATCGGGACAAAGGACGGCCATGAATCACAGACCCGCGCATAACGAGAACGAGCAATGGTTATCACTCCACACGCCACAACGTCAACGCCGTCTCATCCTTCACGAGAATATTTTTTTCCAAAATCACCGGATGCGCCCAGGTGGGGCTGCTGGTCACTTGGTAGTTCACCAGTGCTTTGTAACTCGCGTCATCTTTTGTCAATTACGATAAATAGAAGCATTGCTTTTTAATAATTTTATGTTATTTTATAGCTGGTTTCTACAACTATGTGCATAGGAGTTACCAATGTCAACAATCGCTCTAATC
>CAZCZI010000214.1:0-1795 GCA_964503045.1 uncultured Candidatus Obscuribacterales bacterium
GATGTGGCTTCCTGCAATGCCAGGACCTCCGGCGATGGAGCGATTTGCAAATATATGAGCCACAAGAATGGCAAAAGGCACAACCCTAACAAAATGCACCAATCAAAAATCAGTAAGGGAAACGCGAGCCGGGCTATCACCACAACTGGTGGGAGCAACATGCTCCACCACAAAATAAGGGCGGAGGCAAGGAAGTTTCGCCGCCCAATATAGAAGAGACTGAATGTAAAGACGAAGAACCCGAGCATTGTGAAAAATGAGAACAGAAGATCTGCCCCGCTATCGCTACAAAACTGAAGGGTATAGCAGCAGGCACTCAGAAAAATGACAATACAAGCAAGCCAGCCTTTGCCGCGCAAAAACTTGTGAGTCAGCGCAGGGAGGATAACAGACAGATAGAGATAAGTGAGCGCAGTCATCAGGGACAGCGCAAATATGCGGAAGCCTGCCGAAGCGGTATCAGCGGAGCAAACGTAGCTCTCGATATTTTCCATCGCAGCGGATTGAAAGAGTTGACCGAAGGACGTAGACACTTGGCCGGCAAGAACAACGCAAGTCGCTATCAAAATTGCGTCAATCCAAAATCTTCGCTGAATCGATCGCTCACAAGCATCGCGTACGCCGAATGCCAGAGCGAATGCACTTTCTAAATAACTGCGTTTGAAGTACTTATTGATCACGGCGAAGGCCAATGCACAACAGCAGGTTGCTCCGACCCCGACTTTCAAGGCTGATACTGCCCAGCCTAAAAGCCTTGTTGTCACGAATGTAGGTAATGGACTGCTGCCATCATATGCTAAGTAAAACCTTGGCAAAGTATTGCAGCACTTCGCGATCTCTAGAAGGGTTAGCGCCGCAGCGCATGCGAATGCCAGTTTCCAGCGAACTTGGCCTTCTCGCCACAGAAAGAAGAAGAGCAAAACAGAAAGCCCAATCAATAGATAATTGTCAAACACGGCTGAAAGTGCTGATTGTGCTGTGTTTGCGAGCGTGTTCCTATGCTTCTCGAGCCATGTATCGGAGATGCGGTAACCCATGTCCAGGCGTGTTACCAAGTCTCCCTGGACTGTGATGGTGGCGACCAGGTCCGCCTTGCCAGCCTTTCCCTGTGGAACAGTGAAGTTGAAAGTGTAATCTGTTCTATTTGCTCTTTTGGAAGTTTCCGAATCAAGAAATTCTATTGGTAGCCACTCCGATTGATGTTTAGCGAAAAACTTCTCTGCCACCTCGCGGGCGTCTGCCTCGGTCAGATTTGCTCCAGGAGTGTCTTCCGCCGTAACGAAGGCGGGTGCCTTGAAGTTGCCTGCTTGGTCGAACTTCGCGGTGTACGACACAGGTGATGCCGCTTTCTGAAAGGTTACTTGCCACTTAGGGTAATACAGCTTCTCAAGTAACGCTTTGGTTCGAGCGTGGTTCTCGACCTGCGACTGGACAAACTTGGCAGTCCGGAGTATGTCTTTGTCGTTCTCATCGAGCGCCAAGAGCCGGGGCGTTACTACGCATCCATCGAGGCTCAGATTGAGGTTGCGCATTAATGTAGTTGCCGCGTCGACAGCATAGGTTCTTCCGATCTGCAGCGGTTTGATACCTGTTCCTATGGGCGCTAAGCTGCTCAGCCGGAAAAGGAGGATTGGCGGCAAGCACAGAGCTGATAGAACAACTACCGTAATAATTGCGCGCTTTGAAAGCTCGTTGTACTCAATCGCCGTCGGGCGGCCCATAGTCGAAGCCAGCATTTTGAAAAATTCAGCTGTCTTGCGCGCTTTTTCGGCGGTGATAACCGGTGGATAAACAA
>CAZCZI010000215.1:0-1543 GCA_964503045.1 uncultured Candidatus Obscuribacterales bacterium
ATGGCATCACCAATTCAATGGTTGCCGACCAACCGACTGCAGACGAAGTGGTTCCGGCATTTATGGATTGGATTGGCAGCTCAAACGTGGTCATGGTCGCCCACAACGCGCCGTTCGACATGGAGTTTCTCTCGGTTGCCCTCGCAAAGCTCGGAAGACCGGCACCGAAAAATCTAGTTGTCGATACGCTGCAGCTGTCGCGATATTTGATTGATGATTGTCAAAACCATCAATTAAAAACATTGGTGGAACACTTGGGATTGGAAGCAGGCGGCTATCACAGAGCACTCGCAGATAGTGTTCACGTCAAAGATTTGTTGATCAAAGTGCTGCAACAAAACAGCGCCATCGCAACATGGGAAGATCTCGGCGGGTACAATTGCGTGCTCGATTTCAATCGCTTCTTCGCCAATAATGATGCCGATCTTCCAGCCAACCAAGTGGCATTCTTGGATGTGATTCGCAAAGCGATGGAGTCGCAAGAGCATCTGCGAATGGTCTACAACGGTGCTCGTTCGTTCGTGCGCACCGTCAAGCCGATTGCTCTGATTCAAAGCAGAGGCAACTATTACATGAGCGCCCATTGCAATAAAGTTGATGCAGAACGAACATTCAGAATCGACAAAATCACGAGCATTAAATCTGTGGGTGCGAGATAATCCGGTAGATTAGCTCTGTAGGATTTCACAATGTTCAAAGGCGCCCACCTGGCAAAACTGTTGCTATGCACGTCGATTAGTCTCTTTTGGGGACTATGTTTTCAGCTAACAACTTCGGCGGCGGATTCGACCACTGATGCTCTTGCTAAGGAATTAAAGCGGCAAGGTTTTGAACTCCAAGAAACCAAGGGTGGAGTGCCGAGGATTGGCATTAACAACTATGGAATGGAAGCCCCGTGGTTGACTTCGACAGATCCGTTGGCGTTTTGCAAGCAGTGGGTGGAGAAGTATCATGTCTTTTTAGGACTGACCCCCAAAGACCTCGTCAATCCAAAGATTGATGATTCGGACAACAAGGCAGCCAAAATACAAGCAATCAAAATCTCGTTTAAGCAAAACTACAAAGGCATTCCGGTAAAGCCAGGCGGAGTCTTGTTTGTAGTGCGCAAGAAAGGCCAGACTGAATATCAGATGGCAATGATAAACAACGAGTGGGTCGAGAATTCAGCGCTTGCGAAACTGGATGCGAAGCCGAAGTTATCTTGGGACAAAGTGGTCGACAAAGCCGCCACGCACTATTTGTCACAGAAGGGATGGGGAACCGACTTTGAAGGCCAAGTATTGCCTCACAATCAAACTGCAGCAACGCTTAAGCCGGTAGCGGAAAGGCTGAAGAAAGAAAAGCCACACACATTGCAGATTTATGCGTTTGACATAAGACACCAGTCGATTTCGCCAAGACTTGTATATGAGTTTCTCTTTCATGAGGTGAACATGACGATTGATGCGCACACTGGTGAAGTGCTAGACGCTCGCTCCACTCACATTTCGTGATTTGCGGACATTGCTGGTTTGCGGAACAGATCACAAAATTCGAGGTCTAG
>CAZCZI010000216.1:0-1524 GCA_964503045.1 uncultured Candidatus Obscuribacterales bacterium
GATTCTGTGAAATTCATGCAGGTGCAGGCGATTTGAAAGACGCCACATCTTAACTTGGCAAGGCAGCCTAGACCTTGAATATTGTTTAGATCGCGGAAGTGCCAACTGCGCCAATCCAACCGACCGGCCTCATGCGTTCGTTTTAAAAATTGCTCATCGGCCGCTCGGCCGCGCCGTTATATAGTTAACAAGGTGCTCATCTTACAATCCACACATCCTTGTCATGAGAAGACCGTTTTTTCTGGCCTTAGTGATAGTTGCGGTTTTCGACTGCGTGATTCGATTCTGTTGGACTCCTTCCGTCCAACAGAAATTTGAGGCTTCCAATCACAGCGCGACTTGGTGGGCTATCAAAGATTTCTATGCGGGTCCCCAGGCGGATGTGGTTTTGCTTGGTTCTTCACTGATGCAGCAGGTTGTGTGTGACGGCGAAGCTACTTATCTTGGACATGCAATTGATCCATTGGATCACCACACTTCAATTCACCTTGAAGATTGCATACGCGCATCCAACCGCACGTCTATCAAAACTTTAGCGCTCGCAACGCCCGGTCAATTCGCCTCTGATGCCGCTTTGATTTCGTCATTGATTGTGGGCGAAAAACAACCAACCAGAATCATTTATGGAATCGCACCACGCGACTTCATGGACAATTCACTGCCGAGCCCGTCGGCTACGGAAACTTTCAGACTCGTATCAAGAATATCTCCGCCGATTACAACAGAACGTCGAGCATATGCAAATACTGGCGATTACTTCGTCGCGCTGATTCAGTCCGCTCTTTCATCAGCATCCGCGATATATGCAAACAGACTCGAATTCGGCTACGCGACCAATAACGCACTGCGAAGCTCGATTACGTCTAACTTTCAGTTAGCCGAAGACCGCAGCTTCCAAATCCTCAGCAACAAAGACAAAGCGGCACAACCAGAAGAATTCACTCTAGGACAGAAAGCCATTCAACCGGAAAATGGCACAAAAATGTACTACGACAATCGCGCGCAATATATCTGCAGTTACCAACCGTTTCGTCCAAAAATCTACAACACTCAGCTCAGCTACTTTAAAGATATGCTGCAACTTCTCCGCTCGCGCGGTGTGGGCGTGACCATCGTCAACATGCCGATTACGAGAGACAACATGGAATTGATGGTGCCGACCTTTTACGATGGATATCTCAAAGACGTAAAGAAAATCGCATTAGCGAATGGCTCCGAGTTTATTGATTTCAACAGACCCGAACTGTTCTCCAAAGCACATTTCAAAGATACTGTGCACTTGAATGGTTATGGCGGCAAGAGATTTGTAGAACTGCTATCTTCGGCCTTGCAAGAATCGACGATCCAACAGATCGCTTGTGGCGCAAGGGCAAGGCAAGTTGCATCCTCCAAGCGCGGTGCGCTACATTAGTTGTCTCACCTTTTGAGTTCACTTTCGAGCCATTCCTCGAGTTCTTCCAGAGACTGAGTCTCAAGAGCCTTCAATGCGAACGCATCGAGCTGCTCAATTGAGCACCGAGAGAT
>CAZCZI010000217.1:0-1519 GCA_964503045.1 uncultured Candidatus Obscuribacterales bacterium
GTGAGTATTTCTTTCTTGCTCCGGAGACGACGATCAGTCGTGAGCCTTTGGCTTGAGCAAGTACGAATGTTTTCGCTGACTTGTACACGCTGACTGGTTCATCACTATCAACTCGTTGGAGTTGATGTGTTTCGTTCAACTTGCTCACGTAGTTATGATAGGCGGCTTCAGCTAGAGCCTGATCGCCGAACTCGATCAGTAACAACTTCATTCGTTCAGGTGGTTGCGAGAATTGATAGTCTGCAACCGCAGCGGCGTGCGCTCGTTCGAGAGAAAGCGAATTGGTGTATGGTGCAGGAAAGAATCTTCTTCCCGATAGTGGACCCATGACTAACTTCTCGGTGCCTTTGACTCGATCGATGACTGGTAGCAATGACAAAACCGCTGGAGGTGCGGCATGAGACTTCATGCCCTTGCCCAGTTGATCGGCGATGGAGTGAACGACGTCTTTTGTTTCGTCGTCATCTTCGGTACCGCTTATTTGAAGAAATTTGCGGTCTTGCCAAAATGAAATACTTTGTTCGTCTTCTGATGATCCGTCACCGCGGGTGATGACAGTGGAGGCACCGCGGCGGAGGTAGTTGTACGCTGCCCAAGCTCCGCTTGGATTCGGAAACTCAAACATGTCTACTAGGATTCTGCGTTGTCCGCGTGCTAGCGTCTTGCGCGCAAACTCTAAGCATCCGAACTCTTGCAGCAATCCAGCTCTGTCTGATTCTATGGGCAAAGGACTGGACTCTTCCGGTGCTGCACCAGTTGTAGTGGCGTTTGAAACTAATCGCCCGTTTTGATTGACGTAGGTTCCAAAGTACACTTCATTCCAACCATCGCGATTGATGCCGCGAACGCTTGTTTCAGGACTGTTTGCTGCTACCGCTGCCACTGTTTTTGCGTCTTGAGCGGATGCGAGACCGGCAGTCGAAAGAGTAAATAGGCTCATGGTCGACAGGGCCAGCAAACCTGAAGTCGACAAAGACGACAACAGCGGACAAATGGACGTGAATCCGATTCCTATGTTTTTGAGACGCATTTCACCGGCTCAGACACTGCCACCCTTAGGCAGCGAGTGCATGATAGCACCGTTAGCGTCGCTTGAACAAATTGAGATCGATAATGATGTCGATTCTGGGCGGCAAAGGCTGATGGACATCTCTTGGTGGTGGGCATGGGTGTGGATATCTGCCCGGTGGACAAGGGGGTGGCACATAGACGGGTCGGGGTTGGACAATTCGAATGTCGTCCCAAACGCCGTTTCTGCGGTCGATACAATGAACCTGGAGGTCTGCTCCAAGTCCTTTTCTGTCGTATTGGTCGATTAGCTCAACCAGGCGCTTCTGTTCATGAAAGCCGTGCGATGAAAGCTCCCTTCGAAGGTGCTCTGCTGCTCGATTTGCATGCCCGCGATCTAATTCGCCGGCTATTTCGCGTGCTTCTTCTCTAATATGATCGCGATGATGTCCGAATCCCATGCTCAAATACCTCGAACTAGGCGGGGGGTTGCAGGGTTGGGGATGTGGGG
>CAZCZI010000218.1:0-1505 GCA_964503045.1 uncultured Candidatus Obscuribacterales bacterium
GACTTCGACACTTCTTCTGCCTAGACTCCTTGCATGCCCCAACAAGGAGATTTCGAACATGCCCCCATGGACAGAACTCGGAGTTCAAGAGAGAGCTGATTCAACCGTCGTACCATACGACATCCCGCTCCCAACAACCCTGAGAGCGCTGCAACAGCTCAACGATCTCGAACGAGGAAAAGGAACAAATTTGAATTTAGAAATACTTCCCGACTTGTTTATCGATGAAACCACCGCGGCCATCGAAAGACCATCATTGGACTTCTCACCAACGCCGTCCGCTTCTGACAAACTCGGAGTCTCGTACCGCGCAGATGGCACCCGTGTCGAAAAATTACTGTTCAATGGTCACCCACAAACCCGCGACACTGCGCCAAACGGTGACGTCACAACCGAGACACTGATCGAAACCAACTCTGAGACCGACACGCTTCTCACGGTGCACAAAAACCCTTCACGATCCGGAGAAAACGTGCTTAACACCAACCTCATCATCGTTCAAAGCAATGGTGGAGTCGTCGTTTACGAACCTGCCGGTGAAGGCAAAATTGACGTAATGGCGGTCGACAAAGATGGAGACATCGGCCGCTACCTGATAGTCGGCAACATAGAAGACATAAGAATGGAGTTGGAACAGCAAGATCGTTTCTCGGTAAATTGGGGCAAAGACCAAGGTGGCAACGCATTGTTTCACTTCGAGAACTATCAACGTTTCAATCTCCGCAGACGATGACAGCGTGATCATGCGCCGCCGAGCTTTCCTCAAGCAGCCGCCAAGCCGAATGATTAATGGATCGGGTACAATGCGAGTTCGTGAAAACGAGAGGATAAATCATGAACTCGCGCTCACCAATTTCCACGTGGTCGTCCCGCGGCATTAGAGCAGTTATCGCGATAACAGTCTTGCTTTCGGCAATCGCACAGTCCTCTGAAGCCACACCGCCCGGTATTAGTTTCGGCGAGAATCTCATCAAGGATGTGGTTGTCGTCACCGAACAAGGCAGCAAGAACATAACCTCAGCATGGACCAAGAAGCAGACGGGAGTATTCACTCAACGAATCGATCTATCGATACTCGCCGATTCCATCGACAAAGGAAGCGGCTTGAAGTACATCTTTTCAGGTTGCGTTGGCGCAAACAAGGACGATTCACTGAAAGCCATCTTTCTTGCAGATAACGACGCTGCCATCGGAGTAGCCGCCATTCTTGCAGACGAACCCGGCGCCGACAGCGGCAAACTGAAAGAGAAGTCGGTATCAGGGACGATACCACAGGGCACACGAACCATCTTGATTGAAGCGAAAGTCGCAGTCGATGACACGACGAGCGCCAATCCAATGCTGGTCTTGGCGCCGAACGTAGCTTCGAAACCCACTAAATAGTTGGCTCAATGATGCATTGTCGCTTTAAAACGACTATGCTGGTTCCAAATGCTGGTTCCAGATGTTCCACGGTATTACATCGCAACAAGAAACGGTCCTCACGATTTCCCTACGGACTCTCA